>NZ_KI421511.1:1856166-2474888 GCF_000473265.1 Amycolatopsis thermoflava N1165
CAAGCCCGTGGCACCGCCTCCTTGGAACCGTTGAAGCACCCCACCGGCCGATCCCCCACCACCGCCGCCGTCACCCTCACCAATGGACCAGCCGCGACGCCCGGAGCCCCCCAAGCCCGCGGCAGCGCCCCTTTGACCCGTTGAAGCACCCACCACCAGCGGCACCCTCACGAGTGGACCAGTCGCGACGGCCGGTCCGAGGCCGGCCACACGTAGGGCAGGTCGTCCGGCACGCCGTCGAAGAATCGCTTGTAGTGCCCGGGATCCTTGTGCAGCAGCGCCGACTGGTGGCTGCGGTGGAAGTCCGGGTCGCCGAGCCACGGCGGCATCTCCCCCGCCTCCCGCAGCGCCTGCTCGTCCCGCGGCTGCGGCAGCCCGACCGCGCGCGCCAGGTCGTCGGTCAGCTTCACCGCGCACGTGTCGGTGTGCCCGGCCGCGCACCACACCCGGCACACCTCCAGCCCGTAGCGGGTCAGCGCCTCCTCGTAGCCGGTCCACATCTTCGCCGCCGGGTGGTGCCGCCACCCGTAGTTCGGCACCGTCAGCGCCCGCAGCACCTGCAGCGTCTCGACGCGCTGCTTGCCGAGGCGCCGCGTGTCCAGCACCTGCGCGGTTTCGGCGAACCCTGGGTAGGGCAGGAACGTCTGCATTCAGCCCACCTGCTCGTCCGGCGTCGCCTCGTGCCCGGCCACGCCCGGCGAGCGGCGCTCCCGTTTCAGTTCCGCCTCGAACAGGTGCCGCCGCCCGCCGGTCAGCTCGCGCGCCTGCCGTTCGAACGCGCGGAACGGCTGGTAGTAGGTGTCGTCGAAGTCCTCGACCACCTGGAACGTCCACCGTCCCGGCAGCACGTTGCGGCCGACCAGCTCGCGGGCGATGCGGTCGGCCAGCTCGTCGTGGCCGGCCTTGCGCAGCAGCTCGACGGCCTCGCCGACGGCGAAGTCGGTGGTTCCTGTCATGCGGTGGAACTGGTAGAGGTGCCCGCGCGCGACCTCGAGGGTCTCGAGGGCCTCGGTGAGCTTGCCGACCGCCTCGACCGTCGCACGGTCGTAGCGGTCGGCCTCGGGGTTCTCGTCGTCGAGACGCGCGTCAGTCATGCGGGCGGGATACCCACCCCGAACCGTTTCACAACCGTTGCCGGGTGAGCACGGGTTCACGTTTCGCGCGCGAGACCGCCACCCCGGCCAGGCAGAGAACGCCGCCGGCCAGCGAGAGCCAGCCCGGGATCTCGCCGAGCACGGCCCACGACATCAGCACCACCACGGCCGGCACGGCGTAGGTGGTCGAGCCCATCTTCCCCGCGGTCGTGCGGGCGAGCGCGTACGCCCAGGTCGTGAAGGCGAGGGCGGTCGGGAACACGCCGAGGTAGAGCATGCTCAGGGTGGCTTCGGCGGGCGCGGTGGCGAGGTCGTCGACGAGCTGCCCGGCGAACGGCAGGCACGCGACGGCGCCGATCAGGCAGCCGAAGGTGGTGACCTGGAGGGCCGAGGCGTGCTTGAGGGCGGGTTTCTGGCTGACCACGCCACCCGCGTAGGTGATGGCCGCGAGCAGGCAGAGCAC
Organism: Amycolatopsis thermoflava N1165; assembly: GCF_000473265.1. Taxonomy (NCBI): domain Bacteria; kingdom Bacillati; phylum Actinomycetota; class Actinomycetes; order Pseudonocardiales; family Pseudonocardiaceae; genus Amycolatopsis; species Amycolatopsis thermoflava. Next base: position 1,857,724 of record NZ_KI421511.1, read on the forward strand.
CACGCCGAGGACGGGCGCCTGGCCGCGGCCGGACATCGACAGTCCCACGACGACGGCGCCGGCGAAGGAGACGGCGAGCCCCGCGAGCAACCGTCCGGGGAAACCCTCGCGCAGCAGCCAACCGCCGAGCAGGGCGATCAGGATGGGGCCGACGTTGACCAGCATGGCCGCCGTGCCGGCGTCGACGAGTTGTTCGCCCCAGTTCAGGACGACCATGTAGGCGCCGAACCAGAGCACCCCCGCGGCCGCGATCCCCGGCCACGCCTCGCGTTTCGGCAGCCCTTCGCGCCGGATGACCAGGAAGACGAGGAGCGTGAGCGTGCCGGCGACGAGCCTGCCGAGGGCCAGCGCGCCCGGTGTGAAGTGCTCACCGGCCGCCCGGATGGCCACGAAGGCCGACGCCCAGAGCACGACGGTGGTGAGGGCCGCGACCATCGCGCGGCGGTCCATGCTGAGATCCACGCCCCGGACGCTATTCCCCGGACGTTTCGGTGTCCGGCGATTTTCCGCCACGGCGCCCGACGAGCCGGTCCAGCAGGTCACGGTTGCCGGGCCACGCCTCGTCGAGCACCTCCCGTGGCACGCGCCGCGCCGCGTACCGCAAGGCCAGCGCCACGACGACGACGTCGTCGAGCGGCCCGATGACCGGCAGGAACTCGGGGATCAGGTCGACCGGCGACAGCACCCAAAGCCCCGCGAACACCACGGCGACCTTCGCCCGCAGCGGCACGCGCGGATCCTTGCGGAGCCGCTTGACGGTGATCACACAGTCCGGCAGGAAGCGCGCGAGATCCCTGGCCAGCCCCGGTGGGAGTAGTTTCGGGAGGAAGATCAGCAGCACCCACGAGCCAAGCATGACCCCAGCCGCGATCAGGACGCCCGTGAGCCAGCCAGGCACTTTGCGCTCCTCCGAGTAGAACCCAAAGGAGCCTACCCGCCTCACCCTCTGTGACGGCCCGCTCTTATAGCGCACTGTTGATCACGCGCAGTCACCCACCCCCCGTGAACCGGCGTCCGCGGATGGGCTACTCTTGTGCGCACAAGAGAAGAGCAGGTCCGAGTGGCGGAATGGCAGACGCGCTAGCTTGAGGTGCTAGTGCCCGTAAAGGGCGTGGGGGTTCAAGTCCCCCCTCGGACACAACCACTTCGCACACGGATGGTTGGGGCTGGGTTTCAGCCACCACCATCCGTGTTGTTTCGTTGTAGGTCAGTTTCAGGCCGAGCTGTCGGTAGACCTCCAGCTTGTCGCCCGGGTCTGCGTCGCGCAGCACCTGGAGCAGCCCGCCCATCGCGTCGACCAGCTGACGAATCTCGGCGGCGGTCATTCTCCGGTCCGCCCCCGACCGGGCGCCCGAGGCGGCCATCTGCGCCTCCAGCACCGCCTTCTCCTGCTGCACCTGCCTGGTCCACTTGGCCACCAGCGCCGGATCTGTGCCGGCTTCGAGCGCGGCCTGGTGCCGGGCGAGTTTCCGGTCGCACTCCGCCAGCGCCCGGCGCGTCTCGGCGCCAGCGGGAGCGTGATCCGGCTGCGACTCCTCCATCGCGGTGAGCGACTGTTCGATTCTGGCGGGCGCGAACACCTGGGCCAGCCAGGTGTCGAGCGGCAGCAGCAGCACATCCTCGCGCAGGTGCACCGTCAGCGGGTGGTCGAGCCGGTTGGCGAGGGCGTACTCGTTCGGGTAGCGGCAGCGGTAGTGGGCCCGCTCGCGGATCCAGTTGCCCTGCATGCGCCGCCCACAGCTCTCGTGGAACAGCAGGCCCTTGAGCGCATAGGGGTGCTTCTTCCGCTCGGTCACCCGACCTGTCGACCGCGGGCCCCTTGAGGCCAGGCGAGCCTGCACCTGCTCGAAGGTCTCCCTGCTGATCAGCGCCGCATGGACCTTCTGGTCGGAGAAGACCCACTGGTCCCGCGGATTCCACGCCAGCCTGGTCCGATGCCCGAGCCCGACGTCCTCGACATCGATCAGAGACTCCTGCTTGCGCTGCTTGTTCCACACCTCGTGACCGGTGTAGCGCGGATTGGTCAGGATGGTCCGGACGGCGCTCTTCGACCACGCCACCCCCGACCTGTGCTGATTGCGGCCCCGGTCGTACGCCGACGGACATGGAATTCCGTCAGCAGTGAGCCGTTGCGCGATCGCGAAGACACCGATCCCCGACAGGTACTCGTGGAAGATCCGCTGCACGACCGGCGCCGTCTTTGGATCCGGCTCGAGCCGATGCAGCCGCTTGCCATCGCCCGCCTTCGCCGGGTTCGGATGCGGCCCGGCATCAGCCAGCCGATAGCCGTAAGGAGGGCGGCCACCCAGGTAACGGCCCTCCACCTGGGCCTGCGCCGCCATCGCCGACCGCACCCGGACCTTGATCCTGGTCCGCTCCCCCTTGCTCATCCCACCGAACACCGACATCACCAGGTCGTGCGCCTCGGACTCCGGGTCGACCGCTCCCCCGACCTCCGGCACCCACAACCCCACCCCGTAATGCGCGAACACCGGAAACGTCAACCCGTACTGATTGCCATAGAACGCCCGCTGCGGCTCCCCGACCACCACCGCCTCGAACCCGCGATCCCGCCTCTTGAGCACCTCAAGCAATCGAGCAGCCTCCGGCCGCCGCTTCCACGGAATCGAACGGGACTGCCCCACATCGAAGAACTCCACGACGATCTCCCCGTGCCGCTCGACCAACGCCCGCGCCCGCGCCAACTGCCAGTTCCGCGAGGCGTCCGGATCCTGCTGATCCTCCGTCGACACCCGCCCGTAGAACGCAAACCTCATCACTACGCCGCCTCCCGCTCCCCCGACACACCCCGCGGCGACGCCGCCCGTACGCCGGCCCCACCATGCCCGCGCTTGCCAGCTACGTTGCGCACCAGCCGCAACAGCGCGCGTGCTGCGGCCGGCGACAGAACCGGCGACATCGGCGGCACAACCACGTGAACCTGCTCACCACCAGAACCGGCGGGCCGATGCGATCGGCGCTTCTTCCCCGCCGTCATCGCCGCGCCTTCCGCAGCGCTTCCGCCCGGTCCGACGCCGCGCTAATCAGGCGATCAATAACCTCTGCTAGGGACGGACCAAACCCTTTCAGCAGCCCACCAAATGTTGACCGACCTGAAATTCCGGGTACCAAAACATGCGACACGTCCATATCTACGCTCCGCAACTACGCCGACGTCAAGGACAGGCGTCAAGCCGCTCAGCCCTCGCTCACGAACACTCGATCTCCCATCCGGAACCACCACGGCCTGACACATTGAACTCCGCCAAAGCGGCAGCTCGGGGACACGCGGACCGGAGAAAAACAAAGGTCCCCTGACCGGTTGCTCATCTCGATAGGGTCGCTGAGCGGCATGTGGCTGGGTTACGACCAGCCGGCACGAGCGGTCAAGCCACCATCTCGACGACTGCCGTCAGAACCTCGAAGGGGCCGTTTCACATCTCCGGCAACTGATCACTAAGCTGTGAACTATGTACGCCATACTGCGCTGACCTGCGGATACATAACTTCTGCAGGTCAACAGGGTCGTTCGAGTCAGTTGATGCGCCTTCAGTACCGTCCGGCGCACCGCGCTGCTCCCAACCTGCTTCTCAAGACTGCTCGCCGGGGGGACAAGGCAGCAGCTGGCCGATGAAATCCATCGAGATCGAGATATCGGCAAGCCGCCCGGCGGTCTACCCTCACGGCCGACCTCCAGTGTCCGCAGTTTTGCCAGGTCAGGACAGCGCGACGTGCGGATTGGCGGCCGCCGCTAAGACGTCGTTGCGAAAACGTGAACTTCCCGGTCGTAACGCGGGGGGTTAATGCCCTGATTGTCGTATGGACATGATCGTCGCAGAAGCTGGAGGATCGGGTGATGGCAGCCTCCACGCATGGCGCTGGCCCCAGTGCCGTGGGGTACCAGCATCAGACGTGGTGGGCGCTTGTCGAACTGTTGCGCGCCGGCCCCGAGCGCCCCGATGCCGCGATCACCCTGGAGCTCCACGACGATGTGGCGTGGGAGGAGAACGGTAGCCCGACCGAGTTGCTGCAGGTGAAGCACCATCAACGGGCTCAGCGGTCGTTGACCGACAGTTCTGTCGACGTGTGGCGGACGCTCAGAGTGTGGATGGATGAGGCGAACCCCGGCGACCCGGACGGTCCGAAGTTGGTCCTCGTCACGACGCAGACAGCCGGCGTAGGTTCCGCGATGGAGGCACTGCGACCTCGCGGGCGCAACGCCTCTGCCGCGCTCACTGCCCTGGAGAACATCGCCAGTACCTCGCGGAGCCAGGAAACTGACTCTTCGCGCAAGCAGTTCCTGGCACTCAGCTCGTCAGAACGGCGGACGTTCGTCTCCCGGATCGTCGTGCTCGACGGCTCACCGTCGATCGATGACGCGTCGGAATCGGTCCGGATCCCGCTGCACTGGACGCTGCCAATGGGACACGAGGACCTGTTCCTGAGCCTGGTGTGGCGATGGTGGGACCAGCAGGCGCTGGCGATGCTCCAGGGGCGGCTCGCCCGTGTGGATGTGAGTGCGGCCCAGCAGGCGATCGCGGAGATCCGCGACCGCTTCACCATGGACAACCTGCCGACCCTGGTTGAACTGGTCGGCCTGAACGTCGGCGATATCGAACGCGATCACGCGTCACACGCCTTCGTACACCAGATGCGCTGGGTGGATTACCCGCCGAAGAACTTGCAGAAGGCCATGATCGACTACTACCGCGCGTACACCCAGACCGCGCGCTGGCTTGACGAGGACCTCATCGGGGTCGCAGACCTCACTCGATTCGAGCTCGAGCTCATCGACGAATGGGAACGCCAGTTCGAGTGGATGCTCGACGAGCTTGACCCTGACGCGGACGAGGCTGCCAAGAAGAAGGCCGGGAAGCTGCTGCTTCGGGAGCTGCTCGACCGGACCGGAATCACGATTCGCGCCAGGTACCAGGATCCGTTCTTCGCGCGCGGTCAACGTCACATGCTTGCCGACCGGGGCAAGGTTGGCTGGCATCCGGACTTCCAGGTGCGCCTGGAGCAGCTGCTTCAGGTCAGCGCATGACCCACCCGGTGGCGCACAAATCGACCCTGACAGCGGAAGGATGCTATGCCGAAGTGGGCTGAGCGATCGCCCGTGGCCGCCGCCATGTTGAATCCCGCGCTGATCGCTGCGATCCTCGCCGCGGCTGCCGAGGACTACCGCAAGGAATCTGGACGCGGGATGCCCTGGGAACTGGCTTTCATCGTCTCCCCCTTGGTGCTCCATCGGGCAACACGAGAAGCCTTGCCGAGCTCGATTCGAACACACCTGGCCAACTGGATATCAGCCAACCCCGCCCTGCACGCTGGGTTTCCGTCGCGCGCGAGGAACCTCACCGCGCCGATCAAGGAGGGCCTCCGATTCGGCCTGACCCACCACATCCTCACTCTCGAAGGTGCAGTCCTCTTGGGACAGATCAAACGACCACGCGGCTTCTCGACTCCCGACGAACTCCGCGACCTCCTACGGCCCGCCCGCCTAACCGGCCGCTGGTTGTCGAAAGCTGATGCAACCTCAACCGTATTCGCCCTCTTCGGTGTGGCTCCCTGATTATCATGCAGATCAACGAGATCGTCCTGTACAACGCCACTGGCGAGAAGCGCTCCGTCGAATTCACGCTGGGCGAGCTGAACATCGTCACCGGGGATTCGAAGACCGGTAAGAGTGCGTTGCTCGACATCGTCGAGTACTGCCTCGGCCGAGACACACTGCAGATGCCGGTTGGTCCTATCACGAGAACCGTCGTTTGGTACGCCACCCTCTTTGAACTCGGAGACGGCGGACGAGCCTTCGTCGCCCGGCCCGCACCTCAGCCGGGTAGGGCGTCGACACAGCGGGCAATGCTCGAGTTCGGAGCAGACCTGTCCGCGCCGGAATTCGCTGATCTTGCCGTCAACGCCGACTCGCGCAGCGTTCGCGAGCAACTGGGCCGGCGCATCGGCATCGAAGAGAACTCCCATCAACCTCCTCCGGGTTCGTCCCGGCCGGCGCTCGAAGCGAACCTCGGCCACGCGGCGCTTCTCTGCTTCCAGCGCCAGAGCGAGATCGCGAACCGGGACCTCCTGTTCCACCGCCAGGGCGAACAGGGCATGACCCAAGCCCTCAAGGACACCATCCCGTACTTCATCGGCGCGGTACCGCGCGACCAGGCGCTCAAGCGCGCCCGGCTCGCAGCCGCTCGACGTCAACTGCGTTCGCTGCAGGCCCAGCACCAGCGAGCCCTCGAGGCCGCCGACTCAGCTGACGCTCGTCTCAACGAGTTGTGGAGTGAGGCCTACACCCTGGGCATGGTCAGCGACCGGGTCATGCCGGACCGCACCGTCGCGGTCGAGCGTTTGCGGACGGCCATCACGGCGAGCGACTACGCGCAGCCCGCCACGCCCGAATTGATCAACCGGGAGGTCGAGCTCCAACGACGTCAAGAGTCGCTCCGAGACCAGCTTCGCGCCCTGAGCGCTGAACGAGCACTCCTCGTACAACAGGATGACAGCGAGACGGACTACGCCTCCGCCGTACGGACTCAAGCCGCCAGGCTCACCAGTCTGAATCTGCTCGATTTCCAAGGCAGCGACGAGAGTGCTCGTGACTCCGCTCCGTGTCCCGTTTGCGGCAACGAACTCGCGGAACCGGACCCGACCGCACGGGACCTCAAGCAGAGCCTCGATCAGCTGAACTCCGCCCTCGAGGGAATCGATGCGGCGCGTCCGGCACGACGCGCCGCGCTCGAACGAGTCGACGAACGGCTCGCTACCGTCCGAGCGGAACTACGTACGGCCGACGCAGCTGTCCGCGCGGTCCATTCCACCAACAACGCCACAGACAACCTACCCGACTCGACACGGCGCGACTTCGCCCGCGGGCGCATCCACGCCACACTCGCCGCCCTGCCCACGGGTTCGGCTTACCAACTGGAACGCCTCCGCGAGCAGGTCGAGTCCATGCAGGACCACATCTCCAGCCTTGAGGCCGAGCTCGACCCGGCTGAGGAGCGGGAACAACTCACCTCCCGGCTCGTCACCATCAGCCACGACATGACCAGGTGGGCGGAACAGCTCCGATTGGAGCACGGTGACGGCGGCAGTGTCCGCCTGGATCTCAACCGGCTCACCGTGGTCGCCGACACCGAGGCCGGTCCCGCGCCATTGCCACGGATCGGAAGCGGCGAGAACTGGATCGGCTACCACCTCGTCACCCACCTCGCACTCCACCGCTACTTCGTACGCCAGCAACGTCCGGTTCCCCGGCTACTCATGCTCGATCAACCCACCCAGGTCTGGTTCCGGTCAGAAGTCGACCAGAATTCCGGGACACCCGCCGGTGACAACGACCGAGAAGCAGCCCGGCGTCTCTTCCAACTGATTCATGACGTCACCGCCGAACTGGCCCCGCACATGCAGGTCATCGTCTGCGACCACGCCAACCTGTCCGAAGGCTGGTTCCAGCGATCGGTACGCCACAACTGGCGAGGAGACACGAAGCTGATTCCAAGCCATTGGCTTAGTGCCATCGATTCCGAGGACCAGGAGCAGTGACCTTCGAAGGGGCTGCCAAGCTGGACAGTCAGTGATTCTGAACGACTGTGCCAGGCGTGCGCGCCCAGGTGCTTGGCGTCCCAGCCCGCCGCCGACGCGGCAGCGGTCCCCAGTACCATTGGGCCGCCACCATCTCAACCGAACCGGACTGGAGCTGAGCGAGGCAGAGCAGCGCATCGTCGCCGCGCTGCGCGAGGGACACGCCAAAATCTGGCGTGGTCGCTAAGCACACCAGCATGATGCTGGCGGCACATCGAGTGCCGCCAGCAGTCTGTCACTTCTCGTTGCGGACGCCCTTGTGCTGGTTCGGGCTGCCGTTCAGGATGCGTCCCGTCTTGGTGTCCCGCTTGAACCAGATGTCGCCGCGCTTGAACTCGCTGCGCTGTTTGACGGCTCCCTTGCGGTGGCCGTTTCCGGTGTTCTTGGCCATCTTGATCACCTCCATCCCGAGAGCCGGCAGGATTCGGTCCCATACCTGGGCTCTCACTACGTAGTCGAGATAGGCCGTGACCGAGTTAGTCCCGACACTCCACACAGAGTCCGTCCACAAGCAGTTGCGGCTGGTAATTCAAGGTGCACTTGCTGCACGGCTGCTCTCGAGCGGCGGCGCGCTGACACCGGCACTTCCCGCATATCGGGCAGAACGGCTCCCCGCAGTCTGGGCAGGGATAGCCGCGGACGGCCTGTTCGCCCTGGCAGCAGTGGATCGTCCTGATCGGACGCTGGTCGAACTCTCGCGGCTGATCGAGGTGGAGCTGCTCGCAGTTCCAGGTGTCGATGTCGGAGAAGATGGCGATGATGCGCTTGCCGTCGCTTACGGCGTCGACGTAGTAGTCCTCGCGCTCACCCCACGCCGTGCTCCAGAAGGTCTTTCTCGTCAGCTCGGATCCCGCCTGCATGGTCCGGAAGGGGTGCCCATCGGGGACGGCCTGCCCTGGCCACGGGATCACTACCGGCCAGCCCGACTCGACATCGGGCTGCACGCTCGCGTACTGCACCGTTTCGTGATCGGCGATGACGACCGCGCCTACGTGCGGAAGCCTGCCGGCCAGCCCGATCGCACAAGCCGGGATACTGGCATGGCTCATGCGGTACAAAGCGAGCACGTGATGTGCCTGCAGGGAGCCCTGGTTGAGCACGAGGTCGACCGCGCTTGCCGGCAACACCAGTTGCTGCGCGATTCGATCACACAGTGTTTCCAGCAGCCGTCCCGGTTCGGGCTGGTCGGCAAGCCAGTCGTACAGCTCGTCCGCCTGCTCGACCAACCAGTGTCCGAGCTCGTGCGCCAAGGTGAAATTCTCGCGTCGGCTGAACGGCGTCGGCGCATACAAAATGACATCATCTCGCAGGAACGACACCCCGTCGCAAACACCGCCGTCGCCGCGACGGCTCGACAGGTGCTCAGCTGCTCGAGCAGTCAGCCCCAGGTCACCTCGCAGCGTGCCGTGCGGGTCGGCCGCGAATCGAGCGCGCACTGCGGCATCGAGATGACAGACCGCGCGGTCGACGCATTCATCAAGATTCACGTTGTTCACCACCACCCTCCAACGCGGCTACCAACGCCTCCAATGACGCCAACAGCTGTTCGACATCTGGTCGATCACCTCGGTGAACAGTGGCCAGAGCCCGAGACTTCAGGGTCGACGCCGCGAGGCCAGGAGACACAGCCCGGATCTGCGTCCACCGCTGCACCAACCTGCCGAATCGCGGTGATTCGCTCAGCGCGGTCAGTATCTCGTGCCCGCCGGTTTCCGCTCGGCTGACCGTGAGCAGGTCCGGCTCCGTTCCCGTCTCCTCCGCGATAGCCTTGATCAAGGCGGGGGGCACATCAGCCGCGGACTGGTTCTCCCAGCGGAAGACATCCCGCCTTTCGACATCCCATCCACGGGCGCTGAGCCGGTCAGCCAGCGCACCCGGTTTGAGATTGGCGTTGCGCCGGGCACGAGCCAACGCCTCGCGATCAAGGGCGTAACGAGGATCCGGTACCAGGCCCAGCATGGCCGCGACCGGATCATCCTCGAGGGGCGGCGCACCGTGCCCTGCTTCCCACAGCAACTCTGCCACGTCGACGAGCGACTGGACCTCCACGCGCTGCTCGTCGGTCAGACCGGGCAGCTCACCAGTCGCGGAACGCGCTCGCGTCTCCAGAAACTTGGCGATCACCTCATCACTCTTGTCGTCGGTCATGCGGCACCTCCTTGCTCATCGAGGTAGAGTCGCAACTCCTCCAGCGCGCGCCTGGCCATCTGGCTGACCCGGCCAGGCGATACGCCCAGCTCAACCGCCACGTCATCACGGGGCCGCCCCAAGGCGATGTACTCCCATGCCACTCTCCGGTGCCGATCGTCGAGAACCGCCAGTCCGTCCCAGACCACTGCTCCCAGTCGTTCCCGGTCGATCCGCTCAGCAGCGTCCTCGGCGATGTCGACCGTGTCCGCATGGTCATGTTCGGGACCGAACTCGGGTCCGGCATGGCGCGCCGCAGCCGAACGGAGCAGGTCGAGAGCCTTACGCTTGGCCGCCGTCACCATGACCGCTTCCCAGTTCCGCACCCCCGCCGGAGGCGCGCTGATGAGAGACGTCATCGCCTCGCTGACGGCGTCGTTCGCTCGATCGGCGAGCCCGGCCTCACGCAACACTGACGCCGCGACCCGGTGCATGGCATCCTTGTGCCGCTGGTACAGCGCTGCCCAGTCTGGTTGAGCCACCAGATCACCCAATCATCTCGGCCATCGGAAAACCGAACATCTCTCACCTCCGGTTGTCGCGGCCAGCTGCCACGCGGCCGGCTCACCACGTAGTCGAGAGAGGGCGACGGCGCGCTAACGGGCCCTTCGCACACCCGGCAGTGGGCGCGTCGCCGAATCAGAGCTGGGTCCAACGCCGGTCGAGGACTAGTTTGGCCGTCGCAGTGCGGTCTGCCAGTGCTTACATTGCGCTTGCCGCCTCGAAAGCAGTAGACGGTGGGCTCGGCGACGTGAGGCGAGCCTCGGCGAGCAGTGGTCCCCTGAAGGCGAAGGTGCGCCGGCTCGCGCCAGTTTGCGCGCCGCACGGACGCGATGTTTAGCAGCAGGCGGTTCACCTTGACTATCAGACCCGGAGCGAGACTGCGCGGGCAAGTCGGTGAAGTGGCCGCCGCCCACCGGGTCCAGGACGGTGTCCACGCCGCGGCCGTCCGTCCGGCGGAGCTCCTCCCGGCAGACACTCGACCAGCACCACGTGGTCGGCGCTGCGGACTTGGCCACCCTCGAACTTCCGGGCGTCGCTGACCACGGCGACTGATCGCAATCCCCAGGCGCGGCACAGGTGCACTGCCGCGGCGGTGGCCAGGGCGTGGCGACGGTCATCGAGCGGCTCAGCTGCCCCGGATCGTGCCGGTAACGCAGGACTGCTGTCCGGCCGCAACAGCTTCCTCGAGGCAACGCCGGACGAACTCCACAGCTACTTCGACGTCACGCCGTCGGCGCCCTGCTCATGGTGCAAGCATGCTTCCCTCATCTTCGCAACAGCGACCACCGCGGGCGATCATCAACGTCGCCTCCGGCAACCTTCTTGACCGGCGACCCCAGACGACTCGCCTACGTCGCCAGCAACGGCGCCCTGATCGGCATGGCCGGCGTCATGGCCCGCGATCTCGGCGAGCACCGCATCACCGTCAACGCCGTCGTGCCCGCGCAAGTCGCCGCCCCCGACACACGCGCCCACTCTGGCGACGACGTCGTGCACGCACCGTGTCCCAGCAAGCCATCCAGGACTACGTCATCCCCGACGACTTCGCCGGCCTGGTCGCGTTCCTCGCCTCCCCCAACGGCGCCCTCATAGCCGGCCAATGCCTCGTCCACGACGGTGGAGGCCTCCTGCCTTAGCGGCGCGAATCCAGCACTGCCAGCGCTTCGGGTCGAGGAGCCCGTTGGCTCAGTAGCTAGGACGACCGGGCGCTGGCTTCGCGGACGAAGGTTCCCTTCGACGGGATAGTGACCACAAGCCCCTCCTCCCGGAGGAGCTGAGTCGCATGGCGAAGGGTGCCAAGTGCGACCCCAAGTTCCGCTGCCAGGCGCCGTTCGGCCGGAAGCGGTGTGTTGGGCGCGAGTTCGCCGGATTCGATGCGGGCTTTGAACTGCTCGAAAACCACCCGATAGAGATAATGCGGCGTTCGCTGTTCTTCCGTCATCGCCGACTCCGGCGAACGCGCCCCCAGCCGTTCTCTTCGTTGAGTGCGACTTTCACACGCTGGGGCATCGCATGGCGAGGGCGACGGTTCTTTTTACCGTCACAAGCCGCAGGAGAAGCATCACCGCAGATACGCAAAATCCATCGCCACATCATTCTTCCCTTCAGGTTAGTGCGTTATTGCGCACCAACAGACCGTGCAGTGCGCGCACCAGAAGGGGCAATAGCCCATATAGGTCGTTCTGATAGAGATCTCTCTCGGTACTCTTGACTTCATGCCGAGACACCCCGACATGGCGAAGCAGCTCGACAACCGGCCGCTGGCACGTCTTCTGCGCTCGCATTGGCTGGCACTCGCCCCTCGGCCTACCACCCGCATGGTTGGCGACCAGCTCGGCGTCTCCCATACCACGGTGAGCCGATGGCTCGACGGCACACTCCTTCCCACCGTAGACCAAACGAAGGCACTCGCCGACGCCCTCGGAATCACGGGCAGAGCGCGCGCGGACCTGCTCCACGTCGCGGAGTGGGTGAATCCACACCGTGTCACTCATGGGTTTTTCGGCATTTCCAATCAGACTGCTCGCGCATTGGAGCTCGAGGAGCAAGCCACTTCCATCTCTGAATGGTCACCACTGCGCGTTCCAGATCTGTTGCAAGTGGATGATTACGCTCGCCGCAGCACCGGCGATGTGGGCGAGGTGACATCCAGAATTGGACGTCAAAATGCCCTGTTCCAGGACGGGCAGACGAGGTATGAGGCTTTCCTCGGCGTGCCAGCACTCACCTGGCGGGTCGGCGGAGTGAACGTCATGGCGAAGCAGGTCGAGCGGTTGATCGACTTGTTCGACCACCAGCCGACTTCGGTGCGACTCGTAATCGAGAGCCCGGACTGGCACGACGGCCAGCTCGGCCCTTTCACGCTCTACGACGGCGAGGACGGCCAGGGCGCCGTCGTGATTCACCACGTCGGAGCGGTCACCCTCCTGACCGATCACGATCTCGTCGAACGCTACCGACAACTCAGGACCGAGCTCGAACAACTTGCGCTTACCCCGACGAACACACGCCGGCATCTTGAGGATGTGCTGCAGGAGGTGAGAAACACATCGCCTTAAGACGAACCGCAGTCAGTCGTTGCGGGGTCGTAGGGCTTAGGCCGGGACGAGCTGGTCGACAACTTCGAGCTTGTTTCGCCGGGCGTCTGCGCAGGGGATCTCGAAGTCGACAACGCCCAGCCAGTCTCCCTTCGCGGTGGCGAACCAGCCCGTCAGGCGGCCAGGCACCTCGCCGGTCATGTCCAGTCCGCTGACGACGGTGTGTACGGGTGCTCCCGGGACTCGCACGTAGATGGCGTCCAGCCGAACCCAGACCGGGGTGATGACCGGGACTCGCCCGTGGTCGGCGTCGCCGGTGAACCGCGTGTACGGGCTGTGCAGCATCCGCAGGCCCTACGTCCAGCCGAGCGGCGTCGACTCCGGCCGATACCGGCGGCCCAGGTAGGGCTGGTCGTCGAGCTCCGCCCGCACGGCCACCGGTCCCGCGGCGCCGAAGCGCCATGCCGCCGGAGAAGCGCCCTCGGCTCGGCACGTCTGGCACTCGACAGTAATTCCAGCTCCACCGACGACAGCTCGATAACCCGTCGCAGCGAGGGAATGTCGCCCCGCCCGGCACGTCGCGGGCAGGACGACGAGCCGGTCACCGTGCGAGTCGACGCGGTAGTGGACGAGGCCGTCATGCCGCTCACCGCTCAGACCCTCCACGCTCATGCCATGAGGCTAACACGTCATCGAACTGGTGTTCGAGAACCGTGCTTCTGTTGAGGCGGTGTGCCGCCCAGGCGCGGGCGGCCGGGACGAGGGTGCGCCACAGGTCGCGGCGCTGCTGCGCGGCCTGGTACTGCCAGATGCCCCAGATCTCGACCGCCAGCGCCGTACGGACGGCCGATGGAGTTCGTTGCCACACCGGAAGCGCCTCGGCCCACTCCTCGGCGGCTGATGGCGTGTGACCGGCGGTGATCAGCCGGGCGATGAGGAACGCCACGTCGACCGCCGCTGATCCGGTGCGCGACCACGCCCAGTCGATGATCATGGCTCGGCGCCCGGAGACGAGGATGTTGAGCGAGTGCAGGTCGGTGTGCACCAGGTCGTGCCCGTCGGCGGCCTCGACCGCTCGCGCCTCCCACGTTATAAGCTGCTCAGGTACCGACAGCCCGGGTGGCGGGTTCTTGGCGAGCCGTCGCCAGGGCGCGAGTCGTGCCCACTGGTCTGCCAGCCGAGGCGCGGCTGCTGGGCAGTCGGCGAGGTCTCGTCCCAGCGCTGCCACGGCGGCGGCCACCACGGGCAGGTCGGGTGAGCCGGGTGCGAGGTCGGCGTGGGCGCCCATGACGCGGTCGAAGCCGAGTAGCAGCCAGCCATCGGCTTCGATGCGCCAGCGCAGTCGCGGTGCGATGGCCGAGGGCAACCACGGGTTGATGTCCGCCTCGTGGCGGTGCATCGCGCCGCGTTTGGCCTCGGCATCGGCGATGCCCTTGCAGAACACGACTCCGCCGGAGCGCAGGTGCAAGGTGGCTGAAAAATCCGAGTTGCGTCCCGCCGAGGGGATCTCGGCGCGCGCGACCAGCCCAGCCTTGCGTTCGATCGCGGCTCGCACCGTGGCGGGGAGCTCGTCCCAGGTGCTGCGAGGCATCGTGGAACTCCCTGTCAGTCGCGGGCCGGCGGCGGGTCGTCGTGGCAGCCATTGTGGCAACCGGTGCACCCGGCCGCCTGCGGCCACAGCTCGGAGTCGAGCGTGAAGCCCGCGGCCTCGATCGCCCCCACCGTCCGTGCCACCGTCCCGCGGGCGGTATCCCCGCTGGCGGCCGGGTCGTGGTCCGCAGTAGGCACGTGGTGCAGGAACCGGCCGGCGATCCGCTCGCAGAAGGCCGCGTAGTCGCGGGTGTGCAGGACGAAGGTGTGCCAGCCGATGTCCACCAGTTCGCTGGGCGCGAGCGGGTCACCGGTGTTGCGGGCGCACGCGGCCAGGAAGGCCAGCGCCTGCTCCATGATGCGTTCGGCCACGCCGCGCTCGAGGTCGTGCTCGGCGACGATCCGGTTCACCAACTGCTCGAACAGAGCGGGCTCGACCAGAGACCGGCCGGTCATCGGGGTGCTCAGTACTGCTGTCAACGTGTCCTCCTTCGGCGTGTGCGATCACTCGCCGTGATCGCTTGGGAACACGTTACGATCGGGGCGGCCGCGGCAGAACGGACTGCCAGTACGGGTTGCGGCAGCGACGGAGGCTCGACCTGGGGGCGAACGCATGGCGAGGGCGTCACGAACACCGACCGGCAGTCAGGGATCACGCTGCCTGGGCGTCGTGGCGGGGTTCGTGCTCAAACTCGCCCGCCAATCCGCGGGCGCGACGCAAGACCAGTTCGCCGAGGCCGCAGGCGTCGACGTCACAACGGTGCAGGGCTGGGAATCCGGCCGAAGGCCCCTCGCCGCGATGCAGACCCGGGACTTCCTCCGACTCCGGTCCACCCTGACCCGGCTCGGCGCGCCGGCATCCGTGGGCCGGCATCTGCACGAGGCCATCGAAGCCGACGTCGTCCTCGCCGCGGCCGTCGACGCCGGTCCGGCCTGGCTGGACCCGGCGCAGCATCCCCTGGCCGACAACGTGCATCGCCGGTCACTGACCAACTTGATCACCTGGCCGATCACCGGAATCCTGCCCGAGCAACTCCGCCCGCTGGCAGTACCCGCTCGCCGACGGGGACCAACAGCGTCGCAACCCGTGCTCTACCCAGATGAGCGAGCACGCTTCTTCGACCACCTGCTCACCATCGCCGACCGCGCCTGCGGCACCGACCAAGCCCTGCTGCGCCGCCAAGCGGTCTACCTGCTCAGCTTCGACCAGCGGCCCGCGAGCGTCGACTGGCTCCGCGGCGAGTGGGCACGCGCCAGCCGCCAGACCATCCACACCGACAACGTCAACCGGCTGCTGGAAACCCGCTCCGCCTCGGTCGCGCTGGCCGGCCGCGGCGACGGCGACGTGCTGCGCCACTTCACCACCGCCATGACCACAGGCTCGACCCCGGACGTGGCGAACCTGAACTACTGGGCCTACTGGATCGGCGAACTGCGCGAGGACCACATCGACGACGCCTTCATGCTGCACGCCGACCCCCGCTCCTGGGGCGGCGTGCACCTGCTGGAACACCTCACCCGCCGGGTCGCACCGTCCTCGCCCCACCTACCGCTCAACCTGCACACCCTGTTCACGTTGATAGCCTCACGCCCGTCACTGCTGACCGACTGGCCCCACCTGCGCCCACCGCTCGAGGAGGCCGTCGAGGTGGGCCTGTCCACCGACGAACTCACCCGCGCCGAGCGGGACCAGTTCGCCGGCCTGCACTACGCCCTCCGCATCGCCGACCGATAGGAGAACCACGCGTGTCAGACGCCAGCGCCATCGCCAGCTTCGGCTACGAGCTCGGCATCCTCAAACGGATCCGGCGCTCGGGCTGGTGGCACGCCGGCGTCCGCGACCCCGAATCCGTCGCCGAGCACTCCCTGCGCGTCGCCCAGCTCGCCGGACTCCTTGCCGCCGAAGAAGGTGCCGACCCCGCCCGCGCCGCCTACCTCGCCCTCTGGCACGACACCCAGGAAACCCGCACCGGCGACCTCCCCCACACCGTCAAGCCCTACCTCACCAAACCCGACCCCAAGCAAATCACCACCGACCAAACCGCCGGGCTGCCCGACGCCGCCCGCGCCTCCGTCCGGGACGCCGTCGACGAGTACGAGACGGCCGAAACCCTGGAATCCCGGTGCGCCCGCGATGCCGACAAGCTCGAGATGCTCCTCCAAGCGGTCGAGTACCGCGAGGTCGGCGTTCAGCGCGTCCAGGGCTGGATCGACAGCGCGCTCAAGGGCCTGTCCACTGCAACCGCCCAGCTGGTCGCCGAAGCAGCCACCTCGCTCTCACCGCTTGCATGGCGGGACCGGTGAGCCCGGCGGAACCACGATAATCACGAATAGAATTTGGCAACCCCTCGTGGAATAACGAAGTGGGTTACTCGGGGAATCTGCCAACGGATTATTCCAAATTCCCTAGGGTGCGAGGCCGCACAGGATTGTCACCCACGCGCTCAGCACAAGATAGGGCCCCAAAGGCATTGGGGCGTCACGGGCCACCTGCCCCGTGGCACGCAACACAAGGCGTGCGATTCCAGCAAGCAGCCACCCCAGCACGGTGGCGGCCAGGACGGCGCCCCAGCTCTGCCATCCCAACACGAGGCCAAGGAGCCCGGCGAGCTTGACCTCTCCGGCGCCGAGGCCGCCGAGTGCGAGGGCGAGCGCGAGATAGCAAGCGGCTAGAACAACCATCCCGACCGCCGCCCGGAGCAAGTCGGCGTACCCCGCCGCAAGTACAGCCCCAAGGGCGAAACTCGCCCCCACCGCGAGGATGCCCACGACAATCAGCACACCGGGCAGGCGCTGCTCGACGACATCGAACAGCGCCAAGACCACTGACACCACCGCGAACGAGCTGTATGCCACCAGGTCGATCCCCCAGCCGAACCGCCAGCCCGCCGCGCCGAACAGCGCGGCCGTCACACCAGCTGAGACAACCCGCTCGCCCACGCCGAGCGCTCTCGTCCGCACCAAAGCTCGGGAGCCCAACGCGACCGCCGCCCCGGCGCACCCGCCGACGGCAGCCCAGCCAGTCAAGGCAAGCGAATTCATCGGACACCCCGGCGATCGACGCAGGCAAAGACCTCGCGATTCCTAGCCGCCATAAATACCGGACGCAAGCCTCGAATGTTCCCATCACGCGTCCGAAAGGGTGAATCTTTCTTGGTTGGAGCCATGCCGACCTCAAAGTCAGTGCGGCATTGCCGTTGCGCCCGCAGGGGGACAGTGGTGTAGAAAGTTTGATCTGGTGAACAGTGATCAACCGGTAGTGGTGGGGGTGCCACGGTGCAGGGGAGAACACGTCGCTCCGTGAGCGGATGGGCGGTCACGGGTCTGGCCGGTCTCATGCTGCTCGCGGCGTGCACCCCTGACGATCCGGCAACCGTCGCGTCCGCGCCGTCGACTGCCGCCCCTGCACCCTCGACTGCCGTGAGCACCAGTCCTTCCCCGATGGATGAGGACAAGGCGAAGCAGGACGCGCTGACGGCATACCGGGCGATGTGGGAGGACTTCGTTCAGGCCGGGACGACATCGGATTGGCAATCGCCGAAGCTTGGGGATCACGCGACCGGCCTCGCGCTGACGAACCTGTCGCGCGGTCTTTACGCCGACCACTACAACGGCCTGGTGACCAAGGGACAGCCGATCCTCAACCCGACGGTGTCCTCGGCCGAGCCTGCGGACGATCCGGTGAAGATCATCGTGTCCGACTGCGGTGACTCGTCGAACTGGCTCAAGTACCGGGCCGACAACGGTCAGCTCGCGGACGACGAGCCCGGAGGCCGGCATGCGATCAACGCGATCGTGGAGAAGCAGGCCGACGGCTCGTGGAAGGTCACCGACTACGGCGTGCACGACGCGGGGACGTGCTGACGATGCGCCGCACCGCTGTCGTCGCCGGGGTCTTCACCGCAGCCGTGCTCGGCCTTGCCTCTCCTGCCGTTGCCGGGGGCGGCTGGGGAAGCACGACCTGCAGTCAAACGCCCACGCCCGCTTGTGAACTCGGCGCCGGCACCAGCAGCACTCCGGGGAAGGCTCCTGGAGCCGGTGCTCCCAACGCCGGTCGTCCTGGTGGGGGGACCAAGCCAGGCAACGGAAAACCCGCGAACCCCGGAGACACGATCACCGGTGGCGACGCCAACATGGCGAGCTGCTCGTATGTGAAGAGCGACTACCAGCCGCCCAGCGGTGGCACGTTTCCCGTGGCGCACACGCCTCACCGGAGCACGGGCGGCATCGTCCCGGTGGCAAGGCCGCGCCCTGCACCGGCGCAAGCCGCGCAGCCGGGGCAAGGGCCAGGCGCCTGGTACGTGTGGAAATGCTCGGGAGAAGGCTCAGCGGACACGTTGTACCGGCCTCCGGTGTGGATAGCCGATGGGGAGCAGCCCGGCGCGGCGCAGCTGCCGTCGCCCGAAGAGCTGGCCCAGATGGCACGCCGTCAGCTGCGGTTGCCCTCGCCAACGATCTCCGCGAACCCGGCCGGCGACCAGCTGGTGAACCTGCCCACCTGGATGTGGTTGTCCAGCGGCTGGGATTTGGTGTCGGCGACCGCCTCGGTGCCCGGTGTTTCGGTGACGGCGACGGCGACACCCGGCTCGGTGACCTGGTCGATGGGCGATGGCTCGACCGTCGTCTGCAATGGCGCCGGGACGCCCTACGCCGCCGGCGGCGATCCGGCGGCCCCTTCACCGGACTGCGGTCACGTGTACCGCCGCTCGTCGGCAGCACAGCCGGGACAGGCGTTCGGCATAACCGCGACCGTGCACTGGACGGTCAGCTGGTCCGGCGCCGGCCAGGGCGGGACGTTCCCGGACATGACCACGACGAGCACCACGAGCTTCCGCGTAGCCGAGTCACAGGCGTTGAACAACGGAGGCGGCTGACCGCCCGGCATCCGACCAGGACCACTCGCTGATTCCCTTCGGCGACGTGGCGCACTACCCCCTTGCCTCACGGAGGTACCGGAGTGAGCACCAACACCACGAACCGCCCGGACACCGCAGCCGGCCCGTGGGTCAGCAGCGGCAAGAACGTTCCACGGTTCCGCGGAACCGGCCGCCGCCGCAGTCTCCCGCACCTGCTTCTGGGTGTGCTCCTCGTACTAGCCTGCGCGGGCGGATTCGTGCTGTTCTCGCTCGACTCGGGCGACCGGCAGGCAGTTCTCGCCCTGGCCCGCGATGTTCCGGTGGGCCACGTGCTCACAGCGCAGGACCTCCGCCAGGTCAACCTCGCTCTCGATCCCGGGGTGGCCGCCATCGGGGTGGATCAAGCAGCGACGGTGGTCGGGAGGCCGATGGCGACGAGCTTGACGGCCGGCGCGTTGCTGACCCCGCGCTCGGTCGGTGACCCCCTGGTCCCGGGCACTGGTCAGGCGATCGCCGCTCTGGCGCTCAAGCCTGGTCAGTTCCCGCCGGAAGTCGCCCCGGGCGCGCGTGTCTCCGTGGTGTTCGTGCCTGCGCAGTCCGGGACGGCGGCGAGTCTGCCCGTGGAGGGCGGAATGGTCTGGCCCGCGGTGGTGACCACCGTGGTCGGCACCCCGAACGACCAGACGACTGTGGTGTCAGTTCAACTGACCGAGGCCGCTGCACGTCAGGTCGCCGCGGTTCCGGCCGGGCAGTTGTCGGTCGTGATGCTCGCCGCGGGAGGACGCTGATGCTGGTCTCCGTCCTGTCACTGAAGGGGTCCCCTGGCGTGACGACGTTCGCCGTGGCCCTGGCCGCGCGCTGGCCGGGACCGTCGCGCGCGCTGGTGGTCGAGGCTGACCCTTCGGGCGGGGACCTTGCCCTCCGGTTCTCGCTGGCCTCGACGCCCGGGCTCGTCAGCTTGGCAGCCGCCGCGCGCCGCGGCGGTGATGCCGACCTCGTTTGGCAGCACACGCAGGAACTCCGCGGTGGGCTGCGTGTGATCGCCGCTCCCCCGGATGCCGAGCAGACGCGCGCTGCGCTGGCAGCCCTTGCCCAGCATCCGGCCAGCGGTCTCGAGCTGCTCCGCCAGGCTGCCAACCAGCCTGGGGTGGTGGTGATCGTGGACTGCGGTCGCGTGGATCCCGGCTCGCCGGGTGTACCGATCGCCCGGTCCTGCGATGCGATGGTTCTCCTGTCACGTGCTCATGCCGACGACCTCGCGCACCTGCCACGGCGACTGCCCACCGTGGCCCGGTGGACTCCGAATCCCGTGTTTCTCCTGGTCGGCCCGGGCTACTCCGAGGCCGAGGTCGCCCGCGAACTCGGGGTGCCGCCACTGGGTCGGGTGCCTCACGACGTACGCGGTGCCGCCGTGTTGTGTGGCCGGCCGGCCACACGGCGTTGGGGGCCCGCTCGTTCCGCGCTCGGGCAGTTCGCGCAGAAGGTCGCCGGCGAACTCGCCACCCGGCAGAGCCCGACCGCGCCGGAGCCAGCCCAGCTGCACACACCGATCCCGGCGCTGCAGATGGTCCCGGGTGTCCCGCCTGCCGCTGTCTCGCCCAACGGTGTGCGCCCGGCGCCCTTCGCCGGAGGACAGAGGCCATGACGCCGCCGACCGCACGGGAGCAGACGCTCAACGGGTCGGGCGTGAGTAAGTCGCCGACGAGTTGGCCCGTCGGGGAGCCGCCGGACGCGGTGAGCCGGTTACGCCGGTATCTGCGTGAGCAACTGAACGCCGAGCTGCCTCAGCGGGTTGCTGACCAGCAGGACCGCACCGGCAGCACTGCCACTCGCGAGGCGCGCCGCGAGCTGGCGCGCGGGATCATCGACGACGCGCTGCGACGGCACACGGAGAACGAGTTGGCCGCCGGGCGGGAGTTGCTTCCACGCGACGTCGAGCAGCGAGTGGTGACCGAAGTCGTCAACGAGCTGTTTGGCATGGCGGGGTTGCAGCCGTTGCTGGACGACCCGACGGTGGAGACTATCAACGCGAACCGTTATGACCGCGTTTTCGTGCAGTACAACGACGGACGCCGTGCTCGCGTCGGTCCGATC
The DNA here is from genome assembly GCF_000473265.1 of Amycolatopsis thermoflava N1165. Taxonomy (NCBI): domain Bacteria; kingdom Bacillati; phylum Actinomycetota; class Actinomycetes; order Pseudonocardiales; family Pseudonocardiaceae; genus Amycolatopsis; species Amycolatopsis thermoflava. The sequence goes on from NZ_KI421511.1 coordinate 1,879,085, forward strand.
GCATCGTCCAATGAGGAGCTGACCGATCTGGTCCGGCTGCTGGCGGCACGCGCTAGCAGTCAGGAACGGCGGTTCGACCAGGGATCTCCGGCGGTCAACCTCCAGCTTCCCGGTGGAGAACGGCTGTTCGCTGTGATGGGGCTGACGGCCGGCGGGGTGACCGCCCTGTCGATCCGGCGGCATGGCTACCTCACCGTCACCTTGCGGGACCTCCGTCGGCGCGGGACTCTCGACCCCGGTCTGGAGCAGTTCCTGCGGACGCTGGTCAAAGCCCGCAAGAACATCCTGATCACCGGCGGCACCGGAGCCGGGAAGACCACCCTGCTGCGGGCGCTGGCCTCCGAGATGGATCCGATGGAACGGATCGTCACCATCGAGGACGCCTTCGAGCTCGGTCTCGACCACGACCCCGACATCCACGCCGACGTCACTGCCTTCCAAGCCCGTGAGCCGAACGTCGAAGGCGAGGGAGCGATCTCCCAGGCCGAGCTCGTGCGCTGGGGGCTGCGGATGAGCCCGGACCGCGTCATCGTCGGGGAGATCCGCGGGCCGGAGGTCATCCCGATGTGCAATGCGATGTCCCAGGGCAACGACGGGTCGATGGCCACGCTGCATGCGTCCAGCTCGCGGATCGCGTTCACCCGCCTCGCTTCCTACGCCGCTCAAGGCGTGGAACGGCTCCCGCTGGAAGCTACGAACCTGCTGGTGGCCTCGGCGGTGCACTTCGTCGTGCACCTGGCTCGTGCCGGCGACCGGCGAACCCGGGTGGTGTCCTCGATCCGCGAGGTCGTCGGCGCCGATGGCCCGCAGGTCATCTCCAACGAGATCTACCGTCCCGGTCCGGATCGCCGCGCTCGTCCTGTTGCCGGCGCCCTGCGCACTGACACCCTCGATGACCTGGTCGACGCCGGATTCGACCCCGGCGTGCTGGAAAACCCTGAGGGCTGGTGGGGGCCATGACCGCCACCCTCAGCGCGACCACGGCGATCGCGGCGCTGCTCGGCGCCGGAACCGGGCTCGGACTCTTACTGGTCGTCCTCGCCTTACGGGGGGCCGACCCTCGCCTCCCCCGGCGTGTCCGGCGCCGCGAAGATGCCGCAGACCCGCGGCGCTCGCTCCGGCTTGCTCTCGCGGTGGCCGCCGGACTGGTAGCCGGCCTCGTCACCGGCTGGCTGGTCGGCGGCATCCTCGCCGGGCTCGCCTGCTGGGCGCTGCCACAAGTTCTCGGCCGCGACTCCGAGCACGCCCGTCGGATCGCTCGCATCGAAGCTGTCGCGACCTGGGCGGAGATGCTGCGTGACACGCTGTCTGCCGCAGCTGGGTTGGAGCAGGCCATCCTCGCTACCGCGCCGTTGGCCCCGCCGGCGATCCGTCGTGAGGTTGGTGAGCTCGCGGCGGGGATCGAGGCCGGCGACCGGCTCGCTCCAGCCTTGCGGCGGCTCGGTGAGCGGCTGGACGACCCCGTAGGCGACCTGGTGATCGCCGCCTTGCTGCTGGCCGCCGAGCAGCAGACCCGCCAGCTGGCGGACTTGCTCGGGTCGCTGGCCGAGGCGGCCCGCGGCCAGGCTTCGATGCGGATGCGTGTGGAGGCCGGGCGGGCCCGCACTCGCACGTCGGTCCGGGTGATCGTCGGCACCACGTTGGCCTTCGCGGTGGCGGTGGTGCTGCTCAACCGTGGCTACATGGGCGCCTACGACAGTGCCACCGGCCAGATTGTTTTGCTGATGATCGGCGGGTTGTTCGCAGCCGGGTTCGCCTGGCTGAGTCGCATCGCGCGCATGCCGCAACCTGACCGGTTCCTCGCCGCGCCGACGACCGAGGACGGGCGAGTGGTCATCGGGAGGCAGGAGTGAGCACGTTGATCATCTCCCTCGCACTCGGCGCCGGGCTTGGCATCGGGTTCTGGGCAGTCGCGGTCTACCTGTTCCCGCCGCGGCCAGCCTTGAGGCTCGTTCTGGCTCACGCTACCGAACCACCGCGACCGGAGCCGATCCTCGCTACCGGGAACGCCGGCTGGGCGGCACGCCTCGGCCGGCCCGCGGTCGCGCCATTGCGTGCCCTTGGCCTGCCCGGACCACGTCTCACACGCGACCTCACGGTGATCGGCCGCTCGAGCTCGACCCATCTCGCGGAGAAGGCCACCCTCGCGGTGGCCGGCCTGGTGCTGCCCACCCTGTTGGGCGGGATACTCACGGTCGCCGGGCTCGGTCTCGGTGTCGGGCTCCCGGTCATCGCCGGACTCGTGCTCGCCGCGGCGGGATTCGTCCTTCCCGACCTTCAGGTCCGCTCGGAAGCCGCGAAACTCCGGGCTGGGTTCCGCCATGCGCTGTCGGCCAACCTCGACCTCGTGTGGATCACTCTCGCCGGTGGCGCTGGGGTCGACAGCGCACTGGGTGACTCCGTCGCGATCGGCCGCGGCTGGGCCTTCGCGCAGATCCGACGAGCACTGGACACCGCCCGCCTGACCCGCACCACACCGTGGGCAGCCCTGCGCCAGCTGGGCGAGGAACTCGACGTGACCGAACTGGCCGAGCTCGCCGCATCGGTCAGCCTGGCCGGCACCGAGGGTGCCAAGGTTCGCACCTCCTTGGCCGCCAAAGCACAGGCCCTGCGCACCCACCAGATCACCGAAGCCGAGGGCGACGCTCAAGCGGCAACCGAACGCATGTCGCTGCCGGTCATGGCGTTGTTCCTCGGGTTCCTCGCCTTCATCGCCTATCCCGCGCTGGTCCAAGTCCTCAATGGTCTGTGACCGCGTTGAATTCGACTCACGATTGGAGACTCTGATGCCCTCACAGTGGGAGACCTTGTGGACCGTCGTCCGGGCTCGGGTGGAGCTGCTGCGCCGGGAGCCGGACGCGGGGTATTCGACCGAAACGGTGCTCGTCACGGCACTGCTGGTCGTCGCCGCCATCGCGGTGCTCGCGATCATCGTCGCCAAGGTCACCTCCAAGGCGAACAGCATCGACATGTGACGCCATGAACCGCAGGCAAACCCTCCGCGCAGAACCGAGTCCCTGGCGCATACGGCTCCGCAGGGCGCTGGCGAGCGATCGTGGCTCGGTGAGCGCTGAGCTGGTGATCGCCACTCCCCTGCTGTTGCTGGTGCTGCTGGCCATCGTGCAGTTCGCTCTGTGGTCGCACGCGACGCACATCGCCCAAGCGGCCGCCGCACAAGGGCTGGCGACCGCGCGCTCACAAAACGGGACGGCCGCAGCGGGGACGGCCAGCGCGCAACAACTCCTCGGCCAGCTCGGGAATGGTCCACTGCGCGGCGCCGCCGTCTCGACCGACCGTGGCCCAGCAGCCGCCGCGGTCCGGATTTCCGGGACAGCCACCTCGGTGGTGCCGTTCTTGACGCTGCCGGTGCATGCCGAAGCCGCCGGACCTGTCGAACGGTTCGTTCCGGACGAGACGAGCGGATGACTTGATGACGAGAGCCCGTGAGCGATCACTAGAGCGCCGAATCGGCATCCGCGCGAGCTGGGCCTCCTGGTGGCGAGGCGACGGCGGGTCGGTCGCGTCCGAAGTCACCCTCGTGGCCCCGTTGCTGATCATGCTCCTGGTGTTCGTCGGCGTCGTCATCCACCGCGGTGTGGACGCACGGATCCGCATTGACGACGCCGCCCATCAGGCGGCCCGTGCTGCGAGCATCGAGCGCACCACCGCGGCCGCGACCCGTGCTGCCCAGTCCACCGCCGCCGCGACCCTGGCCGACGCAGGTGTCGCTTGCCGGTCCTTCACGGCGACCACCTCGACCAATGGACTGCGTCCTGGCGGCACTGTCGTGGTGACCGTCGTGTGCGACGTCGACTTCGGCGACGCCCTCATGCTCGGCGTGCCCGGCGGCAAGCGGTTGAGCGCCACCGCGATCGAGCCAGTCGACGTCTGGCGCTCTACCTTGAACACCGGGGCGCCGTCATGATGTCCGGACATCCCGGCCCGGCGAGTGGGACCGGCTGGTGGCGGGCGGACGAAGGCCGCGTGTCCGCCTTCGTCGTCGTGCTGGTGTCCGCCATCCTCGCGCTGGCCGGCCTGACCCTCGACGGCGGCCTCGCGCTCGCCGCCAAGGTCCGGGCGAACGGACAAGCCGAATCCGCTGCGCGCGCCGGCGCGCAGGCCATCGATCTCACCGCCTACCGGAGCAGCGGCACACTCCGCTTGATACCCACGCAAGCCATCGCCAGGGCGCAAGCCCACCTGGCTGCCGAAGGCGCCAGCGGGACGGTCATGATCTCCGGCGACACCGTCACGGTGACCGTGACCGCCGCACACCCAACCCGGCTGCTCGGGCTGATCGGGATCACTTCCCTGGCCGTGCACGGCCAGGGAAGTGCGCACCCTCAGCGCGGAATCACTGCTGTTCAACCATGACGGAAAGGGGAGTGATCATGCCAACCGATGACGAGGTCGAGCACCGCATCGAAGACGTCGACGCCCCGCGTACTGCAAGGCGGAAAGCGGCCGCGCAGCAGGTGAACCAGCTTGCCCAGCGCCGAGCCGCGATCGTCGCCCAGCTCGAGGACGTCGATGGGCAACTCGGCGAGATCGTCGCTGATGCCGAGGACGTCATCAGCATCGACGAGCTGGCGCGGTTCACGGACCTGAAGGTCTCAGACCTCACGCAGTGGGTCGCCGGCCGCAAGCCCACCCGGAGCAAGCGAAAGAAGGCGACCCCGAGCAAGGCAGGCACTCGTTCCCGGAGTTCGTCTCAGGCGAGCGGACAACCGGGTGGTTCGGCGGCCTCGCCGGTCGCTGGAACCCGCGATCTCAAGGTCGCTCAGCTCACGTAAGCGAGTCCTATGCCTGGCATGTCGATGCGTAGAGCTGGCGCCGTTGTCGTCGTGACGATCAGGGTGCTTCGCGGGTTGCTCGCCGCAATGGTCCTGCTTGCTCTGCTCGGCGGTCTGCCGTGGGCGCTCATCCGATTCGTCGGGTGGCCCCTGCCGGACCACCTGCCGACCTTGGCGGAGATCGAAGGCGTTTTGCTCGGACCCATGACCGCAACCTTCCTGCTGAGCTTCCTCGCCTGCCTCAGCTGGGTGGTTTGGGCGCTGTTCGCGGTGGACGTGGCTCGCTGCGCCGTCGACATGGTGCGCGGCATGCGCGTTCCCGACGTGGTTGCAGCCGGCCCAGTCCGCCGGGCTAGCGCTGCTCTCGTCGGTGCGATCCTGATCGCGATCGTGGGTCAACGCTTCGACCAGGGCGTCACCACGGGTACGAACTTGAGCGCCGAGTTCGTCGCCGCCTCCGACGTGAGGGTCGTCGCCTATGAGCAGAACAACGCCGAGGAGGCTGTCACGGCGAGGACCGTGGTGGCCCTTGCGCCGGACCCGAAAACCGGCGTGCACGACTCGCTGTGGCGCATCGCCGAGCGCACGCTCGGAGACGGCAAACGCTGGCCGGAGATCTTCGACCTCAACCGAGGCAAACCGCAGCCCAACGGAGGCTTCTTCGACCGGCCCAGCTTGATTTTCCCCGGCGAGGAGTTCAGGTTGCCAGCTGCCGCGAGCAGCCCAACGGAGATCAAGCCTCCGTCCACGGCGGATCCCGCGGAAGAGCCAGCGCACCGCAGCCCCGAACCGAAGCCGCCCGTCCACGACATGCAGCCGCCTCCCTCAGGTGCGGCGGGGTTCCGGTGGGGCGATGAGCTGTTCGTCGGACTCGGACTCGCGTCCGCGATCAGCACAGCGTTGCTCATCGCGCGACGCCGGCGCCGCCGCCGCTACCGACCCGGCAGCGGCGACCGTAGTGACCTGCCCGTCGCGCCGGTGGTGTACCAGCTACGCCTGGCCCATCTGCGAGCCACCCAGGAGGACGAGTCGGACGCGCCCGCCAACGAGTTGCCGAACGGGCCGGAACCGCTGCACGCGCAGGACAGCACTCTGCCCGTCGGCATACGAGACGGCCGAGAGCTCGCGTTGGACCTCGCCGCGGTCCGCGGACTCGGCCTCATCGGCGAGGGCGCACCAGCTGCGGCACGGGCACTGCTCGTCGCCGCCAGCACGGCCTCCGGGACGCGCGTGATCTGCCCAGCTGAGGACGCGGAGGCCCTGCTGGGCAATCACGCGGACCAGGACCTCCTGCCGACAGGCGTGCAGCTGACCGGCGATCTTGATGCCGCCCTGGACGACCTCGAAGCCGAGACGCTGTCCCGCGCCCGCCAGACCGCCGATACCCATCCACCATCATTGCCACCCATCCTGCTCATCGCTCGGACGCCGGAACGCAACCGAGAACGGGTGCAGGCGGTTCTGGACAACGGCTCGGGCTTCGGCGTGACCGGGGTGCTGCTGGGCCAGTGGCCCGCCGGCGTCACTACTTACGTTCGAGACGACGGCACCGTTTCCGCCACCAATCCCGGCCCAGGCGAACGACTCCGCGGCACGCGCATGTTCCGCGTCGGCGACGACCACCTCGCCGACTTGCTAGCCCTGCTTCGCCAAGCCGACACACCGCACGGAGACGACCAGCGGACAACTCTGCCCGAGCAGGAGTCCGATCTCGAGCTCGCCGCGGGGAAGCGCGCCGGGGAACAGCCCGACGCAGGGCTGGAGATTCTCGGGGCGACAGCCGGCTCTGCTGATCCGGCCGTCGTTCCCCTCGTTTCATCTCAACAGCGCGCGACCGGACACCAGCAGGACTCGCTCGCGCCGCTGCGAGTCACCGTTCTGGGCCCGGTCCGGGTGTGGTGGCGACCCCAGCCCCCGCCTGCCGCTGAGGTCGTCGAGAACGAGGTCACCTCTGCATTCCAGCCCCGGGTGCGTGAACTGCTGGTGTTCTTGGCGCTGCACCCGGACGGCGTCAGCCGTGAGGCACTGACCGCGGCCCTGTGGCCGGCAAGTCCCCCCGAGAAGACGACCAACTCCCTGAACACGAGCCTGAGCCGCCTCCGGCGGGCAGTCAGCGCCGCCACCAGTGGCGAACTCACTGACGTGATACTGGCCGGCGAAGGCCGCTACCGCCTCAATCCCGCCCTGGTCGAAGTCGACTACCACTGCTTCGCCGCCGCAGTGGCTTCGCGGCGCGCGGCCACGACCCAGCAGGACCGGATCGACGCCAACCGCCGCACGGTCGAGAGTTATACCGGTCCCCTCGCCGACGGCATGAGTACGGAATGGATCGAGACCGCCCGGGAATCCATCCGCCGTGACGCCATCGACGCCGTCGCGGCGCTCGCAAGAGCCCTGGTCGACCAGGACCCCCAGCAGACCTTGGACCTCCTTGAGATCGCCCGCGCCTTCGACCCGCACAACGAGCTGATCTACCGCGACATCATGCGCCTGCAGGAACGCCTCGGTCAGGTCGACGCGATCCCGCGGACCCTGACGCTGCTCTCCACTCGCCTCGCCGAGGTCGACGAAGAACCCAGCCCGGAAACGATCGGCCTGGCTGACCGGTTGCAACGCCGCCACGAAGTCCACGCAGAAGCCGTCGCAACACCCGCAACCGGATACAACAAAGCCGGGTGACCACGAGTGCGCCACGGCGGGATGATCCTCGTTCAGGCCGGCCTCGACGGAAAATCGTCATCGCCCTCGTCCGCGGACGGCCCGCCATGCGGACCGTGCTCGCGGCTGTATTTCTGGGCCTGGGCCAACAAGTCAGAGTGCGCCCGAGTCCAGGCGATCAGCGGCTCCGCTGCCTCGAGCGCCTCGACGACAGCCGGATTCAAAGAGTATTCGACCTCCGGCGGAAAAGACTTCGTACTGCGTTCCCGGACGACCAACCCCTGCATGCGCATCTTTTTCAGGGTCCGCGCCAGAATGCTATCGTGCAGGACGGGGTGTTTATCCGTCCAGTTCTCGTCGATGAAATACGAGTTGACCGTGGAAAGAATATCTACCCGACGCAGCGGGCCATCTCGGAGTGCCACGACTATCGCCGGCACCCACTTGTCCCCGAACAGGTTCCTCAAGTCGTACAGGCCCCGCAGGACCCCGTCGTCTCGCTCCGCCACCACGCCTCCCCACGTGTGCCGACCCGGACCGTCGAGGTACCGACTCACCCTCGTCGACGAGGGCACCTCGACAAGCCCACGCTACGCCAAACGGAGCAACGCGCCCAACCGTAGAACTACTCAATCCACGCTCACCGGGCACTGACGATCAGCAGCCGAGCTGGCGCAGCAGGGGCGGACCAGACGAGGATCACCTGGGGGATCAACATGGGGCTCACATCAGGGCTCCGATTAGAGCGCCATCCCCCCGCGACGCGAAAGCACCTGGTCAGGGCACCATCAGGGGATCCGGTGGCACCCCAGACTCGACCCGCCGCAAGGCGGTCAGCACATCAGGGCCGGCCAGGCGGGACAGGACGGCGGGCCAGCCGGTCCCCGCCGCAGGCGTCGTTCACCCTCCCACTTCATATTTCGCATATAAATGAACAGCCAGCGGTTCAATTTAACCCTCTTTATAAACATACCAATTCAACCATTGCGACGACATGGACAGACCTCTGACCAGCGCAAACAGGGCGAAGGGTGGGAGAAATTGTGCCAATTCGACAGGGTTCGAAAACGCAGGAAAAGAGTCTCGAAAAAGCACGGCCGAACCTATTGCGCACGGGCCGCATGTCGAGTCATAATTGATTTGTCGCCGGGGAAACCGGAAATCATCCGCAGAACCTGAATGGGGGAACCATGGACACCACACCATTTGTCTGGAATGAGCCCGATGGCAGCACCGTGACCGCGTACCGAATCGCTTTCGACGGTCGGAAAATGACGGTGTACGGCCCCGACGGTCCGCGTACCCGGACCCGCCGGAACCGTGGCGGTTACGCCACTGCGGCCATGTTGCGGGCCATGGGATACACGGACCTGATGGTGGTTTGTCCATTCGGGACCAGCGACGAATTTCCGTGCACCACGTTGGCCGAATCGTAACCCGCGATCCATCGAAAGGAGCCCGCCATGACCGCCCCCATGTCGCCTGGCACGGTATCGGCCACCCCCGCAGCCGGGTCCGGGACCACTTCCCGGCTGCGCAACGGCGAACTGCGCGCGATGGTCGCGCGGGTCCTGGCCGACAACCACGGCACGCCGTTGACCCCGCGCGCGATCGCGGCCAAACTCGGCGGCCGCTCGTCGGGTGCGGTCGGGAACGCGCTGAAAGCGTTGGCCGACCAGGGGCACGCCTTCACGGCATCGGCCGCACCGCTGACCTACGGCGCGACCGCGACCACCGATACCGTCGCCGCAGCCACCATCACTCCCGCGCCCCCACGGCCACCCGCCACCACCCGGGCGGCCCGTCCGAACAGGACCACCACGGCACCGGCCCCCGCTGCAGCCCCGGCAGCCACGCCACCCACCCCGGCCCCGGCGCCGGTCACCGGCCCGGTGACCCGTCCGAACGGCACCCCGTACCACCCCCGGTTGTTGTCCGGGATGCCGGACGTGGTCGCGTTGCGGAAACTGCGGGACGCCGGAATTCCCGCCCTGATGTACGGCCCGCCCGGTACCGGGAAGACGTCGGTGGTCGAGGCCGCGTTCCCCGACCTGCTGACCGTGCAGGGCGACGGCGACACCACGGTCGCCGACCTGGTCGGCGAATACGCCCAGACCGTGGACGAGAACGGGACCGTGCGCTACACGTTCATCCACGGCCCGCTGGTCCGCGCGATGCGTGAGGGCCGGACCCTGTTCATCGACGACGCCACCCTGATCCCCCCGACCGTGCTAGCCGTGGTCTACCCCGCGATGGACGGCCGCCGCCAAATCATCATCAAAGCCAACGGGGGCGAGATCATCGACGCCGCGCCCGGGTTCTACGTGGTCGCCGGGCACAACCCCGGCGTGCACGGCGCGGTGCTCACCGACGCCCTGTCATCCCGGTTCGCCGCCCAGATCCACGTGTCCACCGACTACGACCTCGCCGCGCAGCTCAAGATCGACAAGCGCGCAGTGAAGATCGCCCGGAATCTCGCCACCCGGCACGCCAACGGCGAAACCGGGTGGGCGCCCCAGCTTCGCGAGCTTCTGGCGTTCCAAAAGATCGCCGACGTACTCGGCGTCGAGGCCGCCGCCGGGAACCTGGTCGGTACCGCCCCGGAAGAGGACCGCGCCACCGTCGCCGCCGTGGTGCGCCAAGTGTTCGGCAAAGACCTCGCCCCGCTCGCCCTCGGCACGCGCATCTGACCGCGACTTCTGTCCGAAAGGGACTGTCATGAGCAATCACCTCGCCGACCCCGCCGCCGCCGGTACCGCCGTGTTCCCGGCCCGCCCGGAATGGCTCACCCTGTCCGCCGCCCTGGCCGACGAGGTCCCGGTCATCGCCGACCGCGACGACCTGCTGGTCACCATCGCGCCGGGTGCGGGCGGCGGCGCGGCAGCCTGTTTCTACCCCGGTCCGGCGCTGATCGAGGTCGATGGCAATAACCTCAAGGTCGACCCCACCACCGTCGACCCGGCCAACATCGGCGACCGCACCCGCTACGCCGCCACCTGGGGCGCACTCACCCACGAATGCGGCCACGCCAAACACACCGCCTGGGACCCACCCGAGGACGCACCGGCCGGGGTGGTCGAGGCCGCGATGCTGCTGGAGGAAGCACGCATGGAAGCCGCGCAGATCCGCCGCCGCCCGGATGACCGGCACTGGCTGCGCGCGTGCGTGAAGGAGCTCGTCGCCGATGACCTGCACCTGTTCGCCGACCCGGCCACCGCCCCACAGATGACCTCCGCCGACGCCGCCCGCTCCGCCGCACTGTTGCTCGCGCGGGCCGATGGCGCTGTGCTGACCGAGGTCGAGGTCGCCCCGCTCGCCCGGGTGATCGAGAACGTACTCGGCCCGGACACACTGGGAAAGCTGCGGGCGGTGTGGCAGGCAGCGCTGCACACGGCCGATGACGACGGCGAGACCATGCTCGACCTTGGGCGTCAATGGTGCGGGATCCTCGCCACCGATCCCAACCAGCCCACTCCGCCCGGCACCTCGGGGACGCCGAACGGCACCGGATCACCCGCCCCGGGCACGAAGTCGCCGATGGCGGAGGCGATCGCCACCGTGCTGGACAACGTGGCCGCCAACGTCGCCCGGCAGCAACCGCCAGAGGACCCGGCCGCACGTGCGGCCGCCGCGCAGGAGCGCGAGAAGGCGGCCCAGCAGGAGGCCGACCGCGCTGCCCGGAAGACGTTCCGGCCCGGCGGACCCAGGGACGGCCGCACCGCACTGGCCGGGACCCGGCCACCGACCCAGGAGGAGCGCACTGCCGCCCGCGTGCTCGCCCGTGCCCTGGACAGCGCGGGGGCGCGCGAGCGGAGCGCGGTCAAGACGACCTCGGTGGTCCCGCCGGGGCGGTTGCGGATGCGCGGCGCGCTGGCCGCCGACGCTCAGCGCGCGGCCGGGGCCGTGCCCACCGCCGAGCCGTTCACCCGCATCACCCGTGCCGCGACCCCCACTCCACCGCTCCGTCTCGGCATCGCCTGCGACGTGTCCGGAACCATGCGCTGGGCTCGCGATCACGTCGCCTCCGCCGCCTGGATCCTCGCCACCGCCGCCCGCCACACCCGCGTGCCCGCCGACACCGCCACCGTGATCTTCGGCAACCACGTGCGGCCCCTGACCCACCCAGGCCGAACCCCGGCCGTGGTGACCGAGTTCAAGTCCGACGACAACTGGGAAGACATCCCCACCGCCATCGCCGCCCTCGACGGCGCGCTCGGCCTGTCCAGCCCCGGCGCAGCCCGGCTGCTGGTCATCGTGTCCGACGGCCAATTCCGGGACCAGCCACGGACCGAAGGCCAGAAGCGGCTTAACCGGCTACGCGCCGCCGGGTGCGCGGTGCTGTGGCTGACCACCAACAAGAGCGACACGCCGCTCGACGGGGCACGCGTGCACCTGCTCACCGGCCCCGCCACCACCGCCCAGGCCATCGGACGCGCCGCCACCGCTGCCCTGCGCGCCGCCCTCTGACACCGCAAGGAGGTGCCCCATGGACACCGGACCCGATCCGTTCCCCGATCCGGACCGCGCGACGTGGTGCGCGCTCAGCGAGGTCGTCGGCGACCGCTACCGGATCTCGATCGCCACCGCACCAGGCCACTGGGCGGAATGCACCTTCCCGGCCACCGCCGACATGACCCACCCCCGGGCCGTGACCACCGCAGTCGAACGCTTCACCGGCCGCCACGTAACCACCGTGACCCCGGGCCGCCCCCAGGGCGACGGCTGCCCCAGCTTCCGGCTCACCCTAGGAGAGGAGATCAATGCCATGACCCAGACACCCGACACCGAGATCGTCGTTCGCACCTTCACCGAGAACGGCTGCATCATCACCGCCGTCATCGCCGACCCCGCCGACGCACAACAGACCCTGTACGGCACCGTCACCCGTGACGGGCTGCTGGTCGGCAGCTACTACTGCGCCGACCGCGTCTGGCAGCGCGACTGGCGCATCGTGGTCCCCGGCAACCAGCAGATCTGCCTCGGCTCCGAAAGCGAGGCGGTGTACGTGCTCACCACTGCCGGATCGGAAGGGGCGGGACAGTGACACGCGTAGAGCTGCAGCGGTTGCCCCGCAGTGTCCGCGCAGCCATCGAGAAGTTCGAGTCCCTGTTCGCGATCGGGATTTGGCGGGACTTCCCGCACGTAACCCAGGGCGAGCTTCGACTGACGTTCGAGGCCGGCTGGGATCCCGAGTCCGTGTCGCGAGCGTTCGCCAGAACATTGCTGGAGCACCAGGTCGACGGCGAGGTGTTCCTGACCTACGGCGACGAGTCCGCCCGTCACAGCGCGGGCGGTGACCACTGGTGGGTGCGCATCGTGCTGCCTGATCATCGGGAACTCAACATCGACTGGACGGCCCGCCAGTTCTACAACCTCGAGCAGCCGCACTCGCCACAGCACCAGGACCTTCCCTGCCCACTGGTCTGGCAGAGCGATCAGCCCGGCGAGTCCGTGCACCCGGTCACCGGGACGTACCTACTCCTCAGGACGGAACGGGTTGGCATCGAAGATTCGTGCGGGGACGTCCGCGATTCCCGAACCGGCTTACCCCGCGTGCTCTCCAGCAAGTGCCGCACGTGCATCTTCCGCCCGGGCAATCCGATGCACCTGGAGGACGGTTACCGCGACCGGATGGTCCACGAGGCGCTGGCGAGGGGAAGCTGGATCGTCTGCCACGACACCCTGCCCGCGACCGGCGCACCCATCGGCGCACAAGCCATCTGCCGCGGCTTTTGGGACGCGCACGGCCCGGATTCCCTCGGCTGCCGCGTCACCGCCGCTTTGGGCGGCCCCATTTATGCACCCCCGCCCACCGAGCATGCCCAACCGAACAGCTAGACGGAGCGACCGTCCACAAGAGACTTCCATGGGATTTCCATATCACGCTTGACTTCATGGGATGAAGGAAGCGTCCATAGACGTGTAGCCCGATCACACCGGCCGCGCACCGGGGGCTACACCGCCCCGGCCGGGGCATGACCCACCGCACTGATCACACACGAGTGAATCGAGGGAAGTCATGTCCAGCAAGAACCGCAACCGCCCGCCCCGCGGGACCGACCCCGCCGCCCACACGGATGCACCGGCGGGCCGCACCGACAACGAAGACAGGCTGTGGGCCGCCCTGCACGCGCATCCCCACAGCGCCGTGACTGAGCTGGCCACCCTGGCCAAGATCGGACGGTCGACCGCGCAGAAGATCCTCGCCCGATGGGCCGCCGACGGCAGCGTGACCCGTACCCCGGGGATCGCCGAGGGAGGCCGACGCGCCCCCGACTCGTGGGCGATCACCGAAGCGCCGCTCCCTGAGGTCAGCACCAGCACAGACTCGGCGGCGACCACCACCGAGTCGCACCCGCCGGCCCGCGAGGCCGCCCGGGAAAGCAGCCACGAGGCGGACAAAGAGGACGCAACGCCAGGCAGCGGCACCTCGGCGGAGGAGACCGCGCGCGGCACCAACCCGCCCCTCGACGACGGGCAGAAGGCTGACCGGCTCGCACCTGGAGCGCTACGCGGCATGGTCGAGGACTACCTGCGCGACCACCCCGACGACGAGTTCGGCCCCACAGCAATTGCCAAGGCGCTGGGAGGGAAGTCCTCCGGGGCGGTGAGCAACGCGCTGGACAAGCTGGTCCTCGACGGCACCGCCGTGCGGACCAAGGACAAGCCAAGGCGTTTCCGGCTCGCGCCTGACAACGACGCTCCGTCCCAGGCATCAATGAACTAGACAGAGCCGACCGGAAACGGGTGGTGTCCTAGCGGATCCGCTAGGACACCACCCGTTGTGGTCTTCGGATTGGACGCGATCAAGCGAGATCGATTTCCGGCCGCAGGAACCCGCTCATCATCGCCGCAGGAGACGGTCGAAGAACTCCGAGACAGTGTCGGTGATGCGACCTTTCGTGAGTTCGTAGCCGCTGAAGCGGTAGACCTCGTAACCGGATAACCGGAGATCACGATCGCCGCGGGTCGTCTCGCTGTAGATGCGCGGGCTCGGCTGGTGGTCAGCAGTCGCGTAGTGTTGCTCTCCATCCACTTCCAGCACCACTCTTCTGAGCCCGGGCAACAGCATCAGGAAGTCGATGCGTTGGTTGAGGTAAGCGTCCTCGCCTCGTTGTCGCCGGGCCACTGGGTCCCAGTGCAGCCAGACCTCTGGCAGCAGCGCATAGAGTGGGTCGCGGTCCTTCGCGTATTCGTAATACGTGGTCAGGAAAGCGCGTTGGGCTGGTGAGGCGTTGGTACAGGCCTGCACCAGCCGACGCCAGAGGTCACCCTTGGCCTGACCGGCCGGGATCTCCCGGCGATGCGACCACCACGACTCGAGATCATGCCAGGTAAGACCGCCTTGCCCCACCGGCACATCGTAGGCAAGCACCTTGTCCTCGCCAGTGAGTACCTCAATGCTTTGGTCGAGAACGTCGCTGACCCGCAGCTCGGGCTTACCATGCTGGCCGGCGAAGAGGATGAGTTGAGTCGGGCGAGGACGTGTGCCGACAGTCACGACAGCGAAATCCGGGTAGCCGTCCACGGTGCCGGACTCGATGACCTGCAAACCGGCACGGTTGAGGATCGGCAGAATCGCCGCAGCCAACTTCCGCTGTCGCGCTTCGTCTGGGTTGACAGAACTCGATAGCAGCCCCTCAAGGAACAGCACGAACCGGCGACCTCCGCCGTCCAGAGCACCGATCTCCTTAAAGAACTGAACCGTCGTCCAGTCGCCCGGGTTCCGGATCATGTGCCGGACGACTGGCTCGTAGGGATCCGTCCAGTCGAACGACCAGTTCGACGAGGGCAGCACCCAGTATCGCTTCACCAGAGCCATAAGCCCGTCGCCTTCCAGCCAGATCTCGCCGCATGCGTCCAACGCCTCGGCGACTTCACGGCGGATCCTGGCCGTGATCGGCGGCCAGTCCTCCCGTGACCAGAGAAGGTCCTCCACTCGGCTTCGCAGCTCGGGCGACAGGCCACCGCGTTCTAGGAAGCGCGCGCACACGGAGTCATATTGGCTTGGCGGGGTAGCAAGGAAAGCCTGGTCGAGCCGTTGCCTCTTGGACAGCGACTCCGCGTTTTCAACCTGCGACGGTTCCGGATGCTCCGAAGGGATTGCCAGCCCCAGTGTCGCGCCGACCATGTCCAGATCGACGTGCCGGAGGGGATGCAGCGTCGCGACGAGCTCGCGGACCAACTCTTCGGCCTCGACGTCTACCCCAACTTTGCCGGTCGGCACTTCAGTCTCCCCCCGGACAACGCACGGACACAAGATCTGGTTCAGACGATCTCACCAGTATGCTCGGGTCACTTGAAAACCCGACAAGCACACGGTTCTCACCATCACGTCATCGTGGCCCTTGGCCAACGTTGAGCTAGAACCCACCATCGGCTATGGCCAGGCTTGGGTTGGGCGAAGTTGCGGTGGCGGAGATCGGGCGGCCCGGTGCGGTTGCACCGCGGAGCATCGGCCCGGCCGGGGTCGCATATAAGACGCGCAACTTGCCCCTGTTGATCAAGGGACGGCGACGGGAAGGCGGGGGCTAGTCCGCCTGCCGTGGGCGGAGGTCGGGCCCGTTGAACTCGAACTGGCGAGCGCCGGACTCAGCCCACGCCTGGGCGAACAGGCGGCCATTATCCGTCAGCCGATAGACGTCCGCGGGGACGCCTTCCGCTACATCGTCCCGGACCCACTCGATGTAGCCGTCGGCGTTTAGGAAGCGCACGCACGGTGCCCACCTCTTCGAGTGGCTGAAGTGGGTGCCGTGGTGTTGCGCGAACAGACTTAGAATCTTGATCTCCGTACCTGTGTACCGATCATTCTCCCAGGCAAGTCGAGCCTTTAGCACGCGAAGGTCCTGGGTCGTGACGGTTCCCTTCGTGTGCTTCCGGTGACAGGTCGGACAGAGCATGATCTGATTACCGAATGAGTCGTCATGAGTCTTCGAATAGTCGACCAGGTGCGCCCGGTCGAGCTCAGTCTCACGGCACTGCGGCATGGGGCACCGGTAGCCGACCTCAAGTTTGAGATCACGCTCAAGCGCGGTCGGGATGGTAGGACGTCCGACTGACATAGTGACCAGGATATCGAGAGTCCAAGCACGGCCAAACCTCCGACACGCAGCTTCGATTGACGAGCACCGGTGGCGATCTGGACGGATCCCATGCGTCTCGGCACAACCTTACCCGCCACGTCCGCGCGTTCGGCATCGACTCACGGACAGGCCGCGGCTGTGCCCTGCTAGGCCCCGTCCGCGAACTCCCGCCGACCATTGCCGGCGAGCTGTCGGCTCTACCCCAGTACCGCCTTCATGTCGGCCGAGGTCGCTGGCAGTGGAGTGGGCGCGCTGTGGGCGCGGCTAGTTTGTCTGGCCGCCATCAGCCCGCGGGGCTCCGTTACTGCCGACGCCACCCTCAGCTCCATCGCATCGAGTACCGTGTCCGCCGCATTCGATGGCACCGCCGCGTCGGCCACCACCAGGTGCGCCGCGCCCACCGACATCGGCAGGTCGAACCACATTCTCAATACATCGAGACGTGGATGTGGTCGTAGTGGCAGCCGGTGACGTTGGCCGGATCCGGGCAGCCATACGCGTCGGATTGGTAGGGCTGCCACGTGGGGTTGTCGGCCGACCAGTACTGGCCCTGCCAGATCAGGTACCGCACGCCGAGCACGGGCTGGTGGGCGATCAGCCACTCGGTGATCCGCCACCCCTCGCTCACCGCCTGCGGATCGCCGGGTTCGAGCAGGATGTCGCACGCGCGGCCCTGCGGGTGATCGGAGCTGGGGTTCGCGGGGCGCGCCTCGTAGCAGCCGAGGCCATCGCCTGTCATCGCGCCCGCCTGCAAGGCCCGGACGAGAGCGAGCGTGCGAGGCGTGATGCGGCCGCGGCTGGTGGGGTCGGGCTCGGTGGCCTGCTCGGAGGGCCAGCTGGTGCGCAGCTGTCCAGGGGCCGTGATGGCCGTGCAGGTGACGCCGTTGAGAGCGCCCACGACCTGACGGGCGGCGTGCTCGTGCTGGGCATAGGCGTTGGGGTAGGCGGAGCGTTGCACGGCCTGCGCGGCGCCGGTGACGCTCATCTGTTGCCAGTTAGGCACGGCCAACAGGTGCTCGTAGAACTGGGCGGCGGCGTAGCTGGGGTTGAGGATCTGCGCCGGGGTGCCCCAGCCTTGCGAGGGCCGTTGCTGGAAGAGGCCGAGACTGTCCCGGTCCCCGTAGTCCAGGTTACGCAGCCGGGACTCCTGCATGGCCGCGGCGACGGCGATCACCCACCCGTACTCGGGCACTCGCATCTGCTTGCCGACGGCGACGATGGTGGCGGCGTTGGCAAGCTCTTCGGGGCCGTATCCCGCGACTCCGGTCGCGGGGCTGGCACCGGCGGGAGCACAGTCAGCACCGCCACCGCTGGTGAACAGGGAGGCGACCACACCGGCGGCGGCAGCGCCGATCAGCACCGGAATGAGCAGCACCACGACCGCCGCGACCGCCGCCGTCTTGACTGAAGCCGTCACCTGCGCCTACCGCCGTGACGGGGGCGGCATCGGCGAGGGCGGAGGCGGCACCGGACCGGGCGCGGTGTCGTCCGCAGCGACCGGTGGCGGGAGGCCGGGCCAGGCGTCGGCGAGGCCGGCGAGTGTCCGTCGGCGCAACGGCCCTCGAGGGTCGAGGGGAAGCCATACCTCGTCGGCGGGGCTCGGGTGTGCGGCGGCCGGGTCGAGCAGATCGGCCGCCGCGGTCGCGACGGGCACGGTGCACGGCTCGGCCAGCTGACCCTGGGCTCGGGCCAGCACGCGGCGGGCGTTGACCTCCCGACGCGAGTTCGGCAGCCACACCAGCACGGGGGTGGTGATGCCGCTGGCTTCCGCGAGGGCGGCATAACCGGACAGTTTCCCGGCAAGCTTCGCCAGAGGCTCGGTGCCGAAGTCAAACTCCAGGAACCACTCGATCTGCCGGTCCCCCTGCTCCCACCGGCCGTAGGCGTCGGGCCGGACGAGGTCGCCGAAGTGACGGCCGCACCGTGTCTCGGACCACCAGGCCGTCAACACGCCCTGCTCGTGGCGGGCACGGGCGACGAGGGTGGTGAACCACTCATTCACCCCGACGGTGTGTGCGAGCCGCAGGCTGTGCGCGACGGCGAAGACACGCTCGTGCCGGTAGCCCATCTCCTTGACGTCCCGGCCGTCCTCCGCCGCGAGCACCGTGGCGCCGGCCGGGGCGAGCACGTAATGCATCGGCGCTGTCCCGACGGTGACGAACGGCTGGAAGCGGTCCACCACGCCCCACAGGTAGAGCTCGCGCAGCCGCTGGCGTCCTGACCTGAAGCTGGGAAACGCGAGGGCGGTGACCTGGTGCGAGGTCAGGACCCGGTGCTCCCACAGCATGCGGGCGATCCATTTGTCCCGGGGCGTCAGCCGCACCGCCAGCGCAGCCTGGTGATCGGCCGAATTCGCGACGCGCGGGCTCGGGCGAGCGGGCTTGTGTCCGCGCAACGCTCGCTGGGGAGTCGGGTTGGTGATCAAGGTCGCCTCCAACGAGGTCCAAGTGGATGGGTTCAGCTGCGCCGGCGGGGATCAGCGCTGCGTGCGCGGGTGACTCGCTCGCTGCGGTTGGCCGGTGCCGCGCTGCCCGGCGACTTACCGCTCGGCCGCGTGGTGCTGAGCGTGGCGCGACGAGCGGCGGCGCGGATCTCGCGTGCGCGACCGGGAACCGGTGGCGGCAGCGGCAGGGTGCGAAGGGTGAACGGCTGTGCCTCCTCGCCGTTCAGGACGAGTCGGGCGGCGGCGTGGTAGGCGCCGAGGTGGGCCAGGTCGTGGTCGGAGAGCCGTGGCGCGGTGTGGCGGGCCAGCTCACGTGCGTCTTCTGGCGAGGCGTTGAAGAAAATCTTGCTGCGTGCGTTGGTCGAGATGCCTTCGCGGAGTTCGCGGGGAAGCTGGCCGAGGTGCTGGTGCGCCAGCGTCATCGAGGTTCGGAACCCGCGGGCCTCGGCGAGCATGTCCTCGATCGGATAGGGCAGGTTGAGGAAGTTGTGGCACTCGTCGATCACCAGGCTCGCGTCCCTGCGACGACGCTGAGGGATGCGCGCGCGGCCGGTGATGGCCTGCCAGGTGCGCGCCACGACCAGCGACCCGACCAACCGGGTGGTCTCCTCCCCCAACGAGCCCTTCGGGATGCGCACCAGGCAGATGCCACCGTCGAGCACCTCGCTGAGGTCGACTGTGGAGTGTCCTCCCGCGATGGCGGCGCGGACGAAGGGGCGCAGCAGGAAGGCGCGGAGCTTGTTCATCAACGGGCTGATGACCTGTGAGCGGGCCGAGTCGGTCAGCTCCTCATACCAGGACCAGAAGCTCCGCAGGACAGGATCGGTGATGCCGGCGGTGACGCGGCCGCGGAAGGCTTCGTCGGCCAGCAGTTTCGGCAGGTCCGCGAGGGTGGCGACGCCTTCCTGGGACCGGAGGGTCAGGCATGCCGCGCGCATCACGTCGTCGGTGCGCGGGCCCCAGAAGGCCGAGTAGACCCGGCGGAACACGGAGACGAGGTTGTCAACCATCAGGTCGGTTTCGCCGCCGTCGAGCGGGTTGAGGCATGGTGGGCGGGCCTTGCTGTCGGCGTCGAAGAGCACGACCCGGTCGGACGCGGAGCGGGGCAGCCGGGACAGGACGTCGGTGACGAGATCGCCCTTGGGATCGATCAGGACGGTTCCGCGACCGGCCTCGGCGTCGGCCAGGACGATCGTGCCCAGCAAGGTCGATTTGCCGGAGCCGGTCGCGCCGAGCACGTGCAGATGGTGTCGGGCGTCGGGGACTCGCAGGGCGACGGGCCGTTCGTGGCCGGTGTCGGTGACGCCGAGCGGTTTGGCTTCGGGCCCTGGTACGGCGATGCCAGGTGGGGGGCGCAATAGCCCGGGCTCCGGCGCGCTGCAGCCCGGGGATGGCCTCGTCGGTGGGGAGGTGGGCTATCGCGGCCAGCTCGGGCACCGACAGCAGGTCGCCTCGTGCCAGGAACCGGGAGTCGATGACCTGCCCGGGGCGGCGGAGGCGGTGTCGCGTGTAGTGGTTGTGCTCGGTGTAGGAGGCGAACGACGCGGCGAGGGCATGGGCGCGACCGCGGGCGACCTCTCGGGCTGCGCTGACCGCGTCGGCGTCGGCACTTGCGGGGAGGATGGTGGCGACGGCGTAGCGGACGACGGTCTCGAACTGGCTGCCGCGCTGCTTGGCGACGATGGCCCGGTTTTGTGCCGCGTACTCAAGCGAGGTTTGCGGGTCGCTGTGCAGAGCACCGGTCTTCGTGCGATGCAGTGTTGCGCGGCGGGTTCGTGGCATCCCAGGTGTGACGGCGTCCAGCAGGCGGCCGACCAGCCGCACGGAACTGCCGGTGTGGACCTGCCGGGCGGCGCGGCGGGCTCGTTGGACGCGGCGCCCGGTGACCGGGCGGGCCAGGACCTGTACGCAGGCGCGCTCGTTGCGCCCCAGTCCGACCGGCGCGCCGATGAGTGCGCGGATCGGGTCGGCCTCGAAGGCCGTGCGAATAGGCAGGGCTTCCGACCGCGCGAGCCGCAACTCGCCGCCGACCATGAGGCGCCGCTCGCCGTCGCGCGGAACAGGCAGTGGCGGCTCAGCAGGCCGCACCCGGGTGTGGGCGCCGGGCCACGCGGCCTCGACGGCACGCTCGACGAGGCCGGGTGGGATGACGCCGGGCACCCACAACCGGATCGCGACCCCTGCCTCGGAGAACACGTACTCGCAGGCAACGTGCGGTTGTCCGGTGAGTGCCTGTCGCCAGCCGGGCCGCAGGAGGCCCACGAGGTTGGACCACAGCGCGGCGCCGCCGGCTGGATCGATGGTGGGCGGGGCGAGCACGGTGACTTGACGTGCGTCGGCGACGAGTCGCTCGTGACACCGTCGCGCCCACCACCTTCGCCCGGCGAGGAGCGTCGCGACCAGCATGGTGAGCACCGGCACGGCGATCGGGCCATCATCCATGGCGAGCTCGCGGAGTCGGCTCAGCACGGCGACCAGCGCACCGCCAGGGTCGCGCAGGTAGTGCTCTAGCCAATCGATGGAAGCGGGATGTTTCTGCGCTATCCACATAGGACTCTTCTCCCTGCGATCAAGTGGCATCGAGGCTGATCTCCTCGCCCTCGACGGGCTGAGGACCGAGGTCGACGAACGCGGCAGCCTGGTCGTCGTCCTGGTCGACGAGTTCTGCCGGATCGCTGGTGATTAAGTAGTGCTCCGTCGGCGACGCCACGCTTTGGAAGGCCACGCGCTGGGTTCCGGTCGACAGCAGTCCCTGGCCGCGGTCGGCTGCGAGCAGGAACTGGCGTTCTCCGGCGGAGAGGGTGAAGGTCCGGGCGATCTCGTCGATGGCTTGCGGGGCTTGCCGAAGCAGGATCTGGGTCGCTGCGTTGGCCACGACGGCTTTGCCGAGATCGGTGCCCAAGACGTCGTCGACATCCTGGGTCGCCACCGTCAGACCGGCCCAATACTTGCGGAAGGCTTTGGCCGAACGAAACAAGAACTCGGCACCAGCCTTGTCCTGCAGCAACAGCCATGCCTCGTCCACCGCCACCATCCGCGGCCGGCGGATCGCGGGGTTCGACACTCGCCGCCAGATGACGTCGAGCGTGAGCAGCGTGCCGATCGCTTTCAGCTCGTCGGGCAGATCCCGGAGGCTGAACACCACCAGGTGTCCCTCGGGTTGAACGGTGCTGGGCCCGTCGAAGAGCTGCTTGAACGCGCCCTCGACGAACGGGTGCAGCCGCGCGGCAAGCTCGCGGCCGGCGGTGTCCTCGGAGCTCGCGAGCTGATCTCGCAGTGTGCGCAGCTCGGGTGAGGGGCGGGTCCAGGTGCGGGGATCGGCGGTGACGCCCACGCTCTGGTACGTCGCGGCGATCGCGCGGTCCAGCGCGGCCCGCTCCGCCGCCGACGGTTCACCGCCGAGGAGAACTTCGACCACGGTGTGCAGGAACAGGCTGCGCCGAACGAGCGCGTCCTTCGGTGCGGTGCGTCGTCCGTCCGGCCGCGTGTGGATAGGCAAATCGAACGGGTTGAGCCGAACTCCGGGCACGCCGAGGTGGACGGTGGTTCCCCCGACGGCGGCCGCGAGCCGGGCATACTCGTCCTCCGGATCGACAACAGCGACCTCGATCCCGCGGTACAACGAGCGCAGCAACTCGAGCTTGACCAGGTAGGACTTCCCTGCGCCGGAGCGGCCCAGGATCACGGCGTTGTGGTTGTGCATCCCGGCGCCGAACCGGTCCCAATGCACCAGCCCCTGGGAGCCGATGTTGTAGCCGTAGAGCACCCCAGCCGGTGCTGCGACCGACGTCGGATCGGGTGCGGGCAGGTCCGGGCTGGTGAACGGGAACCCGGCCGACAACGCCGCGGTGTCGAAGGTGCGGCGCATGCCGATCAGGTCCAAGCCCAGCGGCAGGGTCGACACCCACCCCTGGAGGCTGCGGTAGGTGGTGTGCTTGGCGTCCAGCAGCAGGCTGGCGCACAGCGACCGCAGTGCCGCGACTTCCTCGGCGAGCGCGCTCTGGGAGGTGGCGTGGATGGTCAGGTACAGCCCGACGCGGAACAGCTTGCCCTCACCGCGGGCGACCCGGGAGGACAGGTCGTAGGCGTCCTCGGTGGCGGCCTCGACGTGCGGGTCGAACAGCCGGCCGTGCTCGGCGGTGTGGCGTCGCCCGGCCTCCAGCTTGGCGAGCTGCTTCTTCAACCGGGCGGCGGCGGTGGCCGGGTCGATCGGCTCGACGTGCACGGAGACGTCCAAGCGACCGGGGTACGTCAGCAGCGGAGCCAGCCAGCCGGGGTGCACCTCGCGCGGGTAGCCGATGACCGCGAAGCTGGCGACCCATTCGCCGCCGACCTCCAGGTGCCGCGCCCCCACCGACAGGGCGTCCGGCGTGAATGCGGCTGCGGCCGGGGAAGCCGGTTGGCCAGGCCGACGGTGGTGGCTGCGATGGCGCATCAGAACTGCTCCCCTCGCTCGTCCTCGTAGTCCCAGTCGTCCTCGCCCCACGCGGGCTCGTCCTCTGCACGTGCATCCGCACGCCACCGGGCGGCGTCGTCATCCGCCGGGTCCGAAGCGGTAGTGATGACCTCATCCGCGCCGGCGAGCCCGGCTGATGGGGGCAAGAGGCTGTCGGGGTTGCACGCCGAGGCCAGCACCGCGGTGGCCTGCCCCGCGTCGAGCGGGGTCACCGTGATCCCGGCCGGGGACAGCAGCTCCACGACTTCGGTGAGGCGGCGAACCAGGCGCGACTCGGCCGCTCGTCGTGCGGCAGCGTCGGCCTGGCCGGGCGTCCGGTTGCGGCGGCCCTGCAGAGCGGCCAGCGCCCCGGGGCCGCCGAGTCCGTCAGGAGGGTCGGCTGCGGCGAGCGGTTCCCGCAGCACGAGCAGCACCTGCCGCCGCAGCAGATCGGACTCCTGCCCGAGCTGGACCAGGTAGTCGGCATGCTCAACCGCGGCCGCTTCCAACGCCGGGTGCGGCAGGCCACCCGCGCGCTCGCGCAGCTCGGCGATCTGAGCGGAGAGGTCGAGACGCTCGGTGCGCACCAGCACCTGGACCGGGGCGGTCAGTGAGTGCAGGTAGCGCCCGAACGAGGCGACCAGTGCCTCCTGCTCGGCCGGTGTCCGGAGCGCGAAGTTCACCGTGCTCCCGACGGCGACGACCGCCAACCCGTCCGGGCCCAGGTCCACCACGCCGGTCTCCGTGACTGCCTCAGCCGGCAGGCGCAGCGCGGACGGCGAAACGGGTTCAGCCTCGGACGCTGGCCCGCGGCGGCCGGCTCCCTGGTCCGCGTTCGCGGTGAGCCACGCGGGCGCCGGACGCACGCCTTCCGGCGCGGCGACGCGGTATCGCGGGGAGAGTCGCTGGCGGATCGCAGCGACCAGGAGCTTGTCCAGCGGGACACCATCGCGCTTGCCCAGGGCGAGCATCACCGACGCCACACCGACCGGAACCGCGAAGGCGGCGAACAGCGGGATCGGCAAGAACGCGCGCGTGGCGAGCCACACCAGGTACAGCGCCGCTCCGGCCGCAGCGAGGATGCCCAGCTGGCGCGAGGTGAGCGGTCCGAGCACGCGGTCGTGCATGTCGACGTCGGCGGGAATGCGAACGGGTTCGGTCATGACTTGCTACCTCCTGGCTTGCGCCGTCGCACGTTCGTCGGCGGTGGCGGGGTCACGCGCGGGGGCGGCGTCTTGGCGGGCTTGGGGAGGTCGAGCGGGAGTCGCAACTGCCGTCCGGCCTTCGGTGCACGTGGCTTGGGCGGTGGTGGCGGCGCGGGCTTGGGCGGCACGTGTTTCAGGCCGTCCACGGGCAGCGGGTACTGACCGGACCGAGTCGGTCGGTTGCCCTCGTAGGGGTCAAAGGGCAGCGGCGGCTGGACCACGCGCCGGCCGGTTCCGCGACGAGCAGGAGGCGGTGGCGGGCTCGGCCGGGCCACCTTGCGCAGGCCGTCCAGCGGCAGTGGGTATTGGCCGGACCGGAGCGGCCGATTGCCCTGGTAGGGGTCGAACGGCAGCTCGAGTTGTTTCCCGGTGCGCCCGCGAGGCGCCCGTCGACCGCTCGTTCCCGCAGCTCCCGTGGCCGCTGAAGGTGGCGCTGCGCGCGCAACGTCGAAGGGCAGGCGGTACTGCCCGTCGCGGCCGAGCACCGGCTTGTTCTCGGGCCAGTCATCACCCAGCGGCAGCGCCAGTTGACGACCGGGATTGCGCGGTGGTGGTTTCGGCTCCGGAGTGTTCTTCGGTTTGGGCTTGGGCCGGGTCCGGCGCAGGCCCGGCAGCGGCAACACGTACTGCCCGCCCGCGGTGGTCCTCGGCTCCGCTGAGCGCGTGGACGAGCTGCCAAGGCTGTTGCCACCGCCGGTAGCTCGGGGCCTCCGGGGCTTTCCACCGCCCCCGCCCAGAAGCCCGAACGTCTTGTAGGCGAGGAAGCCCCGGACAAGGGATCCGATCAGGCTGCGACCGCCTCCGCCGCGGATCGAGCCCAGGATCCAGAACGGGATTTTGAGCAGGATGTACATCAGCGCGAGAGCGACGAGCAGGTTGATCAGCCCGGAGGCGGTCGGCCCGAACACGGTGAATCCGCCGGGGGTGAAGAACACCTTCAACGCGGTGATCAGGGTCAGGCTTTGGCCGAGCTGGATCGCGAGGCAGCCGCCGTAGGCTTTCCACCACCAGTAGGCGATGCCCTCGGTCTGCGGCAGGGCGTGGAACATCAGCGCCAGCGGCGCGGCGACGATGAGGATGATCGTCAACGCGACTCGCACGACGTAGGTCACCAGCAGCGCGACGAGCAAACCGGCCAGGACGAGTCCGATGAAGACGATCCACATGCCGCCTTTGAGTGAGCCTATGACGAGGTTGCGCAGAGCCGCACCGGCGGCACTCGCGTCGAGCCCGCCGCCCATGATGGCGGCGACGAGGGCGTTGGCGATCTGGATGCCCTTGGTGGCCACCCACAGGCTCAACGCACCGGCCAGGAACCCCACCACGAGGCGCGGCGCGATCTCCTTGGCCGAGTGCCGGGTCTGGACCGTCTGATAGCCCATCACGACGACACCCGCGATGAGAATCAGCAGGGCGTAGGAGACGAGCAGGATCTGCCAGGAGTTGTCCCACAGCTCACCCACCCGCGGCAGCGAGTCCGGCGTCGGGGTGGTCAGCAGCGTCTTGGACAGCAGTTCGAGCAGCGGGTTGAGCGCGCTCTCGACGATGCCGCGGAAGAACCCGTCGATCACGTCGGTGATGCAGGCGCCAATGTTCGTGAGGCCGCAGTCGTCGCCCGTCTCCTCGCCCGGAACGGGCTGTTCTGCACCGGGCGCCGTGGGCGGCGTGCTAGTGCCGGGATGCGGGATGCAGCCCTCACCGGTGCACGGCGGAGCGGACGAGGTCGGCGACGACGGAAGGCACCCGTCCTGCAGCGAACCGGGGAAGCAGGTGACCGAGGTCGCCGCTCCGGTGGGAAGGGGCAGGGGCACCTCGGGCAGCGACGGTGCTGTCGCCGGCGCGGGCATGGAGCACAGCGGCAATCCGGGTTCGCATGGCTCGACAGTCGGAAGCGGCAGTGGTTGCGCGGCAGCCGACGGCGCCATCGACGAGCCGGGGTTGAGCGCAGCGACGGCAAGCGTGCCACCGAACAGAACGACGAGGCTCACCGCCAGCCCCACCAACGCCCGGCCACGAGTCAGCTTGGGTAACCGCACCTTCCGGCGTGATGGCGGAGCGGCGAGTTCCCGACCGTCCGGCGTGTTCGAGGGGCGCATCGGCTCACGCCCCCACGATGCCTTTGAGCACCTCGACGACCAGCGGGGCGAGCGCGGCCAGAACGTAGCCGATGCCGGCGGCCTTGAACGCCTCCTTCGCCTTCTCCTGCTCCCCCGGGTCGCCGCCACCGAACACGCGCCGGACACCGCCGATGGTGAGGAACACCGTCGCCAGCCCGGCGAGGATGCCCATCAGCCAGTTGCGGATATTGTTGAGAACTTCCTCCACGCTGCCCGCGAGCGCGAGCACCACGGTCTCCCCGTGAGAGATCGCACCAGAGGTCAGCAGAGCGAGCACGACGAGTTCGGCCAGCAGCAGCGCCCGGCGGCGCCAGCGGCGCCTGCGCGGCAGGCGAGGGTTTCGGGTCAGGCGCATCGCGGCTCTCCCGGAGTCGAGCCCGGCCGCCGCTGCGGCTGCTCGGGCGAAGGGGTGGTGTTCACACGGGAGGCTGGTCCCGTCCCGCACCCCTGAACTCCGGAAGACGCACCCTGGGGGGACACATGAGCGCTCGTTTTCTTGCCCGCCCGCGCGCGCAGAGCGGTTACGCCGGGTGATGGTTGGGCGTGGGTGATGGCCACCGTGTCGGCCACCCGAGTCGTGAGATCGCCGTCGCGATGGGCGGTGCCCGCGTCACGGCGAAGGTCCTCGCGGAGGTACGCGACGAGACGCCGCTCGGCCCGTTGCCGAGCCTTCTTCGCGGCTTGATACGACACGTCGCGCTCAGCCGCGGCATCGGCCAGCGGCACTCCTTCCAACCGGGTGGCGCCGATCAGCTCGGCCTCCGCTGCGGTAATCGCGCCCTCGGCCACCGCGCGGGCAAGAACGAAATCGGGGTGCCCCCACGGCGGCGGCAGCAGCGTCGAACGGAAGCCGTGACCGGATGGCACGGGGGCATCCAGCGCCTCGCGGACGCACGCGTGCCCGGCGCGGTAGGCAGCCCACCGAAGCCGGAGCATGATGCGCGGCCTGCGCAGGTCGATCGTCTCGAGCTCGGCGACGAATCCGGCGAGCACCGCCGCATGGATGTCACTGGGATCGCCGGCGAACCTCGCCGACAGGGTGGCGGCGATCGAGGTCAGCGCGGGCAGCGCGACGCCCACCGCGCCGACCGTCCAAGTGCCACCTTCGGTGCGCGCCAGCAACACCAGGTGCGCCCACACCGCGTCCCGCAACGTCTGCGGACAACGACGCCGGAGCAGCCGGTCACGCAGCTCGTTGAGCGGCACACGCCGCCGCGGCAACCCGGCGAACAACCGGCCATCGACCGCCACCGGATGGTCCCCGGTGACCAGCCACTCGAACGCCGCGCGGGCGGCGTCCAACGGCATCGCAGAACGCTCGAAACCCGAGCGCGGAACGGCATCACGTGAATTCATCAAGTGACTCCCAAACGGGCCGGAACAACGACCCGCCCAGGAGGCCACAAGAGGTGTTACCAACCGCTGACCGAAGTGGCACCGGACAAGTACTGACGACAAACGGACGATCTTCAACCCGTCACATCGAAGATCGTCTTCGACCGACCCCTGTACTCCCTCAAGATCAGATGCGCCGCCCTGTAATTGCCTTCTACCTGCACCTTTTCCACACCGGTACTAGATCGGTACCAGTTTGGTCAGCGCTCGAATCCGCCACGGCCACGGTGCCGCCGCATCTCGATGCCCCGGGATAAATCCACCTGATTACGCACCGAGCTCACTATTTGCCGGCCCGCGGATAAAGGTTCCCCAAGACGTGTCCCCGCCAAGCGGTTCTTTCGGAGTTCAGGGGTGTCATCAGCGCCACGCACAAACGGACGCGCTCGCCTTCTCCGAGGGGATACCCGTGACCACGCCCGACCGTCCCGGCCGCCGCACACCCCGCAAGCGATCCGACTCGACGCACCCGTCCTCGACCCGCGCCGGTCGACGCCGCATCAGCGACCGCAGGCCCTGGCCAACCGCCCCGACCACCACTCGGCCCAGCCCCGGCAAGCCCGCGAACACCACTCGCCGCTCGCGTTCACACGGCGTCGCTCCGATCCCAACTCCCGCGACCGTGTGGCCTGCCGGTTCGTCCGCCATCGACCTCAATGCGACATGGCCCGCGGCCCTCATCAATCGGGTCGTCACCGCGTTCAGCACGCCCGGCGCGCGGGTCGTCCTACTCCCCTGGCCGTCGCCACCGGGGCCGCGTCCGAAGCTCACACCCGTGGGTCCTGGCGGCGTCATCGACCGCGCTCCCGACGCCGATCCGGATGCCGAACTCACCGATGCGCTGCACGCCGTCGAACGCCTCGGCCGAACCGCTCACATCGAACGCGTGTCACACCCGGCGACGACCGGCACGTCGAATTCAGCACCCTCTTGGGCGGACCTGATCGGAGGCACCGATCCGACTCCGGAGCTGGTCCCTACCACCTCGGCAGTCACCGCAGACGACGACGTGACGGGGGACGAGACGAAGCACAGCAGTGGTGATGATCTGATCATTTCGAGCTTGCGGCCCGGGCTCTCCGGCGACCACTCCGCCGATCTCATCGCACTGTTCGCAGCCCGTCGGCTCCGGCTCGGCGGCATCTTCGTGGTGCTCACGCACTGTGACTGGACAACCGGCCAGCTCACCGACCCGACCGGAGCCGTTGTCGCGGCCGGACAGAACGCCGACTTGCTCTACCTCCAACACATCGTCGCCGTCCACACGCCCGTCCGGGACGGCCGATTCCGCCTCCCCGACGAGCACCCGGACCGCGTCGGCGATAGCACCCGCGCGCGGCACCGGGCGCGAGTGCGCGGGCTGCCGCTCCCGCATCACCGCATCCACTCCGACGTCCTCGTCTTCACCCAGGCCCACGACCACCGGTCACAGGTCGACGACACCTGACGCACACGCGCTGGACCCGACCTCACCCGTCATCGCCAGGAAGGCGCACCCATGACAAACGAAAGCCGTAGCCCGGCCACGTACGGCCCTGCCGACGAGCCGACGCAACCCATCCCCCGCACGCTCATCGACGCGCTCGACCACCCCGACGACGAGGCGGGTGCCCAACCGGATTCACGCGACCTCTCGGTGTGGACCACCGCGCAGGTGTCGCCCGCAACCCAACGCAAGGGCAAGTACACGCCCGAGTCGACTGCACATCCGGCCAAGATGCTGCCCGACGTCGCCCGCCACGCCATCGAGCACTACACCCGTCCGGGCGAGCTGGTGCTCGACCCGATGTGCGGCATCGGCACGACGCTCGTCGAAGCCGTGCACCTCGGCCGCCGCGCGGTCGGGGTGGAGTACGAACCCCACTGGGTCGCGGTCAGCCGATCGAATCTCGAGCTGGCACGCGAAGAGGGCATCGACCACGACGCGCGCGTCATCCAGGGCGACGCTCGCCAGCTGCTGACGCTGCTGCCGCAGGAGTACGTCGGCCAGGCCGCGCTCGTAGTGACCTCCCCGCCCTACGGGCCGTCGACCCACGGGCGCGTGGCCGTCGCACCCAGCGAAGGCATCCAGAAGTACTGGCACCGCTACGGCAGCGCCCTCGACCGTGGCAACCTCGCCAACATCGGTCACCACCGGCTGCTCGCCGGGTTCACCCGAATCCTCGCCGGCCTGCGCACCTTCCTCCGGCCCGGCGGCCACGTCGTCATCACCATCCGCCCCTGGCGCGAGCACTCCGAACTCATCGACCTGCCCGCCCAGATCCTCGCCTGCGGCCAAGCAGCCGGACTCATCCCGACCGAGCGCAACGTTGCGCTACTCGCGCGCGCCGCAGAGACCGACCTGATCGCCCGCGGCAGCTTCTTCCAACGCGACTTCATCCGAAAACAACGCGAAGCCGGACTCCCCCTGCACCTCATCGCCCACGAAGACGTCGTCGTCTTTCGCACCGCGCTCCACCACAGGGCCGCACCATTCTCCGCAACCGTGACCAAGCTGCGTTCGCGCCGGAGTCGGTCCCGCAACACCGGGCGGGCGGCATGACCAGTCGCCCTACTCTCACCGCCACGCCACAAGCGTTACGACCGCCGTCGCTCCGCGCCGGGGTTCAGAGCACGACCGTGCTCCTGTTCGCCTGCAAAGGCCCCCCGGATCGACGTCGCCAACACCTGACCCAGAACTCCGACCGTGCTGGCTATGACCGGGCGATCCGGCGCCCCTGGAGCCATGTCCTCACCAGGAGGTCATGGAGAAGTCGGAGTCACGGTGCCGCGCCGCAT
Source organism: Amycolatopsis thermoflava N1165 (assembly GCF_000473265.1). Classification (NCBI taxonomy): domain Bacteria; kingdom Bacillati; phylum Actinomycetota; class Actinomycetes; order Pseudonocardiales; family Pseudonocardiaceae; genus Amycolatopsis; species Amycolatopsis thermoflava. The sequence continues at coordinate 1,909,992 of NZ_KI421511.1, forward strand.
GGCCACTGGGGCTGACCCTCGCGTTGGTGATCTATCCTTTCCACGGGGAGACCAAACCAATAAGGACCGACGTGGGCTCGACGAAGAAGCGACCTTCAACGCGGAAGAGGCCTCAGACCAGGGTCGCAGATCCGGAACCGTACCTGGGTTCGACAGCCATCGAATTCAGTCGCGTTGACGCCCGTGGGGTGCGCACCGCGCGGCGGCCACACGGTGAAACCCTCGCCAGGTTCCAGCAAGCCGCGCTCAGACAAGCCGCCGAGGCAGAGCGGCGGCTCCTCGCCCTGGTCGACAGAATACGTGCCGTCGCGGATGGCGGAGATGCTCTGCGCCTGTACAGCAGCGTCACGCTCCTCCAGCGGATGAGACGCACCATGCCCGGCCACCTCGGCTTCGGGGCCGACGCGATGGCGGAGTTCTTCGGCGGGTTGGTAACGGCGATGCCTGTCGAGCAGGTCCTCGCACGGCATGGCGCAGAGCCCGATCTCCAGTCACTCTGGACGCTGGACGCCCTGCTTCGCGAGTACGCCATCGCGCAGATGCGGATTGGCGAAGGCAAACTCGTGCAGGAGGGGGCCAGCAACCAGCTTGACCGTGCCCGGCATCTACTCGAGTTTGAAAACCAGTTCGACCGGATGCTGGGATACCCGGCCCAGCTCCGAGTGATCTACACCTCCATCACCGACCGCCTCTCCGATCGGTCACAAAGCGCACTCGGCTTCGCGTTGAAAGACGCGCTCATAGTCGCCGACGCCTACGGGGAAGTCCTCGTCGAGCGTGAGCTCGCTGTCGCGGAACGCCTTCAGCCGCTCCTCGACCAGATTCCGCGGAAGGCGCCACAAGATGACCTTGTAGAGCACCTCGGACGTCACCTGGCCGGCATGGCCACCTTCGCGTCAGCACCGGTCGAGGACCTCGTCGAGCTACTGACCGAACGCACGGGAATCCCTCGTGGCCAACTCTCCCGACTACTCGGCGCCATGACGACGCAGCTGGGTAGCCAGCCAACCTTCACCAGCCTGTTCGAGACCAACGTCCTGCGCCGCCGACCGATCATCGGACTACCGGACGGGCGGAAGCTCTGGGCCTCACCTGGCGATTTCATGCACCTCGCACTCGACTGGGCGGCCGACGTCTGCAGCCAGAATCTCGCGCTGCTCCGTGCCTTCGACAAACGGCGGCAGGACGCGTGCGAAGAGCTCGCGCATCAAGCACTCCTCGAAGTATTCGGCGCCGAGCACGTCCATCGCAGTGCTACGTACCCAGCTGACGGGCAGCGGCCGGACGTCGACGTCCTGGTGGCCACTCCTGGTGGCTCTATCGTCGTGGAGGCAAAAGCCGGGCGATTCACCGATCCAGCCCGGCGGGGCGCACCCGAGCGGGTCAGGAAGAAGTCGCGAGAATTCATAGATAAGGCCCTCGACCAGAACGCGCGGACAATCCGCCACCTTCAGCAGGGTGCGGAAGACCTCCGCGACAAGGACAAGCGTCCGCTGACTATCCCGAACGCGCCGCACATCACCTCGGTGATCGTCATGCTGGACCGCGTGGACCCCTTCGCCACCCACCTGCCAGACGGGGGCAAGCGGGGAGACATCCCTGCCGACGGCACCTGGTTGGTGAACCTCGCCGACCTCTTGATGGTTGCCGACATTCTGCGTCACCCCGCCGAGTTCTACGCGTACGCGGAACTGCGGGCTCGGATCAACAAGCTGGGCGGCCCGACGATCCTCGTCGAAACAGAAGCGCTCGGACTCTGGTGTGAAAAACGTATCCAAGCTGTCCGCCCCGGCGAGGGCGAGGTGATGACCCTGAGCACCACCTCGCAGCTCATGAACGACTACTACACCCGGGACAGCGATGACCCTGACCAACCTTCGTCAAGGCCGACCAGTGGCGTTCCAGCCGAAGTACTGGAGGCGCTGACCAACGTAATGGAACAACGACCCGGTCATTGGCACTCTCTCACCGTCGAGGCGTTGTCCGTACCCCCGACTCGGTGGTCGCCATTGGTAAAGGCACTCAAGACCGCACGAGCGGAGAGACAGTCCCGAAAGGGACGCAAGCACGTCCGGCGGGCATCGACAGGTCTTCGCCTAACAGACAACCTCACCGTATGCATTGTCGACGACAACAATGCTCGCGCTCTAGGAGAGGAACGCCCTGACCTCCTGGCCATCTCCGTATCGCCTCCAGACGGCCTTCGCCACCCGCAAGACGGTGCGTGAGGAGTGGGACGCAGACTTGCTTGCGGTACGGGAGTTGTGGCAACACCGCTGCGCACGTCGCGCCAAATTTCACGCACGATCCTGGACAAAACGCCTGCGTCTCACTTGGAATACTTGACGAAGTTGCGCCTAGGGCGTGTCCTGTAGGGGTTGTGACCTGCGGTAGTTGATCATGACCGCGTGGTGGGTCGTGGTGAACTGACCGAGAAGACCTGGGCCCGGATCGAATCCCTGCTACCGCCGGTCGCGGAAGGGGGATGCGCCACCGGATGGATCGACGCCCTCGCCGTCGACGGGGGAAGCCCTCGGCCGCTCCCGAGGTGGACTGACCAGCAAGATCCACCTCGCGGTGGACGGGCGCGGTCTGCCCATGTCGATCGTCCTCACCGCCGGGCAGGCCGGGGACAACCCGCACCTGCTGCGGCTGCTGGACCAGATCAACGTCGGCCGGGACGGACCGGGCCGGCCCCGCACCCACCCGGACCGAGTGATCGCCGACAAGGCCTACTCGCATCCCTCCACCCGGGCCGCGCTGCGCCAGCGGCGGATCCCGTTCACCTGCCCCGAACGCCGCGACCAGGTCCAGCATCGCCGCGCCAAGGGCGCGGCCGGTGGCCGCCCACCCGCGTTCGACCAGGCCATCTATGCCAAGCGGAACGTCGTCGAGCGCTGCTTCAACCGGCTCAAGCAGTTTCGGGACCTGGCCACCCGCTACGCCAAACGCGCCGCCTACTACCGCGCCGAGATCATCATCGCCTCGATCGTGTTGTGGCTGCGTACAGACCTACAGGACACGGCCTAAGCCGGTAAGCCGGACCGCGGAGGCTGTCCTTTCCATCAGCGACAGGTCAAGCGGTCGTCTCGACACAACCAACAGACTCGCCGCGCTCCCACACATACGGCTCGAACGAGCTGGACAAGGCACTGAAAATTACGCCGCAGTTCGTCATCGCGCCGCCGACAGCCCCACCGGTCGGCCAGGACGGTCATCGCGGCACGGTCGGGTGCCAAGCGCGGAGACAATCGAGCTTCTTGGTTCGCGGGGCGGTCACCGTGCCTGTACGCCACCTCCGCCTGCGGGGTGCTTCGCCTGGTCTGATGGCCACGGTGACGGTCAGCGCACTTCCCATGAGTGCGATGCCGCGCGGCCCGTTCCCGGTCTCGTCCTCGCCGATGCTGCCTGGCAGCTGAACTCCGCAGCGCAGGTCCGCATTCGCCGCTTCGTGGCCGGCACGTGTCTGTGAGACGGATCGCAGATACTACTATGTCCAACAGTTTGATGCCCTACTAATCTTCGAGGCATGGACATCTCGAAGGTGGGCGTGGTCGGCGGTGGCCTGATGGGGTCGGGCATCGCCGAGGTGTGTGCGCGGGCTGGACTCGACGTGGTCGTCGCGGAGGTCGGTGAAGCGGCTCTGGCCGCGGCGCGGGAGCGCATCGGCAAGTCGCTGGACCGCGCGGTGCGAGCCGGGAAGCTGTCGGCGGCCGACGGTGCCTCGGCGAGTGCTCGCCTGTCTTACACGATCGACCTGGACGAGTTCGCCGACCGGGACCTCGTCATCGAGGCGGTCGCCGAGGACGAGACCATCAAGACCGGACTGTTCGCCAGGCTGGACAAGGTCGTCACCCGGCCGGACGCCGTTCTCGCCTCCAACACTTCGTCGATCCCGATCATGAAATTGGGCATGGCGACGAGCCGGCCGGAGCAGGTCATCGGCATCCACTTCTTCAACCCGGTGCCGGTGCTGCCGCTGGCCGAGCTGATCCCGTCCCTGCTCACCGCGGACCAGACGACGGAACGCGCCGCGGCCTTCGCCACCGGCGCGTTGGGCAAGACGGTCGTGCGCGCTCAGGACCGGGCCGGCTTCGTGGTCAACGCCCTGCTGGTCCCCTACCTGCTGTCCGCCATCCGCATGCTGGAGTCCGGGTTCGCCGCCGCCGAGGACATCGACAACGGCATGGTCCACGGCTGCGCCCACCCGATGGGCCCGCTGCGTCTGGCCGACCTGATCGGGCTGGAGACACTCAAAGCGGTGGCCGACTCCCTCTATGAGGAGTTCAAGGAGCCGCTCTACGCCGCGCCACCGCTGTTGCTGCGCATGGTCGACGCGGGCCTGTACGGGAAGAAATCCGGCCGTGGCTTCTACGACTACGGGAAGGGCGTCTGATGTACCGGCTGGCCGAGGAGCACGAGGAGCTGCGTGCTGCCGTGCGTGCGCTGGCAGAGAAGGAGATCGCACCTTACGCCGCCGAGGTGGATGAACAGGAGCGGTACCCGGTCGAGGCTCTGCGGGCGCTGAACGCCTCGGGTTTCAACGCGGTGCACATTCCGGACGAGTACGAGGGTCAGGGCGCGGACGCGATCGCGGCGTGCATCGTGATCGAGGAGGTCGCGCGGGTCGACGCGTCGGCGTCGCTGATCCCGGCGGTGAACAAGCTGGGGACGCAGCCGATCATCCTGTCGGCGTCGGACGAGCTGAAGAAGCTGGTGCTGCCGGAGATCGCGGCCGGTGCGACGGCGTCGTACGGGTTGTCGGAGCGGGAGGCCGGTTCGGACACCGCGTCGATGCGCACGCGGGCCCGGCTGGACGGTGACCACTGGGTGCTGAACGGGACGAAGGCGTGGATCACCAACGCCGGCGAGTCCACGTGGTACACGGTGATGGCGGTGACCGACCCGGACGCGCCGAAGAAGTCGAACGGCATTTCGGCGTTCGTGGTGCACAAGGACGACCCGGGCTTCTCGGTCGGCCCCAAGGAGCGCAAGCTGGGCATCAAGGGGTCGCCGACGCGGGAGATCTACTTCGAGAACTGCACGATCCCGGCGGACCGGATCATCGGCGAGCCCGGCACCGGGCTCAAGACGGCGCTGCGCACGCTCGACCACACCCGGCCGACGATCGGGGCGCAGGCGCTGGGCATCGCGCAGGGCGCGCTCGACGCGGCGGTCGCGTACGTGAAGGAGCGCAAGCAGTTCGGCAAGGCGATCGGCGAGTTCCAGGGCGTGCAGTTCATGCTGGCGGACATGGGCACGAAGATCGAGGCCGCCCGGCACCTCGTGTACGCCTCCGCGGCAGCCACCGAGCGCGGCGACGCGCGTGCCGGATTCATGGCCTCGGCGGCGAAGTCCTACGCCTCGGACGTGGCGATGTCGGTGACCACGGACGCCGTGCAGCTCTTCGGCGGCGCCGGCTACACCCGCGACTTCCCGGTGGAACGCATGATGCGCGACGCGAAGATCACGCAGATCTACGAGGGCACGAACCAGATCCAGCGCATCGTGATGGCGCGGGCCCTGCTGGCACGATGACACCGGAAGTCCTCATCACGACCCGGAACGGCGTCGGCTGGATCACGCTCAACCGGCCTCGTGCGCTCAACGCCCTCACCCACGCCATGGTCCGGGCGATCGACGCCGCCCTCACCCGGTGGGAGTACGACGACACCGTGCGGACCGTCGTGATCGACGGCGCCGGCGAGCGCGGATTGTGCGCCGGCGGCGACATCCGCTCGATCCACGACGACGCCCGCACCGGCGGCACCGCATCACCCGGCTTCTGGGCCGACGAGTACCGGCTCAACGCGCACATCGCCCGCTACCCCAAAACCTACGTGGCGCTGATGGACGGGCTGGTGCTGGGCGGCGGGGTCGGCGTCTCCGCCCACGGATCCCTGCGGGTGGTCACCGAGCGCTCCCGGGTCGGCATGCCCGAAACCGGCATCGGGCTCACCCCTGACGTCGGCGGCACCTACCTCCTCTCCCGCGCCCCCGGCGAGCTGGGCACGCACGCCGCGCTCACCGCCGCCCACCTGTCCGGCGCCGACGCGATCCACTGCGGACTCGCTGACTTCTTCGTGCCCAGCGACCGGTTGGCGGACCTGCGTGCCGCCCTCGCCGTGCGGGAGCCGCGCGAAGCCGTGCGCATGTTCGCGCAGGCACCCCCGGACAGCGGCCTGGCCGCCGATGCGGCATGGATCGACGCCTGCTACTCCGCCGACACGGTCGAGGAGATCCTCGACCGGCTGCACGAGGCAGGGTGCAGCGCCGTCGCCAAGGAGATCGGCGCCAAATCCCCGACCGCGCTCAAGGTCACGCTCCGCGCCCTGCGGACAGCTCGAGCGCTGCCCAGCCTGGACGCCGCGCTCACCCAGGAGTACCGCATCGCCTGCGCGAGCCTGACCGCGCCGGACCTGGCCGAGGGCATCCGGGCGCAGATCATCGACAAGGACCGCGACCCGCGCTGGTCACCCGCCACGCTCGGCGAGGTCACCCCGGCCCTGGTCGACAGGTTCTTCGCCCCGCCGGCACACGGCGACCTCTCCCTACTCACGCAAGGAAACCGATGACCGACACCATCCGGGTCGACCGCGGCGACGACGGCGTCGCCCTCATCACTCTCGACCGCCCCCACGCGCTCAACGCGCTGAACCTCGCCATGATGACCGAACTCACCACCGCCGCAGCCGAACTCGACCGCGATCCCACCATCGGGGCGATCGTGCTCACCGGCTCCGAGCGCGCGTTCGCCGCCGGCGCCGACATCAAGGAGATGCAGCCGCACAGCTTCAGCCACGTCTACGCCACCGACTGGTTCGCCGGCTGGGACACCCTGACCCGGGTCCGCACCCCGCTGATCGCGGCCGTAGCCGGCTACGCCCTCGGCGGCGGCTGTGAACTCGCCATGATCTGCGACATCCTGCTCGCCGCCGACACCGCGAAGTTCGGCCAGCCCGAGATCACCCTCGGCATCATCCCCGGCATGGGCGGTTCCCAGCGGCTCACCCGTGCCGTCGGCAAGGCCAAGGCGATGGACCTGTGCCTCACCGGACGCACCATGAACGCCGAGGAAGCCGAACGCGCCGGCCTCGTCTCCCGCATCGTCCCCGCGGACACCCTCCTCGACGAAGCGCTGTCCGTCGCCCGCACGATCGCGGGCATGTCCAAACCCGCCGCCAAGATGGCCAAGGAAGCGGTCAACCGGTCCTTCGAGACCAGTCTGTCCGAGGGAATCCTGTTCGAACGCCGCGTCTTCCACTCCACGTTCGCCACCCAGGACCAGAAGGAAGGCATGGCCGCCTTCATCGAGAAGCGACCACCGTCCTTCCAGGACCGCTGACACAACTCGCCGGGCGGCGGATCTGGTCCCCACGGGTCAGGCCCGCCGCCCGGCGGTCGCTCCGGCCGGTTATCCGCTGGTGGCGTCAGGGAATCCAGCGGGCCGGCCGAAGAGCTGTGCGCTGCCGTGCGCGCGTTTGAAGTACAGGTGGGCGTCGTGCTCCCAGGTGATCGCGATGCCGCCGTGCAGCTGGATCATCTCCGCGGCCGCGTGTTCGAACGCCTCCGAGCAGACGGCCTTCGCGGTCGCCGCGTCCACCGGCAGATCGTCTCCGGTCAGCGCGCCGTACAGCGCCGACCGGGCGGCTTCCACGTGGACATGGACGTCGGCCATCCGGTGTTTGAGCGCCTGGAAGCCGCCGATGGGCCTGCCGAACTGGCGGCGCTGCTTGCTGTACTCCACGGTCAGTTCCAACGCCCGCGCGGCGGCCCCCACCTGTTCGGCCGCCAGCGCGACCGTGACCAGATCCCGCGCCCGGCTCAGCGCCGGCCCGTAATCTCCCAGGTCGAGACGCCGGGCCGGTGCCGCGTTCATCTCCACAGTCGCCAGCCGACGGGTGGGATCCATCGTGGTGACGTCGGCCCGGATCGCCCCATCGACGGCGACCTCGAACAAACCCACGCCGTCGTCGGTGCGAGCGACCACGAGCAGGACGTCCGCATGGGCGGCGTCGAGGACGTAATGCGCCCGGCCGTCGACGCGGCCTTCTCGGGCACGGCACGCCGGGTGGTCCGGCGACCACGAGCCGTCCTCCCGGGACCACGCCAGAGCGGCGATCGTGCTGCCTGCGGCGATGCCGGGCAACAATCGCCGGCACTCGTCGTCGTTCCCGGTGGCCAGGACGGCTTGACCGGACAGCACGGCCGAGCCCAGCATGGGCGACGGGGTGAGGGTCCGGCCCAGTTCCTCGAGCACCACGCAGACCTCGGCAAGCCCGGCTCCCAGGCCGCCGTGCTCCTCGGGGATGCCGAGGCCGGCCACTCCGATGTCCTCGCACAGGGTGGACCACAGCTTGTCGTCGTAGCCGAGGGGAGACTCCATCGCGGACCGGACCTCGGCCGGCCCCGACCTCTTCGCCAGCAACGCGCGAACGACCTCTCGCAACGCGCGGGCTTCGTCGGTTTCCCTGGGATCCGTTCCGTTCATCGCCGCCCCGCTATCGTCCGAAGGATGCGCTCGCGGTGGAACGCCCCGGTGCCCCAGGCGCCGGTCAGTGCCCGGACTTTGGTCAGTCGGAGGCCGAGGTCGTGTTCGGCGGTGTAGCCGATGGCGCCGTGGACCTGCAGCGCGGTGCGGGCGGCGAGGTGGGCGGCGTCGGCGGCCTTGACCTTGGCGGCCGAGATGTCTTGTGGGCTGCCGGTGACGGCGGCGCCGTGCACCAGGGGCCGGGTGAGTTCGAGGTGGGTGGCGACGTCGGCGAGCAGGTGCTTGATCGCCTGGTATTCGCCGATCAGCCGGCCGTATTGGCTGCGTTGCTTGGCGTAGGCGACCGTGGCGTCCAGCAGCCATTGCCCGGCGCCGAGCAGCTGCGCGGCCACGGCGAGAACCCCGAGGTCGAAGGCCCTGCCGCCGGTCAGCGGGGGTGCGTCGACTCGGAAGAGCCGCCGGGTGGGGTCGATTGATCGGACCAGCTCGGGCTCGCCCACGACCTCGCCACCCACGACGACGGCGGCGATGTCGGCGTCCAGCGCGAGCGGCACCGGTACCGTCGCGAACGCTTCACCGGCGGCCAGAGGCGGCAGCCACCGCTCCGCCGCCGCCCCGGTCAGCGCGGCGGGCGCGACCGCGGCGGTTTCCACCAGTGGTCCGGGGACGGCGTGGTAGCCCAGGGCTTCGAAGGCCACCACGAGGTCGACTGGGCCGGCGCCGAGGCCGCCGTGTGCTTCGTCGATGAGCAGGGCGGGCACGCCGAGTTCGGCGAGGCCGCGCAGGAGTTTGAGCCCGGGTTCGTGCCGCCCGTCGGCCCAGGCGCGGGCGGCGCCGGGGGTGTCGGCTCCGGTGAGGTAGTCGTGCAGGCTGGTGGCGAAGTCCCGCTGTTCAGGGGAGAGCGCGAATCTCATCGGCGGGCCTCCTTCGGCAGTCCCAGGAGTCGTTCGGCGATGGTGTTGCGCTGGATCTGGTCGGTGCCGCCGTAGATCGGGCCGGCCAGCGAGAACAGGTAGCCCTCCACCCAGGCCCGGTCGGTTTCGGCGTGCGGGCCGAGGATGTCGAGCGCCGTTTCGTGCAGGTCGAGGTCGAGGTGGGACCAGAACAGCTTGTTGACGCTGGATTCCGGTCCGAGCTCGCCGCCCTCGGCCAGCCGGGACACGGTGCCGAAGGTGTAGAGCTGGTAGGCGCGCGCCCCGATCCACGCGTCCGCCACCCGGTCCCGCGCCGCGGCCGGTTCCCCCGTCGAGTGCCAGAGGTCCACGAGCCGGTTCGCGGCGGCGAGGAAGCGGCCGGGGCTGCGCAGGGACAGGCCGCGTTCGTTGTTGGCGGTGGTCATCGCGACCCGCCAGCCCTGGCCCGGTTCGCCGATCACGTCCGCATCGGGCACGAACACCTGGTCCAGGAAGATCTCGGCGAACCCCGGCTCCCCGTCCAGCTGTGGGATCGGCCGCACGGTCACGCCCTCGGCGCGCAGGTCGAACATGAAGTACGTCAGTCCGCGGTGCCGCCGCTGGCCGGGGTCGGTGCGGAACAGCCCGAACGCGCGGTCGGCGAAGGCCGCGCGGGAGGACCAGGTCTTCTGCCCGGACAGCAACCACCCACCCTCGGTGCGGACCGCGCTGCTGCGCAACGCGGCGATGTCGGACCCGGCTTCGGGTTCGGACCAGGCCTGCGCCCACACCTGCTCACCCCGGGCCATGGCCGGCAGGATCCGGTCCCGCTGCTCGGGCGTGCCGTGGGCGAACAGGGTCGGGCCCAGCATGAAGATCCCGTTCTGGGACACCCGCCCGGGTGCCCCGGCGGCGTAGTACTCCTCCTCGAACAGCACCCACTGCAACAGCGACGCGTCCCGGCCGCCGTAGGCGCGCGGCCAGGACACCACCGACAACCGCGCGTCGGCCAGCTGCGCCTCCCACTCCCGGTGCGCCGCGAAGCCCTCCGCGGTGTCCATCGACGGGAGCGTGGGCACGTGCGCCGCCAGCCACTCCCGCACCTCGTCGCGGAACGCCGCCGACTCGGCATCGATGTCGAGGTCCATCAGCGCTGCCCCCCGTCCCGCATCGACCGCGCGTCCTGCCCACCCAGCGAATCCGTGGAGGTTTCGGCGTTGTGCGCGTGCGCGAAGTGGTGCAGCCCGAACACCGAGTCCATTCCGGACCGCAGGCCCATCAGGTCCTCGGCCTGGTTGACCGCCTTCTTCGCCAGCGCCAGCCCGAACTGCGGCATCCGCGCGATCGTCTCCGCCAGCACGACAGTGCGCGCTTCGAGTTCGGCGCGCGGCACGACCCGGTTGACCATGCCCCACTCCCTGGCCTGCTGCACGCTGAACCGCTCCCCGGTGAACAGCACCTCCTTCGCCGCCCGCGGCCCCAGCACCCACGGGTGCGCGAAGTACTCCACCCCCGGAATGCCCATGCGCACCACCGGATCAGCGAAGAACGCGTCATCGGAAGCCACGATCACATCACAGACCCAGGCCAGCATCAGCCCGCCCGCGATACACGCACCCTGCACCGACGCGATCATCGGTTTCGGGATCTCCCGCCACCGCCGGCACATCCCCAGATACACCTCGGACTCCCGGGCGAACCGCTGATCCCCGCCCTCCCGGGTCGTGTGGTCCCACCACACCACCGCGCGCCGGTCGAAACTCTGGTCGACATCGCGGCCGGGCGTGCCGATGTCGTGCCCCGCCGAGAAGTGCTTGCCCTCCCCCGCCAGCACGATCACCTTCACGTCGGCATCGTCCACCGCGCGGGTGAACGCATCGTCCAGCGCGTAGGTCATCGCCGAGTTCTGCGCGTTGCGGTACTCCGGGCGATTCATCGTCACCAGCGCCACCGCGCCCCGGCGCTCATAGCGGACCACCGGTTCACTCATGCGTTACTCCTTCGCCGTACACCGCAACCTTTCCAAAGCAAGCAATTGCTTGGTAGCGTAACGACTCGGCGCACCCAAGACAACAGCACGGAGGTTTGGGTGAACGACGAGGTGACGCGGTTCCGTCGTGAGGTCGCGGACTGGCTGGCGGACAACCTGACCGGCGAGTTCGCCGCCTTGCGTGGGCTGGGCGGGCCGGGACGCGAGCACGAGGCGTTCGACCTGCGGCTGGCGTGGGAGCGGCACCTGGCCGCGGCGGGGTGGACGTGCGTGGGCTGGCCAGTGGAGTTCGGCGGGCGCGGGTTGTCGCTGGACGAGCAGGTCGCCTTCCACGAGGAGTACGCGGCGTCGGGCGCGCCGGCGCGGGTCAACCACATCGGGGAGCAGTTGCTGGGGCCGACGTTGATCGCGTTCGGCACGCCGGAGCAGCAGAGCCGGTTCCTGCCCAAGATCGTGGCGGTCGAGGAGCTGTGGTGCCAGGGCTACTCCGAGCCCGGGGCCGGGTCCGACCTGGCCGCGGTGTCCACGTCGGCGGAGCTGCGGGACGGCCAGTGGGTGGTCAACGGCCAGAAGATCTGGACGTCGCTGGCCCACGTGGCGGACTGGTGTTTCGTGGTCACCCGCACCGAAAAGAGTTCGCAGCGGCACCGCGGCCTGTCCTACCTGCTGGTGCCGTTGAAGCAGGACGGCGTGACCGTGCGGCCGATCCAGCAGCTGACCGGCACCAGCGAGTTCAACGAGGTGTTCTTCGACGACGCCCGCACCCCCGCCGCGATGGTGGTCGGTGAGCCGGGTGAGGGGTGGCGGATCGCGATGGCCACCCTCGGCTTCGAACGCGGCGTGTCCACGCTGGGCCAGCAGATCGGGTTCCGCCGCGAGCTGGACGGCATCGAGGCCGAGGCCAAGCGGCTGGGCACGTGGGAGGATCCGCTGTTGCGCGCCGATCTGGAGCGCGCCCGGATGGGCCTGCGGGTGTTGCGGGCGCACGCGTTGCGGACGCTGGGTCAGGCGGCGGGGCCGGAGGTCGCGGTCGGCAAGCTGATGTGGGCGCAGTGGCACCGCCGCCTCGGCGAATTGGCGGTGCGGGTGCGGGGCGCGCGGTCGCTGGTCGCCGACGGCGAGCTGGACGAGTGGCAGCGGCTGTTCCTGTTCACCCGCGCCGACACCATCTACGGCGGCTCCGACGAGATCGAACGCAACATCATCGCCGAGCGGGTGCTCGGCCTGCCCAAGGAGGCCCGGTGATCCCCCACTACCCGCCCGGACACGACCTGCTCGCCGGGAGAGTCGTGGTGGTGACCGCCGCCGCGGGCACCGGCATCGGCTCCGCGGTGGCGAAACGCTGCCTCGAAGAAGGCGCCAGCGTGGTGATCAGCGACTGGCACGAACGCCGCCTCACCGAGAAGGCCACCGAACTGGCCGAGCTGGGCAAGGTCCACGCGATCACCTGCGACGTCACGGACGAATCCCAGGTCCAGGGGTTGGTGGCGGGGGCGGTGGGGCAGTTCGGCCGGATCGACGTGATGATCAACAACGCCGGTCTCGGCGGCACCCGGTCCGTGCTGGAGATGACCGACGACGAGTGGTCCCGGGTTCTCGACATCACGTTGACCGGCACCTTCCGCTGCACCCGGGCGGTGCTGCGGCAGTTCGTCGCCCAGGGCGGTGGCGGGGCGATCGTCAACAACGCGTCCGTCATCGGCTGGCGGGCGCAGGCCGGGCAGGCCCACTACGCCGCCGCGAAGGCCGGGGTGATGGCGTTGACCCGCTGTTCCGCGCTGGATGCCGCCGAGCACGGGGTGCGGATCAACGCGGTGGCGCCGAGTTTGGCGATGCACCCGTTCCTGGCGAAGGTCACCAGTGACGAACTGCTGCAGGAACTGGAGCAGCGGGAGGCGTTCGGCCGCGCCGCCGAACCCTGGGAAGTCGCCAACGTGATGGTCTTACTCGCCAGCGACTACGCCAGCTACATGACCGGTGAGGTCGTGTCCGTGTCCAGCCAGCACCCCTAGGGAGCCCAAGTGCCTGAAGCCTTTCTCCTCGACGCCGTCCGCACCCCCGTCGGCCGGCGCGGCGGCGCCCTGTCCGGGTGGCACCCCGCCGACCTCGCCGCGCACATCATCCGAGCCGTGGTTTCCCGCGCTGGGGTGGAGCCCGAGCTGGTCGACGACGTGATCCTCGGCTGCACCGACACCCTCGGACCGCAATCCGGCAACATCGCCCGCACCGCGTGGCTCGCGGCGGGGTTCCCGGACCACGTGCCCGGCGTGACCGTCGACCGGCAGTGCGGATCCAGCCAGCAGGCCGTGCACTTCGCCGCCCAAGCCGTGCTCTCCGGCACCCAAGACCTCGTACTCGCCGGCGGGGTGCAGAACATGAGCCGCATCCCCATCAGCGCCGCCATGCTCGCCGGCCGCGAATACGGCTTCGACGACCCGTTCTCCGGCTCCAAAGGCTGGCAGGAACGCTACGGCAGTGTCGAGGTGTCACAGTTCCGCTCCGCCGACATGATCGCCGAACACTGGGACATCACCCGCGAGGCGATGGAGTCGTATGCGCTACGCAGCCACCAGCGCGCCCTCGCCGCCATCGACACCGGCCGATTCGCCGCAGAGATCGCGCCGGTCGATGACTTCTCGGTAGACGAGGGCCCACGCCGGGACACCAGCCTGGAACGCATGCAAGGACTCAAACCGCTCTCCGAAGGTTCCCGGCTCACCGCTGCGGTGGCGAGCCAGATCTCCGACGGCGCCAGCGCCGCGCTGATCGCTTCGGAGTCGTTCGTGCGGGAACACGGCCTCAGGCCGCGCGCCCGCATCCACCACATCTCGGTGCGCGCGGCCGACCCGGTGTGGATGCTCACCGGGCCGATCCCCGCCACCGCCCACGCGCTTCGCAAGGCGGGCCTCACCGTGGACGACATCGACCTGTTCGAGGTGAACGAAGCCTTCGCCAGCGTGGTCCTGGCCTGGCTCGCCGAAACCGGCGCCGACCCCGACCGAGTCAACGTCAACGGCGGCGGCATCGCCCTCGGCCACCCCATCGGCGCCACCGGCACCAAACTGCTGGCCACCCTCCTGCACGAGCTGGAACGCCGCAACGGCCGCTACGGCCTGCAAACCATGTGCGAAGGCGGCGGCACCGCCAACGTCACCATCATCGAACGGTTGTAATCACACCCCCAGGCGCTTGAGGGCCTGGGCGAACAAGGCACGGGCATTGGAGGGACGGCCCGCCTCGATGCGGGCCGTCCACACCTCCAGCGTCACCCGGACAGCCGCGGCCAGCGTTTCCACGGCCAAGCGAGGCTCCAGGTCCAGATCCGGATCGGTGCCGGTAGCTCGCGCGATGTGTTCGACGAGCCGTCGCGACTGTTCGGCGTCCAGCCGCAATCCCGCCGCGTTAAGGACCGGGTTCGCCGCCATCAACCTGCGCACGCGCATCATCGTCTGGGCTTCGGGACTGCTGCCGTCTCCGTAGGACTCCAGCACCTCGGCGTAAACCTGTGCCAGCACCTCGTGCGGCGCACGAGAGTCCCCGTCGCCAAGACGCGATTCCAGCGCCTCCGCGAAATCGCGGTGAATCAGCAGCGCCGCGTCCTCCTTCGTCGCGAAGTGGCGGAAGAACGTGCGGGGCGAGACCTCCGCCGCCGCGGCGATGTCGTCGACTGTCGTGCCCTCGACACCATGCCGCTCGAACAGCTCGAGCGCTGCCGTGCTGATGTCGTGCTGAGTCCGACGTCGCTGCCGCTCTCTCAACCCCGTCATCGCACCTCCTTCGTGACGCTTGCCGTCAACTATGCCATGTCTGCTACGTTGACAGCGAACGCCTATATGGCACTCACTGACACATTCGAAGGAGTCTTCTCGTCGTGCCGATCGGAAAACCGACGTTCACGCTGGCCGTGGTCAGCCTCGGCGCCGCCATGGTGGCGCTGGACGGCACCGTCATCTCGGTGGCGAACCCGGCGCTGTCCGCCGAGCTCGACGCGAGCCTGACCGACCTGCAATGGGTTACCAACGGTTATCTGCTCGCCATCGCGACCACCCTCGTGATCTTCGGCAAAGCCGCGGACCGCTTCTCCCGCAAAGGTTTCTGGCTTACCGGAGTGGTGGCCTTCACGGCGGCGTCCGTCCTCGTCGGCCTCGCACCATCCGTCGAACTGGTGATCGTCTGGCGGGTCGCGCAGGGCCTGGCTGGAGCGTTGATCATGCCCGCCGGCGTCGGCTTGCTGCGTGGCGCGTTCGCCGGAGCCGCGCTGAGCAGGGCACTGGCCGTGTGGAGCACCTCCACCGCTGGTGCTGCCGCGGCAGGCCCGGTGATCGCCGGCCTGCTCGTCGAGAGCTACGGCTGGGAAGCCGTGTTCTTCATCAACGCCCCGATCGGCGTCATCGCTATCGGACTGGGCCTGCATCACCTTCCGCGAACGCCGAAGAGGCAGGCCGACGGGCGTCTGGACGTGCTCGGAGCCGTCCTCCTCGCCGCCGCCATGATGTCGCTGGTGTGGGCGGTGCTCGAGATCGAGAAAGCCGGCTCGGCGGGCACCGTGCTGCTCTTCTTCGCCCTGGCCGCGACGCTGACGGTCGTGTTCTCCCTGCGAGAAGGCCGCGCCAAGGAGCCGGTTCTCGATCTGCGGATCTTCCGGAACCGCACGGTTCCCGCCGCAGCACTGCTGGTGGTGCTCGCCTTCTTCACGCTCTACGGAACGCTGTTCTTCGTCACCCTCTACCTCCAGCGCGTCCGGGGTGCCGACGCGGTGGGAGCGGGCGTACAGGTTTTGCCGTTGACGGTCGCGCTCGGCGTGGCGTCCGCTCTCGTCGGCCGCCTCAACGCCCGTTTCGGCCCACGACCGGCCCTGCTCGCCGGTACGGCCGCGATTGCGCTGTCGGCGTTGGGCCTGTCCCAGCTGGAAACCGGAACCGGTTACGCTGGCCTGTGGCCGTGGCTGGTCGGGATGGGCGCCGGGGTGGGGCTGGTCTCCGTGGCCAGCACCGAGGCGCTGGTCGGAAATGTCGACCAACGTCTCAGCAGCGTGGCGGGCGGTCTCCAGCAGACAGCGTCGCAGCTCGGCGGTGTCCTCGGGACCGCGGTTTTGTCCACTGTTGTGTCCTCGTCGGTCCAGTCCCGGCTTCCGCGTGAGCTGGCGGCGACCGGGGTGCACGGTGGCGTGGCCGAGGCCGTCGCCGCCGACGCCGACAAGGTCGCCCAGGGCATCGCGCCGGTGCCTCCTGGCGCGAACGGTGCCCTGACGTCGCGAATCACCGACGCCAGCCACGAGGCCTTCCTGGCCGGCATGAGCTCGGCTCTCCTCGTCGCGATGGGTGCCGCGCTCGCGGGACTCGTCGCCGCGCTCTTCGTGCGTCCCGGAGTCACCGTGTCTCGCGACGAGGTCGTCGTCATGCACTGAGGCCGTCGTTCAGCCGAGGGCGTGCAGCCGCGGCAGGACGTCCTCGGCGAACTGGGACAGGAAGCGTTCCTGGTCGTGGCCGGGGCCGTGGAACACGAGGTGGTTCAGGCCCGCGTCCAGGTACGGCTTGATCTGCGCCACGGCCTCGTCCGGGTCGGAGGCCACGATCCAGCGCTTGGCGACCTGCTCGATGGGCAGCTCGTCGGCCAGCCGCTCCATCTCCTCGGCCGAGGACACGCTGTGCTTCTGCTCCGGCGTCAGCGACAACGGCGCCCAGAACCGGGTGTTCTCCAGGGCCTTGGTGTGGTCCCGGTCGTAGGACATCTTGATCTCGATCATCTTGTCGATGCCCGCGACGTCCCGCTCCGCCGCCGCCGCGCCCTCCGCGACCGCCGGCATCAGCTTGTCGTTGTAGAGCTCCATGCCCTTACCCGAGGTGCAGATGAAGCCGTCCCCGGCCCGGCCCGCGTACTTGGCCACCACCGGGCCACCGGCGGCCACGTACACCGGCACCGGCTGCTCCGGCCGGTCGTAGATCTTGGCGTTGACCAGGGTGTAGTACTCGCCCTCGAACGACACGTTGTCGGTCGTCCACAGCTCACGCATCAGCTTGATCGCCTCACGCAGCCGCGCGAACCGCTCCTTGAACTCCGGCCACTCCCGGCCGGACACCGCGATCTCGTTGAGCGCCTCACCCGTGCCCACACCGAGAATCACCCGCCCGCCCGACAGCAGCGACATCGTCGCGAACGCCTGCGCGATCACCGCCGGGTTGTACCGGAACGTCGGAGTCAGCACGCTCGTCCCGATCTGCACCCGGCTCGTCCGCTCCGCCACCGCCGACATCCACGACAACGCGAACGGCGCGTGCCCGCCCTCGTGCCGCCACGGCAGGAAGTGGTCGGACACCATCACCGAGTCCAGGCCCAGCTCCTCGGCCCGCACGGCGTACTCGACCAGATCCCGCGGACCGAACTGCTCCGCCGAGGCCTTGTAGCCGACCTTCATGCGGTACCACCGCTGAGCCGCTTCACGATTTCCTCGGCCAGCGTGACGGTGGTGTCGATGATGTCGGCCACCGTCGGGAGGTCGTCGATCATGCCGACGACTTGGCCGGAGGCGAGGACACCCGCGTCGGTGCGGCCTTCGACCAGGCCGGCGCGCAGGAGCATCGGGGTGTTGGCGGCCATGATGATCTGGCTCCAGGTCATCTGGTTGCCGTGTTTCATGGCCAGGCCTTCGCGGATCATGGCGGGCAGGGAGAGGCCGGTGAGCTTGCGGAAGCGTAGGGCGTTGCGGACGGCGTGGATGGTGCCGCGGACCCGGCCGGTGTCTTCCAGTTTCTCGACCAGCTCGGTGCGCAACACGCGGTGCGGCAGCCCGTCGACGCGCCGTGTCACGACCGTGCCGGTGAGGTTCTGCGCGAGGTAGAGCCGCTTGACCTCCTCTGGCACGGTGCTTTCCTTGCTCAGCAGGAACCGCGTCCCCATCGCCACCCCGGCCGCGCCGTAGGCGAGCGCGGCGGCGAGTCCGCGCCCGTCGAAGAACCCGCCCGCCGCGACGACGGGGATGTCGACCGCGTCCAGCACCGACGGCAGCAGCAGCGTCGTGGCCACTCCCCCGGTGTGCCCGCCACCCTCGCCGCCCTGCACGATCACCGCATCCGCGCCCCACGCGGCGACCTTTTCGGCGTGCCGCGCGGCTCCGATGGACGGGATCACCACGATGCCGTGGTCGCGGAGCTTGGCGATCATCTCCTTGCGCGGCGCCAGCGCGAAGGAGGCGACCTTGACCCCCTCCCTGATCAGTAGGTCGACCCGGGCCCCGGCGTCTCCCGCGTCCGCGCGGAGGTTGACGCCGAAGGGCTGGTCGGTGCGCTGCTTGACCTCCGTGATGGCGGCTTCGAGTTCGGGGTAGGTCATGGTGGCCGAGGCGAGGATGCCGAGCCCGCCGGCTTCCGCGGTGGCCGACACCAGCCGCGGCCCCGCCACCCAGCCCATCCCGGTCTGCACGACCGGGTGCCGGACGCCGACCAGCCGCGTGAGCGCGGTATCCAGGGTCATGACGGGACTTCCTTGTCCCGCAGGCCCTTCGGGTCCAGCACCTCGCGGATCAGCCGCAGCTCCTCGTCAGTGGGCTCGCGGCTGGTGACCGCGCTGGAGAGATCGATGTCGAAGGAGGTGGCGGCCGTGACCTCCTCGGGGGTGACGCCGGGGTGCAGTGAGACGGCGCGCATGGAGTGATCGGGGGTGGCGAAGTCGAACACGCCGAGGTTGGTCACCACCCGGTGCACGTCGTGGTACTTCAAGCCGGCCTTGGCGGCGTTGTCGTAGCCCACACCGGACACGATGTCCACCGACTCCACGAAGACGCGCCGGCTGTGGCGGGGCACCCAGTAGCTCGTGCGGTGGTTCGCGGTATTGCCCGGCGCGCCCCGCACCCCGAGCAGCTGCTTGGCCGGGCGGGCGTGGTCGCCGATGGCGGAGATGTTCTGGTTGCCGAACCGATCGATCTGGTTGGCGCCCATCACCACGTGCCGCCGCCCGTGCGGGACGATCGTGTCCAGCATCTTGCGGAACGGCTGCCAGCCTTCCACCACCCCGTCGGCGTTGATCAGGTAGGCCTCGCCGTCGGAGAGCAGCAGGTCGGGTTCGAAGGTCAGGCGGGCGAGTTTCGCGCCCAGTGACGGGATGTAACCCATCGGGCTGGCCACGATCTCTCCGTCGCCGCGGAACAGTTCGGCCACCGCCACCACCGCGATCTCGGCCCTGGTCGCGCTCATGCCGCCGCCTCGAATCGATCCACCTCGGACAAATACCGTGCCTCGTCGCCGGACAGGAACCGGTCCACGAACCCCGGCCAGGCCTCCGGGTCCTTCGCGCACGCCACGTAGTGCTTCTGGAACCGTTCGTCCCGGCCGTAGTCCGGGACGGCGGTGGTGAAGTGCGCACCCCGCGGCGCCTCCACCACCCCGTCCACCGCCGAGCGGTTGAGCAACAACGACTGCACCGGCCCGGTCAGCTCCGCCGTGTCCACGACCTTCTCCACCGAGACGAACCGTTTCTTCGCGGCCAGACAGAACAGGTCGTCGAAGTAGGGATCCGGGCCGAGATACTGGGCATTACCCCGGGCGTCGGCGCGGTTCAGATGCACCAGCGCCACGTCGAGTTCCTGTGCGGGCACGGCCACCAATTCTTCTCCGTCGGCATAGGGTGAGCGCACGGTACGCAGGCCGGGATTCACCCGCATCACCTCGGAGCCCAGCCCCGCCCGCAGCGGCAAGAACGGCAACCGCTGCGCCGCCGCCGAGAGCGCCGCCGCGAACATGCCCTCGTCGTACTCGGTCACCTCGATCGAGCCCGTTTCGCGGGCGCGGCCGAACCACGGGTCGAACGGGATCGAGTCCAGCGTGACGAACCCGAACACCACCCGCTTGACCTTCCCCGCCGCACACAACAAGCCCACGTCGGGGCCCCCATACGACACGACGGTGAGATCGCGAACCGGCGTGCGCAGCAGGGCGCGCACCAGCGCCATCGGCTTGCGCCGGGAACCCCAGCCCCCGATGCCGATCGTCATACCGTCCCGGACCTCGGCCGCGACCTCGTCGGCGCTCATGCGCTTATCGGCCATTGAGGAACTCCTCCCGAGCCTCATCCGAGGCACCCAGCAGGTTCAGCTCGAAAGTGAACCCCTGCTCGAACCGGTAACTGCGGTGCACGTGCTGGGTGTCGATCCCGTTGAGCGCCTCCTTCGCGGCCCGGATCACCCGCGGATCCTTCGCGGCGATGTCCCGTGCCACCGCCAGCGCCGCCTCGTCCAGCTCCGCCCGCGGCACCACCTGATACACCGAGCCATGCTGATGCAGCTCGCCCGCCGTGATCGTGCGCGCGGTGAAGTACAACGTGCGCATCAAATGCTGCGGCACCAACCGCGCCAGGTGCGTGGCCGCGCCCAGCGCACCCCGCTCGACCTCGGGCACCCCAAACGTGGCGTCCTCCGACGCGACGATCACGTCCGCGTTGCCGACCAGGCCGATCCCGCCGCCCAGGCAGAACCCGTGCACCGCCGCCACCACCGGCACCGCACAGTCGTACACCGCACCAAAAGCCGCGTAACAACCCTTGTTCGCACCCACGAGTGCCTCGTAGCCCGCGGTGCGCTGGATCTCCTTGATGTCCACCCCGGCGTTGAAACCGCGGCCCTCCGCCCGCAACACCACCACGTGCACATCCGGATCCTCCCCCGCGGCACGCACAGCGGCAGCAAGGTCGAACCAGCCCTGCACCGGCAACGCATTCACCGGCGGGAAATCCACCGTGACGATCTCGATGTGACTGTCGCGTTTGGTCAGAACCGGCATCAGGACGCTCCATACACGGGTTCGGGCGCGGGCGCCTCGGCGATCAACTTCTCCACCACCGGACCCAGCTCGGACGGCTCCCACCGGGAGCCCTTGTCCACAAATGGGCCGTGCCGCCACGCCTGCGCCAGCGACACCTTCCCGCCCTCCACCTCGAACACCCGGCCCGTCACACCGGCCGATTCGACGCTGCCCAGCCACACCACCAGCGGCGAAACGTTCTCCGGCGCCATCGCATCGAACCCCTCGTCGGGACGGGCCATCGTCGCCGCGAAGACCTCTTCGGTCATGCGGGTCCGGGCCGACGGGGCGATCGCGTTCACCGTCACGCCGTACCGCTGGAGTTCCGCCGCGGCGACCACCGTCAACCCCGCGATCCCCGCCTTCGCCGCCGAATAGTTCGACTGCCCCACACTGCCCAGCAACCCCGCGCCGGAACTGGTGTTGATCACCCGCGCGCTCGGCGTCCGCCCGGCTTTCGCCTCACCGCGCCAGTACTCGGCCGCGTGCCGCAGCGGCGCGAAATGGCCCTTGAGGTGCACGCGGATCACCGCGTCCCACTCTTCCTCACCGAGGTTGACGAGCATCCGGTCCCGCACGAACCCGGCGTTGTTGACCAGCACGTCCAGGCCGCCGAACTGCTCCAGCGCGGCGCCGATCAGGTTCCGCGCCCCGGTCCAGTCGGCCACGTCATCGGTGTTCGCCACGGCCTCGCCACCGAGGGCCTCGATCTCGGCCACCACCTGGGCGGCCGGACCATCCCCCGTCGCGGAACCATCGAGGGCCACGCCCACGTCGTTGACCACCACCCGCGCACCCTCCGCCGCGAACGCCAGCGCATGCGCCCGCCCGATCCCGCGACCGGCGCCCGTCACGATGACGACACGGTCCTGGCACAACCTGCTCACTGGCCCTCCCTGTTGACATCCGCGGCCGCCTGGAACGCGGGCACCTCACCACCGCCGTGCACCTTCAACGTCGCCCCCGAGACGTACGAAGCCAGACCCGAGGCCAGGAACGCGGCACACTGGCCGATCTCCTCGGGCTCGGCCAGCCGCCCCAACGGCACCGTCTTCCCCACCGCTGCCACGTCGCTGCCGTAATGCAGATGCGCCTGCTCGGTGCGCACCAAACCCACATCCAGCGCGTTCACCCGAACCTTCGGCGCCCACTCCACCGCCAAACTCGCGGTCAAGTTGTCCAGCCCCGCCTTCGCCGCCCCATACGCGGCCGTCCCCGGCGACGGGCGGGTCGCGGACACGCTGGAAATCATCACGATCGACCCGCCGCCGTCCTGACGCTGCATCACCGCGTTCGCCTGCTGCGCGACCAGCAACGGCGCCAGCAAGTTCAACTGCACGATCTTGTCGTGGAACCGCGGCGACGCCTCCGCAGCGGAGGCGAACGGACTGCCACCCGCGTTGTTCACCACCACATCCAGCCGACCGTGGTCCGCCACGATGCGCCCGATCATCGACTCGACCTGCTCCGGATCGCAGACATCGCAGGAGATGAAGTCACCGGGTGGCTCCTCCGGCTCGCGCCGGGCGCAGGTCACCACGTGCGCGCCATACGAGGAGAACACCCGGCTGATGCCCCGGCCCACGCCACGGACACCCCCGGTCACCAGCACCACGGAACCGGCCAATCCCAGATCCACTAGATCACCGCCACAGGATTCAAGGGACTGGCCGTGCCGCCCTCGATCGGCAACGGCGCGGCCACGAACAGGAACTCGGCTCGCCCGGTGGCGGCCAGTTCCTCGAGAGCCAACATCTCGATCAAGTGCACCCCTCGCTCCCAGAGCGTCAGCAGATGGATGTCCTCGTCCACAGGGCCCGCGAAACCGCCGTCGGAGGCGATCGCGCCGACCGCAGCGTTGTCGGCGCCGATGGCCACGACATCGCGGTCCACCAGCCACCGGCCGGCCGAGTAGGTGATTCCGGGTTGCGCGCCCTGGTAGCGGCCTGGGTCGGTGGCGAACACCCGTGGCCATCCTGTCCGGATCAGCACGACATCACCGGCGCGCGGCTCCACGCCCGCCGCCGACGCACACCCGGCCAGGACCTCGGCGTCGATCTCCGTCCCCGGATCCACGTGCCCGACACCGAGGTGGCCGGCCACGTCCAGCAGCAGGCCCCGCGTGACGATCACGCCGAGCTTGTCGATCCCGCACCGCGTCGCGCCGTAGCTGCGGACCCGCTCGGCGGGATGGCCGTTGTAGAGCCGGTCGTCGCGCCACGTGTGCGCCAGGGCGTCGATGTGGGTTGTGGTGCCGTGCGGCGACACGAGCAGCGCGTCGTCGGCGATCGCCATCGTGTCCTTGACCTTGCGCGCCCCGGCGGCGTAGTCACCGCCGTCGACGGCCATGAAGTGCTGCGGCAGCGGCCGCCCGGCCAGGTGCGGCACCCGCCGGCCTCCGCCGTTGGAGGTTGCCCCGCGGATCGGCATCGCCAGCGACACCACCCGCCCCTCACGCACAGCCGGCATCGCGGCCAGGATCACCTCCGGCGTGAGCAGGTTCGCCGCGCCGCGCTCGTCCTCCGCGCCCCAACGATTCCAGTTCCCCGATGAACTCATGCCATCGTCACCCCACCCGAGACGCTCAACGTCTGCCCGGTGACGTACCCGGCGCGCGGACCGGCCAGGAACCCGACGTAGGCCGCCACCTCGTCCGCGGTGCCCGGCCGCCGGAGCGGGATCGACTTCACCAACGCCGACATCAGATTCGGGTTCCGCTCGGCGTGCTTGCGGAGCATCGGCGTGTCCACCAGCCCGGGGCATACCACGTTGCTCGTCACGCCGTACTTGGCGGCTTCCCGCGCCACTGTCTTCGCCAGCCCGAACAACCCGGCCTTGCACGCGGCGTAGATGCTCTCACCGCCGGCGCCCGCCCGGGCCCCGTCCGTCGAGATGTAGATCAGCCGCCCCCACTCGCCTTCCATCATGCCAGGCAGGAACGCCTGCGTGAGCCGCATCGGGGCGCGCAGGTTGATCCGCCACATCCGGTCCCAGCCCGCCGGGTCGCTGTCCAGGAAATGCTCCACCACGGACACCCCGGCGTTGTTGATCAGGATGTCCACGCCGCCCCCGTCCAGGACGGCGGTCAAGGCCGCCTCCACGCTGTCGTCGTCACCGAGATCGACCTCGACAGCCTCGCCCCGGCAATCGCCGGCCACGCGCTTCGCCCCGGCGAAATCACGGTCGGCGATCACCACCGACGCGCCCAAACCGGCGAGCTCCGCAACGATCGCTTCGCCGATTCCGCTCGCTCCGCCGGTCACCAAGGCCCGCTTGCCCGTCAGAGTCCTGTCAGCCACGGCTCACCCCGTACTCCTCGGCGAAGGCCCGCAGGCGCTCGATCGATCCGGTCGTGCGCTCGTACGGCCGCACGATCAGCCGGTCCACCCCGAGCGCCTCCCACTCCGCGAGCTCTTCCGGTCCACGGGTCTCGAACGCGCTCACCGTGACCTCGAATGACGAGCGGTCCCGGCCGTGCTCGGCCACGAGCCGGTCCAGCAGGTCCAACTGCGGCTTGGCCGACTCCAAGGTGTGCGGCATCGACACCCAGCCGTCACACAGCCGCACCGCCCGGCGCAGCGCCGCCTTCGACTCGCCACCCGCCACGATCGGCGGGTTCGCCGGTTTCGGTTCGAAATGGACGCCCTCGAAGGAGTAGAACTCGCCGCTGTGGTCCACGACCGGCTCGGTCCACAGCCGCCGGGCCACGGCGATCGCCTCGTCGAGCCGGCGCCCCCGCGTGGCGAAGTCCAGTCCGAGCGCCTCGTACTCCCCCGCCAGCCAGCCCGCCCCGACACCCACGATCGCGCGGCCACCGGACAGCACGTCCAGCGTGCCGAAGGCCCGGGCGCCGATGATCGGGTGCCGCAGCCCGAACAGGTACACGTAGGTGCCCAGCCGGATCCGCTCGGTGGCCCCGGCGATCGAGCACAGGAACGCGGGAGCGTCGAACAGGTGCGCGTCCGGCGAGACCGGCGGCGTCCCGTCCGCGGAACCCGGGTACCGGGACTCGCCGACGTTCGAGGTGAACACCAGGTGCTCGGGCACCCACAGCGACTCGAACCCCAGCCGGTCCGCCTCGACGGCGAAGTCCCGCCAGATCCCCGGATGCAGCAGCCCCAGGGTCACTCCGATCCGCACGACCGCTCCTTCCCCGCGGGCTGGAAGTTCGGCACCGTCCCGAACCCGTCGATCTCCTCGAACACCAGCTCGACCCGTTGTCCCATGTGGACGTCGTCGGCCGGGACGCCGAGCACGTTCCCGAACATCCGCAGCCCCGGCTGCTCGTCGAGACCGACCCAGGCGATCACGTACGGCACGCGACCGGCGAAACCGGGTGCGAAGGTGCGGTGCACGACGCTGAACGTCTCCACCACGCCCACACCGGACACCGGCGCGAAGCCGCGCCGTTCGCTGCCGCAGAAGCGGCACCACTCCGCGGGCGGGTGCGTGAAGCGAGCGCAGTCCGCGCACTGCTGCAGGACCAGCTCACCCCGCCGGGCCGCGTCCCAGTAGGGCTCGGTGAGCGGCGTCGGCACGGGCGCGGTCCGGACGTCAGCGGCCATTGCGCTCGTCCGCCGGCGGGACGTCGTAGGTCTCGACGATCGAACCGGTGTCCCGGAAGGACTCCGCGACCATCTGGTGCCCCAGGAACTGGGCTCCGTCGCTGCGGTAGACGGCGGCGCAGGCGCCTTCGTGCCACTCCTGCTCTCGCAGGGCCTGGGCGATGCGGGCGTGGTCGCTGACGGTGCCCGCGCGCTGCATCGCGGCGGCCAGGATGCGGACCGCGTCGTAGACCTGGGTGGCCGATGCGGTCGGCGTGGTGCCGTGTTTCGCCTGGTACGCCTCGGCGAACGTCCACCCCTTGGGTGCGGCGCCGATGGCCGGCGCGCACGGGGTGACCGCGTAGAGGTTGGCCACGGCGGGGCCGGAGGCGAGCTTGTTGGCCACCACCAGCGGCCCCGAGTTGCCGGTGATCACCGGGGTGGTCAGGCCGTTCTGCGCCATCTGGTTCATCTGCAGCGCGAGCACGTTGGGGAAGGTCCATGACAGGATCGCGTCGGAATTACGCAGGTCCAGCAGGGCCGCGGTGAGGTCGGTGGCCGTCGGCGGCACGTACCGGACGGTGCCCAGTTCCAAGCCCGTGGCCTGGATCGCCTTGATCGAGTTGTCGGCCGACACCCGGCCGAAGGTCTCGTCGGTGGCGAGGATCCCGATCCGTTTCGCCCCGAGCCGCTGCGCCAGCGCGACACCGTTGGTGGCACGGGCAGTGTCGTCCGGGTTGACCGAGAACAGCCATTCGCTGCCGGATTCCGCGCCGCGCGCGAGCTTGCCATCGCTGCTGATGTGGATCATCGGGGTCGCGGCCGCGTCGACGTCACGGGTCAGCGCTTCGAGCGACCCGCCGCCCGGGAACCCGATGATGGCGCTGGGCTTCAGGTCGGCGGCCCGGAGGAACGCGGTGCGCGCCGCCTGCGGGTCGGTGACCGACGCCGGGATCCGGGTGTACTCCAGGGGCTTGCCCAGCACCCCGCCGGCGGCGTTGATCTCGTCCACCGCCATCTGCGCGCCGTTGTTGTAGTCGTCCAGCGCGTTCGACGAGTCGCCCTTGACCTCGATCAGCCCGACGATGTGGGCGCCCTCGGCTGCTTGCGTACCGGCCTGGCCGCCGCACGCGGTCAGGGCGGACGCGGCCACGAGTGCCGCGGCCGCGATCCGGAGTGGTCTCATCAGCTGCTCCTTTGCAGGCTGGGGGATGTGCCGGGCTGGGCGTCGCGCTGCCCGAGGTAGCTGGCGACCATCGCCTGTCGGTCGACGAGCTCGTCCGCGGCTCCGCGCAGCACGATTTCGCCCGCGACGAGCACCACGCCGCGGTCGGCGAGGTCGAGCGCATCGCTGGTCTTCTGCTCGACCAGCAGGATCGGGGTCTCCGCGGCGACCGCGCGCAACGCCTCGTACACCGTGGCGGTGACGGCGGGCGACAGGCCCAGCGAAGGCTCGTCGAGCAGCAACAGGCGCGGAGCGGCGATCAGCGCCCGGCCCAGCGCGACCATCTGCTGCTCACCCCCGGAGAGGGCGTAGCCGTTGCGGCGGCGCAACCGCCGCAACGCGG
Source organism: Amycolatopsis thermoflava N1165 (assembly GCF_000473265.1). Lineage (NCBI taxonomy): Bacteria > Bacillati > Actinomycetota > Actinomycetes > Pseudonocardiales > Pseudonocardiaceae > Amycolatopsis > Amycolatopsis thermoflava. The sequence continues at coordinate 1,937,269 of NZ_KI421511.1, forward strand.
GCAGCAGGTCGTACACGTCGTCGTAGCCGTAGCGAGCAGCGCGCCCGGCCCGTGCGACATCGCCCATCTGCAGGTTTTCGTGCACGGACAGCGTGGGGAAGACGTGCCTGCCTTCGGGCACGTGGATGAGACCGGCCCGGGCCAGGCGCGCCGGGCTCCAGCCGCGCACGTCCTGACCGTCGAAGGTGATCGCGCCCTCGGACGGCACCAGACCGGACACCGCGCGCAGCACCGAAGTCTTGCCCGCGCCGTTCGGGCCGAGCAGGCAGACCACTTCACCGGCCGACACCGTGATGCCGGCGCCGCGCACCGCGTGCGTGGAGCCGTAATGCACGTGGAGGTCTCGCAGCTCAAGCAGCACTCTGCACCCCCAGGTAGGCGTCCATGACGCGCTGGTCCGACCACACGTCGGCGGGCGGGCCGAGCGCGACGCGGCGGCCCAGCTCCAGCACGAGGATGCGATCGCACAGCGCGTCGATGAAGTCGATCTTGTGGTCGACGATGACCAGCGAGGTGCCCGCCGCACGCACGTCGGCGAGCAGCGCGGCCAGGTGGCGGGTTTCGGCGTCATTGAGGCCGGCGCTCGGCTCGTCGAGCAGAAGCACCCGCGGATCGGCGGACAACGCCCGCGCGAGTTCCAGCAGCCGCTGTTCCCCGTAGGTCAGCAGCTGGGCGGGAGCCAAGGCGCGCGCGGCGAGCCCGACCCGCTCCAGCTGGCGGTGGGCGTAGGTGACCCGGCCTCGCTCGTGCCGCCACATCAGCGGCCGTCCGAGCACCGCGGCGACCAGACCCCGCGCGCGCCGGTCGGCCGCTCCGATCACGACGTTGTCCAGGCACGTCAGCCCGGGGACGATCTGGGGCGCCTGGTAGACCCGGGCGAGCCCGGCCCGCCGCGGTGCCTCCGGCCGCCCCAGCCGGACCCGTCCACCGCCGAGGTGGAGGCTCCCCGTCGCCCGGACGACCCCGGTCAAGGCGTTGAGCAGTGTCGTCTTGCCGCTGCCGTTGGGACCGATCACGCCGAGGATCTCCCCGGTCCGGACGGTGAACGACACGCCGTCCACGGCACGGACGCCGCCGAACGCGACCGACACGGCCTCGGCCGCCATCACGTCACCCGTCATGAGCGTGGCTCCTTGCCCACGAGCCCGGCGGCCCGCCGGCCGAGTTCCGCGAGCCCGCCGGGGGCCGCGAGGATCACCACCAGCAGGATCGCGCCGTAGAGGATCGGCATGTACTGGCGAGCGCCGGAAAGCAGTTCCGGGATGGCCACGTAGAACCCGGCGCCGATCAGCACGCCCCAGTGGGAGGTCACGCCGCCGAGCAGGACCATCAGGAACAGCCCGATGCCCAGGTCCAGGCCGAACGAGTCCACCCCGATGAACCCCTGCCAGTGGGTGATCAGCGCGCCGGAGAGCCCGCCCGCGGCGGAACCGAGCACGAACATCCCCAGCCGCAGCCGGCCGACCGCGACCCCCGCGCCGCGCGCGACCATCGGCAGCTCGCGCCCCGCGGCGAGATCGCGGCTGACCGGGGACCGGTCGAGGAACACCGCGAGCAACAGCAGAATCGCGAGCACCGCGGCCAGGAGCCAGAAGACCTCGCCGTCGGAGCGCAGCTGGATTCCGAAGACCTCCGGGTAGTCCACGCCCGTGACGTTGCCGTTCGTCCCGGTGAAGGCGTTGGTCCGGCCGAAGACGACCAGTCCGATCTCGGTGACCGCGAGCGTGCCGAGCGCGAAGTACAGGTGCTCGGCACGCCACAGCAGCAGGCCGATCAGGGCCGCCGCCAGTGCCGCCGCCACGGTGGCGCCCAGAACGCCGACACCGAACGGCACGCCCTGCCGGCCGAGCCAGGCCGCGGTGTACCCGCCGAGCGCCATCATGAACGTCTGGCAGAACGCGAACCGCCCGCCGAGAGCGAAGATCCAGTAGAACCCGAGCGCGGCGATCGAGTAGGCCAGCCACAGGTCGAGCAGGTTGACCGCGCTGCCCGACGTGGTCAACCGGGACAGCCCGAAGACCAGGGCGAGCGCGCCGAGGAGGATCCAGTACTGGCCCCTGCGGTACAGCGCACGGGCAGGCGGAGTGCGGGTCGCGGTCACAGCCGGCTCACCGCCTTGCCGAACAGCCCCTGTGGCCGCAGGGCGAGCAGGAGCAGCATCGCGAGGAACGGCAGCACAACCGCGAAGTCCTGTAGCACGTAGCCGCCGACAAGGTGCTGGAGGACGCCGACGAGCACCGCGCCCAGCGTCGCCCCCCAGAGCGAGCCGAACCCGCCGAGGACCGCCGCGGCGAACGCGGCCAGCATCATGGTGAACCCGAAGTTCACGTCCAGCGCGGACAACGGCGCGATGAGGATTCCGGCCAAGGCCGCGAGCGCGGCGGACAACCCCCATGCCACGACGCTCACTCGCGTGGTGTTGATCCCGTGCAACTCCGCCGCCATCCGGTCGCTCGACACGGCTCGGAGCTGCCTGCCGAACCCGGTCCGGGTGAACAACAGGACGATCCCGGTCAGGCACACGGCCGCGACCCCGATGATGACGAGCCGTTGCACGGCGATGGGAGCGCCGAGGATCGTCACCACCTCATCCCCCACTGGCGAGGGCAGCTTGCGTGGTGTGCTGCCCTGCCACAGAGAGATCGCCGCGCGCAGCACGAGCGCCGCGGCGAGCGTCGCGATGAGGACCGTCAGGTGCGGGCGACGGCGCAGGGGTGCGAACGCGACCCGCTCCAGCAGCACACCGGCGCCGAACATGACCGCGAGCGCGACGAGGTACCCGGCGACCGGCGCGAGGTGCAGCGCGGTGATGAACCACAGCGCGAGGTAGCCGCCGAGGGTGATCAGGTCGCCGTGGGCGAAGTTCACCACACCGGTGGCCTTGTACAGCACGAGGAAACCGAGTGCGGCGAGCGCGAGCGCGGCACCGTAGGCGAGCGCGCTGACCGACAGCGCGACGAATGTGCTCACGAACGCCTCCATGAAAACAAGCAAGTGCTTGGTTGACTGGAAGCTAACACCGGGCCGAACACGTCGTCAAGGAACGCGGGGTCTTGCCGCCGCACGGGCCCCGTCGTAACTTATCGAGCAAGCGCTTGGTGAAGAACGGAGTGGTTCATGCCGATCGACCGACGGATCGCCGGAGAAGGTTTTCCCCTCACCCCCGGCGACGCGCGGATCGCCGTCCCGGAACACGTCGTCAAGCAGCTGCTGACCGAGCACGGCGTCGCGGTTCCGCGCGGTCGCGTGCTCACCGGCCCCGCGGACGCGCGCGGCCTCGACGGCCCGCTCGTGCTCAAGGCCTGGGGGCCAGGGCTGCTGCACAAGAGCGACGTGGGCGCGGTCCGGCTCGGGATCAGCACGGCGGGGCTCCCCGGCGCCCTCGACGACATGGCTGTCCACCTGGCCCGGCAGGGGATCGAGCCCCGCGGCTACCTGGCCGAGGAGCAACACCCTGGCGGCACCGAGCTGATCATCGGCGTCGTCCGCGACCAGACCTTCGGTCCCGTCGTGCTGCTCGGGCTGGGCGGTATCGCGACCGAACTGCTCGACCTCACCGCGCTGCGGCCCTGCCCGCTCACCCGAGCCGACGCGGAGGATCTCGTCGCGACCTTCCCCGGCGCCCCGTTGCTGACGGGCGCCCGGGGCAAGCCGCCGGTCGACCGCGCCGCGCTGGTCGACCTGCTGGTGGCGATCGCCGGCGCGGGCGGGCTGGTCGAGCGGATCGGGCCGGACCTGGCCGAGTTCGAATGCAACCCGGTGGTCGTCACCCCCGAGGGCGCGACCGCGCTGGATGCCCGGCTCATCCTCGACCCGGGCGCGGCACCGGTGGAACAGGCGCACGACACCGACTTCACCGCCCTGTTCGCGCCGCGCCGGATCGCCGTCGCCGGCGCCTCGACCGGCAAGTCCGGATTCGGCAACCGCTTCCTCGCGGCCTACCGGCAAGCCGGCTGGACCGACGGGCTCTACGCGCTGCACCCGGCCGCGGCGGAAGTGGACGGCGTGCCCGCCGTGGCCACCATCGCCGACGTGCCCGGCGGCGCCGACTACCTCCTGGTCGCCCTCCCCGCCGCCCGCGCCGTCGAGGTCGTGGCTCAGGCGGCCGGGAAGGTGCCGTTCGTCCAGGTGATCAGCGGCGGGTTCGGCGAGATGAACGCTGCGGGCGCGGCCCTGGAGACCGACCTCGCCGCCGCCGTGGCCGGGACGAAGACCCGCCTGCTCGGCCCGAACTGCCTGGGCGTGTTCAGCCCTGCCGGACGGCAGACGTTCACGCCCAACGCGCCGACGCGACCCGGCCGGGTGTCGGTGGTCTCCCAGAGCGGCGGCCTGTCCGGGGACATCGTGACCGTCGGCGACCGGCGCGGCCTGCGGTTCGCGAAGGTGGCCAGCATCGGCAACGCGATCGACGTGACACACGGAGACCTGCTGAGCTGGCTGGTCGACGATCCCGAGACCGACGTTCTTGGTGTCTACCTCGAAGGCACCCGCGACGGCGCGGGCCTGCTGCGTGCCCTGCGCCGCGCGGACGGGCGCAAGCCGGTCGTGCTGTTGCGCGGTGGTTCCAGCGCCCAGGGTGCGCGGGCCGTCAGCTCCCACACCGGCTCGCTGGCTGGGGAGGAGAAGGTGTGGCGGGCGGTCGCGGACGCGACCGGGGTGTCACTGGTGTCCACTCTGGAGGACCTGCTCGGCAGCCTCGCCTACCTGCAGGGGCACCCCGAGCCACCGGCACCGGGGTCCTCGGGGGTCCTGGTGATCGGTCTCGGTGGGGGCGCCTCCGTGCTGGCCACCGACGCGTGCGACCGCGCCGGCCTCGAACTGACCCCGCTGCGGCCCGGGCTGCGGGCCCGCCTGCGGGAACTGGGTCACGGGGCCGGGACCAGCGTCGCCAACCCGCTCGAGGTGCCGGTCGGCCCGGTGTCGCCGGCGGGCTTGCTGGGCGACGCCCTGGAACCCGTGTTCGGTGAGGACGGCCAGCCCTACCGGGACGTTCTCGTCCACGTCAACGTGGCCGCCTACTACAACTACGGCAAGGCGGGGCTGCGGCCGCTGATCGACGCCATGCGGGACCTCCTGGAGCGTGGCTACCCGGCGCGGACCGCGGTCGTGACCCGCAACTCCGAGGTCGCCGCACCGGAGGACGCCGCGCTGCTCGCCCGGTTCGCCGCGGAGCGCGGTGTGCCCCTGTTCCGGTCCTTCGACGAGGCCGCGACCGCGATTGCAGCGGCACAGCGGTTCGACGCCCGGCGGGTCTCGTGACGCAGTCCTTCGCCGGCCGCGCCGCGGTGACCGGCATCGGGATTACGGACCTGTCGCGGCGGTCGGGGCGCAGCGAACTGCACCTCGCGGTCACCGCGTGCCGGGCCGCGCTCGCCGACGCCGGGCTCACCGCGGCCGACGTCGGCGCGGTGCTGTGCTACCACCTGGCCGACTCTGCCGGGGTCAACCAGGTCGCCGCCGCGCTCGGCGTTCCCGACGCCGTCTGGACCAACGAGATCCACGGCGGTGGCACGCAGTCGGCATCGATCCTCGGCGACGCCGCCATGCTGATCGAGGGGGGCATCGCCGAGCACGTCCTGGTGTTCCGCGCGCTCAACGGGCGGTCCGGCGTCCGGATGGGTCAGGCGCGCCTGAGCGTGGACCAGCAGTTCACGGTGCCGTACGGGATGCTCGGCCCGGTGCATCTGTTCGCGCTCGCGGCGCAGCGGTGGATGAACGACAGCGGCGCGACCGCGAAGGATCTCGCGGCCGTGGTGACGCAGTCCCGGAGCCTGGCGGCGCACAACTCCCGTGCGGTGCTCGGTGAGCCGCTCGACGAGGCCGGCTACTTCGCGAGCCCGCCGATCGCGACGCCGCTGCGCCGGGCGGACTGCTGCCTGGAGACCGACGGCGGGGCCGCGCTGGTGGTCAGCGCGGCGAAGACCGCCGACGTGGTCCGTCCGGGCAGCCCGCGGATCCACGCCGTCGTCCGCGGCGGCGGACCCGGCGCGAGCACGATGGACTCCGCCGCGGACCTGAGCGCGTTGTTCTCGTCGTACCTGGCGGAGCCGCTGTACCGGACCGCCGGAATGCGTCCGTCCGATGTGGAGCTGGCGTTGCTCTACGACGCCTACTCCCCCATCGTGCTGCAGCAGCTGGAGGACTTCGGCCTCGCGCCCCGCGGGGAGTCGGGCGCGTTCGTCCGCGCGGGCGAGACGCTGCCTTCGGGCGCGCTGCCGGTGAACCCGCACGGCGGGCTGCTGTCCGAGGGGTATGTGCACGGTCTGAACAACGTCCTCGAGGCGGTGCGTCAGCTGCGCGGCGAAGGCACGAACCAGGAGCGCCGGCCGGGGGTGGCCCTGTGCACCGGGTTCGGAGGGAGCTACGGCAGCGCCGCGGTCCTGGTGGCCGGCTGAGCGAGCGCCTTCGCGAGGGCGGCGGCGTACTCGGCGACGATCCGCCGGGAGGTCGGCGCCTGTGGTGCGATCGCGTCGAAACCGTGCGGTACGTCGGGCACGAGGTGCAACTCCACGCTGACGCCGGCGATCCAGGGCCATCGCGTAGGCCACGCCGGACTCACGGAGGCAGTCCAGGCCCGCCGTCAGGACGTAGGCGGGCGGCACACCGCGGAGGTCCTCCGCCAGTGAGGGCATTGCGTACGGTGAGACCGGCCCGTCGCCGACGTAGTGCCGCAGGATCTGATCGTTGTCCTCGGGCACGATGACCGACGTGGCGCGGTCGTAGCTCCGGGCGGAGGTGGCCGGGGCACGATCGGCGACCGCGGGGCACAGCAACGCCTGGAACGCGATCAGCGGCCCGCCACGGTCGCGTGCCATGAGCGCCACCGCCGCGGCGAGGTTGCCGCCTGCGCTTCCCCCGGCCACGGCGAGCCGGGCGCCGTCCCCGCCGATCTCAGCGGCATGGTCTGCGGCCCAGCAGGTCGCGCGGTAGCAGTCCTCGACCCCTGCCGGGAACCGGTGCTCGGGCGCCAGCCGGTATTCGACCGACAGCATCACGGCGTTGACGCGCACAGCCAGCTCGGCGCAGTAGGGATCGTCGACATCGACACTGCCGAGCACGAATCCGCCACCGTGGAACCACATCACCACCGGCAGCACATCCGTCGTGTCCACCGGCCGGTAGGAGCGGATCAGCAGCGTGGAGCCGTCCTCCCGCGGGACCTCGTGGTCCCGCAGGCTCACCTGCGGATCCGGCCGGACCGCCGGCATCGTCTCCGCGGCCTGCCGGAAGGCTGCCCGTTGCACGGCGGGATCGGCGAAGTCGAACGGCGGCAGCGCCGCGAGCGCCGCTTCGATCTCCGGCTCCATCAGGTGCCCGCCAGCTCCTTCACCACCGGGGCGAAGGCGTCGAGGTCCTTGTCGTTGTGCAGCACGAAGTACGACAGGCCGTGCTCGTCCCGCCAGTACCGGAGCTTGTCAGCCATCTGCGCGGTGTCGCCGAGCAGCACCTGTGGCGTGCTGTCCTGACGGGACAGGTTCACCGCGCTCCAGTTCTCCTTGTCGCTGGGCTCGCCGACCTGCTGCACGCTCGTGCCGATCTCGATCTGGTCGAACCGGTCTCCCGCGCCCTGGCGGATGTGCTCGACCTTCTGCAGGAACGCCTCCAGCCCGCCGTCGGTCTCGTCGGGGGCCGTGCCGTCCGCCTTGACCCGCAGCGTGAGGTTGACGTAGTCGGCGTACCGCCCGGCCAGGCGCAGCATCTTCGGGCCGCCGCCGGGCAGCATCAGCTTCGGGAACGGCTTCTGCACGGGCTTGGGCTCCTGCACCAGGTCGGTGATCCGGTAGTGCTTGCCCGCGAAGGAGAACGCTCCCTCGCTCCATACGCCACGCAGCACCTCCAGCGCTTCGGTGAAGCGCTCGAACCGCTCCTTCGGCGGGTCGAAGGGAAGCCCGGCGCCGTCGTAGTCGGCACGCATCCAGCCGGTGCCCAGGCCCACGTCCAAGCGTCCGTCGGAGAGCACGTCGAGCGTCGCCAGCTCCTTGCCCAGGACGACGGGGTGCCGGTAGTCGTTGGCGAACACCAGGGTGCCCACCCGAAGGGTGGTGGTCGCCGTCGCGGCCGCGGTCATCGCCGCGATGGGCGCGAAGCGCGGGCCGAGGAAGTGGTCGGGCACAAGCAGGGTGGAGAACCCGAGATCCTCCACGAGGCGGGCCCGCTCTGCCCACGCCCGCCCGGACCCGGCCTTGCGGACCACGACACCGAACCGGAACGGATGCCTCGCCATGTACAGCACCTACCTCGGAGGATCGACATTGAACCAACCAATTGCTTGGTCAAGAGCCTAGTGGCGGACGGTGCCCTCGTCAATCGAAGACGATCAGCGAACGCGCGACCTGCCCGGCGCGAAGGCGGTCGAGGGCGGTGTTGACGTCATCGAGGACCACGCGCTCGGTGACCAGGGGCTCGAGCTGGAACCGGCGTGTGCGCACCAGCTCGACCAGCCGCGGCAGGTCGGCGGCAGGCGCGGCGTTCCCGCCCACGCATCCACGCAGGACCCGACCAGCGGCCAAGAGGCCGGCCGGCACGGCGACGGTCGCCACGGCCGGGCTGCCCACGAGAACCGTCGTCGCGCCGGGCCGGGTCGCCGCCATCGCCCGCGCGGCGACTCCGTCGGCGCCGGTCGCGTCGAACGCGTGACACACACCTGCCGGTTCAAGGGCATGCACCCGGTCCGCGAGTCCCTCGTCCGCGGGCAGCACCGCCGTCGCGCCCAGCCGCTGCGCCAGCTCGAGCTTGCCCGCCACGGTGTCGGCCGCGATGACCTGACCCGCACCGGCGAGTGCCGCCGCCTGCACCACGTTGAGGCCCACTCCGCCGCATCCGACCACCAGCACGCTGTCGCCGGGCCGCACCCGCGCCACGTTCCACACAGCGCCCGCGCCGGTGACGACCGCGCAGGTGAGGAGGGCGAGCGCGTCATGGAAGTCCTCGGCCGGCACAGGCACGAGCATCTGCTCGCCCACCACCACGTGCCCGGCGAACGACCCGATGCCGATGAACCCGGGCACCTCCCGCCCGTCGAGGACGAACGGAGGCCGCCCGTCGGCCAGCCGTCCGCTGATCGCGGCGCGGCGCGCCGGGTCCGTGCACAGGTGGGCCCGCCCCCGGGCGCAGTCCGCGCACCGGCCACACGCACGGTTCATCGCGACGAGCACGTGGTCACCCGGCACCACCGTCGTCACGCCGCGGCCGACCGCGTCGACGACCCCCGCGCTCTCGTGCCCCAGCACGACCGGCGGGCTCGGGTACAGCGGGTTCCGCCCGGACTGGACCTTGGCGTCGGAACCGCAGATCCCGGACGCGAGGATCCGGACCCGCACGTCACCCTCCCCCGGCTCGGCCACCTCGATGTCCCGCACCGCCAGCGGTGCGCCGAACTCGGTCAGGATCGCGGCTCTCGTGCGCATCAGCTCTCCCCCGCGTGGTGGCACGCCACGAAGTGTCCGGGCGCCGACTCGCGCAGCTGGGGTTCCTCCGCCGCGCACCGCTCCGTCGCCAGCGGGCACCTCGTGCGGAAGCGGCAACCACTCGGCGGGTCGACCACCGAAGGCAGCTCACCGGCGGCCGGCACCGGCCCCGGCGCGACCTCGGGATCGGGCACCGGCACCGACTCCAGCAACATCCGCGTGTACGGGTGGGCGGGCCGGGAGTAGAGGCTCTGGGTGGGCCCGATCTCGCACACCTTGCCGAGGTAGAGCACCATCACGCGGTCGCTGACCACCTTGATCACGCCCAGGTCGTGCGAGACGAACAGCACCGTGATCCCGTACTTCTCCTTCAGGTCCTCGATCAGGTTGAGGATCTGCGCCTGGACCGACACGTCCAACGCGGACACGGGCTCGTCGCAGATCAGCAGCTTCGGCTCCAGCACGAGGGCCCGCGCGATGCTGATGCGCTGGCACTGCCCGCCGGAGAACTGCCCGGGCCTGCGGTCGCCGACCGCCGTGGCGTCCAGCCCCACCGCGTCGAGCATCTCCGTCACCCGGGCCGACGCCGCCCGCTCGCCCCACACGCGGAGGCCTTCGGCCACGATGTCGCGCACTCGCCGCCGGGGGTTGAGCGCCGAAACCGGATCCTGCTGGATCACCTGCAACCGCTGCCGGACTCGCCGCAGGCGGCGGCCGGCCAGGCCGGTGAGATCGACGCCATCGAACCGCACCGATCCCCGCGTCGGCGGCGGCAGCTGGAGGATCGCCCGCGCGGTGGTCGATTTGCCGCACCCCGACTCGCCGACCAGGCCCAGCGTCTCGCCCTCCCGCACGTCGAAGCTCAGGCCCGACACGGCGTGCGCGACCTTGCCGCGCGTCAGCGGATACTCGACGTGCAGGTCCTCCACTCGCAACAGCGCATCGCCCTCGCGCAGCGCCGCGGTTCCGGAACCGGCCATCAGGCGTCCCCCTTCCCGGCCGGGTTGTGACAGGCGACCAGGTGGCCCCCGCCGATGTCCGTCAACTGGGGAACCCGCTCGCGGCAGCGGTCCAGCGCATGCGCGCACCGTGGCGCGAACCGGCAGCCCGGTGGTGGGTCGACCAGGTCGGGCGGCCGGCCCGGAATGGCTTCGAGCCGGGTGTGCGGCGCGAACTCCACCCGCGGGGTCGACCGCAGCAGACCGTCGGTGTAGCGGTGCCGGACCGCCCGGAAGAGGTCCTTCGTCTCCGCCGACTCGACCATGCGCCCGGCGTACATCACCGCCACCCGGTCGGTGTGGCCGGCGACCACGCCGAGGTCGTGGCTGATCAGGATCATGGACATCCCCCGTTCCTGCTGCAGGGTGCGCAGCAGCTCGAGGATCTGCCGCTGGACCGTGACGTCGAGCGCGGTGGTCGGCTCGTCGGCGATGAGCAGCCGCGGCTCACACGACAGCGCGATCGCGATCATCACGCGTTGCCGCATGCCGCCCGACAACTCGTGCGGGTACTGCCGGAGCCTGCGCACCGGATCGGCGATGCCCACCTGGGCCAGCAGGTCCGCCGCCGCCTCCCGGGCCGCCTTGCGGCCGCGCCCCAGGTGCTGCCGTTGCGGGTCCGCGATCTGATCCCCGATGCGCCGCACCGGGTTCAGCGACGTCGCCGGGTCCTGGAAGATCATCGCCAGCTGCGGGCCCCACAACTTTCGGGCCTCGGCGGGCGGCAGGGAGAGGATGTCCCGGCCCCGCCACTCGATGCGCGATCCGGCGCCGACCGACGCGGTGGCGGGAAGCAGGTCCATCACGGTCCGCACCAGCACCGACTTGCCCGATCCGGACTCCCCGACGATGCCCAGGCACTCCCCCTCGTCGAGTTGGAACGACACGCCGTCCACAGCGCGCACCGCACCTCGCGACGTCCGGAAGTCGGTGTGCAGGTCGTGCACCGCCAGCAACGGGTTCACCGGACCTCCCCTGCGCTACGCGGGTCCCAGTGCCGGCGCGTCCAGTCGCCGACCCGGTTGAGGGCCAGGACCGTCAGGAACAACACCGCGCCCGGGCCGAAGACGAGATGCGGGTGGTCGCGGAAGTCCTGCTGCCCGGCCGCGATCATGTTGCCCCACGTCGGTTCCGGACGCTGGATGCCCAGCCCCAGGAAGCTCAGCGACGCCTCCGCCACGACCAGCACCGCGACCACGATGAAGGCGTACGACAACGCCGACAGGGCGACGTTGGGCACCAGTTCGCGGAACAGGATGCGCGACCCGCGCGCACCGAGCGCCCTGGCCGCGAACACGAACGGCCGTTGCGCGTAGACCATCGTGTTCGCCCGGGCGATCCGGAAGAACGTCGGCACCGCGAGCACGCCGAGCACGATCGTCGTGGTGCCCACCGCCGGATGGACGACCGAGGCGAGCGCCAGCAGCAGCACCAGCGGCGGGAAGGCCAGCAACGCGTCGTTGCCGAGGTTGAGGACGCCGTCGACCTTGCCCCGGTAGTAGCCGGCCACCACGCCGAGCAGACCGCCGACCACCAGGCCCAGTGCCGCCGCGCCCAGCCCCACGACCAGTGACACCCGGGCGCCGAACACCACCCCGGTCAGCACGTCCAGCCCCTGCCGGTCCGTGCCCAGCGGATGCGCTGAGAACAGATCGACGCCCTGCAGGATCGGCTCATCGAGGGCGCGAGCCGGGTCCCGCCCCTCGGGCAGCGGCAGGACGTCGGCCAGCGCCGCGGCGAACGCGACGATCCCGAGCCAGACCACGGCGGGCCAGACGCCCAGGCGCGGTAACCGCCGCCACTTCGCTGTGGTGCCGGCGGTGGACGAGGGGGCGAAGTCAAGTGCGGCCATGACGTGTCCTCGGGTCAAGTGCGAGGTAGGCGAGGTCGACGAGCGCGTTGACCACCACGTAGAGCGTGGCGATCAGCAGCACCGCGGCTTGCAGCACGAGGTACTCCTTCTTGGCCACCGCGTCGACGATGAGCGTGCCCATCCCCGGCAGCCGGAAGATGGTTTCCACGATCACCGTGCCGCCGAGCAACCGGCCGAAGCTGATCCCGGCGACCGTGATGAGGGAGAACGACGACGGGCGCAGCGCCTCCTTGACCAGGATGTGCCGCACCGGCATGCCCTTGGCCCGCGCGGCGAGAACGAAGTCCTCCTGGAGAGTCGTGGCCATGTCGTTGCGCAACAGCCGGGTCAGCTGGGCGCTTTCCACCAGCGCCAGGGTGAGCACCGGCAGGAACACGCTGCGCAGGTTGTCACCGATCCCCGCGGTGCCGATCCGGGCGAAACCCTGCCGCGGGAACGACGGAAGCACCAGGACCAGCACGATCCCGCCGGCCAGCACCGCCCCGGCCAGCGCCACCCGCCGCCACGGCGCGTTGCGATGGCGCCCGGCCACCGCCGCGTAGGCGATCGAGAACGCGGCGATGGCAGCCACACCCACGATCAGGCCCTTCACCACCCCCGGCCGGAACACCACGAAGAAGATCAGCAGCAGCGCCAGCAGGAAGCTCGGCACCGAGATCAGGCCAAATGACGCCGCGGTCGTGACCCGGTCGAACCCGCGCCCGAACCGATGGGCCGACCAGGACGCGACCGGCACGCTGATGACCAGCGACAGCACCGTGGCCAGCACCGCGATCTCGACGGTGACCGGTAGCCGGGCCGCGATCAGGTCGGCGACGTCCTGCACGGGCGGCACGAAGGTCCGCCCGAAGTCGCCGTGCAGCAGACCGCCGAGCCAGTCCAGGTACCGGGTCACGGCCGGGCGGTCGACGCCCAGCGCCGCCCGCACCTGCGCGTACTGCTCCGGCGTGCCCTCCGGTCCCACCACGGCGACCGCGGGATCGCCGGGCACCAGGTCGATGAGCACCGCCGTGCCGATGCTGACCAGGACCAGCACCGGCACGACGCGGAGCACGATCCTCGCGACTCCACCGATCATCGCCGGCCCTCAGGACCCGTCGCTGACGAAGGCCTTGTCGAACCGGACGATGCTGCCCCGGCTCAGCTGCAGACCGCCGACGCGGTCACGGTGGACGACGGACTCCTCGACCGCCGCCAGGTTGGCCGCGAAGGGGTCGGCGTTGAACGCCAGCTGCATCTGGCCCAGGACGGCCTTTTTCTCGTCCGTCGACGCCGCGGCCCGCAACTCGCCCAGCTCGTGGTCGATGTCCGGATTGCGGTAGCTGTAGTAGTTCGCGGGCGACGCGCTGTTGAGCTGGCGGTTGATCGACGCCCAGGTCCCTTCCGCGAAGAACTGCGGCCCCCACAGCGCGAGCTCGTAGTCCCGATCGACGGTCACCCGCTTGATGACGTCCTGCAGCGGCTGGGAGGTGTCCATGCGAACGGTGAAGCCGACCGATTCCAGTTGAGCCTTGACCGCGATGGCCTCGTTCACGCGTGTGGGCGTGTTGTCGGCGACCAGGCTGATCGTGCCGTCCCACCCGGCGGCCCGGGCCTGCGCGACCAGCTGCCGGGCGAGCGCCGGGTCGTGGGCCGGACCCTGCTCCCCGCCGTAGAGACCGGGCGTGTCCGGGTGGACCAGCGCCGAAGTGGCCGGTGCGGTGCCGTTGAAGACGCGCTGGTTGACGCCCTGCGGGTCGACGGCAGCCACCACCGCCCGCCGCACGGTCAGGTTCGCGGTCGCCTTGCCCGCCGCGCTGTTCATGATCACGCCCTCGCCGTAGTTGATCAGCGTGGACAGGTCGTGGTACCCGGCCTGCCGGGCCTCGGCGATCACCTGCGGCTCCCGGAGGAAGGCCACGTCGAGCTCGCCGTTGGCCAACGCCTGGTAGGTCGCCTCCGCGCCGGCGACACGCACGAAGCGCAGCGTCTGGACGCACACCGGGCCACCCCAGTAGTCCGGTTTGGCCTTGAGCACGATCTCCTCACCAGGCGCGTAGCGCTCCACCTCGTACGGCCCGACGCCACCCCCGGCGGGGTTCTTCGCGAATCCGTCCGCACCGCGCTGCTGCACCACGCGCGGGTTGGTGATCATGCCGACGTCGGTCGCGAGCACGTGCGGGAAATCGGGGTACGGCGCGTTGAGCGTGAACCTGACCGTGTGCGGGTCGACGACGTCGACCGCGGAGACGACCGCGACCTCGCCCCGCGAGGCCTGGGCGTTGTCCGGCGCCTGGTGGCGCGCGATGCTGGCCTTGACGTCGTCCGCGGTCAGGGGATCCCCGTTGCCGAACTTGACGCCCGGGCGCAGCGTCAGGGTCCAGTGGACGAATCCGGCGTCCGGTTCGAGTGACTGCGCCACCCGCGGTTCGTAGGCCTGCTTGGTCGCGTTCCAGTCGATCAGTGTGTCGAACAACGCGGTGATTTCCGTGCCGCCGGTCACGGCGTTGCCCGGCTGTCCCACCGGGTCGAGCCCGCGTGGTTCGGAGTAGGTGCCCATCGTGACGGTCCCGCCGGCCCGGTCCGGCGTGCACGTGCCGTCTGCCGCGGCCGAGCCGCCGTCCTGGCCGCTCCCACACGCGGTGGCGAGTGTGACCAGTACTGCCCCCGAGAGTGCCGCGACGCTGCGTTTGCCTCTCATGGCTGCCTCTTCCTGTCAGCCGCCGAGCCCGGCGGCGCGGAGTTGAGCAAGCATGCGCTTGGTTGAGTAGGAAGAATCCGCGATGGAGGGCCGCGCGTCAACAGTCGCGACCCAAGCTTGACCTTGCCGCCGGGCCATCCGCCGCCTACGCTGACCAAGCGAGCGCTTGGTTTCTCGACGAGGAGGGCCGCTTGAAACCGATACCCAGCTGGGGAACCGTGCCGCGGATGCTGCGGGCGACCGCCGAGGAACGTCCGGACACCGTGGTCTGCCTCGACGGCGACGTCCGGCTCACTCAACGGGATCTTCGCGCATTCGCCGCGCGGGTGGCCAGGTCACTGATCGCACTCGGCGTCGGCCCCGGTGACCGGGTGGCGGTGTGGGCGCCCAACACCTGGGAGTGGGTCGTCACCGCGTTCGGGATCTGGGACGCCGGGGCGATCATCGTGCCGTTGTCCACCCGCGGCAAGGGCATCGAGACCGCCGAGCTGCTGCGCCGGACCGGGTGCTCGGTGCTGGTCACGACCGAGGGGTTCCTCGGCCGGTCCTCGGTGGACATGCTGGCCGAGGTCGCCGGTCCGGCGCGGGGCGAACTGCCCTTCGCGGACCTGCCGGAGTTGCGCCACGTCGTCGTGCTGGGCACCCCGCGCACCGGGCCGGGGCTGCTGCCCTGGCCCGAGTTCCTCGCCGCGGGCGAGGCCATCACCCGCGCCCACGCCGAGGATCGCGCGCTGGCGGTGGAACCGGGCGATCCGTTCGAGATCCTGTGCACCTCCGGGACTACCGGCGCGCCCAAGGGCGTGGTTCTCGACGGCAGCCAGATCATGCGCGCCTACTGGGACTGGGCCGAGGTGATCCGGCTCGGGGCAGGCGACCGGTACCCGATCGTGAGCCCGTTCGCCCACGGGTTCGGCATCAACGCCGGGCTGCTGGTCTGCGTCCAGCGCGGCGCCACGATGGTGCCGGTCCCGGTCTTCAACCCCGACGCCGCGTTCGACCTCATCGAGGACAACCGGCTGAGCGTCCTGGCCGGACCGCCGAGCTTGTTCGCCCGCATGCTGGGCCGCCCCGACCTCCCGCGGCGCGACCTGTCGTCGTTGCGGGTGGCGGTCGTCGGCGCGGCCACCGTCCCCACCGAGCTGGTGCGCGCGATGCAGACGACCATGGGTTTCGAACAGGTCGTCAACGCCTACGGCCTGATCGAAGGTTCGTGCGTGACGATGACCCGGGCGGAGGACCCACCGAAGACGATCGCAGCCACCGCCGGGCGCCCCATGCCCGGCGTCCAAGTACGCATCGCCGGCGACGACGAACAGCCCCTGCCCGCCGGGGAACGCGGCGAGATCCTTGTCCGTGGCTACGGGGTCATGCACGGCTACTGGAACGCGCCGGATCTGACCGCGGCCGCGATCAACGACGACGGCTGGCTGCGGACGGGCGACATCGGGGTCCTCGACGAGGCAGGGAACCTGTCCATCGTGGACCGGAAGAAGGAGATGTTCATCTGCAACGGGTTCAACGCCTACCCGGCGGAGATCGAGAACCTGCTGCTGCACAATGACGCCCTCGACCAGGTCGCCGTGGTCGCGGTCGACGACGCGACGCAGGGCGAGGTGGCCTGGGCCTACGCGGTGCCGGCGCCGGGCGCGGATCCCGACGAGGAAGCCGTCATCACCTGGGCCAGGAACACGATGTCGAACTACAAGGTCCCCCGGCGGGTGGTGTTCGTCCCGCAACTCCCGACGACGCCGAACGGCAAGATCGACAAGGCGAAGCTGCGCGAGGCGGCGAGGGCGAACCTGACACGGGCAACGTGAGGTTGCGAACGGCATCGACTCTCTGGATGGGCACAGTCGGTACGGCTGTGCCCATCGGTGAACGACTGCGCCTGGCGGCCGCATGCGGCTACGACAGCACCTCTGCGCTTCCCACCGAAATTGCCAAGAACCCGCGCCGCTTGCGGACGCTCGCCGAGTCCCTGGGAATCGAGCTGATCGCGCTCGATCCCCTGGTCTCGTGGCTGCCGAACTGGGAGCCGCTTCCCGGGGCGCGCGGCGATTCCGTCCGGCAGGCCTTCATGACCGCCATGAACGGGCTCGACGTGAGCCGGGTTCTGCAGATCGCGGCGTCCTCCGGGTGCACGGGAGTGTCGGCCGTGGAGCCATACGCCGGCGCGTACCGGTGGACCGGGGCGGTGTGGCGTTCGCAGCGCTCTGCGACCGGGCGGCCGAACACGGCCTCGTGGTGCGCCTCGAGCCGATGCCCTACAGCGGAATTCCCGACTACGAGTCGGCGTTGTCGATCATACGGGCAGCAGGTCGCGCGAACAGCGGGCTCGTCCTGGACACCTGGCACTTCTTCCGTGGCGGCTCCAGCCTGCCGTCGCTGGATGACCTTCCCCTCGAACACCTCGTGGTCCAACTGTCCGACGCCCCGGCCGCGCCGGAGGCCGACCTGTGGGCGGAAGCCTCGCAGCGCCGGTTGTTGCCGGGCGCGGGCGCGCTCGACCTGCGAGGCGTTCTCAAAGCTCTGCGAGAACGCGGGTTTTCCGGTCCGGTCGGGCCCGAGGTCGTCTCGACCGGCCTGTGGTCGTTGGGGGCCGCCGAAGCGGCCCGGCAGGCGGCTGCGGCCTGCCGGGCGCTGCTCGATGCATCGCCCTGATCGAGCGAGCCGGTCGCTCACAGCTCAGTGCGGCCGGCAAGGGGTCCGGTGGCCGCCGGGCGCCGGCGGGATCGCCCCCGTCAGGCGATCCCGCCGGCATGGTCGTCACCCGGCGGCCACCGGAGTCTTCGCGCCGATGCGGTCCATCACCTCGTCAGCCACCTCCGCGAGCGCGTCGCGGTAGCGGTGCACCTCCTCGACCGTGCTGGTCTCGGGGAGGCCGTACACGCTCAGGCTGATCGCGACCGCGCCGGTCTCGTCGAACACGGGGACCTGCACGTTCCGCACGTCGTACGCCTGTCCGGACGCCAGCTCCGCCGGCTCGTACAAGCCACCCAGCGCGCTGATCAGGTTCCGCACCTGCTCCCGGCGTTCAGCCTCGGCGGTCATGCCCGCGCCGTAGGTGCGCGCGAGCTCCGCCTCCACCCGCGAGTGCAGGTCGCTCCCGAGACCGACCGACCAGCGACGACGGCGCACCCGCTCGAGTGCCGTGGCGAACTCGGCACGCTGCTCCGGGGACACGGTCGCGAGCCGCGCCGTGACCTTCTCCTCCGGTTCCCACGCCAGGTGTATCGCGCCGAGCGGCGGGACCAGCGGGATGCGCTGCCCCACCCGCGTCGGCGGGTGCGTCCCGTGCGGGCGGATTCCCGCGCCGGCCAGCAGCACGATCTCCTCGCCCGCGACCGTCGCCGCATTGCACTCGACGCCGAAGCGGTCGGCGATCCGTTCCATGCCCGGGCGGGCGAGATCGACCACCCGCAACTGGTTGGCCAGCCCCGGTTCGATCGGCGCGGCGAGTGAGGCCGAGTGGAACCTGCCGTACCCGCCCTGGAAGAACACCAGCGGCAGGTCCGTACCCGGCGCCTCCAGGGCACGCACCCGGCCGAGCACGATGTAGTGGTCGCCAGCCTCGATCACCGACTCCAGGTCGCAGTCGATCCAGGCCAGCGCACCGTTCAGGATGGGGGACCCACTGGGCGCGGGCTGCCAGCTCAGGGCCGCGAACTTGTCCGCGCCGCGGGTGGCGAAGGTCCGGCACACGGTTTCCTGCTCGTGGGTGAGCACGTTGACGCAGAACCGTCCCGCCTCCCGGATCCGGGGAAAGCTCGTGGACGACTTGTCGGGCAGGAACGCCACCAGCGGCGGGTCGAGCGACACCGACGTGAACGACCCCACCGCCATGCCCGCCGGCTCACCCTGCGGGTCGATGGCCGTCACGGCCACGACCCCGGTCGGGAAGTTGCCCAGCACACGCCGGAAATGCCGGGGATCGAACGACTCCGCCATCACACCCACCTCATTTCGGGCCGTACACGACGAACGGGTTGCCCCACGGATCGGTGAGCACGGCACGGATCTCGTGCGGCCCCTCCGCCGGTTCACGCACCACCGTGGCGCCGGCCTCCGACAGGGCGCGCACTGCGGCGGGAACGTCGGTCACTTTGTAGGACGCCGCGGGCCGCCCCTGCGTCACGTCCTCCTCCGGGCCGGCCAGCGCCAGCGTCGCGCGGCCGCCGTCGAGCGCGGCATACCGGTCGCCGTCGGCGAACTTCAGCGGCAGCCCCAGCGCGTCGCGGTAGAACGCGACTGCCTTGGCCACATCGGTCACCGGGTACAGGACGTTGCCGATCTCAGTCATCTGCTGTGCCTTTCTGGTAGCCGCCGCCGTGCGCGAAGATCTCGCGCGGGTTGACGACGAGCATCTGGTCCACCTGCTCCCGGGTCACCCCGCGCGCCAGCAGCGCGGGCACCACGTCCTGGCTGATGTGCAGCCAGTGCCAGTTCGGGTGCTGCCTGCGGCGCTGCTCCGGATCGGACATGTCCGACCAGCACGACGTGTCGTGCGAGAGCACCATCCGGTTCGCGTGCCCGCGCCGGCACATCTCCACGACGATCTCGACCCGCTTGTCGAACGGGACGGTCTCCAGCCCGAAGCGGTCCATGCCGAGGTAGGACCCCGCCGCGACCAGCTGTTCGAGGTAGTCGAAGTCGTCGGTGTCGCCGCAGTGGCCGATGACCACGCGCGACAGGTCGACCCCCTCCTCGGCGAACACCCGCTGCTGGTCCAGCCCGCGCCGGGTGCCGGCGTGGGTGTGCGTGGTGATCGGCACGCCGGTGGCCAGGTGCGCTCGCGCGACCGACCGCAGGGTCCGTTCCACGTCGACGGTGAGACCGTCCACATCGGTCACGCACTTGAGCATCGCCGCCCGGATCCCGGTGTCCCCGATGCCCTCGGTGATGTCCCGCACGAAGTACTCGAACAACAGGTCCGGACCGCCGAGCGGTGCGCCAGGGCCGCGGAAGTGGAAGTACACCGGCAGCTCGTGCAGGACGTAGGCGCCGGTCGCCACGACGATGTTCACCTCGCTGCGCCGGGCCACCTCGGCGACCCGCGGCACGTACCGCCCGAGGCCGAACACGGTCAGGTCCACGATCGTGTCGACGCCGGCCGCCTTGGCCGCCGCCAGCCGGTTCACCGCCTCCTCGATCTGCACGTCCTCGTCCCACCCCGGGGCAGGCCAGTTCTCGCGCACCTCGGGGCTGGTGACGAAGACGTGCTCGTGCATCAGCGTCGTGCCGAGCTCGTCCACCGGCACCGGGCCGTTCACGGTCGGCACCGTCGGCGCGCTCATCGCACGGTCTCCGGATGCACGATGTGGTTCTGCGCGTGCCACGGCTGGTGCGCCTGGAACCCGCCGTCCACGATGATGGTCTGGCCGGTGATGTACTTCGCGGCGGGCGAGGCGAGGAACACGATCGTCTCCGCGAGATCGCGCGGCTCGGCGAAATCGGGGACGAGCAGGTTCGCGTCGTAGGCCTCGAGCTTGTCCCGCGACAGGTTCTTGCGCGCCGTGGGACTGAGCACGAGTCCGGTCGCCACGGCGGCGCACCGGATACCGAGCTTGCCGTGGCTGGTGGCGATCGACCGGGTCAGCGAATACTTCGCCGCCATCGACGCCGCGTAGGCGACGTGCACGGTGTCGCCGCTGAAACCCGAGGTCGAGCCCACGTTGACGATCGACCCGCCCCCGCTCTCGAGCATGACCGGGATCGCGTGCCGCGCGCCGTACACCGCGCCGTAGAAGTTGACCGCGAACGTCCGGTCCCAGTTCCACTCCGGCGTGCTGACGATGTCCAGGTCGGTGACGTGGATGTCGTGGTCGTAGACGACGGCGTTGTTGACCAGGACGTCGATGCGGCCGAACGTCGCAGCGGTCTCCTCGACCATCCGGCGCACCTCGTCCTCGACCCCGACATCGGCCACCACGGTGTGCGCCTGTCCCCCGGCCTCGGTGATCTCGGCCGCGGTCTGCTTGGCGCCGTCGCCGTTGATGTCGTTGACGGTCACCGCGTACCCGCGTGCCGCGAGCAGCAGTGCGGTCTCCTTGCCGATGCCCTGGGCCGCCCCCGTCACGATGGCCACCTGGTTCACGAGCGCCTCCTCGCCAGTGTCGCAGCCGTGTCGATTTCGAGGTCGTCACCGAGCACGACCCCGTAGGCGGACTCCGCGGCCGCGCGCGAGACCTTGCCCGCCAGCACGTCCGCGCGGACCGCCTCGGCGGGCCGGTCGTGCGGATCACCCAGGCCGCCGCCCCCGGTCGTCTCCACGACGAACGCCTCCCCCGCCCGGAAGGGTTCGTTGTTCACCTTCGACTCCAGGCGTTCCGTCACCCCGTCGGCGGTCAGCCGGTAGAACCCGCCCGGCACCCCGGGGCGTCCACCGTCGCGTCCCGGCGGTCCCGTCCGCAGGCGGTCCCCGCGGGTCGTGACGTAGGCGTCGGCGAGCAGCCGGAACACCGTGCGGGTGCCCAGACCGCCGCGCCACCGCCCGGCGCCGCCGGAGTCGGGCAGGTATTCCACCGCCTCCACCACGAACGGGCACCGCACTTCGACCGGTTCCACCTGCGGCACCGAGTTCCGGCCCAGTCCGAAGTGGACCCCGGTGGCGTCGGGGCCGTCCTTGCCGTGCCGCGCGCCGACGCCGCCGTACTCGTAGGCCAGGTGCACCCAGTAGGGCGCCTGCTGGGCGGCGATGGAGAACGGCTGCAGGATGCCCGAAGCGGCGATGGCCCGCTCCGGCACCGCGTCCGACATCGCCTGGAAGACCGCTTCCATGGCCGCGTAGGCCGGCAGGAACCGCCCGCCGCACGGGTAGGGCGAGGTGGCGTTGAGGAGGCTGCCCTCCGGCAGGCGCACGTCCAGCACCCGCAGGCACCCGTCGTTCATCGGGATCGTCGGATCGAGGAAGCAACGTGCGGCGAACACCGCCGCTGCCAGCGACTGCGACAGGCTGGCGTTGACCGCCGCAGCCACCTGGTCGTCGGTGCCGGCGAAGTCGAGCACCAGGCGGTCGCCCTCGACGGTGACCGCGACCTGCACCGTGTAGGACTGCCCGGGATGGATGCCGTCGTCATCGATCACGTAGGACGAGCGGTACTCGCCGTCCGGGAGTTCGGCGATGGCCGCCCGGGTCCTCGCCTCCGTGTAGGAGAGGTAGGACTCGACACCGGCGGCGAACCGGGCGGCGCCGTGTTCCTCGATGAGGGCTTCCACGCGGCGGGCGGCCGTGGTCGCGCCCGCGATCAGGGCGCGCACGTCCCCGAGGACCTTCTCCGGTGTCCGGCTGTTGAGCGCGAGGATGCCGGTGATCGACTGCTCGAGCCCGTCCGCGGTGGCGATGCGCACCGGCGGGAGTTGCAGACCCTCCAGGAAGATCTCCGTGGCCAGCGAGGCCATGCCGCCCGCCGAGGCCCCGCCGATGTCGGACACGTGGATCAGCGTCGCGGTGAAGTACTCCACGGTTCCGTCCACGAACACCGGGCGGAAGATCAGCAGGTCGTTGGTGTGGATTCCGCCCTTGTAGGCGTCGTTGGTGACGAACACGTCGCCGGGCCGCATGGTCTCGACCGGGATGTCGGCCAGCAGGTAGGGCACCGCCACCGACAGGGCCATGCTGTTCATCAGCGTGGTCGCCATCGAGTGCGCGATGAGCCTGCCGTCCTTGTCCAGGATCGCGGCGGAGGCGTCCGAGCCCTCCACGATGAAGGTCGAGTAGGCCGACTTGACCACCACGATGCTGGCCTCTTCGGCTGCCACCACCAGGGCGTTGCGCAGCACCTCGGCGGTGAGGTCGTCGGCGATCACTCCGGTCATCGGGTGGCCTCCTTCCGGGTCAGAACCACGGTGAACGTCTCGTCGACCTGGGCCGACCAGGCGGGCGGGACGACGATCGTGGACTCGTGGTCGCCGATGATCGCCGGGCCGTCCACGCGGGTTCCCGGCGCCACGGCATCGCGGTCGAGCACCGGGGTCTCCCGGTACTCGCCGTACTCGGCGAACCACACTGGCCGGGTGCTCGCGGGAGCGCCGGTCCCGGCGGGTCGTCGCCCGAGCGGGACCCTCGGCACCTTCTTCGTCACCCGCACCCGGAAGCTCACCAGCTCGAGGGGGCCCCGAAGGGCGATGCCGTAGGCCTGGCGGTAGCTGTCGAAGAACACTTCCCTGAGCTCGCCGAACGTCTCGCCGGTGAGCGGCCAGGACGGCAGGTCGACCCGGATCTCGTGCGCCTGGCCGACGAACCGGACGTCGACCGACCGGCTCACCTCGACGTCACCGGCGTCGAGCGCCACCCCGAGGTCGTCCGCCGCGCTCCGTTCCAGATCGCCGAAGATCAGCTCCAGCTCGCCGAAGTCGCCGCGTGGCTCCGGCAGGACGCGGGTCACCACGCCGTCGGTGCTCAGGTCGGTGGCCAGCAGTCCGACCGCGGAGCCGACACCGCACGAGGGCGGCACGATCACGGTCGGGATGTCGAAGCGCTCCGCCACCCGGGCGGCGTGCATGGGGCCCGCTCCTCCGGAGGCGACCACCGCGAACCCGCGCGGGTCCACCCCGCGCTGCACCGTCACGACGTGCACCGCCGAACCCATCGTGGCGTTCGCGATCTCGTGGACGGCGTTCGCCGCCTCGGCCACCGACACGCCGAGCGGCCCGGCGAGCCGGTCGGCGACCGCCTTCTCAGCCAGTTCCGGGTCCAGCCGCATCGTCCCGCCGGCGAACGTGGCCGGGTCCAGGTAACCCAGCACCAGGTTCGCGTCGGTCACCGTGGGCTCGGCGCCGCCGAGCGCGTAGCAGGCCGGCCCGGGCGACGAACCCGCCGAGCGGGGGCCGACCCGCAGCGCACCGCCGTCGTCGACCCACGCGATGCTGCCGCCCCCCGCGCCGACCTCGGCCAGGTCGATAGCGGGGACCTTGATCGGCACCCCGGTGCCGGCGCGGCGGCCGCCGAAACTGCCCTTCCCGCCGACGTGGAACTCGTGGGTGATGTCGGGCACGCCGTCGCGGACCACGCACGCTTTCGCCGTGGTCCCGCCCATGTCGAACGAGATGACGTCACGGTGCCCGGCCGCGAGCCCGGTGAAGCGCGCCGCGATGACTCCCGCGGCCGGGCCGGACTCAATGGTGGCCACGGCCCGCCGCCCGGCCAGGTCCGCCGACATCACCCCACCGCCGGACTCCATGACCTGCACCCGGCACCGCACACCGAGATCGGCCAGCCGCGCCTCCAGGCCGGCCAGGTAGGAAACCATGATCGGGCCGATGTAGGCCGACATCAGCGTGGTGGTCGAGCGCTCGTACTCGCGCATCTCGGGCCAGATCTCCGACGAGGCCACGACCGTCGCTCCGGCCGGCAGCTCCTCGCGCAGGATCTCGGCCACGCGGCGCTCGTGGACCGGATTGGCGTAGGAGTGCAGCAGCGCCACCGAGACGGAGCGGATGCCCCGGCTCGTGATCCGGCCGGCGATCGCCCTGACCGCGCCCTCGTCCAGGTCACGGAGGATCTTGCCATCCGCGCCCACCCGCTCCGGCACCTCGAAGCAGTCCTCCACCGGGACCGGCGAGGCGGGCGGGTCGAAGCGCAGGTCGAACCGGTCCTCCTCGACCCGGGCGTAGCGGCCCAGCGGCAGCATGCTGCGGAACCCGAGCGTGGTGACATGGGCGACGCGCACGCCCTGCCCCTCGAGGATCGCGTTGGTGGCCAGTGTCGTGGCGTGCACGACGCGGCCGACCTGCTCGGGCCGCACCCCGGCGGCGTCCAGGGCCGACCGGACGCCGGTGACGATGCCCCGGGCCGGGTCGTCGTGGGTGCTCAGGGTCTTGGCCACCGCGGCCTGCCCGTCGGGCCCGGCGAGCACGACGTCGGTGAAGGTTCCACCGACGTCCACGCCGAGCGCGTAACTCTGGTCCAGGATGTCCACTCGGGTCGCTCCTACTTCGCGTTCATTCCGGCGTCGACCGGCAGGACGACCCCGGTGACGTACTTGGCCTCGTCCGACGCCAGCCACAGGACGGCGTGGGAGATGTCGCGGGGCTCCACCCACGGGATGGGCAACAAGTTGGTGGCCGTGAAGCTGTCTTCGACGTCGCTCTTGGCCGGATGCTCGAGGTCCGGCCGGAAAACGCGGAACGTGGTGTCGTTGATGATCATGTCGGTGTCGACGTTGCCGGGGTGGATCGTGTTGACGCGGACGCGGTGCTCGGCGAGTTCCATCGCCAGCGTCCGCGCGAGGCCGACAACCCCGTGCTTCGACGCGGCGTAGTTCCCGTAGTTGGGCACGCCCTTGAGCCCGGCGGCGGAGCTGGTGATGATCACGGATCCGCCCTCGCCCGTGGCGAGCAGGTGGGGAACCGCGGCCCGGATGGTGTGGAACACGCCGGTGAGATTCACGTCGATCGTGGTCTGCCACAGCTCGTCGGACATCTCCCAGAGCTTGCCCGGCATGCCGAAGATCCCCGCGTTGGCGACGACCACGTCCAGCCGTCCCAGCTCTGCCACCCCGTCGGCAACCGCCCGGGTCAGCGCGGCCCCGTCCCGCACGTCGGTTCGCGACGTCACGATGCGGCGACCGAGCTTCTCCACCAGCGCCTGGGTCTCGGCCAGGTCCGCCTCGGTAGCCCCCGGGAACGGCACCGTCGCCACCGGTCCCGCGATGTCGACGGCGATGATGTCGGCGCCCTCCTCCGCCAGCCGGACGGCGTGCGCCCTGCCCTGGCCTCGAGCCGCTCCGGTGACGAGCGCGACCTTTCCTGCCACACGTCCCATGACTGCCTTCCTTCCTTCAGCCGCAACCGAGTGCGCGGGCCACAGCCGGCATCCAGCGCACGATGGGGTAGGACTCCCAGCGCGGCGGCTCGATCCACAGCACGTCGTCGTTCTCCCAGTTGAGCGTCACCCGCGGGTGCGCGGTCTCGCACCGGTACGAGTGCACCCGCCAGAACCCGCCACGCGGGTCGGGCAGCCGGAGCACGGGACCAGCCACAAAGGACTCCAGATCGGCACGGCCCAGCCCCGTCTCCTCCCGCACCTCGGTCACCGCCTGCGCGACCGGCGGGGCGCCGGCCGGGACGAACCCGGTGACGCAGTGCCAGCGCCCGCGGTCGGACGCGACGGCCATACTGCGCCGCAGCAGGCACATCCGGCCGCGGTGGGTGAGCATCACCGCGACCACGTCGCCGCGCGGACCGATCACGGCGCTACCCACCCAGACCAGTCAACCGCTCGACCATGCGGCGGCGCAGCGAGTAGGGCGTGAACTTCGCGAGCCACGAAGCCACCACGTCATCGGCACCGAGCCGCGTGCGCAACGGGGGCCGGGGACGATCCAGGACATCGCAGATCCGCAGGGACGCCTTGTAGCTCCCCCTGCTGTAGCGGCCCAGCCCGGTGAGCTTCGGTAGCGCGCGCTCGGCGAACCCGCGGTAGGCGCTCGACGGCGGAAGCACCGGCACGGTCGCCCCTCCGAAGCCCGTGTCGTGGTTGCCGGGCTGGAACACCACCACGTCGACCCCGAAGGGTCGCACCTCGATCGCGAGCGCCTCACACCAGCCTTCCAGCGCCCATTTCGTCGCCGCGTAGACCGAGAACATCGGGTGCGGAACGTTGACCGCGTTGCTCGACACGACCCCGATGCGCGCGGATCCGTCGGCGCGCAGCGCGGGCAGGACCCGCTGGGTCAGGTCCATGACACCCACGAGATTGGTCTCGAGCACGTGCCGGTACACCTCGGTGGGAAGGTCCTCGAAAAAACCGGTGGTGGTGTAGCCGGCGTTGTGCAGGACCGCGGTGAGCCGTCCTCCGGTGGCGTCGAGGACGTGCCGTGCGGCCTCGGCACGAGAGGCTTCCGAGGCCACGTCGAGGGGCACGACCTCGAGGGCGGACTGCGGCGCGCCCACCCGGTCGGCCAGCTCGCGCAGACGGTCCTGTTTCGCCGTGTCCCGCATGGACGCGAAGACCTGCCACCCCCGCTTCGCGAGCATGACCGACACCTCGCGCCCGAAACCGCTGGAAGATCCCGTGACCAGGATCGTCTTCATCGGCGCTCTCCCATCGCGACGGCGGGAACGGGACACACTCATTCTCAACCCAACCAAGCACTTGGTCAAGCCGATCCGGTGCGGACATGGGAAAGCCCGCCTGCCGCGGCGGCAGACGGGCCTTACCAGACGGTGGGTCAGTGCGCGGAGACCGCCGGCGCCTGCTCGACGGTTTCGGCCATCGCCTGCCTGCCGTGCCGCATCGCGATCGCGGCGATCAGGCCGGCCAGGCAGATCAGGGCTCCGAAGGCGTAGGCCCAGGTGAAGGCCGTGCTGCTGTAGATCGGAGAACCCTCCACCACGGTCAGCACACTCGACGCGAGGATGACGAACACCAGCTGGACCACCACGGCGGCACCGAGGGATCCGACCACCCCGACCGTTCCGGCGCTCACCGCCTGGTGTTCCGGCGGCACGGCCGTGACCACCAGGTTCGGCACCGCCGCGTTGAGCATGCCACCGCCGATGGCGAACACGAACCAGCCGAGCAGGACCTGCCAGGACAGACTGTGCATGAACGCCAGCAGCAGACAGCCCGCGATACCGAAGACGAACGCGAACACCAGCGGGTTGCGGGCTCCGCGCCGGTTGGCGATGAAGCCGACGGCGAAGCCCATCAGCATCGAGATGACCGCACCCGGCGACGTGAACCACGCCAGCCCGCTCGCGTCCTGACCGAGGCCGTAGTCACCGCCGACCGACCGGGGCACCTGCACGACATAGGCCAGCAGGACGAACTGGAGCGCGATCACACCCTGCGCCGCGAACTGCGCGACCATGGTGGTCATCAGCGGCCTGCGCCGCGCGAGCGCGACGTCGACCAGCGGGAACCGCGCGCGCTTCTCGAATGCGACCCAGGCGCCGAACACCACGGCACCGCCGAAGAGGCAAGCCAGGGTCGCCCCGGAACCCCATCCCCACGTCGCGCCCTGGGAGACGCCGGTGAGCAGCAGGCCGATCGATGCGCCGAGGAGCAGCGCACCACCCCAGTCGATGCCCGACCGGACGCGCACCGGCGACTCGGGCACGACGAGCATCACCAGGATCCCCAGCACCACCGGGAACGCGGCGAGGAAGTAGAACACGCCGCGGTAGCTGAAGTTGTCGATGAGGAAGCCCGCGATGATCGGGGCGAGAATACCGGTGAGGCCGATACCGGAGGTGACCACGCTGACACCGATGGCGACCAGGCGGCGCGGGAAGATGTCGCGCATGATCGAGTAGGCCAGCGGCACGATCGAGATGGCCACGCCTTCCATCGCCCGCCCGATGAGAACCACGGCCAGCGACTGCGCGAACGCGACGGTCAGGGACCCCACCGCCATCACGGCGATGGTGGCCAGCAGGACGCGCTTCTTGCCGTAGATGTCACCCAGCTTGCCCACCAGTGGTGCGGTGACCCCGCCGACGAGGCTGAACAAAGTGGACACCCACACGATGTCCGCCGTCTGGAGAGCGGCCGCCATGTGCGGTAGCGCGGGGGTTACCAGGTTGTAGGCGTACGCGGTCTCCTCCGACAGGAGCGTCAGGACGAGCAGGACACCGATCCAGTAACCCGTGGACCGCTGCTTGACCGCGTCCGGAGATTGTTCCTGATGGACCATCGAGCACTCCCTTGTGCGGGTCCGGCCGGGACTTCCCCGGCGTGTGATGGCGACCACGGTAAGCCGATCAAGTGATCGAATCAAGTGTTCGTTGCACTTGATTTCATCCCGCCCGGAAGGTCGCCCGGCCTGCCTTGAGCACGGTGGCACCATCCGTGAGCGCCTGGAAACGGACCGCGTCGTCCTCGGGCACCGGTTCGGCTTCGACCTCGAGCGTCCCGCCCGGCAGGACCGGAGCCGAGAACCGCGCCTCGATCGAAGTCAGGTGCCACGGCTCGCGTTTCGCGGCAGCGGAGACCTCTCGGGCCACCAGACCCAGGGTGCAGAGCCCGTGCAGGATCGGTCCCGGCAGACCCGCCGCCCGGGCCGCCGCGGGATCGATGTGGATCAGATGCCGGTCACCGGTGAGCCGGTAGAGCGCGGCCTGCTGCGGCAGAATCGGCACCGCCGCCCGCCAGGCCGGCTCACCGAGGTCCCCGCCGGCCTGACGCGGACCAGGATCACCACCCCAGCCACCTTGTCCCGGCAGGAAGATCGAGTAGGTGGCCGTGAAGTAGTCGCACTCGGCGATCACGTCGACCACCGCCGAGCGGCCCTTGTCCCAGATGCCGCCGATGCGGCCGGAGATCGGAAACCGCCCCGAGGGCGGCAGGGCGCAATGGACGACGAGGGACTGCGCGCCGTGCAGGGCCGACTCGGGCCGGAACACGCCGAGTTCACCGGCCGCGTCGGCCACCCACAGCCCCAGCGTCAGACCGAAGGTCGGCAGCACCTTGAGGTCGCGTTCGAAGACCAGGTCGAGGTCGTGTTCGCGGGCACCCACCGCGAGCGCGTAGAGGATCGCGTCACGTTCCCCGTACTCCGCGACCCGCGTGCCTAGATCCGTGCCGGTGAACTGCGCCAGTGTCATCGGAAAGTCCTTTCCGGGGCGGCTCGCGAGGGTTGAACCGGTGTCCCCGCTGCGGTAGCTTACTTACTTGAGCAAGCGCTTGGTATAGAGAGGGAGACCGCGGATGGCACCGATTCGGGTGGGGATGGGCTACGAACTGGAGGTTCGCGGCCGCTCCCGGAAGGTCGAGCAGCGCGCCTTCGAAAACGTGCTCGAACAAGTCGTGCTGGCCGACGAACTCGGCTACAGCACGGCGTGGTTCGTCGAGCACCACTTCACGCGGGGGTTCTCCCATTCCTCCGCGCCGGACCTGGTGCTGGCCGCCCTGGCCCGGATGACCGAGCGGATCCGACTCGGCCTGGGCGTGGTGCTGCTGCCGTTCCAGCACCCGGTGCGCACCGCCGAGCGGGTCGCCACCCTGGACATCCTGTCCCGCGGCCGCGTCGAGTTCGGCACCGGCCGGGGAGCGTCCCCACTGGAGTACCAGTCGTTCCAGCGGCCGTTCGAGCAGTCCCGGCGGCTGTGGGAGGACAACCTCGACACCGTGCTGCGGATCTTCGAGGCCGACGGCGCCCCGGTGACCGCCGAGCACGAGTACTGGAGCGTGCCCGACGTGGGCGTGTACCCGCGGCCGGTGCAGGAACCGCATCCGCCGGTCTGGGTCGCGTCGACCTCGCTGGACGGGTACCTGCAGGCCGCCAAGCGCGGCTACAACCTGCTGGGTATGACAATGCTCAAGGGGCTCGACGACGTCGCCGAGGACATCGCCGCCTACCGCAAGGCTCTTTCGGACAACGGTTTCGACCCCGACTCCCGCCGGGTCGCGCTGATGATCCCGTGGCACGTGGCACCGACCCGCGAGGCGGCCTACGAGAACGCGGCCGACGCGATCATGTGGTACATGCGCCGCCAGGTGAACCTGGTCGCGCCGCCCGACTACTACGACGCGCGGCACGCCACGCACCGGGTGCTCGGGCAGGAGGCCGTGGGCCGCAGCGCCGAGGACGCGCTCGAGATCCTGCGCGACCACCACATGATCGTGTGCGACGACGTGGACGGCTCCCGAAAGGCGCTGCAGCGCCTCCACGAAGCCGGCGCCACCGACCTGATCTGCCAGTTCCAGGTCGGCGGACTGGCCCAGGAGCACGTGCTCGACACCATCAAGTTGTTCGCCTCCGAAGTGGCAGGGATGTAGGGACACATGACGACGAACCTGGCCGGCGCCGAGGCCGGCACGCTGACGTGGGGAACGCGGGCGGATCTCGCCGCCACCGTGCTCGACCCGTCGAAGGCGACCGGCCTGCTCGCGGGGACCCCCACCGCCGACATCGCGGTTCCCCTGGGGCCGGTCGCACGCAAGCACGCCCACCAGCTCACCAAGGCGACACTCGCCGATGCCGGTCTCGGCGCCGGGGACCGGGTCGTGGTCGCGCTCAACAGCGACGGCGACCTCGCCGGCGCCCGTGTCGCCGAGGCGGCCGCCGACATCGCCGAGTCCGCGATCTCGGTCGGTCCGAGGGGCCGCATGCGGCTGCTCGAAACCCTTCAGCGCACCCGGTCCGACGTCCTCGTGGCGACTCCCACCGGGGTCGCCGACCTGCTCGCGCGGCTGCACCTGGAGTTCCTGGTCGACCCGCTCGACCTGGAACTCCGGCTGATCCTGCTCACCGGCGAGATCACCGACGACAAGACCCGACGGCACCTCGCCCGCGAGTTCGGGGCCACCGTCGTCGAGCTCTACACCGATCCGGTCACCGGCATCCCGGTCGCCCACCGCGACGACGCCGGACGGCTCGTCCCCGCCGAGCCCGGTCTGCTCGCCCTCGCGGCGCTGGACGACAACACCCTGATCGACCCGCCAGTGCCCGGTACGCGCGCGGAAATCGTCGTCCGGCACACCTGGCACCCCGAACTGTCCACAGTGGCCATCCGGACCGGGCACGTGACCATCGCCGGTGAGGCCGGGGTGGTGCCCGCACCGCTGCACACGGTGGGCGAGTCGGTGCTGGTGCGCGGCCGCTGGCTGTCGCTCACCGCGGTCAGGAAGGCACTCGCCAAAATCGACGGCATCTCGCGGTGGCGGTTCGAGATCTCCCGGGACGGCACGCTCGACGCCGCCCTGCTGACGGTGAGCTTCAACCGGGACAGCCTCATCCGCAACGGCATGTGGAAGTCCCGGATCGAGCAGGCGCTCACCGCCCTGACCCCGGTGAAGATCGAGGTCGCTGTGGACGAGCAGGTCCAGGAGGAGCCGCTGCCGCCGGAGGTCGTGGACCACCGCGGGCACCACCTCGGAACCGACCGGTCGGCCCTCGCGCGGTAACGCGATGACGCCTGCTGACCTGGATGGCCGGGTCGCTGTCGTCACCGGCGCGGGGAGCGGGATCGGCCGGGCGACCGCGATCGCGCTCGCCGAGGCCGGCGCTGTGGTCGTGTGCACCGACCGCGACGGCGACGCCGCCCGGGACACCGCTGACAAAGCCGGAGCCGCAGCCAATGGCGTGCACCTCGACGTCACCGACCTGCCCGCGGTGCGGGCGCTGGTCGCCGACGTCACCGCACGGTACGGCCGTCTGGACGTCTACGCCAACGTCGCGGGCGCCGTCACCTCGCGCGGGCCGGTCGCCACGGTCACCGAAGACGAGTTCGACCGCGGCGTCGCGGTGAACCTCAAGAGCCTCGTGTTCGGCTGCCAGGCCGCGGCCTCGGCCATGGCGCGCGGCGGCTCGATCGTCAACGTCGGATCCGGCACCGTCGACGCGGCAGTCCCCGGTCTGGCGGCCTACAGCATCCCGAAGGCTGGCGTGCCGCAACTGACGCGGAGCCTCGCGCGCGAGCTGGGCCCAGCGGGGATCAGAGTGAACGCCGTCTCCCCCGGCTACATCCTCACCGCCATGACCGGCGCCCATTTCCGCGATGCCGACGACGCTCGGCGGGTCGTCGAGGAGCAATCGGCGGCCATCCCACTGGGCCGGCCCGGTGAGGCCGCCGAGGTCGCCTCGGTGGTGGTGTTCCTGGCCGGCGACGGCGCCTCGTACATCACCGGCCAGGTGATCCGCGTGAACGGAGGCAGCGTGATGCCGCTGTGACGCCCCTGCCGATCCCACCGGTTCCCGATCACTGCTTTCCCGGGCTGGCCGGGCAGACCTCGGTCGTCGGTGGGGCTGGTGGCGGCGTCGGGACCGCTGTGGTGGCCATGCTGGTGCGCTCCGGCGCGCGGGTGCTCGTTGCCGACAAGGCCGCCGACCGCCTCGCGCAACTGGAGGACCGATTCGCCGAGGTCACCGGTGTCAGGGCGGACATCACCACCGACGAGGGAATCGGCGACCTGGAGCGGGCGATCGCCGCCACCACCGTGCATTCGCTCGTCAACGTGGTCGGCGGCGTGACCCCGGACGACATCGGCCACTTCCTCGACCTGACGCCGGATCAGTGGCGGCACAGCCTCGGGCTCAATCTCGAGTACGCCGTGCGGACCTGCCAGATCGCCGCTCGCCGGATGGCGGTGGGGCGAGGGGGCGCACTGGTGAACCTGTCGGTCGCCGGCGCGCGGCGGGCCATGCCGTGGTTCTCGCCGTACGGCGCCGCCCGGAGTGCACTGGAGGCAGTGACGCGGACAATGGCCGTCGAACTCGGTCCATTCGGGATCCGCGCGAACAGCGTCGCCTGGGGACTCGTGGACAGCCCACGCGCCCACTCCGGCGCGGGTTCGGACGGCCGTCTGGAGCGCGACCTGATCCCGCTCGGCCGCCGGGGCGCGGTCGCGGAGGTGGCCGCCACGGTGATGTTCCTGCTCTCCGATCTGAGCAGCTACACCACCGGGCAGAACCTGGCCGTCGACGGCGGCCTGTCGTTGCGCGGAGCGACCGACGGTCCGCACGACAACATCCCCGCCTTCCTGGAGCACGAACCCACCCGCCGGAAGTTGCGTGACACGTTCGAGCGGACCACCGGGCGTCCCTAGACGGGCAGGATCCCCGGCTCGGCGATGTCGTGCCGCACCAGGACCTTGACGTGTCCGATCGCATGCGCGTCGGCGGGACGGAGGGCGGCGAAGACGTCCGCGACGGCTTCGAGCCCGGCGTAGCCGGTGACGACGGTCGCCGGATCGAACCGGCCCGCCACGATGTGCTCGAACATCACCTCGAAGGCCCGGTACCCGGTCTCCCCCTTTCCCGGCCCGCCGACGAACTCCAGCGACACGTTGGTCAGGATGCCGACCACCGGGCGGATCGGGTCGGGCACCATGCCGGCGCCGACGATCAGGATGCGGGTGAACTTCGGCACCGTCGCCATCAGACGGTCCAGCAGCCCGCGTGCTCCGGCGGCCTCGATCACGTGCAGCTGCGTGTCCGCACCCGCGTTCGCCTTCCACACCGCGACCGGGTCTTCCCGCAGCGGATCGACCACGAAGTGCGCGCCACACTCGGACGCGATCGCGCGCCGCACGGGCGAAGGGTCCGAGGCCACGATCGGGTACACCCCGCGGTGCGCCAGTTCTACGACGGCACCGAGCCCGACCGGGCCGCACCCGGTCACGATCGCACCGTCCGCCGCGGTAGTGCCAGCCCGCAGGACGGCGTTGACGCCCGTCGCCATCGGCTCGGTCACGGCCGCGTGCACCGGGGACACCGAGTCCGGGATCTCGAGGTGACCGTAGGCCTGGACGACCACCCGCTCGGCCAGTCCGCCCGGGTAGTCGGTGCAGTAGCCGACGGTGTGCGGAAGACCTTCCCGGTCCACCACCGCCGGCAGGACTACCAGCTTCTGGCCCGGCCGGTACCCGTTCACGCCGGTTCCGGTGCTCAGCACCTCGGCGGTGAACTCGTGGCCCAAGACCAGATCGCGGTCCGGGTCGAACATCTCACCGGGCACGTCCGCGTCGGCATGGGCACGGAGGAAATCGTCCGTGTGCTGCCAGGCCGACAGGTCGCTGCCGCAGATGCCGGTCGCGATCGGCCGCACCAGCAGCTGCCCCGGCCCGGGTTCGGGCTCGGGCACCTCCGCCACGACGAGTTCTCCCTTGCGCAGTACCGCTGCCCGCATCGGCTGTCCCTTCTCACGAGTGCTGGGGCCGGACGGCGGGCAGGCAGCCGACGCTCCACCCGCCGTCCGGAGTTTCACAGGTAGGCCTCGGCCGACCAGGTTTCCAGCTTGTGCTGGATCGCCTGCAGGGCGCGCAGTGCGGCGACCCCGTCGAACGCGCGGTGATCGAAGGTCAGGCCGAACCGCGCGACCGGGCGGATCGCGACGTACTCCTCGCCCTCGGGTGAGGTGACGGCCACCGGGGTGCGGACGATCGCCGGGATCCCGAGCGAGGCCACCTGCGGCTGGGTCAGGATCGGCGTGGCGGTGACCCCGCCCGCGCTGCCCGAGTTGCTGATCGTGATCGTGCCACCCGTCAGGTCGGCGGCGCTCACCTTCCGGTCACGAACGAGCCGCGTCAGGTCCGCCATGGCGTCCCCGAGCGCGGGTGCCGTGAGGCGCTCGGCGTCCCGGATCACCGGGACCAGCAGCCCCTGCGGCGCGTCGATGGCGACGCCCAGGTTCACCGGCCGCCAGCGCAGCAGGTGGTCCTCGGTGAAGGTGGCGTTCAGGTCCGGGTGCTCGGCCACCGTCGCGCACAACGCGCGCGCGATGAAGGGCAGGAAGCTCAGTTTCGCCTCGCCCCGGGCGAGCCTGCGCTCGTTCACCTGCGCGCGCACCCGCGTCACGGCGGACATGTCGACGTCCACCTGGGCGGTCAGCTGCGGCGCGGTGCTCACCGACTCCAGGAGGTTGCGGGCGATGGCGCGGCGTTGCGGCGTCAGCGGGACGGCCTCGTGGGCGACCTCCTCATAGCCCCGGGGCAGCTCCACTCCCCCGCTGCGGGCGGCCGCCGGGCGGGCCGGTTGCGGCGCCGGTGTGGCCGGCTGCGGCGCCGTTTCCGGTGCCGCCGTCGCGGCCTCGATGTCCTTGCGCGTCACCCGCCCGCCAGGGCCGGTGCCGTCGATCCGCGCGAGGTCCAGGCCGCGCTCCTTGGCCAGCTTCCGCACCAGCGGGGTAGCCGGTTTGCCGCGCCCGGCCGCTGGTGCGGCGAACGCGGGCAGGGGCAGCCATCCGGCCCGGAGGACCAGGGACGCGTCCTCGGGTGGCTCGGCGACGGCGAGCGGTGCCGGCTTCGCCTCCGTGGCGCCGGGGGCGTGCCCGTTGACCGACGGTTCCGGTCGCACTGGCGCGACCGGCTCCGGCTCCTGCGCGGGGGCCGGCGCCGGTGCGGGCGTGGCGGCCGGCGCTGGTGCGGACCCGCCGCGGATCGCCTCGGCGATCTCGTCGTCGGTGGCCTCCGGCGGCGCGAAGCGGGCGATCACGGCGCCGACGGGCACCTCATCGTTGATCTGGGCGACGTAGCCGACGAGTACGCCGGACACCGGTGACACCACTTCGGTGTCGACTTTGTCGGTCGACACCTCGCACAGCGGCTCGTCGGCCTCGACGCGGTCGCCGGGCGACCGCAGCCAGGAGGTCAGCACGGCCTGTTCCACCACGCCCATGTGCGGCAGGTGGACATCGATCAGGGTCGTCATGGGAGATCTCCGGATCAGGCGCGAGCGAGCCGTCGGGCCAGCTCGACGATGTCGGTGACGCTGGGGAAGCAGAGGTCTTCGAGGAAGCGGCTGGCCGGGATCGGCGCGTCGACCGCGCCCAGCCGGGCGACCGGCGCCTCCAGGGCGTAGAAGCAGTGCTCCTGGATCAGCGCGGCGATCTCCGCGCCGGGGCCGGCGGTCCGGGGCGCCTCGTGCACGATCATCGCGCGCCCGGTCTTCGTCACCGAGGCGAGGATCGTGTCCCGGTCGAGCGGGACCAGGGTGCGCAGGTCGATCACCTCCAGGTCGATCGACTCCGCCGACAGCGCCTGCGCCGCCTCGAGAACGCGCGGGACCATGCAGCCGTAGCTGATCACGCTGACCGTGGTTCCGGGGCGCGCGATCGCGGCCTGGCCCAGCGGGATCACCAGGTCCGGGTCGGAGGGCACCGGGCCGCGTTTGAAGTTGAGCTGCTTGCTCGGGTAGTACAGCACCGGGTTCGGATCCCGGATTGCGGCCTTGAGCAATCCCTTGGCGTCCGCGGGATTCGACGGCACGACCGCCTTGAGCCCCGGGAAGTGCATGGGCAGCATTTCCATCGAGCCGGAGTGCTCCGGACCCGCACCACCGCTGGGGCCAATCGGCATGATGATCACGGCGGGCAGTTCGAACTGGCCGCCGTGCATGTGCCGCCATTTGCCGAGCTTCTGGAAGATCTCGTCACCGGCGATCAGGCTGAAGTCGGCGAAGCCGAGCTGAACCACCGGGCGCATGCCGGTCATCGCCGCGCCGGCGGCGGCGCCGACCATGAAAGCCTCGGTGATGCCGGTGTTGCGGACGCGTTCCAGGCCGAACTCCTCGACCAGGCCGCGGCCGCCGCCGAAGAAGCCGCCCATCGCCACGTCCTGCCCCATCAGGAACACGGTCGGATCGCGCCGCATCTCCTCGGCCAGCGCCGCACCCTGGGCGGCGTCGTAGCTGATCACGGCGGTGTCAGGCACCGTTTCCACGCTCATGCGAACACGTCCTTCAAGATCACGGTGGGGTCGGGGTAGGGGGCCGCTTCGGCCTCCTCGAGCGCGGCGGCCACTTCGTCACGGGCCTCGGCCACGATCTTGTCGGCCAGATCGCCGTCCACGCGGGAGCGCATGATCTCCAGCGGATCCCGGTAATCCGCCAGGAAATCGGCGGGGCGGTACTGCTGGGCGTCGCCTTCCCAGTGGCCGCCCACGCGGGTCACTGTCGCTTCGATCAGCGTCGGCCCTTGCCCGGCCCGGGCCCGTTCCACGGCCTTCGCCACCGCGTCGTACACCGCGAGCGCGTCGTGGCCGTCGACGACCTCACCCGGAACGCCGTAGGCTGCGGCGCGTTCGGCGATCGTCTTGGTCGGGCTGACGTCCTCGAACCGGGTGGAGACCGAAATACCGTTGTTCTCGCAGAAGTAGATCAGCGGCAGGCGCCACACCGAAGCCTGCAGCAGCGTCTCGTGGAAGGTGCCGCGTGCTGAGGTGCCGTCGCCGAAGTCGGCGAGCGCCACCTGCGAGGTCCCCCGCATCTTCGCCGAGAGCGCGGCGCCGGCCGCGATGTGGAAGACGCTGCCCAGGGAGGCGCCCTCCCCCATGATGCCCAGCGACGCGTCGGCCCAGTGCGGAACGCCGGCGCCCTTGCCGCCGGTGGATCCGGTCGCCTTGCCGAGCAGGTCACCGATGATGGGGCCAAGCCCCATGCCCTTCGCCAGCGGCCAGGTCACGCCGCGCCCCTGGTAGAACAGGTAGTCGTCGCGTGCGAGCGCGGCGGCGGCGCCCGTCGCGGCCGCCTCCTGGCCCTTGCCCGGATGCCAGTACCCCGCGAAACCGTGGTCGCGGATGTGGACGGCCAGGGCGTCCTCCACCGCGCGGGCCCGCGCGATCGTGGTGAACAGCGCCACCGACAACTCGGTGCGGTCCACTGTGGTCATTGCCCCTCCTCGTGTGCTTTCCGCCGCGTTCCCGCGGCGAGGACCGCCACCACTGCCACCAGCGACAGCGCGGCGACCAGGATGAACGCGATGGTGTAGGACGATCCGGCGTAGATCGGCTGGCCGCCGGCGACGGCGACGACCTGCAGCGCCAGGACGATGAAGATGATCTGCACTCCGGCGCTGGATCCCAGGCTTTGCAACAGGCTCACCACACCGGCGGTCACCCCCTGCTGGTCCGGCGGGACCGCGGCGATCACCAGGTTCGGCACCGCGCCCATCGCAAGTCCGCTGCCGGCGCCGCTGATCAGGTACCCGGTCACGACCTGCCACGGTTCGCCGTGGAGGAACGCGAGCGCGACCGAGCCGACGGCCATGAGGGTCGCCCCGAGCACCAGCAGTCGGTGCGGGCCCAGCTTGCGGGCCAGCGCACCGATGGCGAAGCCGCCGAGCATGGTCGCCACTCCCGCCGGTACGAGGTACAGCGGCACGTCGCTCGCCGTCGCGTCGAACCCGTAACTGCCTGCCAGCGCCCTCGGCGTCTGCACCATCAGCGGGATCAGTACGGCCGCGGCCGTGACGGCCGTCATCACGGCCGCACCCGCGACCATCACCGTCCACACCGGACG
The DNA here is from genome assembly GCF_000473265.1 of Amycolatopsis thermoflava N1165. NCBI lineage: Bacteria > Bacillati > Actinomycetota > Actinomycetes > Pseudonocardiales > Pseudonocardiaceae > Amycolatopsis > Amycolatopsis thermoflava. The sequence goes on from NZ_KI421511.1 coordinate 1,975,905, forward strand.
GGCGCGGACCACCCGCAGGTCGACCAGCGGCTCATCGCCGCGCCGCTGGTGCCACCACCACAGCACGCCCGCGAGCACGCCGCCGAGCAGGGGCAGCAGGGCCGCGAGGGACCCCCAGCCGTGCTCCGGGCCGAAGGTCAGGCCGAGCAGCAGCAACGCCACGGCTCCGCCGAGCAGCACCCCGCCCAGCACGTCGAGGCGAGCCGGCAGCCGCAGGGGCGACTCCGGCACGAGGACCAGCAGGGCCACGAGCGCGAGCGCCCCGAGGCCCGCCAGGAACCAGAACACACCCCGGAACCCGAAGTGGTCGATCAGGAAGCCGGACAGGAACGGGCCCGCCACGGTCACCAGCCCGATACCGGTGGTCGAGATGCTCGCACCCAGCGCGAGCATGCGGCCGGGCATGACGTCGCGCATCAGCGAGTAGGTCAGCGGGCCGGCGGCGATCATCAGGCCCTGCAGGGCGCGACCGGCGAGGACGACGCCGAAGGTCGGCGCGAGGGCCACGACGATCGAGCCGACGATCATGGCCGCCGTCAGCCACACCATGACCTTCTTCTTGCCCCTGATGTCGGCCGACTTGCCCGCCAGCGGGACCGCGATGGCGCCCACCAGGCTGAGGATCGTGACGACCCAGCCGATCTGGGCCGTCTGGAACACGGCCGACATCTCGGTCAGCGCCGGCGTGACCAGCTGGAAGGACAGGGCCACGACCTCGGTCACGAACACGAGGACCGTGAGGACCGCGATCGCACGGCCGAGCCCGAGCTCGGCGGCGCGCACTGGGGCCTCGGGCGGCTGCACTGCCGTCAAGGATTCACCTCCGCTTCGTTGCGGAACCACCGGGAGGTGGCCTCGCTCACGGGCAGCCTATTCCGATCAACTGATCGAATCAAGTGTTCGGTTCACTTGCTCGGTAGACTGACCTGAATCCGGCACGAGGAGGACCGATGGCCCGGCGGAGTGGACCGCGCGACGGTGAGGCGACGCGCGCGGCGCTGGTCGACGCGGCGGCGAAACTGTTCGCCGAGCAAGGCGTGGACGGGGTATCGATCCGAGCCGTGAACACCGAGGCCGGGCTCGCGCCCGCGGCCGTGCACTACCACTTCGGCAGCAAGGACGCCCTGCTCAACGCCGTGCTCCTGCGGGACGGCGAGCCGGTGCGCGAGCGGATCCACGGCCTCGCCGAGGAGCTGGCGGCGCGGGAGACGGTCCCGACCGCGCGAGATCTGGTCGGGCTGCTCACCATCCCCTACCGGGAGCTGATCGAACGCGACCCCGAGCGAGCGGCGCGGTGGCTGGCGATCTGCGGGCAGCTGAGCCTCGCCCACGACGAACGCCTGCTCGGCACCGCACCCGCCACGAACAAGCTCCTGCACGAGCTCGTGTCCCGGGCTTACCCGGACGTGCCCGCCGACGAGCAGGAGCTGAACTGGAGCATCGCGGCCAACACGTTGATCCAGATGACGGCGCGATGGTCGTGGGCCATGGGCGGCGTCCCGTCGCAGGAGACCGAGCGCCAGCTGACGGCGCTGGCGGAGTTCGTGGCCGGCGGGCTGGACCACGCCATGGCTGTCGCCGCGGCGCGGTCCAGCGCCTGAACAGTCAGTCCGCCGGGCGGTGGCGGGCGAGCTCGCGCCGGGCCACCACCATGCGGTGCACTTCGTCCGGGCCGTCGATGAACCGCATCGTCCGCGCCTGGACCCACAGCTCGGCCAGCGGCGTGTCCTGCGACAGACCCGCGGCGCCATGCACCTGGATCGCCTTGTCCAGCACCCATTCCGTCATCGCGGGCGCGGCGACCTTGATCGCCGAGATGTCGGTGCGCGCGGCACGCGCGCCTTCCCGGTCGATGAGGGAGGCGGCACGCAACACGAGCAGCCGGACCTGGTCGATGCGCACCCGCGCTTCGGCGATCCATTCCTGGATCACCCCTTGGTCGGCGAGCCCCGTGCCGAAGGTCTGCCGTTCGAGCGCCCGCCGGCACAGCAATTCGAGCCCGCGCTCGGCCATCCCCACCATGCGCATGCAGTGGTGAATCCGCCCCGGCCCGAGGCGGGCCTGGGCTAGTGCGGTGCCCGCACCCTCCTCGCCGAGCAGGGCAGTCCGCGGCACCCGGGCGCCGTCGAACTCGACCTCACCGTGTCCGCCGCTCGCGCTGTGGGTGTAACCGAACATCCGCAGCCCGCGCACCTTCCGCACCCCGGGGGTGTCCGCCGGCACGAGGACGATGCTGTAGCGCGACTTCGGCGGCGCGGCAGGATCGGACACCCCCATCACGACGAGCAGCTCGCACTCATCGGCCAGCAGCCCGGTCGACCACCACTTGCGGCCTCGCAGGACGTACTCGTCGCCGTCCCGTTCGATCGTGGTCGTGAGGTTCCCCGGATCGGACGAGGACACCCCGGGTTCGGTCATGCAGTACGCCGACCGGATGGCGCCGGCCAGCAGCGGGTGCAGCCAGCGCTGCTTCTGCTCGTCGGTGCCGAACAGGGCGAGCAGCTCCATGTTGCCGGTGTCCGGGGGCGCGCAGTTGAGCGCTTCCGGCGCGATCGCGGGACTGCGCCCGGTGATCTCCGCCAGGGGCGCGTACTGGACGTTCGTCAGCCCCGCACCGTGCTCGGGATCGGGCAGGAACAGGTTCCACAGACCACGCCGCTGCGCCTCGGCCTTCAGGTGAGCCATCACGGCAGGCCGCCGGTTGCCCGCGGCCACCTCGTCCGCGAACTGGTCCTCGACCGGGTAGATCTCCTCGTCCATGAAGTCGAGCAGTTCCCGCCGCAGCTTCTCGGTGCGCTCGTCGAAGGTGAAATCCACTGCCCCTCCTCAGACCAGGTCCAGGCCGCGCGACACGAGCGGCTCGACCATGTCGCCGATGCTGGCGAACCCCTCGCCGACGGTGAGCCCCTGAGCATGGCGGTAGTGGATGCCCTCGAGGATCACCGCGAGCTTGAAACACGCGAAGGCCTGGTACCAGGCGAAGTCGTCGAGACGCAGGTCGGAGCGGCGCCGGTACCGCTGGGCGAGCTCACCCCAGGACGGGTAGCCCTCGTGCGTCCCGGCGGTGCCCGCGATCGGGTTGTCGATCCCCCGCCAGCCTTCCCAGAACAACCACACCAGGCCGAGATCGGTCAGCGGATCGCCGAGCGTGGACATTTCCCAGTCCAGGACGGCGCGCAGCTCCGGGGCGCCGGACAGGTCGAAGATCATGTTGTCGAGCCGGAAGTCACCGTGGACGACCGCGCCCCGCTGGTCCGCGGGCACCGCGTTCGCGAGCCGGGTCGCCAGCTCGTCCAGTCCGGGCAGGTCGCGAGACCGCGAGCCCGCCAGCTGTTTCGACCAGCGCGCCACCTGCCTGCCCGCGAAACCGGCCGGGCGACCGAAGTCGCCGAGCCCCACCGCTCCGGGATCGACCGCGTGCAGCGCCGCCAGAGCGTCCACGTAGGCCTCCCCCAGCGCGCGACGCCGGGCGACCGGAACTGCCGCGAGGTCGGCATCGGTCCGCAGCACCGTGCCCGGGACGCGGGCCATCACGTAGAAGGATGGATCCGCAGAGGTGACCACCACCCGCGGCACCGGGAACCCAGCCCTGCCGAGGGCTCGCTGTACGCGTGCCTCACGGTCCATGTCGTGGGCGGTCGCCAACACGTGACCAAGCGGCGGGCGGCGCAAGACCCACTCGGAGGCGCCGTCGGTGAGCACGAAGGTCAGGTTGCTGCGACCACCGGACAGCAGGTCCGCGCGGAGCGGGCCGGCCGGTTCGATGCCCGCCTCCCGGAACAGGCGGCTCACCAGCCCGAGGTCGATCGCCTCGGCGTGGTCCTGGAGGGGCTGGCTTGCCATGCGGATTCTCCTCGTCGAGACGCTTGTCCGATCAGTTGTTCAAATCATCTGATCGGATAGCGGCCTCGTCAAGCGGCCGCCTGGCACGTCACAGCTCACGACCCGGACACCAGGGCTTCCAGCACTGCCAGGACGGGCCCCGGATCGGCGCCGAGGACAACCGTCCGGTACATCGCGGCTCCCACGAGCAGATGCGTGAGGGCCTCCACGTCGTCCGGAACTCGTTCACCCCGCCCCCGCGCCCGCCGCGCGACCTCGCCGAGCGCATCGCGTGTCGCCGCGTCCACCCGCGCCGCGAACCGCTCCCGGAGATCCCCGTCTCCCCGGGAATCCGCGATCAGGCCGCCGATCACCGCGGCGACCTCCGGCCTGCCGAAGTCGTCGGCGAACGCGGCGAAGACCGCTGCCAGATCGCCGCCCAGACTGCCCGTGTCGGGCACGACGAGATCGGGCGCTCCCGAGAACACGACGTCGAACACGAGTTCCGCCTTCGACGTCCACCGGCGGTAGAGCGAGTTCCGGCTGACGCCGGCACGCGTGGCGAGCGCGTCGAAGGTCAGCCTGCCGTACCCACCCTCACGCAGCAGTGCCAGTGCGGCGTGGCGGATGCGCTCGTCGACCTCGGGGCTGACCGGACGCCCGCGCCTGCGGCGACCTTCATCGCTTGACACGGCTCCAGCATATACGGAACATTCTGCTCACTAATTCGCGACGACGCGAGGAGCCCCCATGGATCACCGAGTGCTCGGCCACGCCCTCACGATGATCGACCGGCCCACGCCGGAGAAGGCGATGGAACTGGACCGCATCCTCCGGGACGCACAGTCCGAAAAGGATCACGAACGGATCGAAAACATGTGGCGCGGCAGTGAGTACGCCGCCGAAGCGCTGCGCTCGCGCTACCAGCCGAAGCCGTGTGACATCACCGGACTCGCCCGCATGCCCGAAGACACCCTGGGTGGCGCCTACGGCAGGCACATGACCAGACACGGTCTCCGGCAGGACTTCTACCCGGAGGTTCCCCCGTCCGACGACACGCTCTACCTCCGGCAGCGGATCTACCAGACGCACGACATCATGCACACCCTGCTCGGCTACTCCACGAGCGTCGCCGACGAAACCGGGATCACCGGCTTCTACCTGGGCCAGCAGGACCGCTACCTGCCGGCGGAGGGAGGCCTGGCGATGATCCACAGTGTGATCCAGGAATCGACCGTGCTCCTGCACCACGTGCTGGCCGACCCCGAGCAGGCGCGGCGACACCTGCACGAGCTCGCCACCGGATTCGCGCGCGGGCGTGCCGCCAAGCCGTTCCTGTCCTTCGCGCTGGAAGAGATGTGGGAGCGTCCCATCGCCGACGTCCGCGCCGACCTCGGCATCACCCCGCGGACCATGGAGGTCTGACGTGGCAGCGCTCCTGACCCCGGCGGCAGTCGAGTCCGCGCTCGCCCACCTGCCCGGGTGGATCGCCGACAGCACCGGCCTGGAACGCACGATGTCGTTCGGCACGTTCCCGCTCGCGATCGAGGCGGTCAACCGGGCGGCGGAAGTGGCCGAGAGGATGAACCACCACCCCGACATCGACATCCGCTGGCGCACCGTCCGGTTCCGCCTCACCACCCACACCACCGGTGGCATCACCACGCAGGACGTCGAGCTGGCCGAAGCGCTGCAGATCCTCCTCGACGGCGCCTGATCCGGCGTCTCCGGCTTTGACAGCGGGGCCCGCGGTGCGCCACAATCCAAGCAAGCGCTTGGTTGGAGGACAGCATGGCAACCGAACCGGCCGTCGTCGCCCTTCCCGGGCGCCGCGGATTCGACACCGTCCAGGCCGCCCTGGACGCCCTCGCCCGCGGCGGCATCGTGCTCGTGGTCGACGACGAGGACCGCGAGAACGAGGGTGATCTGGTGATGGCGGCCGAGTTCGCCGACGCGCGGTCGCTGGCGTTCTTCGTCCGCCACACCTCCGGGTTTCTCTGTGTGGCCATGCCCGCCGACCGCGCCGACCGGCTGGACCTCCCCCCGATGGTCCCGCCGGCCGCGAACGCCGACTCGCACGGGACGGCGTTCGCGGTGGCGTGCGACGCCGCCGAGGGTGTCGGCACCGGGATCTCGGCCGCGGACCGGGCGCGCACCGCCCGGATGCTCGCCGCGGAGACGACCCGTCCCGCCGACCTCAGGCGCCCCGGGCACGTGATGCCGCTGCGCGCCCGGCCCGGCGGTGTCCTCGAACGGCCGGGGCACACCGAAGCGACGGTCGACCTGTGCCGCCTCGCCGGGCTGTCCCCCGTCGGCGTGCTGTGCGAACTGGTGTCGGCGGATGGATCGATGGCCCGCAGGCCCGAACTGCTGGCCTTCGCGCGCGAGCACGACCTGCCGATCATCACTATCCGGCAGCTGATCGCCCACCGGCGACGCCACGGGATGGCGGCCGTGGCCGTCACCACGATGCCCACGGCGGAGGGCACCTTCACGGCGCACGCCTACCGCGGCGTGGACGGCGCCGAGCACCTCGCACTGGTGATGGGCGAACCGGACAAGGCGCCGGCGCCGCTGGTCCGGGTGCACAGCGAATGCCTCACCGGCGACGTCTTCGGCTCCCAGCGCTGCGACTGCGGCGCGCAGCTGCGGCACTCGCTCCGGTCCGTCGCACGGGAAGGCACCGGCGTCGTGGTCTACCTGGGCGGCCACGAGGGCCGCGGCATCGGCCTCACGGCGAAGATGGCCGCGTACGCGCTGCAGGAACGCGGGTACGACACCGTCGACGCCAACCACGAGCTAGGCCTGCCCGCCGACCTCCGGGACTACACCGAGGCCGCCGCGATCCTCCACGATCTGGGCGCGGGACGGGTGCGGCTGATGACCAACAACCCGGCCAAGTGCGCCGCGCTGGAGTCCGGTGGCATCGGGATCGCCGAACGGGTGCCGATGCCGGCCGCCGTCACGCCGGACAACATCGGCTACCTGCTCACCAAGAACGTCCGGATGGGGCACCGGATCGCCGGGATCAGCGAGACGCGCGCGTACGGAACGGCCGGCGGCTGACGCCTCACCCGAGCCCGCTCCCCACGGTCATGGGGATCCGCTCGGCACCGCTCATCGCCGACAGCCCGGCGGGCACGGCCGGTTCCCCGGCCGGGGCGAGGCCCGGGAACCGGTCGAGGAACAACCGCAGGGCCTCGCTCATCTCGGTCCGGGCGAGCAGGTGCCCGAGGCACATGTGCCCGCCGACCCCGAACGTCAGGTGCCTCCCCGCGTCCACCCGGCGCAGGTCGAACCGGTCCGGGTCGGCGAACATCGCCGGGTCCCGGTTGGCCGCGAAGGTGTTGAGGATCAGCGCCGTGCCTGCCGGGATCGTCAGGCCGGCGTACTCGACGTCCTCGACCGCCTGCCGCAGCAGCACGTGCAGGGACGGTTCCAGCCGCATCGACTCCTCGACGGCCGCCGGGATCGCCTCCGGCGCCGCCCGCAGGCGCGACCACAGCCCGTGTTCCACCAGCAGTTGTATGGCCGACCCGAACTGGTACCGGGTCGTGTCGTGGCCGGCGAAGAGCAGGTTCAACAACGCCCCGCACAGTTCGTCCGGGGTCAGGGTGCCGGTTTCCCGCTGCGCGGCGATCACCGTGCTCACGAAATCGTCGCCGGGTTCCGCCCGTCGCCGTTCGATCAGCTCGCCCAGGTACTCGCGCAGGCCGCGGATCGCGGCGTCGATTCGCGCCATGTGCGGCTGGAGCGGGAACTTGGCCAGCAGCCCGAGGTCGACCGTCCAGCCGCGGAAGCGGGCGATGTCCGCCTCGGGCACGCCCATCAGCGCGCACAGCACCTCGATGGGGTAGATGTCGGTGAAATCGCCGACGAGGTCGAAGGGATCGCGATCGGTCAGCCGGTCGAGGAGACGGGCCGCGATGTCGCGCATCCGGGGACGCAGCCCCTCGATGCGCGGTCGCGTGAAGCCGTACTGCAAGGCCTTGCGGATCCGCGCGTGCCGGGGCTCCTCGATCATGGGCAGGGACGCCTGCGTGGCGTACCACATGATCTCCCCGGACGCGCCGAGGTCCCGGTAGTAGGACGGCCCCACGCTGTCCAGCCGGCGATCCACGCTCAGCTCGCGGCACGCGGCGTAGGTGATCACCTCGTACCCGCGCACCGTCCGCACGATCCACGACTCGTCCCGTGCGGCGGCGAAAGCAGCGGAGGGATCGCGCCGGCACTCGTCTCCCAGGAGGTCGAAGTCCGGCACGCTCGGGCCCACCGTCACGACTCCAGCGACCGGGAGGCGTCGTAACGTTGCTGCGCCCGCTGGTTGGCCGCGGTGAGCGCCTTCTGGAACTCGCCTTCCGACCCGGAGAACGCCCGCCAGTTCTCCACCCTGCGGGTGGCCGAATCCTGGAAGTGCGGCGCCACCTCGCGCGCGAACAGCTCGTAGGAGTCGAGCGTGTCCCGCGGACTCGCCCAGTCGAGCACCCGGATCAGGTGCGTGCCGTACCCACCGGAGATCTCCTGCATGTACTCGATGTGCTCGATGACGTCCTCCGGCGAACCCACCACGCCCAGCTGCGAGGCGCGGAAGACGTCCAGCCAGGGCGCGTCTTCCGGCAGGCCCGATGTCTCGTACACGGCCTTGAGGAAGCTCGCGTCACGCAGCGCGTAGCGCGCCGCATGGTCGATGCCGTAGGCGACCTGCCGTTCGGCCTCCTCCCGCGTCGGCGCGACATGCACGCAGCTGACCAGACGCCAGTCGGCGCGGTCGGGTTCGCCGAAACCGTGTCGAGCAAGTTGTTCGGAGTACATCTCCCAGTGCTTGGCCAGCACCTTGCTGCCCGCCGGACTGGCGGCCGCCAGCGCCAGCATCGGCAGCCCGAACCGGCCGGCCAGGTTCGCCCCGGCCGGGGACACCACAGCGGTGACGGCGATCGGCGGATGCGGTCGCGTATAGGGCAGCATCTGCAGCTGCGCCCGCCGCAGTTCGAACCAGTCGGTCTTGCGGTCGATCACCCCGTCCTCGGTGAACAGGGCGAGGATCGCCTCCAGCGACTCCTCCATCCGCTCCCGCAGCTGCGTGTACTCCAGACCCATCATCGCCGCGTCCGACGGCAGCGCCCCGGGCCCGACCCCGACGATCAGCCGGCCGCGCGTGAGGTGGTCGAGCATCGTGATGCGCTCGGCGACCATCAGCGGGTGGTGGTAGGGCAGCGAGATCACGCCGGTGGCGAGCTTGATGTCACGCGTCCGCTGGGCCGCGGCCGCAATGAACAGCTCGGGGCTCGAGATGATCTCCCAGCCGCTGGAGTGGTGCTCACCGATGAACGCCTCGTCGAATCCGAGGCGGTCCAGATGCTCGACGAACTGCAGGTCGCGCTCGAGGTCCCAGGTCGGGTTGTTCCCGGGTTTGTGCTCCGGCCCGAGGAAGACACCGAACCGCATCCGGCTCGACACACTGCTGGTCATCAGACTCCGATCCCTCAATCCATCACTCGCTCGGTCTGGTGGGCGCCGGTCGTGGCGTCGGCCCCGGTGCGCACACCCAGCACGTCCTGGCGCCGGCCGTGCGGCAGCAGGACCGCGAGCAGCAGGCTCACCAACCCACAGCCGGCGGCCACCGCGAAGGCCACCCGGTACCCGGTCTCGCTGTAGAACACGCCGCCACCGGCCTGGACGACGTTCGCCGTCAGCGCGGCGAAGGCGACCTGGATCAACACGACGGTGCCGATGTTCTGCCCCTCCAGCGCCATGATCGACGCGATCCCCTGCTGCTCCGGTGGCGAGGCCTGCACGACGAGGTTCGGCAGACCGCCGTACGTCGCACCCATGCCGGCACCGAACAACACGAGCAGACCGGCGACCTGCCACGCGTGGGAATGCCAGATCGCCAGGCCGAGCGCGGACCCGGCCAGCAACACCGCGCCGGTGATCATCGGCGTGCGGATGCCCCACCGGGCGGCCTTGGCGCCGCACAGGAAGCCCGCGACGACCATGGCCGCGCCCAGCGGGGACAGGAAGTAGGCGACGCCGATGGCGTCGCTGCCGAAACCGTAGCCGCCGCCGACCTCACGCGGGGTCTGCAGCATGCTCGGCACGATCGACGACACGATGCCCGTGGCGGCGTAGACGGAGGCACCGAGCAGGAGCGTGGTCCACATCGGACGACTGCGCAGCAGCGGGAGGTTGATCAGCGGCTCGGGGAACGACCGGTCCCACCACAGCCATGCCGCGAAGCACACGACCCCGCCGATCAGCAGTCCGAGCACCGCGGGCGAACCCCAGCCCCACTCCGGGCCCTCCCCGAGCCCGAAGACCAGCGCGGCGCCGCCGAGCCCGAGCAGGACGGCTCCCGGCCAGTCCAGCCGCGCCTTCACGCGCAGCGGCGATTCGGGAAGCAGCGCCAGCACGGCCACGATGCACACGGCCTCGTAGATCGCGACGAACCAGAAGATCGACAACGCCCCGAAGGAGTCGATGAGCCACCCGGCGAGGAACGGCGCCAGGATGAACGTGATTCCGGAGCCGGTGAGGGTCACGGCGACTGCGAACGCGATGATGCGCTTCGGGAACACGTCGCGGATCAGCGAGTACGCGAGCGCCGGCGTGATGTAGAGCAGCCCCTGCAGGGCCCGGCCGACGATGAACAGCGCGTAGTTCGGCGCGAGCGCGGACAGGACCGCGCCGAGCGCCGCGAGCCCGGTGGCGACGAGCAGCATCAGCCGCTTACCGCGCAGGTCGGCGAGTTTGCCGACGACAGCCATCACCACGGCCGCGGCGAGGTTCGCGATGGTGATCGTCCAGCCCACCTGGTCGGTTCTGTAGTGCGCGGCGATCCCCGGAAGCGCGGTGGCCACCAGGTTGTATGAGAACGCCGCGAGTTCGGCGAGCAGCACGATGGCGAGCAGCCCGAGGACACGACGCGGCGTCCAGGTCCGGTCCACGCTGTGGTGGCCGGGACCGGCGGTGTCGGGGTGGGAAAACGATTCGGCGACCACTACGGACCTCCTGCGGTGCGTCGGTGCACTCCAGAGACTCCGGTCACACTAGACAACCAAGCGCTCGCTTGGCAAGGGTGCTAGCGTTGCGGCACAAGGAGTCATCACAGTGGAAGGCGGGACAATGTCGGACTTCTCCGCCAGGACCGGAGCGGCGTTCGTCGCCGGCGGCACCGGTGGCATCGGCCAGGCGATCGTCCGCACGCTCGCGGCACGCGGCAGCGACGTCGCGTTCACCTACCGGTCGAACCACTCCGCCGCCGACGACCTGGCCCGCGAGGTCAAGGCCCTCGGCCGCCGGCAGAGTGCCCTCCGGCTCGACCTCGCCGACGAAGCGGCGACAGCCGACGCCGTCGGGCAGGTCGTCGCGGAGTTCGGCGGGCTGCACACCGTGGTGTACGCGGCCGGCCCGCACGTGCCGATGGTGCATCTGAGCAAGGTTTCCCCGGCCCAGTACCGGGCGCAGCTGGACGCCGACGCCGCCGCGTTCTTCAACCTCGCCCACGCCGCCCTGCCGCGTTTGCGGGAGAGCAAGGGCAACATCGTTGTCGTCACCACCGCGGCCACGCGCCGGTTCCCGGTGCGCGACGGACTGTCCTCGGGCACGAAGGGCGCGGTGGAGGCGGTCGCGCGGGCACTGGCGGCCGAGGAGGGGCGGTTCGGGATTCGCGTCAACTGCGTCGGCCCCGGCATGCTGACCGACGGCATGGCCGAGCGGCTGATCTCCTCCGGCGAACTCGACGACGCCGCCCTGGAGGTCACCCGCCGCAACATCCCGCTGCGCCGCTTCGGCGATGCCGAAGACATCGCCGAAGCGGTCGCGTTCCTCGCCTCGGACCGGGCCGACTTCATCACCGGCCAGTGCCTCGACGTCGACGGCGGCTACGGCGTCTGAACCGGGGCCGGTTCGAGGAACCGGCCCAGCACCGCGAGCAGCTCGGCGCGGATCCGGCGGCTGACCGACGCGCCGGGCTGCATCGCGGTGAACGCGTGCGGCACACCGGGCACGACGTGCAGTTCGGCTGCCACCCCCGCGGCCTGCAGGCGCAGCGCGTACTGCACGGCCTCGTCCCGCAGGCAGTCCGCCCCGGCGGCGAGCACGTACGCCGGCGGCAACCCGCGCAGGTCCTGGGCCACCGAGGGTGATCCCCACACCGGCGGGGCTCCGACCAGCGGCCCGAGGTAGTGGCCCCAGCACAAGCGCGCGTCCTCGGCGTTGAAGACCGGCGCCGCGGACAGCCCGGCCATCGACTCCGCGCCCATGGTCGCGTCCAGAAAAGGGCAGAGCAGGACCTGCCCGTTGATCACGGGACCGCCGGTGTCGCGGGCCCGCAACGCGAGCGCCGCCGCCAGGCCGGCCCCGGCCGACATGCCCGCCACCACCAGGGGCGCCCCGGACGCGAAGTCCAGCAACGCGGCGTAGCAGTCGTCCAGCGCCGCCGGGTAGGGGTGCTCCGGGGCGAGCCGGTAGTCGACGGAGACGACCACCGCGCCGGTGTCGGCGGCGAGCCTGGCGCAGAACGGCTCGTCCTCATCCGGGTGTCCGATGCAGTACCCACCGCCGTGGATCCACAGCACGACGGGAGCCGCGTCGCCGGCACCGTCCGGCACGTACCGGCGAACCGGCACCGGATGCGCGGCGGCGACCGTATGGTCCGTCCTGGCGACGCCGTCCGGCCACGGCACTTCCGGCCACTCCGCACGCGCCTTCGCGCTCAGCTCCCGTTGCGCGGCCGGGTCGGCGAACTGCAGGGGCGGCATCGCCGCCAGGAACTCGGTGAATTCGGGATCCATGCGTATCCTTCCGATCATCCGGTGCCCGTGGCACCGCCATCGACGACCAACTCGGTTCCGGTGAGGTAGCTGGAGTCGTCGCACGCGAGGAACAACGCGGCTTGCGCCACCTCGTCCGGGCGGCCCGCACGGGCGAGCGGGGTGCCCGCCCAGTGGGCGGGGTCGGCCAGCACCTCCGCGGGCACGCTCTGCTCGAGCATCGGTCCCGCGATGGCGCCCGGGATCAGGCAGTTGACGCGGATGCCCTGGGCCGCGAGCTCGGCCGCGGCGACCTTGGTGAGGCCGCGCAGCGCCCATTTGGTCATTCCGTAGGCGCCGTGCCCGGGATAGCCCGTCGTGCCCGCGGTCGAAGACACGTTGATGATCGACCCGCCGCCGCTCATCCGCTTCGCGGCCGCGCGGATACCGAGGAAGGGCCCGTGCAGGTTGACCGCGAAGATCTGCTCCAGCCCGGACACCGACTCCTCCATCAGTGGCCGGGTCCAGTAGCGAGCCGCGTTGTTGACCAGGACGTCGAGCCGGCCGTGGCGCGCCAGGACACCGTCGAGGACCTCCTCCCACGCGGCCTCGTCGCTGACGTCCATGCGTGCGAACTCACCGCCGAAGCCGGCGGCCGTCGCGCGGCCACCGGTTTCGTCCACATCGGTCACCACCACGCGGGCGCCCTCACGCGCGAACAGGGCCGCCTCGGCGGCGCCCTGTCCACGCGCCCCGCCGGTGATCACCGCGACCTTTCCGGCCATCCGCATCAGGCGCGCTTCTCCTTCGCGCGGAAGTGCGGGATGACGTGCTCGCCCCAGTTGCGGATGGTCTCCAGGCACACCTCCTGCGGGACGGTGCCCATCTGGATCAGGCACAGCACCTCGTCCACCCCGACCCGCTCCAGCTCCGTCACGTAGTCGATCGCGGTCTCCACGGTGCCGTAGGCGTGGTCGATGTTGTAGTTCGCCGACGCCAGCGAGCGCTCCGAGTACTGCGGAAGCTCGCCGCGGTCGTAGGCCGCTGCCCGCGACTCGGCGCGCTCACGCATGAAGGCCACGTTGTCCTCGTTCACCGTGTCCCCCGTAGGCGGCTTCTCCCCGCCGAGATGCCAGTAGCCGATCGACTCACCGAAGAACCGCTGGCCGCGAGCGCCGATCTCCTTGGCCTGCTGGGCGTCGTCGAGCACGATCGTCGGGCACAACGCCACGAACTGGTCGTTGGTGACGTCGGAAACGAGCTTCTCCCCGGTCCGCGTCTCGCACCGCTCCCGGTAGAGCTTGTGCTGGTGCGCCACGCTGTCGAGTCCGGCGAACCCGAAGATCAGCGCGCCCACGCCGAGGTCGGCCGAGTGCACGACGGTGTCGGGCTTGGTGCTGGCCAGGTAGAGCGGCGGGTGCGGGCGCTGGATCGGGCGCGGCAGGATGCGCAGCGGCGCGTTGCCCTTCGGCGCCTGCAGGTCGAGCAGCTTGCCGTGCCATTCGAAGTCGTCCGAGCGCCAGGCGGCGCTCACGATCCGCAGGGCTTCCTCCACCTCGGCAGCCGTGCGCTCGGGATCCACGTTGCACAGCGCTGCCTCCTGGCGGGTGCCGCCACGCGCCGCACCCAGGTTCAGGCGCCCGTTGGACAGCACGTCGAGGAAAGCCGCCTTCTCCGCCACGCGGGTCGGGAAGTTGTAGTTGAACGGCATGCACACCGCGCCGTGGCCGATCCGGATGCGCGTGGTCTTCGCCGCGACCGTGGCGAGGAACAGCTCCGGAGCCGACATGTGGGAGTAGTGCTCGAGCCCGTGGTGCTCGACGGCCCAGATCCCGTCGAACCCCATCTGTTCGGCGAAGACGGCCTGCTCCACCGAGTCGAGGATCACCTGACGCTCCTTCTCCGGCGTCGGATCGGCGATCTGGGCCTCGAAGATCATCGAGAACTTCACGGGTCGTGCCTTTCTGTCGGTCTATCGCTTGCTTGGTTACCGCGCGCAGGGAGATGCCCTGCCGGAATGCCGGGGTGGAGTCAGGCCGCGCGCAGAACGCGGCGGCTGCGGGCCATGGTGTCGACGCGGCGGCCCAGCAGGGCCAGCCGGGCTGCCACGGTGACGTCGGCGAAAGCCGGTCCCCGCGCCGAATGGACGATGTCGGCGGCGTCGACGCACACGCCGGCACCGACCGGCAATCCGCCGTGCCTGCGAACCAGGAGCCGGACCTGGGCGAGGACCCGGGCTGCGTGCGCGAGGTCGGCCGCGACGGCGATCAGGCCGACGGTCCGCCCGTGCAGGCGAGCCCGGGCCAGCGACTCGGGCACCCGGCCGGGAAGATCGCCGTCCGGCCAGTCATCGCAGGCGATCAGGACCGCGTCCGGGTCAGACCGGTCGTCCGATGTGGACATCGCGGCGTCGAGAACCAGCGGCAGCGCCGGAGAGTCGCCGAGACACAGCGCGGAACGGGCGGCGACGGGAGCGCGGCGGGCGCGTACGGCAGGGATGTCGAGGATGGAGGTCATGGCCATCTCCCACTTCGCTGTAGGGGGCACGACCGATGTAACCGCGCTCACGCGTGGCGGTCAAGAGACTCAGAGTCTCTTTCTTTACCTAGATCGGTTCAGTCGGTCTCGAGCGCCGCGCTCCACATCCGGGTGAGCACCTCGAGGATCTCCCCGCGATCGACGTCCCAGCCGTGCAGCGACCAGCGCAGGAACATCTGCTGCAGCTGGCCGAACAGCAGCACCGCCCGCGCCTTGGCCTGCTCGGGATTCCAGCGCCCGCCCTTCTGCAAGGCGGTGCTCAGCATGTCGATGTCGCGTTCGAAGCTCGTCTGCTGCCGCTCCCGGACCGGATCCTCCAGCAGGGCCGCCTCGGTCACCGCGGCGGAGGCGATCCGGGTGCGCTCCCACACCCGCAACGTGGTGTCCAGCCATTGGGCGATGCGCTCGCGGGTGGGTTCCTCGGCCAGTTCGGCGAGCGCGGTGTAGACCGGCTCGTACTGCTCGTCGAGGTGCCGCAGCACCTCCATTACGACGTCGGCCTTCGACTTGAAGTGCCGGTAGAACGTCGCCCGGGTGGTGCCCGCCGCGGCCGTGATGTCCTCGATCGACGTGGCCACGTATCCGGTCAGCGAGAAGCAGTCCACGGCGGCCTCGGCGAGCCGGGACCGGGTCTGCTCGCGGCGGGCTTGGCGAGCACCGCCCTGTCGCGTCGCTTCCTCCGGCATCCGGCTCCCTCGTCTCGTCGGCTGGCCCTGCTCCAGCAAACCAAGACCGCCCGCGCGGACACAACCCGGCGGTCTCACCCGTGCTCGATCCACACGCTCTTGTGCTCCAGCCACTCGTCCAGCGTGTGCGGCCCGTTGGACGTCCGGTTGCCGCTCTCCTTCTGGCCGCCGAAGGGCAGCGCCCAGTGCAGCCGCCGGTAGGTGTTGACCCAGACCGTGCCCGCGCGCAGGCCCGCGATCATCCGGTGGGTGCGGGACAGGTCGTTCGTCCAAAGTCCGGCCGCGAGGCCGTAGACCGTGTCGTTGGCCAGGTCCAGGGCATGGCTGTCCGAAGAGAACGGCAGCGCGACCGCGACCGGGCCGAAGATCTCCTCCTGGCAGACCCTCAGCCGGTTGTCCGGGGTCGCGAACAGCGTCGGCTCCACGAAGTAGCCCCCGGCCAACGGGGATGCCGGGTCGAACAGCTCCTTGCCGCAGCGCCCGCCGAACACCCGACGGGCGCCCTCGGCCTCGGCGAGGTCCAGGTAGCCGCGCACCTTGTCGTACTGCGTGTCGAACGCGACCGGTCCCATCGTGGTCTCCGGGTCGAGCGGATCGCCCAGCCGGATCGCGGCGGCCTGCCCGCGCAGCCGCTCCACGAACTCGTCGAAGATCGAGTCCTCGATCAGGATGCGTGAGCCCGCGATGCACGCCTGCCCGGCGCTGCCGGTGAAGATCCCGGCGGCCACGCCCGCCGCCGCCGCCTCCAGGTCGGCGTCGGCGAAGACGATGTTGGGTGACTTGCCGCCCAACTCCAGCCCCAGGACCTTGAGGTTGGTCACCGACCGTTGGGTGATGCGGCGACCGGTCGCCGTCGAGCCGGTGAAGCTGATCTTCGCCACGTCCCGGTGCTCGACCAGGGCCTCACCGGCAGTCGCTCCCTCGCCGCACACGATGTTCACCGCGCCCCGCGGGATCCCCGCCTCGCTCAGGTGGCGGGCCGCGGCGAGGATCGACACCGACGCCCGCTCCGGTGGCTTCACGACGACGGTGTTGCCCGCGGCGAGCGCCGCCGACACCTTGGCCAGGAACATCGCCAGCGGCGCGTTCCACGGGATGATCACGCCGACCACGCCGAACGGTTCGCGCACCGAGTAGGTGTGGGCGGCCGGTGAGATCGACACCGTTTCCGCGGTGATCGTCTCCGCCAGGCCCGCGTGGAACTCGATCTGCGCGGCACCACCGAGCACCGCGGGCCGCGCCTCGGTGCTCGCCCGGCCGTTGTCGGTGGCGTCGAGCCGCCACAACTCCTCGGCGTGGTCGCGGACCGATCGGGCCCAGGACCGCAGGATCGCCGCGCGCTCCATCGGCGGGGTCGCGGCCCACCCCGGTGCCGCCGCCCGTGCCGCGGCCACCGCATCGTGCACGTCGATGGCTTCCCCGGCGGGAATGCGGGCCCACACCTCCCCGGTGGCCGGGTTGACGCTGTCGAGCCACTGGCCGCCGCGGGCCGGGCGGAATTCGCCGTCGATGTGGTGGGGGTGGTCGCTCACGCGTGCTCCAGCCGCTCGATGATCGTCACGTTCGCGGTTCCGCCGCCTTCGCACATCGTCTGCAGGCCGTAGCGGCCTCCCGTGCGTTCCAGTTCGGCGAGCAGGGTTGTCATCAGGCGCGCCCCGGTGGCGCCCAGCGGGTGGCCGAGCGCGATCGCGCCCCCGTTGACGTTGACCCGCGACGGATCGGCGCCCGTTTCCGCCAGCCAGGCCAGGACCACGCTGGCGAACGCCTCATTCACCTCGAACCGGTCGATGTCGCCCAGTTCCAGCCCGGCGCGCTCCAGTGCCGCCGCGGTCGCCGGGATCGGCGCGGTCAGCATGAAGATCGGGTCCGCGCCCAGGACCGACATGTGGTGGATCCGGGCGCGGGGCGTGAGCCCGTGCCGCTCCACCGCGCGTTCCGAGGCGATCAGCACCGCGGCCGCGCCGTCGGAGATCTGGCTCGACACGGCCGCGGTGAGCCGGCCGCCCTCGGTCAGGGGCTTGAGCTGCGCCATCTTCGATGTGCTCGTGTCCCGCCGCGGCCCCTCGTCCGCGGTGACCCCTGCCAGCGGCAGGATCTCGCCGGTGAAGCGGCCTTCGTCGGTGGCACGCACCGCCCGCCGGTGGCTCTCCACGGCGTAGGACTCCATGGCCTCCCGCGTGATGCCCCATTTCTGGGCGATGAGCTCGGCTCCGTGGAACTGGTTGACCGGCTGGTCACCGTAGCGTTCGCGCCAGCCGGCGGATCCGCTGAACGGGTTCTCGAACCCGAGTTCCCGGCCCGCCTTGCGGGAGGTGCCCATCGGGATGGCGCTCATGTTCTGGACACCGCCGGCGATCACCAGGTCCGCGTTGCCGGACTGGACGGCCTGCGCCGCGAAGTGCACCGCCTGCTGGGACGATCCGCACTGCCGGTCGACGGTGGTGCCGGGCACGTGCTCGGGCAGACCGGCCGCGAGCCAGGCGGTGCGGGCCACGTTGCCGCCCTGACCACCGACCGTCTCCAGGCAGCCGAAGATCACGTCCTCGACCGCGCCCGGATCCACGCCGGCGCGCTCGACGAGTCCCGCCAGCACGTGCGCGCCGAGATCCGCCGGATGGATCCCGGCGAGCCCGCCGCCCCGCCTGCCGACCGGGGTGCGGACGGCGTCGACGATGTAGGCCTCAGCCATGTGGTTGTCTCCCTTGCTTCACAGCGACGCGGCGAGCGCGGCCAGCCCGTCCAGACCGCGCAAGGTCGTCGCTTCGTCCGAGGTGGTCAGCCAGAACACGACCCGGTCGATGCCCATGTCCGCGTAGCGGTCCAGGGCCGCCGGGTGCGGGCAGGCGTTGAACAGCGTCACCGGGATGTCCGCACGCCCCGCGTCCCCGGCTCGCTTGCGCAGCTCCTCGACGCGCCGCGCGAGGACGGGCTCGAAGTCCTCGACGGCTCCCGGTGGCGGGTCGGTGACCTGGTCGGTGCCAGCCCGGTAAGGCATCCAGCCGTCGGCGAAGGCGACCACGCGCTCCAGCACCCGCGGCCCCATCCCGCCGAGCAGTACCGGGGGTCGTGGCCGCTGCACCGGCTTCGGCCACGACCACAGTGGACCGAAGCGCACGAACTCGCCGTGGTAGGCCGCCTCGTCCTGGGTCCAGATCGCGGTCATCGCCGCCAGCCGTTCGCGCAGCACGGCGAACCGGCGGCCGGGATCGGTG
This sequence comes from Amycolatopsis thermoflava N1165, assembly GCF_000473265.1. NCBI lineage: Bacteria > Bacillati > Actinomycetota > Actinomycetes > Pseudonocardiales > Pseudonocardiaceae > Amycolatopsis > Amycolatopsis thermoflava. Next base: position 1,994,913 of record NZ_KI421511.1, read on the forward strand.
CCGTGGTTGCGCAACTCGTCGGCGTCGGAGCCGGCTCCGACGCCGAGCAGCAACCGTCCGCGCGAGAGCTGATCGAGGGTGGCGATCTGCTTGGCGAGCACGACCGGATCGCGCTGAGGCACCAGGCAGACGGCGGTGCCGATCCGGATCCGGGTGGTGGACGCCGCCACCGCGCCGAGCGTCACGAGCGGATCGAACACCGTGCGGTAATAGCCGGGGCTGTCCGCGCCCACCGGAACGTGGGTGTGGTCGGGGAAGAAGACCGAGCCGAACCCCCGATCCTCGGCAGCCCGGGCGAAGCCGACCGGGCTGATCGAGTCCGCGGACGGGAAGAACTGCACGCCGGCCTCCATCAGGCCCGCTCCCAGCGCTGGGGCAGCACGTCGTCGCGCGCGGTCATCGGCTCCAGCAGGTGGCGGCTCAGATCGCCGAACAGGTCGTTGCCGATGCGCCGCTCGGTGAACCGCCAGCGGCCGTCCACCTTGGCGAACCGGTCGAGGTAGTCCCCGGCGATGATGGGCTGCAGCGGGAACGTCCCGGCGTGCTGGACCACGAGCACGGAGGAGTACGCGCGGGCACGGTCCGGGCCGTCGTCGTCGACGAGGAGGTTGCTCACGATGTGCCGGGTCCGCGGGGTGCCGTTGGGGTGCAGCCGCACGAACCGTTGCCACAGCGCGGTGACGGCGGCCGGGTCCCGCTGGGCGACCAGGTCCTCCCCCACGTAGAGGTCCGCATCGGCGAACAGCTCGCCGAGCTCGGTGAACCGGCCGTCGTCGAGGTAGTACGGGTAGAGGTGGACCAGTCGCTCGACCTGGCGGTGGTCGTCGCCGCCGATCACGCCGTGTACCTCGCGGCCGAACCGGCGTTGACGTCGATCACCGAGCCCGTGATGTGCGGCGTGGCGGGTCCGATGAGGAACAGCACCGCCGCGGTGATCTCTACCGGCTCCAGCAGGGCGACCGGCTGGACGTGGTGTTCCCGGAGCAGCGCTTCGACGTCCTCCCACCCGGGCGCCGCCAGATCCGGCCGCAGCGCGTGGTAGAGCGGGTCGTTGTGCACCATCGGGGTGGAGGTGTTGCCCGGCGCGACCGCGTTCACCGTGATGCCGAACGGCGCGAGGTCCAGAGCCGCGGCCTTCACCAGGCCGATCACGCCCCACTTCGAGGCGACATAGGGCACCGAGCCCGGCACGGCCATCCGCGCCTGGTTGGACGCGGTTGCCACGATCCGGCCGTAGCCGCGCTCGATCATGTGCGGGGCGACCGCCCGCAGGGACTGGAAGACCCCGGTGAGGTTGGTCGCGACCACCTCGTCCCACACGGCCCGGTGGGCGTCCTGGATGGACCCGCCGCCGTGTACTCCGGCGTTGGCCAGCAGGACGTCGATCCGCCCGAACCGGTCGATCGCCGCGTCGACGGCCTTGCCCACAGCACCTTCGTCACCGACATCGCCGGTGAGCGCGAGCACGTCGCGGCCGTGGGCCCGCACGAGGTCCGCGCTCTCCGCCAGGTCGGCCTCGGTGGCGAGCGGATACGCGACGTGCGGCGAGTCGGCACAGCGGTCGAAGAGGACCACGTCGGCGCCCTCGCGCGCGACCGCCTCGGCGTGCGACCGGCCCTGCCCCCGCGCTCCCCCGGTGACGAACACGACCTGTCCGTCCAGCTGCCCGGCCATGCTCACTTCCCTCCGGCGAGGTGACCCCAGCGGTTCAGCACCGCGCGGCGCAGCAGCTTGCCCTGCCCGCCGGACCCGTCGTTGGCGTGCGGCAGCTCGTCCGCCACCACGACGACGTCCGGACGCGACGGCGGCGGGAGCTTGTCCGCGACCGCCGACCGCACCACCTCCGGGTCGAGGTGGTGTTCCAGATCGGGGCGCACGACCAGCAGGATCTTCGGCTCGCCATCGGCGCCCGGGACGCCCACCGCGGCGGCCTCCGCGACGCCGTCCACTGCGGACGCCGCGTCCTCGACCTGGATCGGCAGGGTGAACGAGCCGCCGCGCGCGATCGCGTCGGCGCGACGGCCGAGCACCGACACCCGGCCCTGGTCGTCGACGAGGCCGAGGTCGCCGCCGGTGAACCAGCCGTCCCGGAGCGCTTGCCCGGTCACCTCGGGCTGCCCGTCGTAGCCGGCCGTGACATGCGGCCCCGCGAGCTGGATCTCCCCGATTTCCCCGGTGATCCGCCGCCCGTCGGCATCGACCACCCGGACGGCCCCGCCGGTGCGCGCCCAGCCCACCACGCCATCAGGCACCTCGTCGCGCCGCGCGATCACGCTGTAGGGCGCCTCGGTCTGCCCGTAGTAGCCGTAGAGGGCCAAGTCCGGCAGCCTCCGCCGGATCCGCTGCTGCAGCGACGGCAGGATCGGCTCACCGCCGAGCATCGCGACCCGCAACGAGGACAGGTCGGCGTTCTCGTGCCCCGGCGTGGACAGCAGTTCGACGAAGAAGCTCGGCGTCACGCTGATGTGTGTGACGCGCTCCCGCGGCACCGCGGCCAGGAACTGTTCCGGTCCGAACCCTTCCTCCAGCACCAGCCGCGCCCCACCCGCGAGCGCGGGCGCGGCCACGGCCAGGAACCCGATGCCCCAGATGATCGGCCCGGTACCCAGAACCGCGTCCCGTCCCAGCGGCACGTCCAGCCACAGCTTCTCCGCGATCGCCAGCCCGCTGGCGTGCGTGTGCACCACCGCTTTCGGCAGGCCTGTGGTGCCGGAGGTGAAGAACAGCGCGAGCGGATCGTCTCCCCCGGCCCCGAGCACCGGCTCGCCGTCGCCCGCGGAGGCCGTGAGCGCGTCGAGATCAACCGAACCGCGGGCCGGGCCGCCCACCCGGATCCAGGTATCGATACCCGGTAGGACTGGCCGCAGTCCGGCCACGAGGTCGTCGAACCGCGCATCGTAGACGAAGGCGGTGGTGCGGCTGCGCTCCAGGACGGGCGCGAAGGTCTCCGCGGCCCAGAACGGGTTGAGCGCCGCCAGCACCGTCCCCAGCTTGGCCTGCGCCAGGTAGATCTCGGCGACGGACAACGGTGAGTCGAGCAGGGTGGCGACCCGGTCCCCGGGTTTCAGCCCCGCGGCGGCGAGTGCGTGGGCGCGGCGGTTGACCCGCTTGTTCAGCTCGTCGTAGGTGAGGTGGAAGCGGCCGGCGAAGGTCACGGCGATGTCCTCGGGCGCCCGATCACGGTGGGCGGTCAGCACAGCGTGCCCGAAGTTGGCGTAGCGCGTCATTGCGTCTCTCCTGCGGTCGAACAGGTGTCAGGTGCCCGGGTATCCGCCGCCGCCGTACCGGGCGTCGAGCAGGTCGTAGTCGGGGGTGAACCCCCGTCGTGGGAGCTCCTCGGCGAAGATCACGGTCTTCGGCTTCTTGTAGGAGGCGACCTGGGTGCGCACGTGAGCGATCAGATCCTTCTCCGACACGCTCGCGCCGTCGGCGAGCACGACGATCGCGACGACGTTCTGGCCCCACACCGGATCCGGCCGTCCGATCACCCCCACTGCCTCGACGTCGGGATGCGTAGTCAGGGCGCGCTCGACCTCCGCCGGATAGACGTTCTCACCGCCGGACTTGATCATCCGCAGCTTCGGCCCGAGGAAGCTGATCGTGCCGTCCTTTTCACGGCGGCCCAGGTCGCCGGTGTGGTGCCAGCCGCCGCGGAACTTCGCCGCGTTCAGCTCGGGCTGGTCGAAGTACCCGCTGAACACGTGCGGGCCGCGGGCCACGATCTCGCCCACCTGCCCGTCCGGCACCTCCTCGTGGTCCGGGCCGACGATGCGCACCTGCGCCAGTGGGCTCGGCCGCCCAACGTTGCCCGCGCCGTCCGTGCCGAGCCCGTGGTAGGTGAGCATCCCGGCCACCTCGGTCTGTCCGTAGCCGACGAACGAGCGTCCCCAGGGACTGGTGTCCGGTGTGATCATCGCGTTCCACGCCTCGTCGCCCGGCGCCGCCCGCAAGCTGGACAGGTCGTAGCGCCGGTCGGCGTTCGCCTTCACCAGCTGCGCGATCATCGCCGGGAAGAGCATCGCGGCCTGGCAGCGTTCCCGCTCGATCAGCCGGCACGCCAGCTCCGGGTCGAAGGTCGGCAGCACCACGTTCGTGCCACCGAAAACCAGCGTGGTCAGCGCGAACATCGTGGTGCCGATGTGGAAGAGCGGCCCGGAGTCCAGGCAGACGAAGCCCTCCTCGACCTGACGGACGACGCCGAGCACCAGACTGTGCGAAACGAGCGCGCGCTGCGACAGCATCGCGCCGTGCGGGCGGCCGTCGAACGCCGCGGTGTACAGCACGAGGACCGGCGCGTCCTCGTCCACGTCCAGGCCCAGGGGGGTGGCGGGGTACTCCGCCAGCCACGCCTCGTAACCGTCGTCGGCGTTGTGGCAGACCCAGCGCGCGGTCGTCCCGCTCCGGAGTGGACCGAGCGCGGCGTCCAGCGGTCCCGACTCCCAGACGACCACCGCGGGCCTGAGGTCGTCGAGCACGAACTTCAGCTCGTCGCTGCTCTGCCGCCAGTTCGCCGGGCACAGCATGGCCCCGGTCTTGGCGCAGGCGATGAGCAGCTCGATGATCCGGAACGAGTTGACGCCCAGCCACAGGACCCGCTCCCCCGGCCCGGCACCGGCGTCGAGCAGGGCATGGGCGAGGCGGTCGGTGCGCTCGTCGAGATCGGCGTAGGTCAGCCGGTGGTCGCCGTCGACCAGGGCGGTGACGTGGGCGCGGCTGCGCCGGTGCTCCCGCACCACGTCGGCGAGGGTGAACTGGTGCATGGTGACGCCTTTCAGCGGAAGGCCGGGATGACTTCCTTGGCGAAGAAGGTGATGGCTCGCTTCATGTCCTCGAACGGCACGTGGCGCGTGCTGCCGAAGTCGCACATCAGGTGGCCGAAGCCGAACTCCTGGAGCATGGCGACCTGGCCGATGACCCGCTCCGGGTCGCCGATGACCTCCAGCTGCTCCCAGCGGAAGTCGGTGCCCACGCTGCCGCCCTTGAGGTAGCGGCCTTCCCAGAACTCGAAGCCCTTCGCGATCTCGCCCGTACGCGAGTCGATGGGGGCGCTCTTCTCGTTGAAGATGCGGGCGCGGTCGAACGTCCTCTCGAACGCCTCCTGGTCGGCTCGCGCCTGCTCCACCGTCGGGGCGAGCCACACCGAGCGGGACACGACCAGCTCGACGTCTTCGACGGCGTGCCCGGCCTCCACGGCGACCGACCGCCACGTTTCGGCAGCCTTGTGCACCTTGCGGAACGGCGCCGCGGGATCGGCCAGAATGGGCAGGCCGCGCCGGGCGTAGCGCTCGACGGTCTCCGGGCTGACCGCGGCCACGTACAGCGGCGGATGCGGCCGCTGGAGCGGTTTCGGCGTCAGTTCGACCTCGCCCGTGCGGTAGAACTTCCCGTCGTGCTGGAACTGTTCGTTCCCGAGCAGGCCGGTGATCACCTCCAGGGACTCGTCGAACCGCTCGCGTGCCTCGGACAGCTCCTGGCCGAACCCGTCGAACTCGATGCTCTGGTACCCGCGGCCGACCCCGAGGTCCAGGCGGCCGCCGGAGAGGAGGTCGACCTGCGCGGCCTCTTCGGCGACGTGGACCGGGTTATGCAGCGGCAGCACGACCACTCCGGTGCCGAGCCGGATCCGTTCGGTGCGGGCAGCCAGGTGGCTGAGCATCGTGAAGATGTTCGGGACCGTGCCGTAGTCGCGGAAGTGGTGCTCGGACACCCAAAGCCCGTCGAAGCCCAGCTCCTCGAGCAGTTCGGCGACCCGGATGTTGTAGTCGTAGACCTCTTTGATGCTGCGCTGCCGGTCGGGCCGGTGGAACAGCAGGAACGCGGAGAACTTCATCGCGCGGTGCTCCTCTTTTCCGTTGTCAGGCCTGCGAAGGCGCGAGCACCGAACCGGGGAACGGCGCGAGCAGCGTTTCCCGCCACGGGCCGTCCAGGTACTGCCGGGCAGTCTTGCGCCAGTCGAGCAGCCTCGGGTCGGCCTTCGCCTCGGCGTCCAGGCCGACGGCCGCGTCATACGCGCGCTGCGTCTCCAGGTGCGAGTCCATGTCGGTCCCCCAGAAGGTGACGACCTCGCTGTCGGACATCAGCACCTCGTACAGGCCGACGAGGCGGTGCCCGTGGTCGGCGAGGATGGGCGCGCGTTCCTCGCGGACGGCCGCCAGGTAGTCCAGCGCCGCGCCCGGCCGGACGTGGGCGACCTCGTGCAGGAAGAACGGCGCGGTGTACCGCTCGTCGCGCAGGGCCTGCAGATCCGGGGTGCCCGGAACGCCGCCCATCGGCCGGGAGAACGCCTTGTGCCTGAGATCGTCGATCGAGGACAGGAACAGCTCAGGCTTGACGTTGTCGTAGATGTCGAGCATCTGCCGCCAGCCACCCTCCCAGCCACCGTGGCAGTCCCACAGCGTGACCGCCTTGAACTGCTCGTGGCCGGTGATGCCGATGGCGTAGAACGCGCCGATCAGGTCGATGGCCCGCGAACGCACGGACAGCCCGGAGGTCAGCTCCGGGGAGGCGTCGCCGCGCTGCTCGTCCTCCTTCTTGTAGTTCACCAGCCACTGCAGGTATTCGCGCGGGTTGCGCGAGTTCATCGGGTGGAAGTACACCTCTTCGAGCAGATAGATCCCGCGCGCCACAGTCTCTCCCTCACTCCTACTTGAGCAATCGCTTGGTCAAGACTGTAAGGCCGGGCGCATCCGCCGTCAACAATCGCGCCCGTTGACAGCGGGACCGCGACGTTCGTACTGTCCAACCAAGTGCTCGCTTGGTGAAGGAGGTGCCGTGGCCGCGCTCCGCGACCGCGCCGCGATCGCCGGCGTCGGCTGGACCCCGTACTCGAAGAACTCCGGGGTGAGCACCCTGGAGCTCGCGCTACGGGCGATCACCGCCGCTCTCGACGACTGCGGGCTCACCCGTGCCGACGTGGACGGATTCGTCACGCATTCCGTGGGTGACGCGACGCCCGCAGCGGTCGTCGCCGCCTCACTCGGAGTGCCGGACCCGCACGTCCTGCTCGACCTGTGGGGTGGCGGCAGCGTCTCCGCCGCGACGGTTGGCGCGGCCGCGATGGCGGTGGCGAGCGGCCAAGCCGAAACAGTGGTGTGCTGGCGCGCGCTCAACGCGCGATCCGAGTTCCGCATGGGCGGCACCGGCCGGGCGGCGCCCACGCTCGTCGAGTTCCAGTACCAGGTCCCCTACGGGCTGCTGGCCCCGCCGCAGCAGTACGCCCTGGTCGGCCGCGCCTACCTCGACGCTTGCGGCGCCGGCGAGGAGGACCTCGGCCGAGTCGCCGTCACCCAGCGCCAGAACGCGTTGCGCAACCCGCGCGCGATGATGCGCAAGCCGCTGTCGATGGACGAGTACCTCGCCGCGCCCTGGATCGCCGAGCCGCTGCGACTGTTCGACTGCTGCCTGGAGACCGACGCGGCGATCGCCCTTGTCGTGACCTCGGCCGAACGGGCCCGCGACCTCCGGCAGCCGCCCGTGCTGATCAGCGGAGCCGCGACGGGCGGGGGCCACAGCCTGTTCTCCGGCGCGCGACCGGACCTGTCCGTCAGCGCGGCCGCCGACATGGCACCGCGTCTCTACGCAGGTGCTGGCATCGGCCCGGAGGACATTCAGATCGCCGAACTCTACGACGCGTTCACCCCCCTCGTGCTGATGCAATTGGAGGACTACCGCTTGGCACCCCGGCACGGCGCCGCCGACTTCGTCGCCTCCGGCGCCACCGCACTGGACGGCAAACTGCCCGTCAACACGCACGGCGGGCACCTGTCCGAGGGCTACCTGCACGGCCTCAACCACGTCGGCGAGGCCGTGACGCAGCTGCGCGGCCAGGCCGGTGACCGGCAGGTGCCGGGCGCTGAGGTGGCACTGACAACGGGCCAGCCCGGCTACGTCTCGGGCACCACGTCGGCCCTGATCCTGCGAGCGGACCGATGACCCGCCCGCTCGCGGACCGCGACTCCACCGCGTGGTGGGAAGGACTGGCGGAGCACCGCCTGCTGCTGCAGACCTGCGGCGCCTGCGGGAGGCATCGGCTCGTCGCCCGGCCCCTGTGCGCCTCGTGCGGTTCCTTCGCCTGGCGCTGGACGGAGGCGTCCGGCGAGGGCACGATCGCGAGCTGGGTCGTGTCGCACCGCGCCTACCAGCCCGACCGGACCGCGCCCTACACCGTGGTGATGGTCCGGCTCGCCGAGGGAGACGACCTGTTGCTGCCCGGCGGCTGGACCGAAGGTGCGGACCTCGCGGTGGGCCTCCCGGTCCGCGCGACCTACCAAGATCTGCCCGGCGATCCACCCGCGGCCCTGCTGCGGTGGCAACCTACCGGCGAGTCAACCTAGCACTTGCCCAAGCATGGGGGATACTGGCGACCATGGCAGCCACGAAACGCCAGGCGGGCAAGCCCGCCGCCCGAACGGGAGCCCGCGGCAACGGCAGCAGGGGCGGAGGGTCCGAGCGCCGCCAGGCGCTGGTCGACATCGCCGCCGAACTCTTCGCCGAGCGCGGGTTCAAGGCGACCACCGTCCGCGAGATCGGCGACGCGGCAGGGGTGCTCTCGGGCAGCCTCTACCACCACTTCGACTCTAAGGAGACGATCGCCGACGAGATCCTGTCCACCTACCTCGACGGGATCGTGCAGACCTACAAACGGATCATCGACGAGCACCCCCGTCCCGGGGACGCACTGCGCGAACTGGTGCGCTCGGCGTTCGCCTCGCTGGGGCCCCACCGCGCCGCCGTCACCATCCTGCAGAACGAGCGCAGATACCTGGCCGAACTGCCCCGGTTCGCCTACGTGACCAAGATCGAGAACGACGTGCGCCGCATGTGGGTCAAGGTGATCGAGGCCGGGATCGCCGAGGGCACGTTCCGCGACGATCTCGACCCGAAGCTGACCTACCAGTTCCTGCGTGACGCGATCTGGGTGGCGGTGCGCTGGTTCACGCCGTCCGGGCGGCTCAGCGTGGACCAGCTCGCCGACCAGTACCTCAAGCTGGTGATGGAAGGTCTCGAGACCGGGCGCTGATCACCGGGCCGTGAAGCGCTCGATCAGCTCCCGCGCCTCGGGCGTCGTGACGGCCGCGGCGATGGTGTCGGCCTCGTCGGCCGCACTGTCCTGGCGCGCGGCCTCGAAGGACGACCGGATCAGCCGTTTGGCCTGGCCGAGCGCGGACGCCGGTCCGGTCGCAAGCGACGTGGCCAGCTCTTCGGCACGGCGGTTTAGCGCGTCGTCGTCGGCGACCTCGGTCACCAGACCCCAGTCGCGGGCCTCCTCGGCGGTGAGCGTGCGCCCGGTCAGGGCCAGCTCCAGGGCGCGCTGGGTGCCGATCGCACGCGGGAGCAGGTAGGACACGCCACAGTCGGGGGTGAGGCCGATGCCGGAGTAGGCCATCCGGAACTTCGTCGACCGCGCGGCCACCACGACGTCGGCGTTGAGCACGAACGCCAGCCCCGCCCCGGCCACCGCGCCCTGCACGCCCGCCACGACCGGCTTGGGCAGCTCGGACAGCCGCCGCAGCGCGGCCTCCAGCTCGGAGGCCAGCTGGTGCAGGTACTTCGGCGGCTCCTCGGCGGCCAGGAACGACCGGACGTCCCCGCCCGCGCAGAACCGGGCTCCCGCCCCGGTCAGCAGCACCACCCGGACCTCATCGGACTCCGCAGCGGTCACGGCCTTCGCCAACGTCTGCGCAGTCGGCAGATCGACCGCGTTGGACACGTCCGGCCGGTCCAGGGTGATCCGCCCGACTCCCCCGCTCAGTTCCCAGCGCACGCTCACGCGACCCTCCGCAGCAACGCGGCCAGCGCCTGCCCGCCGCCGATGCACATCGTCACCACACCCAGCTCCTGGTCGTTCCGCACGAGGTGCTTGGCCGCCCGCAGCGTCAGGATCGCCCCCGTCGCCCCGACCGGGTGTCCCAGCGCGATCGCGCCGCCGTAGGGGTTGGTCTTCTCCGGATCCAGCCCGGCGTCGCGGATCACCGCCACCGCCTGCGAGGCGAACGCCTCGTTCAGCTCCACCACGTCGATGTCGGCCGGCGTGGTTCCGGTCTGCGCGAACAGCTTGTTCAACGCAGGCACCGGCGCGTAGCCCATCAGCTCCGGTTCCATCGCCGCGGTCGCCACGGCCTCCAGCGCCACCAGCCCGGTCAGCCCTTGCTCGGCCGCCACGGACTCCCGCGCCAGCACCACCGCCGCCGCCCCGTCGTTGATGCCCGACGCGTTGCCCGCCGTCACGGTGCCGTCCTTCTCGAACGCCGGCCGCAGCTTCGCCAGGGCCTCCAGCGTCGTGCCGGGCTTGGGGTGCTCGTCCTCGGTCACCGTCACCGGGCGCCGCCCGCCGACCTCGACCGGCACGATCTCCTCCGCGAAGGCCACCTTCGCCGCCACCGAGGCCGCCCGCCGCTGCGACTCCAGCGCGAACTCGTCCTGCTCCTGCCGCGAAATCCCATACTCGCGGGCCACGTTCTCCGCGGTCACTCCCATGTGGACGTTGTGGAACGGGTCGGTCAGCATCATCACCGTGCCGTCGGCCAGCGTCCGGTCGCCGAGCCGGTAGCCGGAGCGGGCGCCGAAGTCGTAGAACGGCATCCGGCTCATCGACTCGTCGCCACCGGCCAGCGCCAAGTCCACCCCACCCCAGCGCATCTGCATCGCGGCCGACCAGATCGCCTGCAAGCCCGAGCCGCACAACCGGTTCACCGTGTAGGCCGGCGTCGACACCGGCAGCCCCGCGGCCAGCGCCACGCGGCGCGCGTTGTAGGCATCCGGACCGACCTGGCCGATGCAACCCATGACGACCTCGCCGATCGCTTCAGGTTCGACCCCGGATCGTTCGATCGCCGCCTTCGCCGCCGTCGCACCCAGCTCGAACCCTGGCACGTCCTTGAACGCGCCACCGAAACTGCCCACCGGTGTCCGCGCGCCTTCCAGCAGCACGATCCTGTCCTGGCCCATCCGCACCTCACTCACCCCGGGACTACCTCTCGCCAAATAGTAGGTCTTCCGACTATTTAGCGAGTGATAGCCGCGTCACAGTACAAGGCGACGTTGTCGCTGTGGACGGGTACCGGCGGCTGTCGGCATTGATCGCCGACGCCCAGCTGCGCGGGAAGGAGAAGGCCCGCCCGGTCTACGACCACGACCAGATCGTTGACGAGCTGCGCGGCCAGGTCGTGGTGCTGACCGGCCGCCGCGAGGGCGCCGTCCGCCGCGCCCTGGTCGAGGACGGCCCGGCCGCGGCCGCCGACGCGCTCAGGGCGTTGATCGATCGGTTCGGACGGGGCCATGTCGCCGTCGAACTGCTGGACCTGGACTACCCGGAAAACAGCGTGCGCAAAGAGGTGGTGGCCGACCTGGCGGCCGAGCTCGCCCTGCCGACCGTCGCGCCCAAAACGAGATCGACGGCGAAATGGACGTCCGGCTCACCGGAGCCGGTCCGCACCGCGCTCGTCGCACTCGGCTCGACACCACCTGAGGAGGAGCGGTGAGCGAACCGGCGCGAACAGCGACGGCCACACGGATGGCTTGCCCGCGTGCCGGACTGGCGGTTCCCATGAGCTGGGGAATCAGACGTCTACGGGAACGTTCCTGCTTCGCACATCTCGCCAGCGTGATACCACGCATCGGCCACGACCATGTGGGCGTAGCCGGCCATCTTGTGATCCGCCTCGAATTCGGTCGTCGCGGCCTGGTACTCCAGCGCCGCAGACACGTAGTAACCCGCGCAACTCGGAGCATCTTTGGCTCCCTGCCCACGCGACGCGGCGCTGCTGAGCGCCGCCAGCGCCGCGCGCTTCGCCGCCGTCGCCCGCTCTCGTGGATCCGCCGTATCCTCCATCGGCTCGCCTCCCGACGCTCGCCGTGCGCATCGCCTGCTACGACCAGTCGCAGCACCCGATCTGGCCGTTACAGTCAGGCACGCCAAGCCGCTCCAGAGAGCACGAGTTCGCGTGGCCTATTTGCCGCAGAACCAGCCGCTGCCCCAGTTTTGCCCCAATCAGTAACTAAAGTTGCATCCACAGAAGTCAAACGTTCGGCAGTCCCGAAAAAAATTTCCCGACCTGCTACAATTAGCAGATCGGGCGATCTTGACGACCGTGAAGCCAAGGGGACTCGAACCCCTGACCCCACACTGCCAGTGTGGCGCGCTACGCACCCTGACCTCACGTCGGTCGCACCTGGACCGCATCGTCCGGGACGATCCCGTCCGCGTGGGGGCCTGAGCGCTCCCGCCGCCCAAGCGATCGGCGTGGAAGCATCTCCCTCTCGCGGGGACGACGTCGAGTGGTCGGCGTACCTGCTCGGGAAGCTGGAACCACCACCGCCCGCGAGCGGACGTCAAGGTCGGCAATCCAGCGCTCGATATGCGGGGGAACACCGCTGCTCGCGCTCGACATCGCTGATCTTCACAATGCCGAACACACGATCCCGGTGGCCTTCGACACCGCCGCCGTCGATTACGCCGACAGTCGGCGAGGCCTGGCGGATAGCTCGTCCCGGCGCTCGAGGAACTCGGGGCGCAGCAGGGCCGCCTCGTGTGCGAGATGCAGCCCGAGGACCTCGGGCGGAGGCAGATGGCCAGGTCGCCCAGGCCGGCTACAGCGGCCTGTCAGTCCATAGCCGCCACAAAGCGCACATTTGCCGACAGCCCGGTAGCCTCGATCCGCTTGACGATGCTCGTCGTGAAGAATATCTCCCCTTAGCGACCAATTGAGGGACCATGAACACCAGATTCTCCTCGATCTTTTCGCGAAAAAATCGCGACTCTTGAGCGTACGCGTCGCCTTAATCGCAATGCAGCGAGAGCAGTTCTCCAAATTCAGCGAGAAGGCGTCAATAATTCGTACACGATCGGCCGACACGACGCACCTTGCTCCCTCTCTCAAATCCGTCGTTGGTCCGACGGTAGTAGATGCGAGGGCTCTCGGTCACGGCCACCTTCCCGCTTGTAGCTGTTGGCGAATGTAGTCGAGGATCGCGACTGCGTCCTCTCTGCGGTGGACCGCCTTGCCGTTCGGGTTCGGCGTGGCTTTGTTGCCGGGTAGGAATACCCCGTTCTCCGCGGAGTTCAGGTCGATGTCGAAGCTGCTCAGGATCTGGCGCGACTTGTCAGAGCGCCTGTCCTTATACGGCACGATGTGGTGCGCTTCTTCTCCTGATGCACGGCTGTACCCAGCTGCGTTCAGGTTGTCACCCAGAATCGTTGATGGGCTGCCCGCGGCCATCGCAACGGCTGTGTAGCAGGAGCTATCGGTGGAGCTTCCACGTCCTGCTGGCCAGCCGGCTCGCCGAAGATGTCGTGTACGGCCGAGGTGGATATTGAGTCCGTCTACGTGCTGGAAGCCGCGCTCGCCGAGCCATTCTGGAGGTGCCCTCAGCGCTGGTCGTGTACCTGTCCGAGGTGAGCTTCCTGGCGGCCTGCGGCGTTCGGGCCCTGGTCCGAACGCACCAGCGATGCGCGCCTGCCTCCGCGTTGCGGATCGTCGTCACTGGCGTACCTCGCCGGGTTCTCGAGCTGGGCGGGCTGGCCGGCTCGCTGCCCTTTTGAACCGCGAGGGCCTGGCCCGTCGTCGACGCCCCCCGCGCGGGTGATCAAGCGGCGGGCGGTCCATCCTGGCCCGGGGATACGGTCGAACCACGACCGCCAAGTCAAGGACCGGATCACCCTGTTTCTCAGCCTTCGCGGTCACACGTGCGTCCGCGAACCACTTCAGATCTACCTCGTCAACACGGCTTTGGTTTTCGGACGCGACCGCCTGGGCATGCCCCGTTGGCCGGTCATCGTCGACCATCCGCCTACTCCTCACCGATCTCTCCCATCCGGCGTGGCGGGAGCCCGAGCGTGGAGCCCGTCGGCCCTTCCCTCTGCCGTGCTCGAGTGGCTGAGCAGGCATTTCCTGTACTCCGCGGCGCCACCGTACAGCTGGTACTGGGAGCCGCGACAGTGAGGCCAGTCGATCATGTCTCAGATCCTCGGGGTTTCCGGAATATCGCTCGGAAACACCGGTGACCCGAAGATGTTCACGTGGCCGCCGGGGCGGACGCAGCGCGCCGCGGCCTTTCGCCAGGTCGCGTAGTGCGGGGCGGAGCGGTGCTCGACTTCGAACGCCTTCTGGTCGCGGTAGATCTCGTACAGCAGGAACCGGTGCGGGTCCTCGGCCGAGCGGTGCACGTCGAAGCGGAGGCAGCCGGGTTCGTCGCGCAGGGTGGCGTGCGCGTTGGCGCGGATCGCGTCCAGGAATTCGCCGAGGCGCTCGGGGATCACGTCGAGCGTGACGATCACCGTGTACATCAGGCGGCCAACTCCAGGTTGAGACCGCAGCTCGCGGCGAGGGCGTGCAGCTCCTCCACCGTCTTGGCCGGCAGCACCACACCGTCGCGCCGCCCGGCGGCCTCGGCGCGGGTTTCGATCTCGCCGGGGTGGAAGATCTCCGCAGCGCCCGCGGCCAGCGGCACGGCTTTGGTGCAAGCGATCAGGTCCTCGATGCGGCGGTCGAACTCCGCCGGACCCAAAACGGCGTCCACGCGGAGGGCGAGGACCAGGTGGCCGCAGCCGCTGCGCCGGTCCGGGACATAGGGGCCGGCGACGTCGGTCGCGTACGAGCTGCCGGTCAGCACGCCGGAGAGCACGTCCATCATGAACGAGATCCCGTACCCCTTGTGCCCGGCCATCGGCGCGAGGATCCCGTCGATCGCCGCGCGCGGGTCGGTCGTCGGCGCGCCGCCGGCGTCGATCGCCCACCCCTCCGGGATGCGCTCGCCGCGCTGCAGGGCGGCGTAGATCTTCCCGCGCGCCACGCCGGTGTTGGCGATGTCGAGCACCACCGGACCGTGTGCGCCGCCGGGTGTCGCGATCGACCACGGGTTCGCGCCGACCGTCTTGGCGCGCCCGCCCCACGGCGCCATCGCGGGACTGCCGTTGGTGGTCAGGATGCCGACGCAGCCCGCCCGCGCCATCCGCCGCGTCCAGTAGGCGGCGGTGCCGAAGTGGTTGCTGTTGCGCACCGCCACCACGCCGACCCCGTGCTCGCCGGCCCGCTCGACCGCCAGGGCGCAGGCGCGGTCGGTGACAACCTGCCCGATTCCGTCGTCACCGTCGAGCACGGCGACGGCCCCGATGTCGGTGACGAGCCGCGGCTCGGTGACCGCGCGCATCACGCCGGACCGCAGCCGCGCGACGTACCAGCCCAGCCGCAGCATGCCGTGCGAGGGGTGGCCCCACAGGTCGGCGGTGACGAGGCTGTCGCTGACCAGGCGCGCGTCCGCTTCCGGGACGCCAGCGGAGCGCAGGATGGCCGCCCCGGCGTCGGTGAGGGCGCCGGGGTCGACGCGGATGTCGTTCACAGTGGACCGTCCTCGGTGGTGAGCAGGGAACGCAGGACGTAGGGCAGGATCCCGCCGTGCCGGTGGTAGTCCCGCTCCCGTTCGGTGTCGAGGCGCACCACCACCTCGAACGTCACGCCGTCGGCCTCCACCGTGGCGGTGCGCGGGTAACCGGCCAGGCCGCGCACGGTGAACCGTTCGTGCCCGGTGAGTCCGAGCGATTCGGCCGACTGGCCGGGGAGGAACTGCAGCGGCAGCACGCCCATCCCGATGAGGTTGGAGCGGTGGATGCGTTCGAACGACTCGGCGAGCACGGCCCGCACCCCGAGCAGGGCCGGGCCCTTGGCGGCCCAGTCGCGGGAGGAGCCGGAGCCGTAGTCCCGCCCGGCGAGCACCAGCAGGGGCGTGCCGGCGTCGCGGTGCGCGAGGGCCGCCTCGTACACGCTGGTCACGGTGCCGTCCGGGGCGAGCGCGTAGCCGCCTTCGGTGCCGGGGACGAGCTGGTTGCGCAGCCGGACGTTGGCGAAGCAGCCGCGCATCATGACCTCGTGGTTGCCGCGGCGGGAGGCGTAGGTGTTGAGGTCGAATCGCGGCACGCCGAGTCCGGTCAGGTACTGCCCGGCGGGGGTGTGCGGGGGGATCGCGCCGGCCGGTGAGACGTGGTCGGTGGTGACAGAGTCGCCGAGCTTGACCAGCACCCGCGCGCCCTCGATGCCGGTGACCGGCCCGGGTTCCGGGCGCATGCCGTCCAGGTAGGGCGGGCGGCGCAGGTATGTCGAGCCGTCGTCCCACGCGAAGGTCTCCCCGGCCGGCGCGTCCAGCTCCTGCCAGCGCCGGTCGCCGGTGAACACGTCCCGGTAGACCTCGGTGAACATCTCGGGCCGCAGCGACTCGTCGATGACCTCGCGGATCTCCGCCGCGCTGGGCCAGATGTCGCGCAGGAACACCGGTTCTCCCCCGGCGCCGGTGCCCAGTGGTTCGGTGAGCAGGTCGGTGTCCATCGTGCCGGTGAGCGCGTAGGCGACGACCAGCGGCGGCGAGGCGAGGTAGTTCATCCGCACCTCGGGGTTGATCCGGCCGTCGAAGTTGCGGTTGCCGGACAGCACCGCCACCACGGTCAGGTCGTGCTTGGTGACCTCCCGCGACACCTCCGGGATGAGCGGCCCGGACGCGCCGATGCACGTCATGCACCCGTAGCCGGTGAGGTGGAACCCCAGCTTCTCCAGGTACGGGGTCAGCCCCGCGCGGTCGAAGTAGCCGGTGACCACGCGGGACCCGGGCGACAGGCTGGTCTTCACCCACGGCTTGCTCGACAGCCCGGCGCGCACGGCGTTGCGGGCGAGCAACCCGGCCGCGACCATCACCGCCGGGTTGGAGGTGTTGGTGCACGAGGTGATCGCGGCGATGACGACCGAGCCGTGGCCGAGCCGGTCCGCGGCCGGCTCCTGGGACGCGACGCCCATCTCCGCGAGCGCCTGCCGGAAACCGGTTTTCGCCGCGTCCAGCCGCACCCGGTCCTGCGGCCGGCGCGGTCCGGCCAGCGACGGCACCACGGTGCCCAGGTCGAGCTCGACGGTCTCGGAGTAGCGCGGCTCGTGGGACGGGTCGTGCCACAGCCCCTGTTCCTTGGCGTAGGCCTCGACGAGCCGGACGTGCTCCGGGTCGCGCCCGCTGAACCGCAGGTAGCGGATGGTCTCGGCGTCGATCGGGAAGTAGGCGCAGGTCGAGCCGAACTCGGGGCTCATGTTGGCGATGGTGGCGCGGTCGGCCAGGCCGATGGCGCCGACGCCGGGCCCGGTGAACTCGACGAACTTGCCGACCACGCCGTGCGCCCGCATCAGCTCGGTGATCGTGAGGACCAGGTCGGTGGCGGTCGCGCCCTCGCGGAGTTCGCCGTGCAGCCGCAGTCCGACGACCCGTGGCACGAGCATCGACAGGGACTGGCCGAGCATCGCGGCCTCGGCCTCGATCCCGCCGATCCCCCAGCCGAGGACGCCGAGCCCGTCGACCATCGTGGTGTGCGAGTCGGTGCCGAGGCACAGGTCGGGGTAGGTCCAGCCGCCGCCGGTCATCACGACGCGGGCCAGGTACTCCAGGTTGACCTGGTGCATGATCCCGGTGCCGGGCGGCACGACCGCGAAGTTCCGCAGCGTTTCCTTGCCCCACTTGAGGAACCGGTAGCGTTCGGCGTTGCGCCGGTACTCGATCTCGACGTTGCGGTCCAGCGCGTCCGGGCGGCCGAACACGTCCGCGATCACCGAGTGGTCGATGACGAGTTCGGCCGGGATGACGGGGTTCACCCGGCGCGGGTCGCCGCCGAGCGCGGCCATGGCGTGCCGCATCGCCGCCAGGTCGGCCAACGCCGGGACGCCGTTGGTGTCGTGCAGGAAGATCCGGGCCGGGTGCAGGTCGACGGCGGTGTCGTGCACGTCCGGCGCGCCCCACCGCAGCAGCGCTTCGATCTGCTCGCCGGTGACGACGCGGCCGTCCTCGTGGCGGAGGAGGTTCTCCAGCACGATCTTCAACGTGACGGGCAGGCCGTCGGGGGCCAGTCCGGCGATGCGGTGGATGCGGTGGTCCACCCCGCCGACCGTGAGGACGCCTGCGGTGCCGAAGCTGTTCCGGCTTGGGAAGGTCGGGGCGGTCATCGGGTCTCCGCTGGTCGGAGCGCGGCGGCTTGCTCCGGCGTGAGGGGCCGGGTCGCGTGCCCGCGCAGGAGCAGGTGCAGGCGCGCCGTCTCTTCGAGTTCCTCGACGGCGTCGGCCGCGGCCGCGAGGTCGGCCCCGGCTACGACCGGTCCGTGGTTGGCGAGCAGCATGGCGTGGTGGCGGCGCGCGGTGTCTTCGGCGAGCGGCCCGAGCGCGGGGTCGCCGGGCGCGTGGTAGGGCAGCAGCGGCAGGGTGCCGACGCGCATCGCGTAGTAGGCGGTCAGCGGCGGCAGCACGTCGGCCGGGTCGACGTCGGCGAGGCAGGACACCGCGACCGCGTGGGTCGAGTGCAGGTGCACCACCGCACCGGCGCCGGGGCGGGCGCGGTACACCGCGGCGTGCAGGAAGGCCTCTTTGGACGGTCGTGGTCCGTCGACGTGCCGTCCGTCGGCGTCGATGACGGCCAGCGCGTCCGGGTCGAGGTCGCCCAGGCTCGCGCCGGTCGGGGTGACGAGGATCTGCTCACCGTGCCGCACGCTGAGGTTGCCGGTGCGGCCGAACGTCAGCTTCCGATGGAACAACGACGCGCCCAGGGCGGCGATCTGCGCGCGGATTCCGGTGCTCATCGCGTCGCTCCGTCCATCGCGCGGACCAGCAGGTCCGGCCGGCCGAAGTTGCCGGACTTCAGCAGCAGCGCCACCGGATCGTCGGTGGTCGTCACGCACCACGGCACCCCGCGGTCGGCCTCGTCGCCGACGACGACCTGCTCGACACCGAGCGCGGTGGTCACCGCGCCGGAGGTCTCCCCGCCGGCCACCGCGATCCGGCGGACGCCGAGTTCGACCGCGCGCCGGGCGAGCAGTCCGAGGGTCTCCTCCAGAACCTCGGCGATCCCCGGCCCTGTCGCCCGCTGCTCCGCAGGCGCGGACGAGTACAGCACCACGGGACCGTCGCCGAGGTTGCGCTCCAGCCACTCCACCGCGACCGCGGCCAGCTCGGCCGGGACCGGGGCGGCGACCGGGTCGAGCCGGTGCCCGGGAAAACGGGCCAGTGCCTGGTCGAGCTGGCCGAGCGTGGCCGCCGAACAGCTGCCGGCGAGGATCACGCCCGGCCCGGGCGGGAGCGGGACGATCTCCGCCGTGCGCGCCGCTTCCGGCACGGCCACCCGGGCGATCGCACCGGCCAGGCCCGCTCCCCCGGTGAGGAGCGGCCAGTCGCTCGTCGCGCGGGCGAGGGCGAGCAGGTCGGCCTCTTCGGTGGCATCGGCGACGACGTGGCGGACGTCGAGCCCGTCGAGGTGCTCCTGGACGAAGGCCGGGCCGCGCCGCACCGCGGTCAGCGGCAGCAGCCCGACCGGGTGCGGGGTCTGCCTGCCGAGCACGCGCACCAGGTTCGCGTCGGTCATCGGGGTGAGCGGGTGGTGGCGCATCGGGGAGTCCGACAGCAGCACGTCGCCGACGAACAGGTGCCCGAGGTAGGTGGTGCGGCCGTGTTCGGGTGAGGCCGGGCAGATCAGCGTGCGGCCACCAAGGACACCGAGGAGCGCGTCGGCGACCGGGCCGATGTTGCCCGCATCGGTCGAATCAAAGGTGCTGCAGTACTTGAAGTAGAACCGGGTGACGCCGAGCGCGGCGAGCCACCGTTGCGCGGCCAGCGTCCGCGTGACCGCATCGTCCGCCGGGATGCTGCGGGTCTTCAGGGCGACCACGACGGCATCACAGTCCGGCACGCCGGCCCGCTCGCCCGGAACCCCGAAGCGCAGGACCGTCCGCATCCCGGCGCGGCGCAGCGCGGCGGCGACGTCGCTGCCGCCGGTGTGGTCGTCGGCGATGCAGCCGAGCACCGGGCTCACGCGTGCACCTCCGCGCGCAACGCCCGCGCTGCGAGGTGGGGCGGACTGAGCACCGGCACCCCGAGCGCGGCCTCGACCGCGTCCCGGACGGGGGCGAGGGAGAACTGGCCGAGCACCACCAGATCCGTCTCCCCCGCCGCCCGCGCGGTCTCCGCGACCAGCTCCGCCGCCCGCGGGATGTCGCCCGCCGCCAGCGCTTCCCGCGCGCCGGCCACGACGTGACCGTCCACTGTGGTCCGCGGATCGAGGTGCGCACGCAGGCGGGCGACCGTGTCGCGGGTGCCCGCCTCGATCGGGCCGAGGACCACCACCCGCTCCGGCGCGAGCCGGGCCGCCTCCGCGAACAGCGCGCCGTCGGAGGACAGCACCGGGACCGGCAGCCCCGGCGCCGCCTCGTCGGCGACCGGCCCGTACATCGAGCAGCTCAGCAGCACCGCGTCCGCGCCGCCCTCGACGGCGTAGGAGATCAGCGCGCGCATCCGGCTCCGCAGCGCCGGGGTGAGCCCGCCGGCCCGCTCGGCGTCGCTGATCAGGGTGTCGTCGAGCAGGTTCCACCGGCGCGCCTCCCCGAACTCGTCGTCGAATGCGGTGGCTGCGGGCGCCATGGCGGCGGGGGTGGCGTGGACGAGGGCCACGAGGGGCTGGTGCCCGGTCACGGTCGGCCTTTCTGTGTGCGGGTGGTCAGGCGGCCTGGATGGCATCCACGACGGCGTCGGTGAACTCCGTCGTGGACGCGGTCCCGCCCAGGTCACGCGTGCGGGTGCCGGCGGTGACGGTCGCGGTGACGCCGTCCTCGACGCGGCGGGCGGCGTCGGTCAGGCGCGGGTCGTCGTTCTTCGCGGCGAGCCACTGCAGCAGCATGGCGCTGGAGAGGATCATCGCGATCGGGTTGGCGACGTTGCGCCCGGCGATGTCCGGGGCGGACCCGTGCGCGGCCTGCGCCATCGCGTGGGTGTCCGAGGAGTTGACCGACGGGGCGATGCCGAGCGAGCCGGCGATCTCCCCGGCCAGGTCGGAGAGGATGTCGCCGAACATGTTCTCGGTGACGATGACGTCGAACTCGTCGGCCTTGCGGACCAGCTTCATCGTCATCGCGTCGATGTGGAAGTCGTCGACGGTGACGTCCGGGTAGTCGGCGGCCACTTCCCGGCAGACCGTGCGGAACAGGCCGGTGGTCAGCTTCAGCACGTTGGCCTTGTGCACGATGGTCAGCTTCTTGCCGCGCGCCTGGGCGAGCTCGAACGCGGTGCGGGCGATCCGCTCGGTCGCCGCGCGGGTGATGATGCCCATCGCGATCGCCACGTCCGGGGTGGGCATGAACTCGCCGGTGCCGGCGTGGGTGTTGCGGTCGGCGTAGAAGCCCTCGGTGTTCTCCCGCACGATCACCAGGTCGGTGCCCTCGACGACGGCGTTGCCGCCGGGGAACGCCTTGGCCGGGCGGATGTTGGCGTAGAGCTGGAAGTGCTTGCGGATCGTGCCGCTGGGGTTGAGCTGCGAGCGGTGCGGCTCGGGGTAGGAGACGCTGTCGTGCGGGCCGAGCAGCCACGCGTCGAGCCCGGCGAGGGCCTCCAGCGTCGCGGCCGGGGTGTGCGCGCCGTGGGTCTCGATGGCGGCGGCGCCCAGCGGCAGCTCGGTCCACTCGACGGGTTCGAGGCCCGCCGCGTCGAACGCGGCGTCCAGGATCGCCACGGCGGATGGCACGATCTCCGGTCCGATGCCGTCGCCGTGCAGGACGCCGAGCCGGTAGCGGCGGTTCGGGTTGCTGGTCATGTCGGGGTGTGCGCCTTTCGGTACGGGGTTTCAGACTTGCAGCGTGAGGAGGTCTTCGGCGTCCTCCGAGGGGACCACGGCGTCGGCGTAGAGCAGGGCCGACTCCGGGGCGAAGGTGAGGCCGACCCGCCCGGAAAGCCCGGGGCGGGTGCTTTCGACCTGCACCACCTGGTTGCCCAGGCGCACGTCGTACTCGTAGTGGGAGCCGACGTAGGAACGGGTCAGGATCTCGGTGCCGAGCAGGTTCGCGGCGCCGGCTTCGCGGTCGGCGGGCAGGACTTCGAGCTTCTCCGGCCGGATCGCGACCGTGACCTGCCCGCCGGCGCCCACCTCGACCGGGGAGGCGACGGTCACGACCTCGCCCCCGGCGTCCAGCCGGACGTCGGTGCGGCCGTCGGCGCGCCGCTCGACCGTGCCGCGCAGGAAGTTGCAGCGGCCGACGAACGCGGCGACCGCCGCCGCGGCGGGCTGCTCGTAGATCTCGTGCGGGGTGCCGATCTGGAGCATGTCGCCCTCGCTCATCACCGCGATCCGGTCGGACAGGGCCAGCGCCTCGTCCTGGTCGTGGGTGACGTAGACGGTGGTGATGCCCAGGTCCTCCTGCAGGCGCTTGAGCCAGGCGCGGGCCTGCTCGCGCAGTTTGGCGTCCAGGTTGGACAGCGGCTCGTCGAGCAGCAGCACGCTCGGCGAGTACACCAGTGCGCGGGCCAGCGCGACCCGCTGCTGCTGGCCGCCGGAGAGCTGGTGCGGGTAGCGGTCCCGCAGGTGGGCCAGGCCGACCTTGTCCAGCGCGTCGGTGATGCGCCGGTCCTGCTCGTCCTTGCCGATCTTGCGGATCTTCAACGGCATCGCCAGGTTGGCGGCGATGGTCATGTGCGGCCACAGGGCGTAGGACTGGAAAACCATGCCGAGGTTGCGTTCCTCGGGTGTGCGGAACACCTTCCGCGCCACGTCGACGAACACCTCGCCGCCGACGCTGATGCTGCCGCCGGTCGGCTTCTCCAGCCCGGCGATGCAGTTGAGCGTGGTGGATTTGCCGCAGCCGCTGGGGCCGAGCAGGGTGAAGAACTCGCCGTCGCGGATGGTGAAGTCGACGCCCTTGAGCACGCTGGTCGTGCCGAACGTCTTGTCGAGCTGGTGGACGCGGACCTCAGGCATCGCGGTGCCCCTTCATGAGTAGCCGGGCGAGGCCGACGAATACGGCGGTGATGACGATCTGGACGGTGGCGAGGGCGGCGACCGAGCCGGTGTTGCCCTGCACCCAGAGTTCGAGCATGGTCGTGCCGATGACGTTGGAGTCGGCCGAGGCGAGGAACACCGCGGGCGAGTACTCCTTGAGCATCGTGACGAAGGTGAGGATCATCGCGCCGGCGAACGCCGGGGTGAGCAGCTTGCCGAGGACTCGGGTGAAGGTGCGCACCCAGTCCGCGCCGGACACGCGGGCGGCGTTGTCGAGTTCCTGCCCGATCTGCATCACTGATGGCGCGATCGAGCCGAACCCGGACGGCAGCGCCCGCAGCCCGAAGCCGACGACCAGCGCGGCGAGCGTGCCCTGGACGAGTCCGCCCATCCCGAACGGCAGGTAGGCGAAGGCCCAGAACAGCCCGATGCCGATGATGATGCCGGGGATGGCCTGCGGCGCCAGCGCGAGGTACTCGGCCAGCCGCCGGAACCGGAAGGTGGACCGTTTGGACACCAGCACCGCCAGCGTGGCGACGAAGCTGACCACGACCGCGCCGACCGCGGCGACGATCAGGCTGTTCACAATGGACTGGACGTAGGCGGCGAATCCGAACACCCGCTCGTAGTTCGCGGTCGTCGCCGTCTGCAACGGGTTCTGCAGCGGCGTGAAGACCCGGGTGAAGGACCGGAACACCAGCCCGCCGATCGGCAGCAGCGCGCCGAACACCACGTAGACGCTGATGGCGGCGACGCCGATCCACTTGATCCAGCCCAGTTCGAGCCGCCGGGGCCGGGTGGCCTTGCCGCGCACCGAGACGAACCGCTGCGCCTCCTTCAGCAGCTTCGCCTGCACCGCGACCAGGCCCACGGTCACCAGCAGGATCAGCACCGAGGCCGCGCCGAGCACCCCGTAGTCGGGATTGATCGACTGGAGGCCGTTGGTGTAGAGGAAGGTCGAGAACACCTTGATGCCCACGGGCTGCCCGTAGAGCAGCGGCACGCTCAGCGTCTCCACCGACATGCTGAACACCAGGATGGAGCTGTACACCATCGGCGGGCGCAGCATCGGGATGACGACGGAGAACAGGATCCGCAGGGGTTTGGCGCCGCAGACCTGCGCGGCGCTTTCCAATGAGGCGTCGGCCTTGCCCAGCGCGTTGGCGCAGAACACGTAGGCGATCGGGGCGAGCGCCACCGCCTCGGTGATGGCCATGCCGGGGATCGAGTACAGGTTCCACGGCACGGTGCCGATCCACTGGCGGACCTGGGTGCTCACGAACCCGGCCGGGCCGTAGAGCGTGATCCAGCCGAAGCCCAGGATCAGCGAGGAGATGAAGAACGGCCACTGCATCGCCGCGGCGAACCCGCGCCCGAAGGGCAGCCTGGTGCGGACCACCAGCACCGCCATCGGCACCGCGATGAGCAGCGTCAGCACGGTGGTGAGTACTGCGAACATCAGCGTGTTCAGCACCACCGTGCCGAACCCGGCCTCGGTGAACAGCCGGACGTAGTTGGCGGGGGTGAAGATCCCGCCGGCCTCGTAGAGCGGGCGGTCCAGGACGGACTGGATCAGGGTCGGCACCACCGGGGCGAGCACCAGCAGGGCGAGCAGGGCCAGCACCGCGTACTGCACCCACAGTTCGCGGCGCGCGCCGAGCAGGCGGCGGTACCGCGGGGCGGGCGGTCCGGGCCGCGGCGGGGCCGCCCGGTCCGGTTCGGTCAGGGTCGTCATGTCGCGTGGTCTCCGATTCCTCGTGCGGGTCAGCGACCCAGCAGCCCGTCCCAGCGGCCGACGAACTCCTCGACCTCCTGCTCCGGGGTCAGCTCGTACTTCGCGACGATCACGTTCTGCTGCCCGACCTGGTCCACGACCTCCTGGTAGGTGCGCAGACCCGGCGCGGCGGTGACGTCGGGCCGGTAGGAGGTCAGGCCGCCCTCGGCGACCGCGCGCTGGCCCTCCTGGGAGAGCACGAAGTCCAGGAACAGCTTGGCGGTGTTGCTGTGCGGCGCCTTCGGGGTGATGCCGATGCCGCGCGGCAGGACGACGGTGCCGTCCTTGGGGAAGGCCACCTGGAACAACCCGCCGCTGTCCTCGACGACCGGGTAGGCCGGGGCGCCGGAGATGAAGAACCCGGCGAGGTACTCACCGGCGAGGATCTTCTCGGTCTGGGTGCCCGACGACGTCTCCGGCCGGGCCATCGGCAGCAGCGTCTCCAGGTCCTGCCACGCCGTCGGCACGCTCTCGGTGAAGGTGTGCGAGACGGTGAACCCGAAGGCGCCGTTGACGTCCCGGGTGGTGATCTTGTCCTGGAACTTGGCCGGGTCCTGGCGCACCATGGCGGCCAGGTCGGACAGGCTGGTGGGCGCGCGGTCCAGCAGGGAGGTGTTGTAGGCGATCGTCATCGGATCGGTCGCCATCGTGTACACGTTCGGCATGAGCTGGGCGAAGTCGGTGAGCTTCGGCAGTTCCGGCGAGGTGTAGTCCAGCAGCCGGCCCGGCTGGGACGCGTACTCCGCCCAGGCCTGGGCGGCGTTGGACACCAGGACGTCGGCGGGCGAGCCGCCGGTCGCCTGCTCGCTGAGCACGCGCTGGAAGACCTCGTCGCTGTCCAGGTTGTTGGCCTGGATGTTGGTGATCCACGGGTACTTCTTCTGGAAGTCCCGGAAGACCGGGGCCCAGTTCTCCTGGTCGGTGTTGGAGTAGATGGTGAGCGTGTCGCCCTCCGCCTTGGAACCCTGGATGATCTGCGAGTAGTCCGCCGGGTAGTAGGCCGGGACCTGCTCGACGGCGATCGGGTTCTCCGCCGCCTGCTCCCCCGTGCTGCCGCCCCCGCACGCGGCGGCGCCGAGCACGACCGCCGCACCGACGGCCACCAGGGCCTTGGCCCTGTTTCCCACGCGTGTGCCGGTCACTGCCGACGTTCTGGTCATCCGAAGCTCCTCGAAGCGATAGCGACACTGCTGTCGCGACAGACTCTGAAGGTTATAACCTACAACCGTCAAGTCCCAATCTGGCCAAGCGGAGGAAAACGGCCTGCTGTCCGCGCGCGGAGGGTGTGGTAGGTTATAACCGTCGAAAGGGGGCGCCGTGGCGGAGCCGGCTGAGCTGTACGCGACGAAGAGCGATTACGCGTACATGGTCCTGCGCGAGAAGATCCTGTCCGGGGAGTTCGAACCGGGCGCGGTCCTCAACCAGGCCACCCTCGCGCGCACGATCGGCATCAGCACCACCCCACTGCGGGAGGCGTTGCGCCGGCTGAAGTCCGAGGGCCTGGTCGACCTGGGCGCGCACAAGGACGCGAAGGTCACCGAGCTCTCCGGCGAAGAGGCCCGTGACCTGCTGGAGATGCGCCGGTCGCTGGACCCGCTCGCGGTCGCGCTGGCGGCCGAGCGCCGGACCCGCACCGACATCCAGAACATCCGCGAGGCGGTGCGCGGCGTCGAGCCGCTGCGGTCCAACCCCGGTTACGTCGACCTGATCGCGCACCGGCGCTTCCACGTCGCGCTCTACACGGCCTCGCACAACGAGCTGCTGATC
This sequence comes from Amycolatopsis thermoflava N1165, assembly GCF_000473265.1. NCBI lineage: Bacteria > Bacillati > Actinomycetota > Actinomycetes > Pseudonocardiales > Pseudonocardiaceae > Amycolatopsis > Amycolatopsis thermoflava. The sequence continues at coordinate 2,021,218 of NZ_KI421511.1, forward strand.
CAGACGCTGGACAGCCTGTGGGACAAGGCCGACCGGTACCGGCGGCTCGGCCTGCAGGTCGAGCGCAGCCAGGAGGAGCGCGACCAGAAGCACGCCGAGCACCTCGGCCTGGTCGACGCCATCGTCGCCGGCGACGCCGAGGCCGCGTCGACGATCATGCTCCAGCACATCGACACCAGCCTCGGCGCGAAGGCCGCGTCCCGGCTCGGCGTCTCCCCCGCCGCCACCCCGCGCGGCGTCTGAGGAGTGACCGCCGACCGATGAGCCCGCGTTCTTCCCGCGCGGCGCTCGCGGCGCTGCTCGCCTGCACGGTCTTCAGCCAGACCGGCCTCAACCTCGCCCGGCCGCTGATCTCCTACCGCGCGATCGCGCTGGGCGGCGACGGTTTCGCGATCGGGCTGATCACCGCCGCGTACGCGGTGCTGTCCCTGACCGTCGCGTTGCCGCTGGGCCGCTACACCGACCGCACCGGCCGCACCGGCGCCGTTCTGCTCGCCGGCGCCGCGCTGCTGGCCGCCGCGCCGGTCCTGCTGGCGCTGTCGACGTCGCTGGTCCTGGTCGGCGCCGCCGCCGCGGCGCTCGGTTTCGGGCACATCGTCTTCATGGTCGGCGCGCAAGGTTACGTCGCCAGGGCCTCCGGTGACTCCACTTTGGACCGTCACTTCGGACTGTTCACCGCCGCGGTGGCCGCCGGGCAGATGTTCGGGCCGCTGGGCAGCGGGCTGGTGCTAGGCGGGGCGACCGGTCCGGAACTCCTGCGCCCGGCGGCCACCGCCGCCTTCGTCGCGGCCGGGTGTGCCGCGGCGGCGCTGCCCGCCGCGGTGTGGCTCAGCCGGGCCCGGACCGCCGCCGCGCCGGAGCGGCGCGACGCGCCCAGCGCGTTCACGATGATCCGCAGCCGCGGCATGGTCGCCGGCCTGTTCGTCAGCCTCGCGCTGCTCAGCGCGGTCGACCTGCTCACCGCCTACCTGCCGCTGATCGCCGAGGAACGCGCGATCCCGCCGTCCGTCGTCGGTCTACTGCTGGCACTGCGGTCGGCGGCCTCCATCCTGTCCCGGCTGAGCCTCGGCGCGCTGGTGGCCCGCTGGAGCCGCCGCGCCCTGGTCACCACGAGCGCGGCGGGCGCGGGCCTGGCCCTCGCGGTCGTGGCGGCGCCCGGGACCGGCGCGCTGGTCATGGCGTTCGCCCTGGTGGCGGGCGGGTTCCTGCTCGGCATCGGCCAGCCGCTGACGATGACCACGGTGGTGAAGTCGGTGCCCGGTCACGCTCGCGGAGCCGCGCTGGCGCTGCGCCTGTGGGCGAACCGGCTCGGCCAGGTGGCGATGCCGTCCGCGGCCGGTCTCGTCGCCGGCGCGCTCGGCGCCACCGGCGCGTTGTGGCTCGCCACGGGCGTTCTCGCCGCGGCCGCGGCCTCCACGCGGGCGACACCGGGCGAGCAGTCCTGATCATTCTTGGTACATCACTCTTGTAAAAAACCAGACCGCGCTCTAGGGTTCCGTCAGACGCCCCGCCTGACGCGGCGAATTCCCACTCACCCCTGGAAAGGACGCGACACGTGCAGATCCTGGTGCTGCCCGGGGACGGCATCGGCCCCGAAATCACGGCGGCCACCCTGGACGTCCTCTCGGCCGCCGACCGGCTGCTCGGGCTCGGCCTGGAGTTCGAGACCCGCGACATCGGCCTGAAATCGCTGGCCGACCGGGGCACCACCCTCCCCGCCGAGGTCATGGAGCGCATTCCCCAGGTCGACGGCGTCCTCCTCGGCCCCGTGTCGCACTACAACTACCCGTCCCGCGCCGAGGGCGGCATCAACCCCTCGGCCGAGCTGCGGACGGTGTTCGAACTGTTCGCCAACGTGCGGCCGTGCCGCTCGCACGCGGACCTGTCGATCCTGCGGCACCCGATGGACCTGGTGATCGTCCGCGAGAACACCGAGGGCTTCTACTCCGACCGCAACATGCACGCCGGCAGCGGCGAGTTCATGCCCGATCCGGACCTCGCCATCTCGCTGCGCAAGATCACCGCGAAGGCGTCCGAGCGCGTAGCGCGCGCGGCGTTCGAGCTGGCCCGCGGCCGCCGCGGCAAGGTCACCGCGGTGCACAAGGCCAACGTCGTCAAGCTGTCCGACGGGCTGTTCCTGCGCGAGGTCCGCAAGGTCGCGGCCGACTACCCCGACGTGGAAGTCGAGGAGCTGATCGTCGACGCCGCGGCGGCCCTGCTCATCCGGCGGCCGCACACGTTCGACGTCATCGTCACCACCAACATGTTCGGCGACATCCTGTCCGACGAGGCCTCGGAGCTGTCCGGCAGCCTCGGCCTCGGCGGGTCGGTCAACGCCGGGCACGACATCTGCGTGGCCCAGGCGCAGCACGGGTCCGCCCCGGACATCGCCGGGCAGGGCGTGGCCAACCCGACGTCGCTGATCCGGTCCGCGGCGATGCTGCTCGACTGGCTGGGCCGCCGCCACGCCGAACCGCGGCTGGTCAAGGCTGCCGAGCTGGTGGACGCGGCCGTCGACAACGTGCTCGCCGACCCCGCCACCCGGACCCGCGACATCGGCGGCACCCTCGGCACGGCCGAGTTCGCCGCGGCCGTGAAGTCCACTCTGGACAAGACTGGAGTCCCGTCCTGATGATCGTTTCGACCGACCCGGCCACCGGCGCCGAACTGGCCCGATTCACCCCGCACACCGCGGCGGAGGTGGACGCCGCCCTCGACCGAGCCGTCGCCGCTCAGCGCGAGTGGCGCGTGCGCCCGATCACCGAGCGCGTCGAACTCCTGCGCGCGATCGCCCGGGTATTGCGCGACGGCAAGGAGAAGTACGCCCGGCTCATCACCGCCGAGATGGGCAAGCCGGTCACCGAGGCCGAAGCCGAGATCGAAAAGTGCGCGGTCACCTGCGAGCACTACGCCGAGCACGCGCCGGACTACCTCGCCGACCGGTCGGTCGCCTCGAACGCCACCGAGTCCGCGGTCGTGTACGACCCGCTCGGTGTGGTCCTCGCGGTCATGCCGTGGAACTACCCGTTCTGGCAGTTCTTCCGGTTCGCCGCGCCCGCGCTCGCGGCCGGCAACGGCGCGATCCTGAAGCACGCCAACAACGTGCCGCAGTGCGCGCTCGCCGTGGAAGAGGTGGTGCGCGAAGCCGGCGCGCCCGACGGCCTGTTCCGGACCCTGCTGGCCGAGGTGCCCGTAGTGGCCGACCTGATCGCCGACGACCGCATCGCCGCGGTGACGCTCACCGGGTCCACGGAGGTCGGCGCGATCGTGGCCGCCCAGGCGGGCGCGGCGCTCAAGAAGCAGGTGCTGGAGCTCGGCGGGTCCGACCCGTTCATCGTGCTCGCCGACGCCGACCTCGCCGCCGCGGCCGCCACCGCGGTGCGGGCCCGGTTCATCAACAACGGGCAGAGCTGCGTCAACGGCAAGCGATTCCTGGTCGAGGACGCGGTCGCGGACGAGTTCGCCGAGGCGTTCACCGCGGCGGCCGCGGCGCTGCGCGTCGGCGATCCCGCCGATCCCGCCACCGAGATCGGCCCGATGGCCCGCGCCAACCTGCGGGACGCCCTGCACGACCAGGTGCAACGGACAGTCCAGGCGGGAGCGACCGTGCGCACCGGCGGCGCACCGGTCGACGGGCCCGGGTTCTTCTACCAGCCCACCGTCCTCGACCACGTCCGGCCGGGCATGGCGGCCTTCGCGGAGGAGACTTTCGGCCCGGTGGCCGCGATCGTCCGCGTGCGCGACGCCGAAGAAGCGCTCACCCTGGCCAACCAGACCGAATTCGGGCTCGGCGCCGCGCTGTGGACCCGCGACCTCGACCGGGCCCGGGAGTTCGCCCGGCGCATCGACGCCGGCGCGGTGTTCGTCAACGGCCTCGTCGCCTCCGACGCCCGCCTGCCCTTCGGCGGCATCAAGAAGTCCGGCTACGGCCGGGAACTCGGCGCGGAGGGCATCCGCGAGTTCGTCAACGTCAAGACCCTGTGGATCGGACCGGTGAAACCATGACCAGCCAGGACAGTTCCTTCCCGCCCGCCGTCCTGCGCCCCGCGGAGCTGCACGCGTTCTCCCGCGGCGGCGGCGCGAGCACGATCCCGCTGGTCACCACCGCCCGCGGCGCGCAGGTGTTCCTCAACGGGCAGACCCTGTTCGAGGGCGGCGCGGGCATCCCGCTGCACACGCACAACTGCCCGGAGAGCGTGGTGATCCTGGACGGCGATGCCATCGTCGAGATCGACGGCGTCGAGCACCACCTCACCCGGTTCGACACCACCTACGTCCCGGCCGGGATGCCCCACCGGTTCCGCAACGCCTCCGCCACCGCGCCGATGCGCATCCTGTGGACCTACGCCTCGGTCGACGCCACCCGCACGCTGGTCGAGACCGGCGTGACCACCCGCGTGGACGCCGAGCACCGCACTTCCTGAAACTCCCCTCCCCTCGCCCATGGAGAAGCAACGATGCTTGCCGTCCTCGGCTTCCTCACCCTCGGCACCTTCATGGTGCTGGTCATGCGGAAGTACGCGACCGCGTTCGTCGCGATCATCGCCGCGCCCGTCCTGTTCGCGATCGTCGCCGGACGCGGCGCCGACCTCGGCGACATGGCCGTGGACGGCATCGAGACCGTCGCGCCGACCGCGGTCCTGCTGCTGTTCGCGGTGCTCTACTTCGGCGTCATGATGGACGCCAAGCTGTTCGACCCGGTCTGCCACGGCATCATCCGGCTCTCCAAGGGCGATCCGGTGCGGATCTGCGTGGGGACCGCGGTGCTGTCGCTGCTGGTCGCGCTGGACGGCGACGGCACCACCAGCTACATGATCATCTGCTCGGCGTTCCTGCCGATCTACCGCCGGATCGGGATGAACCCGCTGGTGATCGCCGCGATCGCGACCATGAGCCTCGGCGCGATCTCCGGGTCCACCCCGTGGGGCGGCGCCGCCACCCGCGCCATCTCGGTGCTCCACCTCGACGCCGCCACCTACTTCGTCCCGCTCATCCCGACCCTGCTCCTCACCTCCGCGCTGATCGTCGTGATCGCCTACTTCCTCGGCCGCGGCCAGCGCAAGCGGATCGACGAGAACGTGCTCGCCGACGTCGCCGCCGAACTGGCCGGGCAGGAGCGCGACCGGTCGGCGCTGCGGAACTGGCGGCTGTGGGTCAACGCCGGCCTCACCGTGCTGCTGCTCGTGCTCCTGGTCGCCGGGGTGGCCCCGCTGGTCACGTTGTTCATGGCCGGGTTCGTGATCGCGCTGCTGGTCAACCACCCCCGGCTCGCCGAGCAGGGCGAGGTCGTCAAGCGGCACGCCGCCTCCGCCGTGCCGGTGGTCATGCTCGTGCTCGGCGCCGGGATCTTCACCGGCATCCTGTCCGAGACCGGCATGGTCGACGCGATGGCCAAGGCGCTGCTCGGCGGCGTCCCGGACGGCCTCGGCAACCTGATCCCGCTGTTCACCGCGCTCATCGGGCTGCCGTTGAGCTTCTTCATGTCCAACGACGCCTACTTCTTCGGTGTCCTGCCGGTGCTGGCCGAATCCGCGAGCCACTACGGCATCGCGCCCTACGAGATCGCCCGCGCCGGGGTCGCCGGCCAGATGCTGCACTCGATCGGGCCGGCGTCGGCGCCGCTGTGGGTGCTGCTCGGGCTGGTCAAAAAGGACCTCGGCGAGTTCCAGCGGTTCGCCCTGCTCCGGGTGACGGTCGCGTCGCTGGGCATGATCGCGTTCACGGTCGCCACCGGGGCGATCACCCTCACCTGAAAGGAGACCGCGCATGGTCACCGAGATCGCGCACATCCGGGTCCGTCCCGGCGCGGAGGCGGCGTTCGAAGCGGCGGTCGCGGAGGCCGTCCCGCTGTTCCGGGCCGCTGAGGGCTGTCACGGGGTCCGGCTGGTGCGCAGCGTCGAGGTCCCGTCGCTCTACCGGCTGCTCGTGGAGTGGGAGACGGTCGAGCACCACACCGTGACGTTCCGCGGCTCGGCCGGGTTCGCGCGGTGGCGGGAGCTCGCGGGCCCGCACTTCGCGGCGCCGCCGGAGGTCGAGCACGTCGCGGACGTGCTGGAGCCGTAGTCTTGTGCTGACCGTCGCAGGAGGGGGACAACGGTAGTGGCGCCGACCGCACTCACCCGCCAGATCGCCGCGCGCATCGTGGACTACATCCGGACGGAGCAGGCGCCGCCCGGGACCCGGCTGGTGGAGCGGACGCTCGCCGAGCACCTGCGGGTGTCCCGGTCCCCCGTCCGCAGCGCGCTGCGGCTGCTCGAGGACGAGGGCGTGGTCGGCGTCGCGGAGCGGGGCGGCTACACGGTGCTGCGGCCGGTCGAGGAGCTGCCCACGCCGGCGGCCGACGACGACACCGAGGAGCTGTACCTGCGGATCGCGGCCGACCGGCTGGACGGCAAGCTGCCCGACCGGGTCACCGAGAACGGGCTCGCCCGCGACTACGGCCTGACCCCCGGGCAGCTGGCCCGCATCCTCCGGCGCATCAACGCGGAGGGCTGGATCGAGCGGCTCCCCGGGTACGGCTGGGAGTTCCAGCCCATGCTGACCTCCCTGCGGTCCTACGAGGACAGCTACCGGTTCCGGCTGGCGATCGAGCCGACCGCGATTCTGGAACCGGGCTTCGCCCTGGACCGCAAGGCCGTGGAGGCCGTGCGCGATCAGCAGCAGGAACTCGTCGACGGCCGCATCTGGACGGTCAGCAACGCGGAGCTGTTCGACCTCAACAGCACCTTCCACGAGACGATCATGGAGTGCAGCGGCAACACGTTCTTCATCGACGGCCTCCGGAGGGTCGACCGCCTCCGGCGGCTCATCGAGTACCGCCGGTCACTGGCCCGCGACCGCGCGATCATCCGCTGCCGGGAACACGTCGAGATCGCGGACCTGCTGCTGGCCGGCGAACGGCGCGAGGCCGCGGACGCCCTGCGCCACCACCTCGGCACCGTCGGCGCCGAAAAGGTGACCAAGAACCAACCCGGTGGCTAGCCCTTCAGGCGCGGGAACAGTGCCTGGCAGTTGTCGCGGTCGGGCGATAATCAACGGTTCTTGACTTGAAGGAGGCGCACAGGGCTGATCCGCAGCCGAGGTCGGCGAAGTGCCAGATTCGCGAGGCGCCCGACATGCAGACGCTCGCCGCGGAGTGGAGGCTGCTGCCGTCGGCCTGTCGATCTGACCGTCGCGAGTGGCGACTTCGGGCCAGCCCCTCTCCCGCAGCCGGCGGGTAGCGCGAGCACCGCGAAGACACGGCACGGACAACGCCGCACGATGGCCCGTCCGCGATCTCCCCGGCCAGGCCCAGGTTCCTTGGTTCGCTCGCCGCGATCTGCGCCGGCACGGGACCTACCTCCATCTCGCAAGCCCGACGCGCTGCTGCTCGACAACCTGGCGGGGAAGCCCGGCCTCCTCGAACCCGCGCGGCCTTCCTGGCTGCCGGTGAGCTCGGTTCATCGCGAACCTTCGAGGGTCGGCGGGTCCGTCTTCCACTCCCTTGCGGGGTATTTACCTCCCCCTCCGGGGAGGAACTTTTCACGGCGACGTGTCTCTCGGGCACCCACCGGGTGACAATCGGCCGAACAGAGCAGTGCGCCGCTCTGCACACGAACGAGGAGACGGTTGTGAACAGTGGTGTTCCGTCCGGTCCCGTCCGCGCGGCTCTCGAACCGGCCGACGACGTGGTGCGCCGGTCCCGCGACATCCTGCAGGTGGTGGCAGCAGTGACCGGGGAGCCGGTTCTCGCCACCGCCCGCGATCTACCCTCGGCCGAGACCGGGTTGCGCGCGGCGGAGCACATCCTGCTCCGCGAGCTGGCGGCGGGCGGCGGGAGCGAGCCCACCCGGCTCGCGGCCCTGCTGGCCCAGGTCGGCGGCACTCTGGCGGCGGTACGGGACGGCAGGCTCGCCGTGCGCACCGCCGCGATGGGCGACCTGCACCAGTGCCTGGCCCGGCTGCGCGGCGCGAGCACGCTGCACGAACTGGCGCAGCAGGTACCGGCCGAACTGCATCGCCTCGGGTACCGGCGCGCGTTGTTCTCCCGCCTGTCCGGGCCGGCGTGGAGCCCGCGCTCGGCCTACACCCACGACGACCCTCAGCTGGCCGAAGATCTGGTGCGCATCGGCACCGCCGTGCCCGGGCAACTCGGCCGCGAACTGCCCGAGACCGAGGTGGTACGCACCCGAACCCCGGTGCTCGTGGACGACGCCCAGCACAACCCACGGGTACACCACCGGCTGATCAACCTGGCCCGCACACTGGACTACGTGGTCGCCCCCCTCGTGACCCGGGGCGAGGTGGTCGGCCTGGTGCACGCGGACCAGCATGTGGAACACGACCACGTCGACGAGTTCGACCTGCGCCTGCTCGGCCTGTTCGCCGAAGGCCTGGGCTGCGTGTTCGAGCGGGTCGTGTTCGCCGAGCAGCTGCGGCTGATGCGGGAGCGGATGCGGGAGGTCGACGACCTGCTCGACGGGTACCCGGTCGCGCCCCAGCCGCAGCGGCCACGTCCGGTGGATCCGCTCGAGAAGTACGAGGGCCCCTTCGCCGAGCTGACCCGCCGGGAACTGGACGTCCTGCGCCACCTGGTGCTCGGCGAGAGCAACAGCCAGATCGCGGCCGCGCTGTTCGTCTCCCCCGGCACGGTGAAGACGCACGTCAAGAACGTGCTGCGCAAGCTCGGCGTCTCCAACCGGGCCGAGGCGACCGCGCGCTACCACGAGCTGATGCAGCGGCACCGGTAAGCACGACGGGGAGAGAACCGGGAGAGAAATCTCTTCCTCCGGGGTGATGCACGACACGTCGCACTGGCCCAAAGATTGGACCGAACGCGCAACGATGCCGTCTTCCCCGGAGGAACTCACATGACCACTACGCCCGAACTGTCCACGCGCCCGATCCCGGACGAGATCGCGAGGCAGGTCGTGCTGCCGGAGGGCCACCGCCACGACGGGCCGCTGTTCGAGGCCTACCGCTGGCTGCGGGAGAACAACCCGCTGGGCCAGGTGAAGGTCGAGGGTTACGACCCGGTCTGGCTGGTGACCAAGCACGCCGACATCATGGAGATCGAGCGCCAGCCGCACGTGTTCACCAGCGGCGGTGGTGACGAACCCGGCTCGCACAACCCGATCCTGCAGAACCAGGCCGGCGACGCCTTCACCAAGCAGCTCACCGGCGGCAGCCTGCGCATCCTCGACACGCTCACCTACCTGGACCCGCCCGAGCACACCGAGATCAAGGACATCGCCAACGACTGGTTCCGCCCCGCGAACCTGAAGAAGTGGGAGGACCGGATCCGGGCACTGGCGAAGGAAGCCATCGCCAAGTACCTGCGCAGCGGCGCCAACGACATCGACTTCGTCCAGGAGTTCGCCCTCTACTACCCGCTGCACGTGATCATGAGCCTGTTCGGCGTCCCGGAAGAGGACGAGCCGCGCATGATGACGCTGACGCAGGAGTTCTTCGGCACCGCAGACCCGGACGCGCAGCGCGAGGACGTCGAGCCGCTGACCCCGGAGGCCGCGGCGCAGCAGTGGTCGGCCGCCATCCAGGACTTCTACGCCTACTTCGACAAGCTGGTCGAGGACCGGCGGGCGATTCCGCGCGACGACCTGGCGACGATCATCGCGCGGGCGAAGGACGGCAACGGTGAGTACTACCGCAAGGAGTTCGCCTACGGCTGGTTCATCGCGATCGCGACCGCGGGCCACGACACCACGTCGAGCACGATGGCCGGCACGATCGAGGCGCTGGCCCAGTTCCCCGACCAGCTCGCGCAGGTGCAGGCCAACCCCGCCCTGATTCCGGACCTGGTCAACGAGGGCCTGCGGTGGGTCTCGCCGGTCAAGCAGTTCACCCGTCAGGCCACGCAGGACTACGTGCTGCGCGGGCAGCAGATCCGCACCGGCGACCGGTTCATGCTGCTCTACCAGTCGGCCAACCGGGATGCCGACGTGTTCGACGAGCCGGACACCTTCCGCCTGGACCGCAAGCCCAACAAGCACATCGCCTTCGGCTACGGCCCGCACATGTGCATCGGCCAGCACCTGGCCAAGCTCGAGCTGCGGATCATGTTCGAGGAGCTGCTGCCGCTGATCAACAGCGTTCAGGTGACCGGCGAGCGCAAGTCGGTGGTGACCAACTTCGTCGGGGGGCTGAAGAAACTGCCCGTGCGCCTGGAGCTCAAGTGAGCCGCGTTCTGATTGTCGGCGCCGGTCACGCCGGCGCCACCCTGGCCGGCCTGCTGCGGCAGGCCGGCCACCGGGGCCCGGTCGAACTCTTCGGAGACGAGGTGGACCTGCCCTACCACCGGCCGCCGCTGTCCAAGAAGTTCACCGGCGGCGAGCTGGAGCAGTGGCTGCGGCCGCCGGAGTTCTACCGGGAACAAGACATTACGGTCCGGCTCGGCGAGCCCGTCACCACGATCGACCGGGACGGGTGCCGGGTGCGGACCGGCTCGGGCGAGTTCCACCGCTACGACCACCTCGTCCTGGCGACCGGAGCCGAGCCACGGGCCCTGCCCGTGCCCGGCGCGGATCTCGCCGGTGTGGTGTCGCTGCGGACACTGGCCGACGCCCGGATGTTGCGCACCTGCATCGACGAGCGGCGCAGCCTGGTCATCGTCGGTGGCGGCTACATCGGGCTCGAAGTCGCCGCGGTCGCCCGGTCTTGTGGCGTCGAGGTCACGGTCGTCGAGCGCGAAGACCGGGTGCTGGCCCGCGTCGCCAGCCCGCGGCTGTCGGAGATCCTGGCCGCCCACCACCGGGAGCAGGGCACGCGGATCGTCACCGGGGCCGAGGTCACTCGCATCGACGGCGCAGGCGGGCGGGCGCGGGCGGTCGTGCTCGGGGACGGAACAACGATCCCCTCCGAGGCGGTGCTGGTCGGTGTCGGCGCGGTGCCCCGCGACCGGCTGGCCGCGGACGCGGGACTGCTGTGCGCGCAGGGCGTCGTCGTCGACGAGCACGCCCGCACCAGCGACCCGCGGATCCTCGCGATCGGCGACGTCACCCGGCGGCCCCTGGCCTCCGGCGCGCTGGTCCGGCTGGAAAGCATCCCGAGCGCCACCGAACAGGCCAGGCAGGCGGTCGCCACCATCACCGGTGCGGCACCGGTGGCGGCCGAGGTGCCGTGGTTCTGGTCCGATCAGTTCGACCTCAAACTCAAGATCGCCGGCCTCGTCCCGGCCACACCGAGCACGGTGCTGCGCGGCGATCCCGCGACCGGCCGTTTCGCGCTGTTCCACCACCATGGCGGCACCGTCACCGCCGTCGAATCCGCCAACTCACCCGGCGAGTTCATGGCGGGCAAGAAGTTCATCGCCTCACGTGCGCGCATCGATCCGGACCGGCTGGCCGACGCCTCGGTCCCGCTGCGCGACGTCGTCCACCAGTACGGAGCCTGACAATGCCCAAGGTCACCTACGCGCTGCCCGACGGAACCACGCACACCCTCGACGTCCCGTGTGGACAGAGCGTCATGGACGGTTCCGTGCGCAACAACCTGCCCGGCATCGTCGCCGAGTGCGGCGGCAGCTGCTCGTGCGCCACCTGCCACGTCTTCGTCGACGAAGGCGGCGCGTGCTTCGACGAGCCCACCGACGAGGAGCGTGAGCTGCTCGAATACGCCGAAGGCGCGCGCCCCGACTCCCGCCTGTCGTGCCAGCTGATCCTCAGCGACGCCTGCGAGCACGTGCGCGTCACTGTCCCCGACACCAACGGCTGATTCCCTCCCTCCCCCACGGACAAAGGAGTCCTCGCATGGACATCACCGCCGCGGTGGCCACCGAGATCGGTGGCACCTTCGAGCTGCAACGACTCACCCTGGCCGATCCCGCACCCGGCGAGGTCGTCGTCGAGATCGCCGGCGTCGGCCTGTGCCACACCGACCTGGCCGCCAAGGACGGCCATCTGCCCTTCCCACTGCCCGGCGTCTTCGGTCACGAGGGCAGCGGAGTGGTCACCGCGGTCGGCGACGGCGTCACGAAGGTCGCCGTCGGCGACAAGGTGGTGCTCAGTTTCGACAGCTGCGGCGAGTGCCGCGAGTGCCGCCGCGACGAGCCCGCCTACTGCCAGAACTTCATGGCCTATAACTTCGGTGGCGCCCGGCAGGACGGCACCAGCCCGCTGACCCGCGAGGGCGAGCCGGTCGGCTCGGCGTTCTTCGGGCAGTCCTCCTTCGCCACCCACGCCCTGGCCCGGGAACGCAACGTGGTGAAGGTGCCCGACGACTCGCCGCTGGCGGTGCTCGGCCCGCTCGGCTGCGGGGTGCAGACCGGCGCGGGCGCGGTGCTCAACTCACTGGACTGTCAGCCGGGTGAGTCGCTGCTCGTGCTGGGTGGCGGTTCGGTCGGGCTCTCGGCGGTGCTGGCCGGTGTGGTGCGGGAGTTGAGCCGGATCATCGTCGTCGAGCCGCACGCCGCGCGCCGGGACCTCGCGTTGTCGCTGGGCGCCACGGACGTGATCGACCCGGCGGACGGGCCGCTGCCCGAGCATGTGCGGGCGATCGTGCCCGACGGGGTGGACCACGCGATCGACACGACCGGGATCGCCGCCGTCCTGCAGGACGCCATGCTCGCGCTGGCCCACCGCGCGAAGGTCGGGATCATCGGGGTGCCCGCCGATCCCGAGGCCGCGCTCGCGCTGAACCTCATCCAGGCGCAGGTGCTGGGTGTGCGGGTGATGGGCATCGTCGAGGGCGACAGCGACCCCGACGTGTTCGTCCCGCAGCTGCTCCAGCTGCACCGCAGCGGGCGTTTTCCGTTCGACAAGCTTGTCACCACCATGCCGTTCAACCGGATCAACGAAGCCGTCGCCGCCCAGCACCGGGGCGACGCGGTCAAGATCGTGCTCGTGCCCGAGGAGTCCTGATGACCATCGACTACGACCGGCTCTACCTCGCCGGCAACTGGACCGCGCCTGTGACGCGGCAGCGCATCGACGTGCACTCGGCCGGCACCGAAGAGCTGATCGGCAGTGTTCCCGAAGCCGCTGAGTCCGACGTCGACGACGCCGTGGCCGCGGCGCGCCGCGCGTTCGACGATCCGGCGGGCTGGTCCCGCTGGGAGCCGCGGCGGCGCGCCGAGGTGCTCGAACGGTTCGCCGTCGCGCTGGAAAAGCGCGTCGGGGAGACCGCCCGGCGGGTGACGATCCAGAACGGCATGCCGCTCTCACTGGCACAGCAGTTCGAAGGCGGGTTCCCGCCGGTGCTGCTGCGGTACTTCGCCGGGCTGGTCACCCAGAACCCACAGGAGGAGACCCGGCCGGGCATGCTCGGCGGCAGCTCGCGCGTCATCCGGGAGCCGATCGGAGTCGTCGCGGCGGTCGTGCCGTGGAACGTGCCGCAGGCGATCACGTTCCTCAAACTGGCGCCCGCGCTGGCCGCGGGGTGCACCGTGGTGCTCAAGCCCGCACCGGAGACGGTGCTGGACGCGATGCTGATGGCCGAGGCCGCGGCGGAGGCCGGGCTTCCCGAGGGCGTGCTCAGCGTGGTCCCGGGCGGCCGTGAGCTGGGCGCCTACCTGATCGCGCACCCGGGCGTGGACAAGGTGTCGTTCACCGGCTCCACCGCGGCGGGACGGTCGATCGCCGAGACCTGCGGGCGCCTGCTGCGGCCGGTGACGCTGGAACTGGGCGGCAAGTCCGCCGCGATCGTCCTCGACGACGCGAACCTCGCCGAAACCATCGAGAGCTTCTTCGCGGCCACGCTGCTGAACAACGGCCAGATCTGCTGGCTCGGCACCCGCGTGCTGGCTCCGCGGTCGCGCTACGGCGAGGTCGTGGACACCATCACCGACCTGGCCCGCTCGCTCGCGGTCGGGGACCCACTCGACGAGGACACCCAGGTCGGGCCGCTGGTGTCCGCCCGCCAGCGGGACCGGGTCGAGTCCTACATCGCCAAGGGGCTCGATGAGGGTGCGCGCCTGACCGCGGGCGGCGGGCGGCCGTCCGGGCTCGACCGCGGCTGGTTCGTGGAGCCCACGGTGTTCGCGGACGTGGACAACCGGCACACGATCGCCCAGGAGGAGATCTTCGGCCCGGTGCTGTCGGTGATCCCCTACACCGATGAGGACGAGGCGGTGGCGATCGCCAACGCCAGCGAGTACGGGCTGGGCGGCAGCGTATGGACGACCGACCCCGGCCGCGGCGAATCCGTCGCCCGGCGGGTGGCGTCGGGAACGATCGGTATCAACGCCTACGCCAACGACCCGACCGCGCCCTTCGGCGGCATCAAGTCCAGCGGCATCGGACGGGAGCTGGGGCCCGAGGGCCTGCACTCCTACCAGGTGTTCAAGACCATCTACCTGGACCCTCCGAAGGGGTAGGCGACCTCTCCCCTAAGGGGTAAACGGCGGCGGCACCCTTGATAACGCTCGTTCACAGACCTAGATTCGGGACAACGCGAGCGCGCCACGGGTGCCGCCGCCGTGTTCTTCTCACACTTCGAAAGGATCTCGGGTCACCATGGACGACTTCACCGACATCACGTACAAGGTCGACAACGGCCTCGCGTGGATCACGATCAACCGGCCCGAGCGGTACAACTCCTTCCGCGCCCGCACCGTCGACGAGCTCGTCAAGGCGTTCAAGAAGGCGTGGAACAGCAACGAGGTCGGCGTCATCTGCCTGACCGGCGCCGGCGAGAAGGCGTTCTGCACCGGCGGCGACCAGAAGCAGCGCGCCGAGACCGGCGACTACGGCCCGTCGGACTCCGGGCTGTTCGAGATCGACGCCCTGCACCACGTCATCCGCGACGTGCCGAAGCCGGTCATCGCCGCGGTGAACGGCTTCGCGATCGGCGGCGGGCACGTGCTGCACGTGCTGTGCGACCTGACGATCGCCGCCGACACCGCGGTCTTCGGCCAGAACGGCCCACGCGTCGGCTCGTTCGACGCCGGGTTCGGCACCGGCTACCTCGCCCGCATCCTGGGCGAGAAGCGGGCGCGCGAGGTCTGGTTCCTGTGCCGCCGCTACACCGCGGCCCAGATGGAGAACTGGGGCCTGGTCAACAAGGTCGTCCCCGCGGCCGACCTGCAGAACGAGGTGCGCGCCTGGGCCGACGAGATCCTGGCCCTGTCCCCCACCGCACTGAAGGTGCTCAAGCAGTCCTTCAACACCGACACCGAGCAGTTCGCCAGCGTCGGGCAGATGGCCTACTCGCACCTGAAGATCTTCGGCGAGACCGCCGAGGCGCAGGAGGGCATCAAGGCGTTCAACGAGAAGCGCAGCCCGGACTTCTCCGCCTTCCGCGGCAACTGATAACGGCCGTTCACGATGAAGTTCACCCCCGAACAGGATGAGTTCGCCGCCGCGGTGCGCGCGTTCTGCGACCGCGAGTGCCGGACACTCGCCCAGCGGGACGCGCTCACCGCGGGCGGCACCCTCGCCAACAGCCCGGAGATCCTGCGCAAGCTCGCCGCACACGGCTGGCTCGGCGTGTCGATCCCGGAGGCCTACGGCGGAGCCGGGGCCGGCATGGTCGACGAGTGCCTGTTCCTCGAGGAGACCTCGCGGGGCCTGGCGCCGATCACGGCCTACTCGACCGGGCTGACCGCCGCGCAGACCTACCTGCGTTACGGCACCGAAGAGCAGAAGAAGGACATCCTCGGCGGCATCTGCGCCGGCGAGATCGAGGCGATCGCGCTGTCCGAACCCGGGGCGGGCTCCGACCTGGGCTCGGTGCGCATCAAGGCCACGCTCGACGGCGACCACTACGTGGTCAACGGCCAGAAGACGTGGACCTCGGCCGCGCACATCGCCAGGCACATCCTGCTGCTGGCCCGCACCGACCCGGGCGGGACCAAGCACCAGGGCCTGACGTTGCTGATCGTGCCCACGGACACCCCCGGCCTGGAGATCCGCGGGATCCAGACCATGGAACCGCACACGGTCAACGACCTGTTCTTCACCGACGTGCGGATCCCGGTCGCGAACGTGGTCGGCGAAGCGGGACAGGCGTGGAAGCACCTCATGCGCGGCCTGTCCGTCGAACGGCTCATCATCGCCACCATGTCGCTGGGCGCGGCGCAGCGGTCGCTGGACGACGTGCTGGCCTACGTCAAGGAGCGGGAGCAGTTCGGCCGCCCGATCGGCAGCTTCCAGGCCATCCGGCACCGCATCGCCGACCTGGCCACCGAAATCGCCTACGCCAAGGCGTTCGTCTACGACGTCGCCGCGCGGATCGACGCCGGCGAGGAGGACCAGCTGGCGCGGGAGGGCGCGATGGCGAAGCTCAAGTGCACCGAGATCGCCAAGCACACCGCGCTGGAGGCGATGCAGATGATGGGCGGCTACGGCTACGCCCGCGAATACGGCATGGAAGGCCAGGTGCGCAAGGCACTGGCCCCGCCCATCTACGGCGGCACCAACGAGATCCAGCGCGAGATCATCAGCAAGAGCCTCGGGCTGTAGAGAGGGACACGCATGGCATCGACGAGGAAGTCCGTGTTCGCCCCCGACCTGCTGGCGGGCAAGCGGATCCTGATCACCGGCGGCGGCACCGGCCTCGGCCGCGGCGTGGCCCGGCACCTGGCCGACCACGGCGCGCAGGTGCACCTGTGGGGCAGGCGGGAAGCGGTGCTGGCCGAAGCCGCCGCGGAAGCGGGCAAGCCGGGCACGGTGCACTACCAGACCGTAGACGTCCGCAAGGCCGAGCTGGTCGACGCGGCGATGGACGAGATCTGGGCGTCGCACGGGCCCCTGACCGGGGTGATCAACAACGCCGCGGCCAACTTCATCGCGCCGACGAAGACGCTGAGCGCCCGCGGGTTCGAGGCGGTCAGCTCGACGGTGATGAACGGGTCGTTCAACACCACCCACGCCGCCGGCCGCCGCTGGATCGAGCAGGGCCTGCCGGGCGTGGTGCTGTCCACGCTGACGACGTGGGTGTGGAGCGGGTCGGCGTTCGTGGTGCCCTCGGCGATGGCCAAGGCCGCGGTGCACGCGATGACGATGTCACTGGCCGTCGAGTGGGCCAGGTACGGGATCCGGCTCAACGCACTGGCCCCCGGCCCGATCCCGACGGACTACGCGTGGGAGATGCTCAACCCGACCGACAAGAGCGCAGTGGGCGCGACCCAGGCCGACCAGGTGCCGATGGGCCGCATGGGCACGGTCGAGGAGCTGGCGAACCTGACGATCTTCCTGCTCTCCGACGCCTGCGACTACCTGACCGGCGAGACGATCGCGATGGACGGCGGGCAACGGCTCGCCGGGCCGGGCACGTTCGCCGGCCTCACGTCGCTGTCCGATGAGGACTGGGCCGAGATCCGCGCGAAGAGCCAGGCCGCGAGCGCGGCGGCGAAGGCGCAGCGCAACGTCTGAGCGCACAAGGGAAGGGGCCGCCTCGGCGGGTGGCCTCTTCCCCGTGCGTCACCGTCCGCAGACATAACCGCCACTCGGATCGGGGGCCGCAGTCACCGACGACAGGGAACCGCCAAGCGCGCGGCCGTGATCGCGCGCCCTGCGGAGCAGCACGCGGGTCGCCTGGCCGTAGCCCTCCGGGCGAGTCGCGAGGTTGCTCGCGTGGTAGCTCAACGACTCCGGCGGGCATCACAATGGAGTCGATCGCCTGCAGCTCCTGGTACATCGGCAGCCGCACTTCGGTCAGCTCGGCCCCGGCGTCCACGAGCAGAGCCAGCATCGCGGTGAACCGCTGCCGCAGCGCCGGATCGGCGGAGGGCGCGAACCGGTCGAGGTCGTCGAATCCCACGCGCACACCCGTCAGATCACCGGTGAGAGCGCCGAGATAGTCCAGCGGACGCGCGTGGTCGAGCGTGTCGCTCAGCGGCACCACGCCCGCCTTCGGCACCCGCCCGAAGGCCGGTTTCAGACCGGTGACGCCGTGTGAACCCGGCGGGCATCGGGATGCTGCCCGGGGTGTCCGTGCCGAGTGCGCCGAGCACCATGCCCGAGGTCACGCCGCCGCCGCACCCCGAGCTGGGCCCGCCTAGTGCTCGGGGTTCCAGGCGTTGCGGGGCAACGGGAACGGCTTGGCCACATCCGGCACGCCGCGGGTGAACTCCATCGTGGTGAGCCTGCCGAGCACCGTCCCGCCCGCGCGGGTGAGGCGCGCGACCGCCGGGGCGTCACCGGCCGCCCAGCCCGGATCGAGGACCAGGCTCTGCGCGGTCGTCGGTGTCCCGTCGCAGCGGCGAGACGGGCGTCGGCCTGGCGCGCTGCGGCCCGGGCGTAGGAACACCCCCGACGTCGCGTCGACGGCGTCCGCGCGGGCGACCGCCTCTTCGGACGGCGGCGGGCCCGACACCCGTCCGGCCCGCAGGTCCGCGGTGGCGGACATGATCGTCCGCGTCACGACGCCACCTGCTCCGCCGCTGTCAGGAAAGACTTCACCATCCCGGCGTCGGCGTAGTACTCGTCGCCCACGCCTTGCACCGCGCGGCGGCGGCCGTACTCGTAGAGCACCGCGAGCTTCCACAACGCCAGCGCGGTGTACCAGTCCAGGGTGGACAGATCCCGCCCGGTCGCCGCCGCGTACCGCTCGGCCAGCTGCTCCCGCGTCGGATAGCCGTCCTCCAGCACCGCCACCCCCAGGTCCTCCGTCGGTGTGCGGGGCTGCCCGGCCACCGGCCAGGACGCGAGGAAGTAGCCGACGTCGAAGAGCGGATCGCCGAGGGTGGCCAGCTCCCAGTCGAGCACGGCGAGGATCCGGCCCGGCGGGTCCGGCGCCACGATCACATTGCCCAGGCGGTAGTCGTTGTGCACGATCGTCGCGCCCGCCTCCGGCGGCACGTGCGCGGCGAGCCACGCGTCGATCCCGGCGAACTCGGCCGGCGGCTTGCCGTCGGCGTCCGCGATCAACCTGCCCATGCGGCGGAAGTGGCGCGCGTTGAACCCCTCCGGCCGTCCCAGGTCGGCCAGGCCGCGCGCCCGCCAGTCCACCGCGTGCAGCGCGGCGAGCGTGTCCACCAGGGATTCCCCGATGCGGCGCCGGTCCGCAGGCGTGCTCAGCGCTTCCGGGGTCCGCTCGGTGATCACCGGGCCCTCGACGTAGCTCATCACGTAGAACGGCACGTCGATCACCTCCCCCGCCTGACCGACCGCGAGCACGTCGGCCACCGGCACGTCCGTCCCCGCCAGCGCCCCGATGAGCTTCGCCTCGCGCAGCATGTCGTGCGCGCCCGGCGGGATCGGCGGGGGCGGCGGCCGCCGCACGACCACCCGCCGCTGCCCGTCGCTCACCAGGAACGTCAGGTTGGAGTGCCCGTCACCGATCCGCCGGGTCGTGACGGGGCCGGCGCAGATCTCGCGCGCGGCGAGGAACCGCGCCAGCCCGTCCCGCTGTTCGTCGTTCCAGTCCCAGCTCATCGACCGCTCTCGATCAGGTGCTGCAGGTACTGCCCCGGCCAGTGCGTCTCGAACTGCCCGGCGCCCTCCTCGCCGTCGATCGTGACCCGGCAAGCGGCCTCGGTGATCACCGTGCCCATCGGGTCCTTCGTGGGCAGCTTGACCGCGCCGAAGGACTCCATGACCAGCCTGGTCGTCTCGCCGGTGATGTCCACGACGTCGGCCTCCAGCCGCGTCTGCACCATGCCGTCGTCGTAGTCGGCCTTGTGCTTGATGTGCGACACCGGGATCGTCACGCCGTCCTTGACGACGTACCCGGCGAAGCCCCACTCGCCACGCGCGATCCAGATCCAGCCGTTGACCACCCGGCCGGATTCGGTGTAGGCGATGAACCACTTCCAGTGGTGCGGCACGCCCCAGTTCCGCACTCCCCACGAGTGGTCCCGGTGGCCCTTGCGATCCCACGCGATCCACCTGCCGCCGACCTCCAGGAAGCCGGTGACGTGGCCGGTCTGCTCGAGCCGGTTCGCCGCGAACCACGACGGCAGGCCGTCCGGGTTGCTCTTGTAGCTGAACGCGTCGTGCAGCGCGGTGAAATCGAACTGCAGGCTCACCTCGTCGCTGGAGTAGCTCACCTGCGCGGTGCGGCGAAGCTCCGGCTGCTTGACGGTGAGGCCCTCGAACTCGAAGTTGTCGAGGTCCATGTCGTCGCCGACGGTGCCCTGAGCCAGTTTCAGCGCGACCGGCTCGGTTCCCGGGCCCCACACCGACACGTTGTAGCCGGTCTTGCCGCGGTCGGTCAGGTACAGGTAGACCTGCATGCCCAGCTGCTCGTCGGGCATGACCGTCTCCCAGAACAGGCTGTCCCGCATCCGGCCGCCCGGCTCGGGCCAGTGCCGCAGGTCGTCGTCGGGCCCGAACCCGGGGTCGATGTCTCCCAGCGTCGTCATCGTCTACCTTCCTGTGAACTGCGGCGCGCGCTTGTCCTTGAACGCCGCGAGCGCCTCGGTCATGTCGTCGCAGCGGGTCAGCAGCGCCTGCCCGCGGTTCTCCAGCTCCAGCGCCGCGCCGTAGGAGGCGACCTCCTGGTTGCGCTGCAATGCCCGCTTGGACATCCGCACCCCGCCCGGCGAGTTCCCGGCGATCTGCCGGGCGGTCGCCAGGGCCTCGTCCAGCAGGCTCTCCGACGGCACGACCCGGTTCACCAGCCCGATCCGCTCCGCCTCCTCGGCGGCGACGACCCGTGCCGTGTACGCGATCTCGGCGGCGCGGCCAGGGCCGACCAGCCGGGTCAGCTGCCAGGAGGTGCCCAGCTCTCCCGCCGACAGGCCCACCTTGACGAACGCCGCGCTGAACTTCGCGGTCGGCGCGGCGAGCCGGATGTCGGCCGCCAGAGCCAGGGCCATGCCGCCGCCCACCGCGGCGCCGTGCACCGCCGCGATCACCGGGAACGGCAGCGCGCGGATCGCGGCCAGCCCGCCGGTGGCCAGCTCCTGGAAGTGCAGGAACTCGCGCACCCCCATTCGGGTGATCACGTCGATCTCGTCCAGGTCGAAGCCGGCGCAGAAGGCCCGCTCCCCCGCACCGGTCACGATCAGCGCCCGGGCCTTGCTGTCCCGCATGGCGCGGGCGGCGGCGAGGAACTCGCCGAACATCGCCACGGTCTGGGAGTTCATCCGGTCCGGCCGGTCGATGCGCAGCAGCAGGACCCCGTCCTCGGGTTCCTCGATCCGCAGTGTCGTCAGCTCCGGCACTTCGAAGTCGATCATGTCGGTCCCCTCACCGGCCGGTGAACTTCGGCGCGCGCTTTTCCTTGAAGGCGGCCAGCGCCTCGGGCATGTCGGAGCCGCGGGTCAGCAGCGCCTGACCCCGGTTCTCCAGCTCCAGGGCCGCGGCGTAGGAGGTGACCTCCATGTTCGCCTGCAGCGCCCGCTTGGACAGCTGCACCCCGCCCGGCGAATTCGCGCAGATCAGCGACGCCATCGCGAGCGCCTCCGCCAGCAGCCGTTCGCCCGGCACGACCTTGTTCACCAGCCCGGTCCGCTCGGCCTCCTCGGCGAACACGAACCGCCCGGTGTAGGCGATCTCCGAGGCGAGCGCGGGGCCGACGATCCGCGGCAGCAGCCAGGACGCTCCGAGGTCGCCCGCGGACAGTCCGATGCGGACGAAGGCGGCGTTGAACTTGGCGTTCTCCGCGGCGATCCGGATGTCGGCGGCCAACGCGAGCGACAGCCCACCGCCGGCCGCGGCACCGTTGACCGCGGCGATCACCGGGATCCGCAGCGCCCTCAGCGCCGCCAGCCCGCGTGCCGCGTGCTCCTGCCTCTCCAGCATCTCCAGTGCGGTCAGGCCGGGCAGCTCGTCGGCGTCGTCCAGGTCGTAGCCGGCGCAGAACGCCTTGCCCGCGCCGGTCAGGACCAGCACCCGTGCCGCGTCGTCGTCGTTCAGCGCGAACGCCAGCTCCTCGAACTCCGCGAACATCCGCACCGTCATCGAGTTCAGGCTGTCCGGCCGGTTCAGCGTCGCCACCACGACACCCTCGACCGGCTCGGTCAGCTCGATCGTCTCGAGTTTCAGATCCACCATCAGCGCATCCCCTCCACAATCGCCACCGTCGCCTCCTCCGCTTCGTCGGGTTTGAGCCCCCACGGCACGCTGACCAGGCCGAGGTGGTCGTAGTCGCGGGCGTGCACCGCGACCCGGGCCTTGAGTTCGCCGGGGCGGCAAGCCACACCGACGGCGTCGAGCGCCGCGTCCGGCACCGCGGCGGCCATCGCCTCGGGGTCGCCCGCGCGTGCGGCCTCCCGGATCTTCGCCTGCGCGTCCGACCAGCCGTGCAGCTCGAAGAGCGCGTCGTAGACGCGCGAGGCCGCGTACTGGGCCACCGCGAACGCCAGCCGGTTCCGGGCGGCTTCCTCGTCGACATCCACCGCGCACATCAGGATGCCCATCAGTTGCAGGTCGCCGGGCTCCCGGCCGGAGTCGGCCAGGCCCGCGTCGAGGTTGGGCCGCACCACCTCGTCCAGGTAGGCGGTGGTGAACATCGGGTGCCCGACCAGCCCGTCGGCGACGCGCCCCGCGGCGCGGATCATCCGCGGATTGACGCCTGCGGTCCAGATCGGCAGGTGCTCCTGCACCGGCGGCGGGGTGTCCGAAGTGGGCCGCAGCCGCACCCGGTAGAAGCGGCCCTCGTGCTCGACCGGCCCCTCGTGCAGGCGCCACAGTTTGCGCAGCACGGTGACCAGCTCTTCCATCCGGGCGGCCGGGGCTTCGCCGCTGACGCCGTGCCAGTCCGCCATCATCCGCGGAGTGCCGTTGCCCAGCCCGAGGGTGAGCCGTCCGCCGGAAAGCTCGTCGAGGTCGCGGGCCTCGGCCGCCCACACCAGCGGGGACCGGCCCACGCCGTAGGCGATGTTGGTGCCGAGCCGCACCCGGCTGGTCGCCTGGGACAGCACCGCCAGCGGCACCGTCGCGGACCGGTTGTACAGCTCGCCGGTCCACACCGCGTCGAACCCGGCCTCCTCGGCTCTCGCGGCGATCTCCGCCGTGCGCCGGAACCGTTCCGGTCCCGAACCCGAGCTGAAGACGGTCAGTCCGTACATGCCACTCCCTCCCCGGCGATCGCACCCGACCGCCACCACTGCTCGACTCGTTCCGCGGCCACGCCCCAGTCCCGCAACGCCTCCCCGGTGTGCTCGCCCGGCAGCGGCGGACGGCGCCCGAGCTGTGCCGGCGTGCGGCTGAACTTCGGCGCGGGGGCGGGCTGCACGAGTCCGTCCTGCTCCACAAAGGACTTGCGTGCCACGCTGTGCGGATGCCGCGGCGCCTCGTCGACGTCCAGCACCGGTGCGACACACGGGCCGCGGCCCTCGGCCAGCGCGGCCCACTCGTCGCGGGTGCGGGTGCGGACAGCGTCGGCGAACAGCTTGCGCAGCCGCGGCCACGTCCTGCGGTCGTCACGATCGGGCAGGTCCGCCGGCAGACCGAGCAGGTCGACGAGGTCGTCGTAGAAGCGCGGCTCCAGCGCGGCGACCGACAGCCACTTCCCGTCGGCGGTCTCGTAGACGTCGTAGAACGGCGCCCCGCTGTCGACCAGGTTGGCGCCCCGCTCCCGGTTCCACGCCCCGGTCTGCGCGAACCCGAAGAACGCGGTGGACAGCAGGGCCGAGCCCTCCACCATCGCCGCGTCGACGACCTGACCGCGGCCGGAACGCTGCCGTTCCAGCAGCGCGGCAAGGATCCCGAGGGCCAGCAGCGAGCCGCCGCCGGCGAAGTCGCCGATCAGCGACAGCGGCGGGGTGGGCGGCTGCCCGTGACGGCCGATCAGCGACAGGGTCCCGGACAGTGCCACGTAGTTGAGGTCGTGGCCGACCGCCTGCGCGAGCGGGCCGTCCTGGCCGAACCCCGTCATCCGCCCGTAGACCAGGGCCGGGTTGCGCGCCAGGCAGACGTCGGGCCCGATGCCGAGCCGCTCGGCCACGCCGGGCCGGAAGCCCTCGACAAGCGCGTCGGCCCGCTCGACCAGGTCCAGCACCACCGAGGCGCCGTCGGGGTTCTTCAGGTCGACGGCGACCGACCGGCGGCCGCGGTGCAACAGCTCCGTGCGGAAGTCGGCGCTGGGCCCGACCAGCACGGCACCCTCCGCGCGGTCCAGCCGGAGCACCTCGGCGCCCAGGTCGGCCAGCAACATCGCGCAGAACGGGCCGGGCCCGATCGAACCGACCTCGACGACCCGGAAACCGGCCAGCGGGCCCGTCACAGGGCGATCACCTCCTGCACCTCGCGGGAGGCGAGGTCGGCGACCGGTCCGGAACCGGCGAGCTTCCCCTTGCGCAGTGCGAGGAAACTGTCCGCCAGCGCGCGGATCATGCCGATGTGCTGCTCGACCAGCAGCAGCGCAGTGCCGCGAGAGCGGATTTCCCGCAGCGCCGCGGTCAGCTCGTCGATCACCACGGGCGCGAGGCCCTCGGTGGGTTCGTCGAGCATGAGCAACTTCGGCTCGGCCAGCAGGGCGCGGGCGATCGCGAGCATCTGCTGTTCACCGCCGGACAACGCCGTGCCGGGCCGCTTCGCACCCCGGCCGAGGTTCGGGAACAGCTCGTACACCGCCTCGACGCTCCACTGCCCCCGCCGGCGGGACGCACGCCCGAGGAGGATGTTCTCCTCCACCGTCAGGTTGCCGAAGATGCGTTTGCCCTGCGGCACCAGGCTCACGCCCCGCGCCGCCGGTTCGTGGCGCCTGCGGCCGGCGGGTGTGCCGTCGAGGAGGATCTCGCCGGTCACCTGGGGCACCCCGTAGACCGACAGCAGCGCGGTGGTCTTACCCGCGCCGTTGCGGCCGACCAGCCCCACCGTGCTGCCTTCCTCGATCGTGAACGACACGTCGTCCAGCACGACCGCGCCGTCGTAGGAGGCGCGCACTCCCTTGAACTCCAGGATCGCACTCACGCGGCACTCCCCAGGTAGGCGCGCACGACCTCGGCGTCGGCTCGCACCTCGGCCGGGGCGCCGTGGGCGAGGACCTTGCCGAGGTTGAGCACGGTGATCACGTCGCAGACCCGGAACACGCCGTCGACGTCGTGTTCCACCAGCACCGCGGCGACATCGCGCTCGCGGCACAGCCGCCGCACGTGGTCGAGCAGGCGCACCGACTCGTCGGCGACCAGGCCGGCGCACGGTTCGTCGAGCAGGACCACCCGCGGGTTGCCGATCAACGCGAGCGCCAAGTCGACACTGCGTTGCGTACCGTAGGCGATCTCGGCGCAGACCCGGTCCAGCACCGGCCCCAGCTCCAGTGCCTCGACAACGGCCGCGACGTCGTCCGCGCCCTGCCGGTGGGCGACCATGTCCAGCTGCGCCCGCACGGTCATCGACGGGAACACGCTGGTGCGCTGGAACGAGCGGGCGATCCCGCGGTGCCGCCGCCACCGCGGCGGGCGGCGAGTGATGTCCTCACCGACGTAGCGCACGGTTCCCGCGGACGGCTTCACCCGTCCCGACAGCGCGTCCAAGAACGTCGACTTGCCCGCCCCGTTGGGTCCGATGACGCCGTGCAGGACGCCCGGATCCAGCGCGATGTCCACTGTGTCCAGTGCGTGGACCGCGCCGTAGCGCACGCTCACCCCGGTCGCTTCGAACAGGCTCATTTCCCGCCCCTTCGCCAGAACCGGCGCCGCAGCTTCCCGAACACACCGGTGATGCCGCCGGGCAGGAACACCAGCACCACCACCAGCGCGACGCCGGTGTAGAGCTGGAGGTTGCCCGAGCTGTTGAACTCCGCCTGCGCCCAGACATAGGCCAGCGCGCCGACGACCGGCCCCGCCAGCGAACCGAGACCGCCGACGATCGCCGCGATCAGCGAGTCACCCGCCTTGAGGAAGCCGAGCACGTCCGGCGAGACGTAGGCGGCGTTGAGGGCGAACAGCACCCCGCCGAGCGCGGCCACGGCCCCGGAGACGACGAACGCGGCCAGGCGGGGCCGGAACGTGCCGAACCCGGAGAAACGCATGCGTTCCTCGTTCTCCCGGATGCCTTCCAGCACGATGCCGAACCGCGCGCGGCCGAGCAGCCACAGCACGACCGCCGCGGCGACCAGCGCGATCCACACCACCGGCCAGAACAGCGCCGCGTTCATGACGTCGTCCATCGGCATGCCGAAGACGGCCTGGCCGGGTTCGACGTGCACCTGCAACCCGTCGTAGGCGCCGGTCCACGGCCGGGCCACGGTCTGCACACAGAACTGGTAGAGGGCTTGGCCGAGCGCGAGCGTCAGCATCAGGAAACCCATCCCCGAAGCGCGCACGACGAGCAGCCCCATGAGCACGGCCAGTCCCGTTCCCACGGCCAGCCCGAACAGTGCCGCGGGAAGCGGGCCCCAGCCCCACTGCTGCGTCGCGATGGCCAGCGCGTAGGCCGCACCGCCGAAGAAGGCGGTGTGGCCCAGGCTGATCAGCCCGAGGTGCCGGGCCAGGAACCCGATCCCGAGCGCCAGCAGCGCGAGGATGACCCCGTCGAGCAACAGTCCCATCGTGTAGCGGTCGGGCACCACGTACGGCACGGCGAGCCCGGCGACGGCGGCCACCACGGCGATCGCGAGACCACGCAGGACGAGCCGGCGGTGCAGACCGGTCTTCGACGGGCCGGCGACCACTTCCGGCTCGGCGACGGCGAGAGTGCTCACGCTTGCCTCCCGAAGAGCCCGGCCGGCCGCCACAGCAGCACGGCCACCAGCGCCGCGTACGGCACCAGGACGGCGACGCTGGGCAGCCACACCGCGCCGAGGGTCTGCACGACGCCCAGCGCCATCCCGGCGGTCATCGCGCCGGCGATGCTGCCGGCGCCGCCGATCACGACCACGATGAGGACGTTGATCAGGATGGCCACGCCCATGCCAGGATCGACCGACACGTACGGCGCGGCGAGCGCGCCCGCGAGCCCGGCCAGGGCCGCGCCGAGGCACACCACGACGAGGCTGACGCGGTCGGCGTTTATGCCGAGAATCTGCGCCGTCTGCCCGTCCCTGCTCGCCGCCCGGATGTGCAGGCCGAGCCGCGACGCGCGCAGCCACCAGGTCAGGCCGACCGCCAGCACCACCGCGAACCCGATGATCAGCAGGCGGTAGCTCGGGTAGTCGACGCCGAACACCGAGGTGGTGCCGCCGAGCCCGGCAGGCGGAGCGACCGCGAGCGTGCGCTCGCCCCAGATCAGCACGATGACGCGTTCGAGCACCATCGCCACGCCGAAGGTCACCAGCCCGACCTCGATGTGGGAGCGGTGCTGCAGCCGCCGGAAGAACACCAGCTCCAGCACCGCGCCGAGCACCGCGAGCACCGCCGGGGCCACCACGAGCGCGAGCCAGAACGAGAAGTTCGCGCTGACGCTGTAGGCAAGGTACGCGCCGGCCATGTAGAGGGCGCCGTGCGAGAAGTTCGTGACACCGCGCAGGCCGTAGATCATCGCCAGCCCGGAGCTGAGGATCATCAGCAGCGAGCCGAACGCGATCCCGTTGAGCAGCTGGGCGAAGTTCACGCGATCACCCCTTCAGCGTGCAGGCCGGGTCGGCCTGCGGGGTGGTCTGCGTGCCCGGGGCACTCGCGATGATCTTGAACGCGAGCCCGCTGCCGTCCTTGACGACCTGCCCCAGGTAGGAGGGCCGCACCAGCTGGTGATCACCCGCGCGCATGGTCACCGAACCGGCGATGCTGTCGAAGGTGAGGTCGTTCAACGCCTCACGCACCTTGACCGGGTCGGAGCTGCCTGCCTTGCGGATACCGGCGAACAGCGTCTCCGCGGCGAGGTAGGCGTCGGCTTCGACGTAGTAGGGCTTGGTGCCGAACTTGGCCTGGAAGCCCTGCACGAACTGCCGGTTGAGCGGGTTCTCCGCGCCCGGGTCGTAGCCGACGTTGTTGTAGAAGCCGGTGATCTTGTCGCCCAGCGCCGGGAAGAGCGGCTCGGAGACCATGTTGAAGCCGAGCACGCTGCGGAACTTGGCGGGCAGGTTGAACTGTGCGGCCTGGTTGACGAACGCGACGCCGTCGGCGCCGTACTCGACGGCGAACAGCGCGTCGGCGTCGCTGGCCTGCAGCTTGGTGATGTAGGAGCCGAACTCGGTGGTGTTGAGCGGCGCGAACTGCTCGAGCACGACCTGCTTGCCTGCGGCCTGCGCGGCCTCGCGGAAGATGTCGGCCGCGGTGTGCCCGGTGGAGTAGTCGACGGCCTGCACGGCCCAGCGGTCGCCGGGCAGGTTCTTCAGCGTCGCGGCGAGCGCGTTGACGTCCATCCGGTTGGTCTGCACGGTGCGGAAGGCGTTGGCGGTGCAGTCCTTGCCGGTGAGGGCGTCGTCCTTGCCGAGGCTGTTGAACGACAGCGCGCCCAGCGCGTCGAGCTGCTGGTTGAGTGCGCCGTGCTCGGTGGAGGTCATGACCGCGCCGATGAACTGGGCGCCGCGCTGGGTGACCGCCTCGCGGGCGGCGCGCAGCGTCGTGGCCGAGGTGGCGTCGGTGTCCATCCGGATCAGCTCGACCTGGCGGCCGTCGATCCCGCCCTGGGCGTTGACGGTGTCGACGGCGTACTGCCAGCCTTTCGCGGCGTCGGATCCGAACTGGGCGAGCGCCCCGGACGAAGGTGGGATGATGGCGACCTTGATGGCCCCGGTGGCATCTCCCGCCTCGCTGCTGCCGGGGGTGCCGCACGCGGCGACGAGCGCCCCGGCCAGGAGAGCGGTAAGCACTGGAACGACTTTGTTCCTCACGATTGCCTCGACAAGTCCGTTGGGGAGCCGGGAAAGGACTCCGGGGTGGGAGGGTCAGACGCGTCCCCCGAATTTTGGTCTTATCATTGGAACAAATGCGTCTCCACAAAGGGGCAAAAGGCTCTCCCCCGTGGGCGATCATCTCCCCCGATCGGGATATCCCGCACTCAGGCGAAATCCGGTGGCCGCTTCTCCAGGAACGCGGTGATTCCCTCACGGGCCTCGCCGGACTCGAACAACTCCTGTTCCTGCGCCACCTCGAACCGGAAACCCTGCTCCAGCGGCAGATCGAACGCGGCGTCCACGGTGCGGATCACCGCCTGCTGTGCGGGCAGCGACAACCGGGCCAGCTCCCGCCCGAGCTCGAGCGCGGCCTTCTCCGCCGTGCCCGCCGCCACCAGCCGGTCGATCAGCCCGATCTCGTGCGCCTCCTCGGCGGGCACCTGGCGGGCGGTGAGCATGATGTCCAGCGCCCGCCCGCGGCCGACCAGGCGCGGCAGCCGTTGCGTCCCGCCCGCGCCCGGGATGAGGCCGAGCTTGACCTCCGGCAGCCCGAACTTCGCCGCCGACGACCCGACCCGGAGGGTGCACGCCATCGCCAATTCCAGACCGCCGCCCAGCGCCAGCCCGTCCACGGCGGCGATGGAGATCCGGTCGGCGGAGGCAAGCCGGTCCAGGACGCCGCGCAGCCGGTCGCCGTATTCGGTGAACGACTTCGCGTCGATCGCGGACATGTGCTTGATGTCGGCGCCGGCCGCGAAGAACCCGGGGATCTCCGACGAGACCACCACGACCTTGGCCTCGCTCGCGTCGAGCGCCGCGTTCATCCCGTCGATGATGGGCAGCCCCAGCGCGTTCGCCGGAGCGCGTCGCAGGGTGAAAACTTCGATGCCGTCACCGGCGTCGCGCCGGACGACCGCGTTGTCGCTCATGGAAATCCTTCCGTGTGCTCAGGGGCGGCGCGGGAACCGGCCGAAGTCGGGCCGCCGCTTGTCCTTGTAGGCCTCGCGGCCTTCCTTGGCCTCCTCGGAGGCGTAGAACAGCAGGTTGGCATCGTGCGCGAGCTGCTGGATGCCGGCCAGCCCGTCCTCGGTCGCGTGGAAGCTCGCCTTGAGCATCCGCAGCGCGAACGGCGAAAGATCCAGCATCTCCCGGCACCAGGCCACGGTCTCGGCCTCCAGCTCGGCCAGCGGCACCACCGCGTTGACCAGGCCCATCTCCAGCGCCTGGCGCGCGTCGTACTGGCGGCACAGGAACCAGATCTCCTTGGCCTTGCGCGCGCCGACCAGATTGGACAGCAGCCCCGCGCCGAACCCGCCGTCGAACGAGCCGACACGCGGGCCGGTCTGCCCGAACCGCGCGTTGTCGGCCGCGATCGCCAGATCGCAGACCAGCTGGAGCACCTGTCCCCCGCCGACCGCGTACCCGGCGATCATCGCGACCACCGGTTTCGGCAGCCGCCGGATCTGCACGTGCAGGTCGGTGACGTGGAACCGGCCGGGCTTGCCCGGCTCGGACAGGTAGCCGGTGTCCCCGCGCACGCGCTGATCACCGCCGGAGCAAAACGCGAGATCGCCCTGTCCGGTCAGGACGATCACGCCGATCGAGGTGTCCTCACGCGCCACGTCCAGCGCGTCGGAAATCTCCACCAGCGTCTGCGGCCGGAACGCGTTGCGCACCTCCGGGCGGCAGATCGTGACCTTGGCTATGCCGTCCCCGCTGTAGTCGAGCCGGATGTCGGTGTAGTCGCCGACCTGCTTCCAGTCGACGCTCACGCCATCGTCAATCCGCCGGACACGGACAGGGTCTGCCCGGTGATGTACTCGGCGGCGTCGGAGGCGAAGAAGGCGACGGCGGCCGCGACATCACTCGGCTTGGCCAGCCGCTTCATCGGCACCCCGCGCACCATGCCGGCCAGCACCTTGTCCGCGTCCTGCCCGGAGTTGTCGGCGAACTTGCGCAGCGCCGGGGTGTCGGTCGGGCCCGGGCACACGGTGTTCGCGGTGATGCCCTTGGTGGCGACCTCACGGGCCAGGGTCTTGGTGAAGGCGATGATGCCGCCCTTGGCGCCCGAGTACACCGCCTCCAGGGACGAACCGACGCGGCCCGCGTCGGAGCCGATGTTGATCACCCGGCCGAACCCGCGCTCGATCATGCCCGGCACGACGGTGTGGATGACCCGCAGCGCGCCCTTGAAGTTGATGTCCAGGATGCGGTTCCAGAAGTCCTCGTCGGTGTCGACGAACTTCATGAAGTCGTCCCAGCCGGCGTTGTTCACCACGATCTCGACCGGACCGAGCTCCTCGGTCACCGTCTTGACCGCGGCCTGCACCGACGCGGTGTCGGTGATGTCGGTCCGCACGGCCAGCGCGGTGCCGCCGGCGTCGCTGATGGTCTTCGCGGTGGCCTGCGCGGCTTCGGCGTTGAGGTCGGCGATCGCGACCCGGTACTTCTGCTCGCCCAGGGTCTGCGCGATGCCCTGCCCGATGCCCTGCGCACCACCGGTGACGAGCGCGACGCGGTTGCTCATGTCGAGTCCTCTCTAGTTCCAGTTGACGGGTCCGGCCACAATCGAATGGCTGGTGAGCTTGCGGCCCAGGACGTCCTGCGCGGCGCGGGCGGCGTCGATGAGGCCGGGCAGCGACAGCCCGGTCTCGACGCCCATTTCGTGGAACATGCTGACCAGGTCCTCGGTCGCGATGTTGCCGGTCGACCCGGGCGGCACCGGGCAGCCGCCCAGCTCGCCGAAGCTGGACTCGAAGCTCGCGCACCCCGCTTCGAGCGCGGCGTACGCGTTGGCCAGGCCCTGCCCGCGGGTGTTGTGGAAGTGCGCGGTGACCTCGACACCGGGCAGCCGCTCCAGCGCGGCCGCGAAGAACTCCGAGACGTAGGCCGGGTTGGCCATGCCGGTGGTGTCGCCGAAGCCGATCTCGGTGGCGCCCGCCTCGGCGAACCGCTCCGCCAGGCCGAGCACGCGGTCCAGCTCGACCTTGCCCTCGTACGGACAGCCGAACGAGGTGGCGACCACGGCCGCGCAGTCCAGGCCCTCGCCGCGGATGCGGGCGGCCATCTTGTCGTTGTCGGCCATGGTCTCGGCCACGGTGCGGTTGACGTTGCGCTTGTTGTGCGTCTCCGAAGCCGACACGAAGATGGCCGCCTCGTGGAACTTCTCCCGCACCTTCAGGGCGTTGTCCAGGCCCCGGCTGTTCGGGATCAGCACCATCAACCGCACGTCGTCCGGTACGTCGATGCGATTCAGCACCTCGACGCCGTCGGCGAGCTGCGGGATGACGTCAGGACGCACGAAGCTCGCGACCTCGATCCGCTTGAGCCCGGCGGCGGCGAGCGCGTCGATCAGCCGCACCTTCTGCTCGGTGGGAATGTGCTCGGGTTCGTTCTGGAACCCGTCGCGCGGGCCGACTTCCCGGATGTGCACCCGGCTCGGTCGCGTCATGGGTGAGCTCCTTTCGACAGCGCTTCCCGGTGCTCGGGCGCGGCGATCGCGATGAGCCGGCGCGCGCGCTCCGCGAGGTCGCAGCCCCGCAGGTGTGCCGCGCCGTACTCGGTCACCACGACGTCCACATCGGACCGGGAGGTGGTGACGGCGCCGCCGTGCAGCGCCGGGACGATGGTGGAGTGCGTGCCGGAGCGGGCCCGCACGGTGATGATCGACCGGGCGCCGGTCAGCGACGCGGCGCGGGTGAAGTCGGCCTGCCCGCCCACCGCGCCGATGTAGACTCCGCGGCGGACCTCGGCGCCGACCTGCCCGGTCAGGTCGACCTCGATGGCGGAGTTGACCGACACCAGCGACCCGAGCCGGGACAGCACGGCCGGGGAGTGCGTGTAACTGGCCGGCCGGAACCGCACCGGCAGGTCCGGCAGCCGGTCGTACAGTTCGGCGGTGCCCAGCGCGGCGCCGGTGACGATGAGACCGTTGTCGATCTCCTTGCGGGCGCCGGTGAGCACCCCCTTCTCGACCAGCCTCAGCACCCCGTCGGAGATCATGCCGGAGTGGAACCCGAGGTCGGAGTGCCCGGCCAGGCAGTCCAGCACCGCGGCCGGCAGCGATCCCACCCCCATCTGCAGGGTGTCGCCGTCCTCGATCAGCTCCGCCACGTGCCGGGCGATCGCCGACTCGGCCTCGTCCGGCGCCTTGGCCGGCGCCTCGGCCAGCGGCCGGTCGGTCTCCACGGTCGCGGCGAAGCGCGACACCGGGATCCGGTCCGTGCCGGTGGTGGCGGGCATGCGGTGGTTGATCTCGGCGATCAGCACCGGGGTGTGGGCGACCGCGTCGGCGGCGTAGTCGGCGCCGACCCCGAGCGAGCACAGCCCCTTCGAGTCCGGCGGCGAGACCTGCACGAACCCCACGTCACAGGGCAGGGCGCGGTCGGCGAACATCGCGGGCAGCGCCGAGTAGTGGCACGGCACCACGGCGAGCCGCCCGGCCCGGCTGACCCGGCGCAGCTCGCCGAGCGCACCGTAGGACACCAGTGACAACTCCGGCGGCAGCTCCCGCGTCAGGCGCTGGTCCCACGTCAGGCCGCAGAACGCGCGGTGCGGGCCCAGCTCACCGATCTGGTCGAGCAGGGCGTGCACCAGGGGTGTCGGCTCGGCGCCGGCCTGGCCCCACCAGATCCCGGCGCCGGGCGGCACGTGCGGTGCGAGGTCGATCATCCGTCGAGCCGCTGGATCAGGGTGGCGGTGCCCAGACCGCCGCCGCAGCACATGGTGACCAGGCCGAGCTCGGCATCGCGGCGCTCCAGCTCGGCCAGGATCGTGGCGATCAGCCGCGAGCCGGTCGCGCCCACGGGGTGGCCGAGCGCGATGGCGCCGCCGTTGACGTTGACCCGGTCCATGTCCGGCTTCAGCTCACGCTCCCACGCCAGGACCACCGAGCTGAAGGCCTCGTTGACCTCGAACAGGTCGATGTCGTCGACGGTGAGACCGTTGCGTTCCAGCAGTTTCCGGGTCGCCGGGATGGGACCGGTGAGCATGATGATCGGGTCGACGCCGACGGTGGTCTGGTCGACGATCCGCGCCCGCACCCGCAGACCGTGCTCGGCCGCCGCCTCGCGGGATGCCAGCAGGACCGCGGCCGCCCCATCGGAAATCGGTGACGAACTGCCCGCGGTGATGCGGCCGTTCTCCTTGCGGAAGGCCGGTTTGAGCCCAGCGAGCTTCGCCGCGTCGGTACCGGGCCGCACGCTCTGGTCGCCGTGCAGGTCCCCGAAGGGCACCAGCTCCGCGTCG
The DNA here is from genome assembly GCF_000473265.1 of Amycolatopsis thermoflava N1165. Taxonomy (NCBI): domain Bacteria; kingdom Bacillati; phylum Actinomycetota; class Actinomycetes; order Pseudonocardiales; family Pseudonocardiaceae; genus Amycolatopsis; species Amycolatopsis thermoflava. The sequence goes on from NZ_KI421511.1 coordinate 2,055,007, forward strand.
AAACGCCCGGCTTCCCAAGCCGCACTCGCGAGGCGGTGCGACCGCACCGCGAACTCGTCCATCTCCGCGCGGGAGATCTGCCAGCGATCGGCGATCAGTTCGGCGCTCTCCCCCTGGTGCACGAAGGAATACCGGTCACGCAGCTCGGCCGGCCACGGGTCGCCGTAGAGTTCGGAGATCTTGACCGGTGAGTCGATCGGCACGTGTCCCATGTGCTCGACACCGCCGGCGATCACGAGGTCGTGCGTGCCCGTGCCGACCAGCCCGGCGGCCATCTCGACCGCGGTCTGCGCCGAGCCGCACCGGCGGTCCAGCGTCACCGCCGGCACCTCGGGCGGATACCCGGCCTGCAGCCAGGCGTTGCGGCCGATGTTGCGGGACTGCTCACCGAACGGCGCGGTGCACCCGACAACCAGGTCCTCCACCGCACCAGGCGCAACGCCGGTGCGGGTCAGGAGTTCGCGGTAGCACGCGGCGAGCAGGGCGTTGGGGTGTGTGTCGCGGTACCAGCCGCGCTCGGGGTGCGACTTGCCGATCGGGGTGCGCACCGCCTCGGCGAGCAGGACCTCACGTCCGTGCCGCATCACATCACCGTCCCGCCGTCGACCGGCAGCACCTGGCCGGTGATGTACCCCGCCGCGGGCGAGGCCAGGAACACGAAACTGCCGGCGATCTCGTCGGGCGTGGCCCACCGGCCGAGCGGGATCCGCGCGAGCGTCTTGGCGGCGAGCTTCTCGTTGCTGCGGATGTTCTCCGTCATCGCCGTGGCGGCCAGCGGCGCCAGCGCGTTGACGGTGACCTGCTGCCGGGCCAGCTCCCGGGCCAGGGATTTGGTGAGGCCGATGATGCCTGCCTTGGCGGCGCCGTAGTTCGCCTGGCCGATCGTGCCGTCGATGCCTGCGGCCGACGTGACGTTGATGATCCGGCCGCTGCCGTCGTCCGGCAGGTAGGGCAGCACGGCCTGGCTGCACACGAAGCTGCCCACGAGGTGGATGTCGACGATCCGGCGGAACGCCTCCTCGGTCAGCTTCGGAAACATCGCCGGCGCGATCGCACCGGCGTTGTTGACCAGGATGTGCAGTTTGCCGTCCGCGAGTGCCGCGGCCTGCTTCGCCGCTTCCGCCGCCGCCGCCGAGTCGCGGACGTCGAGTGCGCGGTACTCGGCCGCGTCCCCGATGCCGTCGGCGGTCGCCTTGGCGGCCTGCTCGTCGATGTCGGTGACGAGCACGCGCGCCCCCGCCGCGGCGAACGCCCTGGCGACGGCGGCGCCGATGCCCCCGCCCGCACCGGTGACGAGGGCGGATCGGTCGTCGAGTCGGAACATCAGTAGCTCCTCGGCAGTCCGAGCACGTGCGAGCCGAGGTAGTTGAGCACCATCTCCTGGCTCAGCGGTGCGATCTTGAGCAGGCGGGCCTCTCGGAAGTACCGCGCCACGTGGTACTCCTCCGAGTAGCCCATGCCGCCGTGGGTCTGCAGTGCGCGGTCGGCGGCCTGGAAACCGGCGTCGGCGCACAGGTACTTCGCCGTGTTCGCCTCGCGGCCGCACGGTTTGCCGTTGTCGTAGAGCCAGGTCGCCTTGCGCAGCGCCAGTTCCGCGGCGTCCAGCCGCGCCAGCGAGTCGGCGAGCGGGAACTGCAGGCCCTGGTTCATCCCGATCGGGCGGCCGAAGACCTCGCGTTCGTTGCCGTAGCGGACGGCGGCCCGCAGCGCGGCGCGGCCGAGGCCGAGCGCTTCGGCGGCCACCAGCATCCGTTCCGGGTTGAGGCCGTCCAGGATGTAGCGGAAACCCTGGCCCTCCTCGCCGACGCGGTCCTCCACCGGGATCCGCAGGTCGTCGATGAACAGCTCGTTGGAGGTGACGGCGTTGCGGCCCATCTTCCGGATCGGGCGGATGTCCACCTTCGACCGGTCGAGGTCGGTGAGGAACAGCGTGAGGCCGTCGGTCTTCTTCCGCACGTCCTCGAACTTCGTGGTCCGGGTCAGCAGCAGGATCTTCTCCGACTCCATCGCCTTGGAGATCCACACCTTGCGGCCGTTGACCACGTATTCGTCGCCCTCGCGTCGGGCGAAGGTGGTGATGCGGGTCGTGTCGAGGCCCGCGCCCGGTTCGGTGACGCCGAAGCACACGTGCAGGTCGCCGTTGACGATCCGGGGCAGCGTGCGGCGCTTGAGCTCCTCGGAACCGTGCACGATCACCGGGTGCATCCCGAAGATCGACAGGTGCATCGAGCTGGCCGCGTTCATCCCGCCACCGGAGGCGGACACCTCCTCCAGCAGCAGCGCGGCCTCGGTGATGCCGTACCCGTGCCCGCCGTACTCCTCCGGGGTGGTGATTCCGAGCCAGCCACCCTGCGCGAACGCGTTGTAGAACTCGGTCGGGAACTCCTTCGCCGCGTCCTTCTCCAGCCAGTACTGGTCGTCGAACTTCCCGGCCAGCTCGGCCACCGCCTGGCGAATGGTCGCCTGGTCCTCGGTCAGTGCAAAGTCCACCGCGTTCTCCCACCCGACATTGGATTTGGCCCAACTATACCAAAGGACTGACCAAAACCATAGCGCTGCGAATCACGCCGCGGGAACCAGGGGCAACGTCGCCGCCAGCCGCTCGTTCCACACCGACGACGACCCGGACAGGCGGCCGTTGAGCTTGGCGCGCTTGTAGAACAGCTGCAGGTCGTGCTCCCACGTGTAACCGATGGCGCCGTGCAGGGTGAGCGCGCTGTCCGCCACGCCGGCGGCCGCCTCGCACACCTGCGCCTTCGCCGCCGCCGCGTGCAGCGCGTAGTCCTCGTGTTCCTGCTCCACCGACGCGGCCGCGTAGTAGACGAGCGTGCGCGCGGACTCGACGGCCACGAGCATGGTCGCGGCGGCATGCTTGACCGCCTGGAACGACCCGATCGGCACGCCGAACTGCTCGCGCTGCTTGCTGTACTCGACGGCGAGTTCCAGCATCCGCTCGGCCGCGCCGAGGCTGTCCGCGGCGACCAGAACCGCCGAGCGCAGCGCGACGCGCGCGAGGTCCGCCGCGCCCAGTTCCGTCCCGCGGGCGCCGTCGAACGTGACATCAGCGACAGACCGGCTGCGGTCCAGCAGGGCCCGTTTCGTCAAGCGCGCGTCCGCGGCGTCGACGAGGTACAGCCGCCCACCGGACGGCACCGCGAACTTCGCCGCCCGCTCCGCACCGAGGACAAGCGGCACCGTCCCGCTCAGGACACCGTCGGCCACCTGGACCGGACCGGCAATATCTGCCGGCTTGTCCGAATTCACCGCCAGAACGGCGAATTCACCCCGCGTCAGCGACGCCTCCGCCACTTCGGCCGGCAGCACGGGTGCGGCCAGCACGGAGGCCAGCCACGCCGAGGACGGCGCCGCCGTACGGCCGAGCTGCTCCGAAGCCAGCGCGAGTTCGAGCAGTCCCCCGCCCTGCCCGCCCGCGGATTCCGGAGTGCCCACGGAGAACCAGCCCTCCTCGACGAACCGCCGCTCGAACGGAGCGGGATCACCGGTGTCGAGCCATCCGCGCACCGCCTCGGATGAGGCGAACCGGTCGAGCCAGCCCCGGAACGTGTCCCGGAACAGCTCCTGGTCTTCGGTCAACGTCCAACGCATGCTCGTGCCTTTCACCGGTGACGTCACGATGCTGGTTCAATACGTCGCGAACCTGGGAAAAATGGTAACTTAGGTCAGACCTTTAGGCCAAAATGTGGGGAGACTGACATGGCGGGCACACGCCCTGCGGCGACCAACGGCACGCGCTCCGCGGTGCGCCTGACACCCATGGAGGTACCGAAGGCGTCCGACGTGCTGGCCGACGACCTGCGGGAACGCATCCTGGAGGGCGAGTTCGAAGAAGGCACCGCCCTGCCCACCGAACGCGAGCTGGTCGCCCAGACCCAGATGTCCCGCACCACGGTGCGCGAGGCCCTGCGGATCCTCGAGGTCCAGGGCCTGGTCCGCATCAAGGCCGGCCGCGGGGGCGGCGCGTTCGTGCAGCGCCCGGGCCGCGACTCGGTCGCCAGCTCGGTCGGGCTGCTCATCCGCGGCCAGAAGGTGCGGCTGGCCGCCCTGCTGGAGACCCGCGAAGCCATCGAGCCCTACTGCGCCAAGCTCGCCGCCCAGCACCGCACGGACGCCGACCTCGCTCGGCTCGACGCGGCGAACGAAGCCATCGCCGACGAGAACGGCAGCCTCGCCGAGTTCCTGCAGGCCAACGTCGACTGGCACGTCGCCGTCGCCACCGCCAGCCACAACGAGCTGCTGGCCGGCCTGATGACGGCGCTGTCCACGGCGATCTACGCGGCGACGGAGAACGAGGCCTTCGTGGACGACGAGGTGCGCCGCACCACCGTCAAGGCGCACAAGTCGATCACCGCGGCGATCCGGGCCCAGGACCCGGATGCCGCGGTGCGCCGCATGAACCGGCACGTGCATTCCTACGCCGAGGCCGTGCTCGAGGTCGAAGAACGCACGGAGATCCCGGTCCCCGGCGAGAGCTGACGGGTCACGAGCCGACCAGGGCCCGGATTTCCCCGACCGCCTCCGGGTTCTCCGCGCCGGAGAGGTCACCGGGATCGGTGCCCAGCACCGCCGCCCGCACCGCCCGCCGGAGGATCTTCGCCGACCGGGTCTTGGGCAGCTGCGCCACGCGGTGCACGACCGCGGGTGCGAACGGTTTGCCCAGCTCCTCGGCCACCATCTCACGCAGCTTGGCCGACACGTCCTCGCCCGCGCCCGGGCGGGGAACCCAGAACGCCCACACCGCTTCGCCCTTCTTGGCGTCCGGGACACCGACCGCCGCGGCCTCGGCGACCGCCGGGTGCGTGGCCATCACCGCCTCCACCTCGGCCGGGGCGAGCCGTTTGCCTGCGATGTTCATGACGTCGTCAGAGCGCCCGCGGATGAACCACTGACCGTCCTCGACGAGGGCGTAGTCGCCGTGCCGCCACATCCCGGAGAAGGTCGACCAGTACGCCTCCAGGTAGCGGTCGTCGTCCTTCCAGACCCCGCGGGTCATCGCGGGCCACGGCTGACGGCACACCAGCTCGCCGATCTCACCACGGACCGGCCGTCCCTCGTCGTCGACCACGTCGACGTCCATGCCCAGCGACGGCCCACCGAGCGAGCAGCTGCGGATCGGCTCGACCGGGTAGGGCGCGAGGAACGAGCCGCCCACCTCGGTGCCGCCGGAGAAGTTGATGATCGGCACCCGCCCGCCGAACACGTCGCGGGCCAGCCATTCGTAGGAGTCCGGGTCCCAGGGCTCCCCCGTCGACCCGAGCACGTGCACCGCGGACAGGTCGAACGCGCTCAGATCGGTGGCCTCGTTCGTGCGCAACGTCCGGATGAGCGTCGGCGACACGCCGAGCATGCTGACCCGATGACGTTCGGCCAGGAGCCACAACCGGTCCAGGCCCGGCACGTCCGGCGAACCCTCGTAGAGCAGCAAAGTCCCGCCGTTGGCGTGGGTGCCGAAGATCGACAACGGCCCCATGATCCAGCCCATGTCGGTCACCCAGCAGAAGACGCCGCCCGGCTTCAGGTCGAAGGAGTAGGCGACCTCGCTCGCCGTCTTGACCAGGAACCCGGCGTGGGTGTGCACCGCCCCCTTGGGTTTGCCGGTGGTGCCGGAGGTGTAGGCGAGCAGCAGGGTGTCGGTGGCGCGCATCGCCTCGACCGGGCCGGGATCGCCGGAGGGCAGCTGCGACCAGAGCACGTCCCGCGGCGTGGCGGCTTTCGGCTCGTCGTCGAGGTTGGCGACGAGCACCACGTGTCGCACCGCCGGGCAGGACTCGAGCGCCTCGTCGAGCAGCGGTTTCATGGCCACCGCACGGCGACGGCGCACGGTGCCGTCGGCCACGATGACGGCCTTGGCGTCGGCGTCCTGCAGGCGCGAGGCGATCGCGGTCGGCGCGAAACCGGAGAACAACGGCACCAGCACCGCGCCCAGGCGGGCGATCGCGTAGCAGGCGACAACGGCCTCGGGAACCATCGGCAGGAACAGCCCGACCGCATCGCCGCGGCCGATGCCCAGCGCGCGCAACCCGGCCGCCACTCGCTCGACCTCACCGGCCAGCTCGCCGAAGGTGAGGCTGCGGACGGTGCCGTCCTCCGCCTCGTGCACCACGGCCGCCCGGTCCGGCGATTCCTGGGCCCACCGGGTCAGGCACGCGTCGGCGATGTTCAGCTCGCCGCCGGGAAACCAGTCCGGCCATTCGATCCCGCGCGAGGTGTCCACCACGCGCGAGTACGGCGTGCGGAACAACAGACCGAGATCGCGCACGACCGCGTCCCAGTACCACTCGATGTCGGCGACCGAACGGGCCCGCAGCTCGGCCAGTGAACCGATGCCGTGCGCCCGGGCCAGGCGGGTGACGTTCGCGTGCTCGACGTAGTCGTCGGTGGGCAGCCAGGTGTAGACCACGATGTCAGCTCCTCGGCATGCCGAGCATCCGCTCGGCGACGATGTTGCGCTGGATGAAGGTGGAGCCGCCGGCGATGGCGGTGCCGCGGGCCTGGTAGGTCAGCCGCAGCCACCTCGAGGCCTCGGCGAGCTCGTCGTCGAGCCCGAACTGGTCACCGAGGGGCTCCAGGGAAAGCCGGAAATCGGCCAGGTCCTCCACCAGGGGGCAGAAGTACAGCTTGCCGATCGAGGTGACCGGCCCCGGTGGACCGCCTTCCGCGGCGAGGGTGACCACGCGCTGGCCGATGAGCCGGTGGGTCAGGGCGCGGCCGTAGAGGTCGGCCACCTTCTGCCGGATCAGCCGGTCCGCGCCCAGGGGACGGCCGTCCTCGCCGGTGCGCCCGGCGACGTCGGCGATGATGTCGGCGACGGCCCGGGTCGTGTTGACACGGCCGGTCGCGATCGCGACCCGCTCGTAGCCGAGCGTGGCCATCGCGACCCGCCAGCCTCCGTCGACCTCCCCCACGACCAGGTCGTCGGGGACGAACACGTTGTCCAGGAAGACCTCGTTGAACTCGGCCTCACCCAGCATGTGTGCCAGCGGCCGGACCGTGACCCCCTCGCTGTCCATCGGCAGCAGGAAGAACGTGATGCCCTTGTGCCGCGGACCGCCCCCGGTCCGGGCCAGCAGGATGGCGTGCGCGGCGAGCTGCGCCCGGCTGGTCCAGATCTTCTGGCCGTCGATGCGCCAGCCACCGTCCACCTTGGTCGCCCTCGTGCGCAGCGACGCCAGGTCGGAGCCGGACTCCGGCTCGGAGAACAGCTGGCACCAGATCTCCTCGCCGGTCAGGATGGGGCGCAGGAACCGCTCCTTCTGCGCCTCCGTGCCGAAATCGGCGATCGTGGGTCCGGCGAAGTCCTCACCGATGATGTTGAGCCGTTCCGGCGCGCCGGCCCGGTCGGTCTCCTCGGTGAACACCGCGCGCAGCTTCTCGTCCACGCCGCAGCCGCCGTACTCCTTCGGCCACGTCAGCCCGGCGTACCCGGCATCGAACAGCATCTGCTGCCACTGCCGCCAGAACGGCAGTTTGTCCTCCAGCCCGGGCGGTTCGGGCCACGGCAACTTCGGCAATGCACTGGAGAGCCAGTCCCTGATCTCAGCCCGGAAGCGCGCCTCCTCGGGCGAGTCCGCGAGGTCCATGTCCCACCCTTCCCGTCGTTTCGGGCCAATGATACTATAGGTCAGACCAAAGAGGGAGGTATGGTGGACATCCTCGACGAAGTCGCCTTCGACGTGGAACGTGGCAAGATCCGGGAGTTCGCCCGGGCCACCCGCGCCGGGGATCCGGTGCACACCGACGCCCGAGCCGCGCGGGCCGCCGGGTTTCCGGACGTTCCCGCCACCGCCACCCACGTGGTCGTCGCCGGGCACCACCGCGACCAGCGGGCGTTCGTGGCGAAACTGGGGCTGGCCTTCGACCGGATCGTCGTGGGCTCGGTGAAATGGACCTACTTCCGGCCCCTGTGCGCGGGGGACTCGCTGCACGGCGTACGGCGCGTGGCCGAAGACGTGCGCAAGCGCGGAATGCGCTTCGTGACCCTGGAGACGGACTACGTCGACAACGCCGGCGAGTGCGCGGTCCGCGTGCGCGAGGTCCTGATCGAGCGAGGACAGCGATGAGAGCGCCCGTCACCGCCGTGCCCGGCCGGTCACTCCCGGAGCGGGAGGTCGGGCCGGTAACCCAGACCGACATCGTCCGGTTCGCCGGCGCGGGCGGCGACTTCAACCCGCTGCACCACGATCCGGAGTTCGCCCGGAGGGCCGGGTTCCCCGGCGTGCTCGCGATGGGCCAGATGCAGGCCGGCATGCTCGCCGCGTGGCTGACCGACTGGTGCGGGGTGGAACACCTGCGCGAGTACGAGGTCCGGTTCGTCGCGCCGGTGTTCCTGGGCGCGGTGCTGCGGTTCTCCGGGGAGGTCACCGAAGTGACCGACGGGGTGGCGGCGCTGGCCCTGCGGGCGCGCGACGGCGAGACCGAGGTCCTGCGCGCGACCGCCCGCGTCGTCGTCGCCTGAACCGCCCTCAACCGGCTCCGGATCGCGCGGCGCCCGCGAGTCCTCACCGTGGACCAGCGGGCGCCACCGGCTCCGCGATCACACCGTCGTCTCGGCGTCGTTCAGCTTGGCCGCGATGTCGGCGCGCAGCCGGTGCTTCTGGATCTTGCCGGTCGCCGTCATCGGCAGCTCGGGCACGACCTCCAGGCGTTCCGGCATCTTCTGGATCGCCAGCCCCTGCCCGAGCAGGAACTCCTTGATCTCCTCCAGCGTCACGTCCTCGTGGCCCGGCCGGGGCACGAGGTAGAGGCAGATCCGCTCGCCGAGCCGCCGGTCCGGCATGCCGACCACCGCGCACGCCGCGACGGCCGGGTGCCCGGTCAACAGGTCCTCGACCTGCCGCACGCTGATGTTCATGCCGCCACGGATCACGATGTCCTTCAGCCGTCCGGTGACGCGGATGTACCCGTCCTCGTCCATCACGCCGAGGTCGCCGGAGCGCGAATAGCCGTCGGGGGTGAACAACGCGGCCGTCTCGGTGGGGTTGCCGATGTATTCGAGCATGTGCATCGGGCCGCGGTAGGCGATGTCGCCCTCCTGGCCGCGCGACACCTCCTCCCCCAGCGCGTCGACGATCTTCACCGAGCTACCGGGCAGCACCCGGCCGTCGGAGGTCAGCGAGCGGGCCGGGTCGTCTTCGATCGTGCACATGGTCGTGGTGACGTTCTCGGTGCGGCCGTAGAGGCTGAGGATCCGGCAGTCCGGCAGGAGTTCCCGCGCCTGCTCGACGAAAGCGGCCGGGATCGGCGCGCCCGCGGCGACCCACAGTCGCATGCTGCCCGCGTCGTGTCTGCCGGGTTCGTAGACGTCCATCAGCATCTGCAGGAACGTGGTCGCCGTGACGGCCACCGTGCAGCCGAACTCGCGGATCCGCTCCAGTCCGGCCCGGGGCTCCCACACCTCCATGATGTGCGAAGCCGCGCCGTGCATCAGCGGCAGCAGGATGCTGGTGACCAGGCCCGTGGTGTGCGTGACCGGGGACGGTCCGAACTGGACGTCGGTGTCGGTGTAGCCGAACCCCTGTGCCAGCAACCGGGAGCCGCACGCCATCGCGTTGAACGTGTGCAGGCAGCCCTTCGGCCGTGAAGTCGTGCCCGAACTGTAGACGATCACGAAGTGGTCGTCGGGACCCACACCGGGGCCGATCTCCGCGGCAGCCGCCTCGGGCCCGACATCGGCGAACAGCTCCGTGAACGGCGTGGCGCCCTCGGCCTCGCCGCGCACCACGACGACGGTTTCCAGATCCGGCACGTCCTGCTGGATCCGGCCGAACATCGCGGCGTGATCGAACTTCTTGAAGGTGTGGCAGGTGATCGCCATGCGGGCGCCGCAGTTGCGCACGATGTAGCCGACCTCGTCGAGGCGGTAGATCGGCATGATCGGGACCATGACGGCGCCGAGCCGGGACAACGCCACGGCGATCTGCCCGAACTCGGCCCAGTTCGGTATCTGCACGCACACCCGGTCGCCGCGCCCGACACCGGCGCGGCGCAGCCCGGCGGCCAGGCGCAATGCGCTGTCGCGCAGCTCCCGGAAGGTGATCGCGCGGGTGCCGTCGGTCAGGAAGACCTTGTCCGGACGGGCTTCCACCTGCTGCTCCAGCAAGTCGAACAGAGTCTCCTCGCGCCAGCGGCCGGTGGCGTAGAACTGCTCGATCTCCTCGGCCGAATAACGATCCGTGACCCGCGCGAACGTCATGAGCGATCTTCCTTGATCTGGGAGAAGGACAAGGCCCGAACCGGTCCAACATTAATATTGTTGGACCAAAAAAGCAACGGCCGCCCAGGGGCCACCGGAGAGCCGGTCAGATCAGCGCCGTCGCCACTGCGGCGCGCGCTTCTCCTGGAACGCCCGCACTCCCTCACCGAGATCCTCGGTCGTGAACGCCAGCGCGAGTTGCGCCTGCAGGTGGCCCAGCGCCTCCCGGAGACCGAGATCGCGGGTGGCGTCGATGGCGTCCTTGCCCAGCTTCATCAGCAGCGGCGACTTGGCGGCCACCCGGTGCGCCCAGTCCCGCACGGTATCGCCGAACTCCTCGTCCGGCACGACCTTGTTGACGATGCCGAGGTCCCGCGCCTCCGCCGCGGTGATCCGCTCCCCCAGCATCATCAGCTCGTTGGCCTTCATCCGGTCGATGTTGCGGTAGATGAGCGCGGAGATCATGAACGGGAAGGCGCCGACGTTGATCTCCGGGCACCCGAACCGCGCCGATTCCTTGGCCAGCACCAGATCGCAGGCGAGCGCGAGCCCGAACGCGCCGGCCAGCACGTCGCCGCCGGCCGCGCAGATCACCGGTTTGCCCAGCGCCCCGATCAGGGTGAACAACCGCGGGAACCGGTCCAGGCCCGCGTACTTGACGATCGGCGGCCGGTCGTCGGCGAAGGCCTTCAGGTTGCCGCCGGAGGAGAACACCCGCTCGTGCGAGGAGCCGAGCACGACCACCCGGACCGACTCGTCGCGCCGCGCTGTCTCCAGCGCCGCCAGCAGGTCGTCAAGCAACTCGTCGCCGAGCGCGTTGCGGGAGCCCGGGTCGTCGAGCGTCACGAACGCGGCGCCGTGGTCGTCGACCTCGTACCGCACCAGCTTCTCACCCATGCAGCAGAACCACCTTTCCGAAGCCGCCACCCTGTTCCAGGTGACGATGCGCGGCCGCCGCCTCGGCCAGGGGGAACGCCCGGTCGATCACCGGCGGTGCGATCGAGTGCTCGTCGAGCAGCCGCAGCAGCCCGGCGAAGTCCCGCGGGCTGCCCATCGTGGTGCCCAGCAGGCTGTACTGTCCGAAGTAGAATTTCCGGACGTCGACCCGCGCGTGCTCGGCCGCGGATGCCCCCAGCACGACCAGCCTGCCGCCGGGCCGCAGCGCCGCCAGAGCCTCCGGCCAGGCGCCGACCGGGTCGAGCACCACGTCGAAACCGCGCCCGCCGGGCGAGAGCTCCTTCGCCGCCCGCTCCCATCCGGCCTCGGTGTAGAGCACCCCGCCGGACGCGCCCAGCGCCCGCGCCTGGTCGATCTTCACCCGGGACGAGGAGGTGACCGCCACGGAGGCGCCGACACCGGAGGCGAGCGCCACCGCCGTGGTGGCGACACCCCCGCCCGCGCCGAGCACCAGCAGCGACTCCCCCGCGCGCAGCCGCGCCCGCGTGAACAGGGCCCGGTAGGTGGTCAGCCCGACGAGCGGGAGCGCGGCGGCTTCGGCCCAGCTGTAGCCTGCCGGACGAGGCGCGAGGCAATCGGCGGGCACCCGCACCAGTTCGGCGTAGGTGCCGGGCCGGTGATCACCCAGGATCTCGAAGCGCGCCCCCGGAGCGGACTCGTCGTCACCCCACCACAGGGACGGCACGATCACCACGTCCTCGCCGGTGTCGGTGCGGACGCCCGCGCCGTCGGCACCGAGGACGTGGGGCAGGGGCGAACGGTACTGCCCTCGCCGCACCAGGACGTCGTGCCAGTTGAGGGCGGCAGCCTCCAGCCGCACCGTCACCCAGCCCGGCTCGGCGGCCGGATCCGGCACCACGCCGGGCCGCAGCACGTCCGCCGATCCGAACTCGCGTAGCACCACAGCCTGCACCGCCCACCTCCGTTGGCTCAACTATTGGACCATAATTCGGGCGCCGTGCCAGAGCAAGGGGCAGGGACCTGGTTTCAGAACGCCGAGTCGCCGATCGTGAGGCGGAGGTACTGCGAGATGGCCTCGGCCCGGTTCTCCACGCACAGCTTGCGCAGGATGCGCTTGACGTGCGACTTCACCGTTCCGTCGGCGATGACCAGCTCGTCGGCGATGCGACTGTTGGTCGCCCCGGTCGCCATCAGGGCCAGCACCTCCAGCTCCCGCCGGGTGAGCAGCGCCTCCAGCGTCGCCGGGGAACGGACTGGCGTCCGCGCCGGGCGCAGCGCCTGCGCCTGGGTGGCCAGGTCGATCTCGGCGTTCGCCAGGTCGTCCAGGACCGCCTCGACACTCCGCATCGCCTCGCGCACCTGCTCGCGCTGTTCCCGCAGGCGGCGCAGCAGCACGGCCCGCTCGAAGAGGCGGCCGAACGCGTCGGCGAAGGCGCCGAGGATGTCGCGGTCCAGTGTCGTCACCGCGCGCGACGCGTAGTCCGCGTGCAGGAACCCGATGACGCGCCCGGTGGGCATCAGCGGGGCGGCGACGTAGGAGTTCATCCCGGATGCCCGCAGCAACGGCTCGTGGACACGGGGATCGGCGCGCGGATCGGTCACGATGGCCGGTTCGCGCCTGCGGACCATCTCGGTCTCCAGCACCAGGGTGTCGAGGTGGATCTCCGGCAGGGTGCGGATCCACTGCCGGAACGCTCGTTCCGCGTCCCGGTGACTCACGGCGAAGCTCTTCCACGGTCGCCAGAGCGAGTTTTCGACGCGGGAGAGCATGACGCGGTCGAAGCCGCACGACTCGACGACCGCCTCGCACGCGCGGTCGAGCAACTCGTCCGGATCGGAAACCCGGCGCAGGCGGGCCAGCCCGGCCTCGAGCGCGTCGCGCCTGCGCACCCGCTCACCGCCGAGGAACTCCCGGATCTCCGAGCGTAGGGCGTAGACCTCGGCCAGAAGCAACGCGGTCGCGGTGGGCCGGTCGGCTTCCGGCAGATGGTCGCGGAGCACGCCGATCAGGACCGCCAGCGCCCCGTCGACCCCGGCCGGATCGTCACCCTGCGGGATCACGGCGTCCGCGAGCGGGCCGGTGAAGGCGACCGCCTCGCTCAGCAACGCCCTGCCCCGGCCGGCCAGCTCCGCTTCTTCGCGCATCCGTTCACAATAACGATCGTTCACGCCGGTGTGCTAGATTCGCGGCGTGGACAGGGACCGCAAGATCCTGGACACGGCCGCGGCCGTGTTCTACGAGAAGGGGTTCCACGGCGTCGGCGTCGACGAACTGGGCAAGCGCGCCGGGCTGAGCGGACCGGCCCTGTACCGGCACTTCTCGGGCAAGGACGAAATCCTCGCGGCGCTGTTCAACGAGGCACTCGACGAGCTGGTGAGCGCGACCGCCCCGGTGCACGACGACCCGGACAAGGACCTCGACCGGCTGATCCGGCACCACGTCGGGTTCGCGGTCGGGCACCGGCACCTGGTGAACATCTACCAGCGCGAGGACCGGTCGCTGGTGGACCCGTGGAAGCGCCAGTTCGACCGGCGCCGCCGCCAGTACATCGGCCGCTGGGAGACCGCGATCGCCCGGTGCTTCCCGGACGCCGCCGCCGACGAGATCGCCGCGGGAACACAAGCCTGCCTCGGGGTGATCTTCTCGATCGCGTACTGGCCCGCGAAGCTGGCGCAGACCCCGGCTCTGGCCGACCTGATCACCGGCTTCGCGACCGCGGGCCTGGCCAGGCTGCGCGGCTGAGGCGGCCCCGGCCTCACCCCTTCCGGAAGCCGAACATCGAGCCCGCGATGCGCCGCAACTGCAGCTCGTCCGAGCCCTCCGTGATGCGGTAGCGCCGGTGGTGCCGGTAGATGAACTCGAACGGCTTGTGCCGTGTGTACCCGACCCCGCCGTGGATCTGCATCGCCCGGTCGGCCGCGCGGCAGGCGAGCTGATTGCCGCGCAGGTTCACCATCGACACCTTGTCCGTCACCCCGGTGCGGCCGTGGGTGTCCATCAGCCACGCCGTCTTGTACAGGGTGTTGCGCAACAGTTCGGCGTCGGTCTGCAGTTCGACCAGCTGCCATTGGATGCCCTGGTGCTCGTGCAACGGTTTGCCGAACACGACCCGCTCCTTCGCGTACCGCACGCTCTCGTCGATGCAGAACTGCGCCGCCCCGAGTGAGGACGCCGCCTGCCGGATGCGGTTCTCGTGGACGAACAGCTGCGCGCAGTCCAGCCCGCGCCCGACCTCGCCGAGCACGGCGGACGAGGGCACCCGCACCCCGTCCAAACGCACCTCCGCGTGGTCGCTCGGCATCGAGAACGTCCAGTGGTAGTACGGGATCTCGAAGCCGGGCGCGTCCGTGGGCACCAGGAACGCCGTGATGCCCTCGGCCTTGCCGTGCCGGCCGGACGTGCGGGCGAACACCAGGTCCACCTCGGCCACGTCGACCACGCTGTTGAACCGCTTGACGCCCGTGATGATCCAGTCGTCGCCGTCGCGGCGGGCGGTGGTCTCCAGGTGGGTGGCATCGCTGCCGTGGCCGGGCTCGGTCAGCCCGAACGCCATCTCCAGATCTCCGCGGATCAACCGTTCCAGGTACCGCTCGCGCTGCTCGGGCGTGCCGTACTCGTGCAGCACCAGCGCCAGCGGCAGGTTCGCCACCACCGACGCCTCGTGGCTGAGCTCCGCGTGCAGCCCGGGACCGAGACCGGCGAGGTGCTCACGGATGACCGCCATCGCCAGGTTCGTTCCGTCGCGCCCGCCGAGCGCCGCAGGAAGCGGGTACCGGTAGAAACCGGCCGCATCCGCGTGTCGCCGCGCTTCGAGCATCAGCTCGCGCCACCGCCGGGTCGGGATGCCGCCGCGGTCGAGATCGGTCCGGGTGAACTCCCGGCGGTGGTCGAACAGGTCCGGGTTCGCCGCCTCCAAGGGCCGGATCCCGGACTCGATGAACACGTCGAGATCCTTCACGAACTGTTCGACATCAGCGGGCACGGACCACTCCATGACACGACCTCTCGTCACCGGGCTTTCCCGCCACGCTAGGAAGAACCACCTCCCTGACCCAGTGCGACCACGCAGGCCACTGTGGACTCCTCCAGCCCGCCGCTCGCACCGGCAGGGGCACCTGTGCTTGTGTCGTGCCATGCGAACCATCACCGGCGTCGCGGAGCTGCGCGCCCTCGTCGGCACCGACCTGGGCACCAGCGCCTGGCACGAGGTGACCCAGGCCCGGATCGACGCCTTCGCCGCGGCCAGCGACGACTTCGAGGACATCCACCTCGATCCGGCCCGCGGCGCGGCAGCCGGGTTCGGCGGCACCATCGCGCACGGGCTCTACACGCTGTCGCTGGGCCCCAAATTCCTGTACGAGATCTACACGATGCGCGGGCATTCGCTCGGGCTGAACTACGGTTTCGAGCGGGTCCGGTTCCTCTCCCCGGTGCCGGCGGGCTCCCGCGTCCGCATGGTCGCCCACCTCACCGGCGCCACGGAGATCACCGGCGGAACCCGCTTCACCCTGACCCAGACGTTCGAGATCGAGGGCCACGCCAAGCCGGCGTGCGTGGCCGAATCGCTCATCGCCTACTTCGACTGAGCCAGCAGGGCGCGCCCCCGCTCGACGACCTCACCCAAGCCGCGCGCGGCCACGACGAGCTGCGGATCCGGGTCGGCGCTGCGCCGGTTGCGCTTGACGAACACCGCCAGCGTCGCCGCCGTCTTGTAGTGGCAGTACGCCAGGAACCACGACAAGTCCGCCACCTCGCCGGGACGGATGCGCCGGTACTCGGCCAGCAACTCCTCGCACGCGGGCATTCCGCGGCCCGCCTCGACGTTCGCGTCGTCGCGGTGCTCGTGGAAGCGGTGCGGCGGGCGGGTGTGCATGAGCAGCCACGCCAGGTCGATCCGCGGGTCGCCGGCCGACCAGATCTCCCAATCGATCACGGCGGTGAGCCGCTCGCCGGTGAACAGCATGTTGGCAAGCCGGTAGTCGCCGTGCTGCAGGCACGGTTCCACCGGGTCCGGGGTCCGGGCCGACAGCTCCCGGTAGAGGCGCGCGTGGCGCGGGGCGATGTCCGGCTCGACCGTGTCGAGCAAACGAGCCCACCGGTCCAGCTCCGCACGCAACGGTGTGGCCGGCTCGGTGACGGCAACGCCCTGCATCCGGGCCAGTGTGCGCGCGGCCCCGCGGGCGCGGGCGGCGATCACCCCGGGGGTCGGCGGGTTGACGGCGACGTCGAGCAGCGGCTCGTAGGACTCCCCCGGCACCTGGCTCATCACGAACAACGGCGGGTCCCCGGCGTCCTCGGCGAGCACCGCCGGCACCGGCACCGCGGTCCCCGCGAGCCGCCGCAGGACGCGCGCCTGGCGCAGCACGTCCCGGTTGCGCACGGGCGCCAGCCCCGGCGGGGCGACCTTCAGCACGACCGGGACGTCGGGGTGGTCCGGGCGGCTCAGCACCGAGGAGAACGTGAGGCTGGAAACCCCGCCGGGCAACCGGCGCAGGCCGAGCAGCCGGCCACCGGGCCAGTGTCGCGCGGCCCGGCGGAGAACGTCGTCGTGATCGAGTTCCGGCACCGGTTCACTGTGCGGCCACGTCCTGCAGCGAGGCAAGGAACGAGCGAGGCGGCGGTGGAGATTTCCACAGTGGCCTCGTGCCGCGCGCTCGAACCGATCGCGGTCGCCGTGTTACAAGCGGAGGATGAACCGTTTCCGCCTCGACGGCAAGGTCGCCGTCGTCACCGGCGCCTCCTCCGGGCTCGGGGTGGCCTTCGCACACGCCCTGGCCGACGCGGGCGCGAACCTCGTCCTGGGCGCCCGCCGGGAAGGCCGGCTCCGCGAGACCGCCGGAGCCGTGGCGACGAAAGCGGTCGCCGTGCGCACCGACGTGACGGCGGTCGGGGACTGCGAGCGGCTCGTCGCCGCCGGAATGGACGCGTTCGGACGGGTGGACGTGCTGATCAACAACGCCGGCACCGGCGGCGAGTACCACCCCGCGACCGAGGACGCGCCGGAGCACTTCCGGTCGGTGGTCGATCTGAACCTGCACGGCGCGTACTGGATGGCACAGGCGTGCGGCCGGGTGATGGAACCCGGATCGTCGGTGGTCAACATCTCCAGCGTGATGGCGTTGACCACGGCGAAGATGCCGGCCGCCGCCTACAGCGCGAGCAAGGCGGGGCTGCTGGGGCTGACGCGGGACCTGGCCGCGCAGTGGGGCTCGCGCGGCATCCGGGTCAACGCCCTGCTGCCCGGCGTCTTCCCCTCCGAAGCCACCGCACACTACAGCGACCGCTACCGGCGCAAGGTGATCGACGCGAAGATCCCGCTGGGCCGCATCGGCGACCCCGGCGACGTGGCAGCGGCCGCGGTCTTCCTGGCGAGCGACGCCGCCGCCTACATCACGGGTGTGAGCCTCCCCGTCGACGGCGGCGTCCTGATCAACTAACGGATCGTCACGACCACCTTGCCGACCGCGCGCCGCGTGTCGATCAGCTCCAGCGCCTCACGCGCCGACTCCAGCGGCAGCACGTGCCCGGCCAGCGGGCGCAGCTCGCCACTCGCCGCAAGCCGTTCCAGCTCGGCGGCCAGCGTCCGCGCCATCTCCGGAAACCGGGCCACGTACGGATCGAGTGCCACACCGACCACACTGAGATCCCGCAACAGCAGCCGGTTGACCTTGACCTTCGGGATCTCCCCCGCCGCGAACCCCACGACCGCCAACCGGCCACCGACGTCGAGGCAGCGCAGGGAATCGGTGAACCGGTCGCCTCCCACCGGATCGACCACCACCGGCACACCCAGACCGCCGGTGAGTTCGCGGACCTGGGCGACCCAGCCTTCGTCGCTCAGCACGACCTCCGCTGCGCCCGCTTCCCGGGCCACGCGCGCCTTGTCCGAAGTGGACACCACCGCGATGGGGCGCCCGCCCAGTGCCCGCACCAGCTGGACCGCCGCGGTGCCGACACCACCGGACGCACCGTGCACCAGCACGTCCTCGCCCTTGGTGAAGTTCACCCGGTGCAGGGAGAACCACGCCGTCGCGTAGTTGAGGTACAACGCCGCCCCCGAGACGAAGTCGAAGTCGTCGGGCAACTTGACCGTGTACCGGGGAATCCCCAGGGCCCGCTCGGCGAGCGCACCCCACACGGTCAGGCTCGCCACCCGGTCGCCCGGCCGGAAACCGGACCCCGGCGGCGCCTCCAGTACGACACCGGCGGCCTCCCCACCGGCGACGTAGGGCGATGGCGAGCCGTGCTGGTACTGCCCACGGGTCTGCAACAGATCCGGGAACGACACCCCGGCCGCGTGCACGTCGATCAGGAGGCGTTCCCCGTCCGCCCAGGGATGGGCGCCCACAGGCTCAGGCACGTCGGCCTCCGCGCCGCCGGAAGGCCCGGTCAGCTCGGTCATCACGAACGCGCGCATCTCACCGCCGCACCATCGTCGAGGTGACCGAGCGAGTGTTGAGCTCGTCGCCACCGTCGACGGTCAGGATCTGCCCGGTGATGCGGGAGGTCCTGGGCGAAGCGAAGAACGCGACCGCGCCGGCGATATCCTCCGGCCGGACCAGACCGCCGGGCATGCTCTCGTTCCACGCGTCGACGATCTCCGGCGGCATCGACAGCACCCCCGAGCTGGCGGTCATGCCGGGCAGTACGGCGTTGGCGGTGACCCCGGTCGTGACGTTCTCCGCCGCGACCGTCTTGACCATGCCCAGCAGCCCGGCCTTGCTGGTGCTGTAGGAGACCTGCCCGGGCAGGCCCTGGGTGCCGGCCGTGCTCGACACGACCACGATGCGACCGAACCCGCGTTCCCGCATCCCGCGCAGGCACGCCTGCAGCACCCGGAAGGTACCGGTGAGGTTGACCGCGAGATCCTTTTCCCACCGGTCGATCGAGAACCCGTGCGCCGAGCCGAACATCGTGGTGAGGCCGGCGTTGCCGACGTAGACGTCGATGTCGTCCAGCGGTGGCAGCTCGCCCGTGGCGATGTCGGCCTGATAGGTGCACCCGGGTTCGCGGTCCAGCGTCTCCACAGTCATGCCCTCGGCTTCGAGCCTGCGCACGATGGCCGCCCCGATACCGCCTTCCCGGGCGGCGCCGGTGACCAGCGCCTTCACCTTCCGATCCTGCGTCACGCCGTCTTCCTTCCGTCTTCGTCGAGCCCGCCCTCGTCGAAGGCGGGCAGTGCGGGATACCCCTGCAGGCGGAGCACCAGCAACGCGGTCTGGACGGTGAGCTGGTCGCCCGCATCCGCCGCCACGTCGAGGCCGGTTGCCTGCCGGACCCGGGCCAGGCGCAGGCGCACGGTGTTCTCGTGCACGCCCAGCCGGGACGCCGACACCCGCACACTGCGCCCGGCGTCGAAGTACTGCTGCACCGTCCACAACAGATCCGCAGCGTCAGCGGTGAGCAGTGGGCCGAGGACGTCGTCGACGTAGGCGCGCACGGCCCCGACCGCGCTGTTGGCGACGAACAGCCGCGCCGGGCCGAGGTCGTCGACGGCCAGGATCCGCGGCGAGTCCGGCCCGACGAACCGGTGGACGCAGTGCGCGACCTCGCGAGCTTCCCGGTAGGCGCGGGCCAGTGCGCCGGGTTCGCACACCGACGACACCCCCACCGCCAGTTGCCCCAGCGTCCGGCGCGTGGCCCGCCGGACCGCCGCCTTCACCCGCCGCACCACCGGCCCGTCCCCTGCCTCGACGAGCAGGAGCACGCCTTCCGAACCGCGGGTGCCCAGCACCTCGGCGCCGAGGATCTCCTCGACCTCGGCGGCCAGCGCCTGCTCGTCGGCGGGCGAACCGAGCACGTACGCCAGCACGCGCCGGGCACGGACGTCGACGCCGAGGTATTCACCGCTGCTGCGCAGGTCGTCCATGGTGGACGAGCCGCGGACGAGCTGGCGGGCCAGCGACGAGCGGGCGTTCCAGGCGACCGTGGCGACCCGCCGCTGCAGGGCGAACTCGGTGCCCAGGTGGTCGGCCGCCCGGTGTGCGATCGTCCGGTCGGCGGGCCGGAACGCGGACGGGTGCTCGACCAGGACGAGCCTGCCGAACGTTTCGTCGCGATGGGTGGCCGGGACGACGAGGTGGCGGTGGGTGAGGCCGTCGAGCCGAGCGGGCGCAAGACCTTCGCGGACGCCGATCTCGTCGAGTGAGCGCATCCGGATCGGGCTCGCGCCGGGCGGGCTCGCCGAGGCGACCATCCGGTCCCGCACGTCGTAGAGCACGGTCACCTTGCCGGTCAGCTCGGCGCAGCAGCGGACCAGCGCGGCCAGACCGCCGGGGACGCCCACCAGGGCACCGAGGTGTCGTTCGGCGGCCAGTTCCGCGGATCGTGCCTCGTGCTCGGCGACCGCCGCGCGGACGACCTCGGCGAGCGCGACAAGGCGGTCGAGCGCGTCCCCGTCCGCGCCGTCCACCACCAGGGCGGCGGTTCTGCCGAGGGGAACGGCGAACTCGCCGTCCCGGATCGGCGGACCGGCGTTCACCAGCCGCACTCGGCCGGTCCCGGCGATGACCGGGGCCTGTTCGAGCACGGCGCGCAGGAGCTCCGGGCTCACGGCCCTGGCTCGGCGAGTTTGGCCCGGATGTCCTCACGCAGCAGGTGCTTGCGCACCTTGCCGGTGGCGGTGAGCGGCAGTTTCTCGACCAGCTCCAGCCGTTCGGGCAGTTTCGGGGTCGCCAGGTCGCGCCCGCGCAGGTATCCGGTGAGCTCGTCGAGCGTCGGTTCCCGGCCCGCGGCCGGCACGACATAGGCGCAGACCCGCTCCCCCAGCCGCTCGTCGGGCATGCCGACAACGGCGACCTGGTCGACCGACGGGTGGTCGGCAAGCAGATCCTCCAGCTCGCGGGCGCTGATGTTGAGCCCGCCGCGGATGACGATGTCCTTGAGCCGGCCGGTGACGCGAACGTAGCCGTCGGGGTCCATGTAGCCCAGGTCGCCGGACCGCGAGTAGCCGTCCGCGGTGAACAGCGCCGCCGTCTGTTCCGGGTCGCGGTAGTACTGCAGCATGTGACTGGGCCCGCGGTAGGCGATGTCGCCCTCGGTGCCGCGCGGCACCTCCTCGCCCAGCGCGTCGACGATCTTGACCGACGCCCCGGCGAGCGCCGCGCCGTCCGAGGTGGCGGACCGCTCCGGCGGGTCGTCGATCGTGCACATGGTCGTGAGGAAGTTCTCCGACCGGCCGTAGAGGCTCAGCACGCGGCAGCCTTGGAACTGCTCACTCGCCCGATGCACGATCGTGCCCGGGATCGGCGAGCCCGCGCACACCCACAGCCGCAGGCTGCTCGCGTCGTGGCGGTCCGGGTCGTAGGCGGCGGTGAGCATCTGCAGGAACGGTGTCGCGGTCACCGCCGCCGTGCACCCGTGCTTGGCGATGCGCTGCAAGCCTTCCTCGGGTTCCCAAGCCTCCATGAGGTGCGACGACGCCCCGGCCAGCATCGGCAGCACGACGCTGGTGACGAGCCCGGTGCTGTGGGTGATCGGCGACGGTCCGAATTGGACGTCGTCCTCGGTGTAACGCACGCTCGTCGCGATCGCCGCGGCGCTCGCGCGCAGGGTGTTGACCGTGTGCAGGCAGCCCTTCGGCCGGGAGGTGGTGCCGGAGGTGTAGACGATGAGGAACGGCTCGTCCGGCGAGGGCGGCGCCGTCACGTCGGCGTCCGGCACGTCCATCAACTCGTCGAGGGCGACGGCGCCCGCACCGCGGACGACGACCAGTTCCTCCAGGTCCGGCAGCTCGGCCCGGAGCCCGCGGAACATCCCGAGGTGGTCGAACCCCTTGAACTCCGCACAGGTGATCGCGACCTTCACGCCGGCGTGGCGAAGGACGTAGCCGACCTCGGCGCCCCGGTAGATCGGCATGATCGGCACGAGAATCGCCCCGAGCCTGCTCACGGCCAGTGCGATGACCGCGAACTCGGTCCAGTTCGGCAGCTGCACCGCGACTCGATCACCCCGCCCGACGCCCAGCCGGCGCAGCCCCGCCGCGAGGCCGGCCGCCTGGTCACGGACGGCCGCGTAGGTCCGCGCCGACGTCCCGTCCGACACGAAAACCTTGTCGCCGTGGGAGCGGGCACGTTCGTCGGCCAGCTGGGCCAGGCCGCCCTCCTGCCAGTAGCCCGCCTGATAGAAGGCCCGGATGTCGTCATCGCCGTAGCGGTCCTGCACGGTCACCGTTGACATGTGCTCGCCTCCGCGGGAGTGCCCCCTCGCCTAATTGGGTCCGACTTTAGAATTGTCGGACCAAAGTTGCAAGGGTCTCGCCTCGCGCCGACCGCGGGACTCATAGGCACCGGCCGGAACGATGCGTCAGCCCGAGTCGGTCCGGGTCTGTGAAACGCGCGGCGTTGAGTCAATCCGGGAGCAGGCGATCAGCCTGGACGGGATGGTGCTGGTCACGGCCAACCCCGCCCACCGGGCTCGCGAACTGGAGTACGCGCTGCGGCAGTCAGGCGCGGTGCGCCTGGTGCACGCTGACGCCTACCGCGGGCGCGGTGCCGCCGGCGATGACGACGGAGATGTTGGTGGCCAGCGCGGTGCCGGTGTAGCGGACCTCGTCGGGGAACAGGCGGGGCGTCAGGGTGAACGAGGCGACCTGCAGGAGGGCATGTTCACCATGATCGCGACGTAGCCGAGAGCGGCCAGCCCGAGGTTGCCGATGTCCATCAGCAGGAACGCGGGGTAGGTGACGATCGCGTACCCGGCGAGCCCGATCGCGGCGACCTTGAACGTGCCGACGCGATCGGCGAGCCGTCCGGTCAGCGACATCAGCGCCACGGCGAAGAGGGTGACGCCCGCAGTGATCCAGTACTGAAGGTCGATTCGACGTAGGCCGCGCCCTGGACGGACGAACGACGGGCGGCGTGCCCGCGCGGCGAACTTGACCGGGCCGGCACCGTCCACTTCGGATTCGAGTACCAGTCCGTTGTGGCGAACCTGCGGGTCGTCGAACTGGAACCGCAGGTCCTCGGCGACCGTCGAGTCCTTCTTCGCCACCCTCAAAACCGAACTACTCCACCACCACACCTGGCCCACCCGAACCGCCGCCACTCCAGCCTCAACTACCAAAGCCCAGCAACCTACGAAACAACCGCAGCCCGACCGCCCTACCAAACCCGTCCACCAAAACGCCACGGGATCAAACGCCCGCCTCCACCCCGACCTGAAGACCTCTCAACCGGGTCTCAGCATCGGCCGCTCGGTTTCTCATTGCCTCGTGGTCCGCCGACCTCCGCTCCCACGCCCGAGAGCCAGCAGCGCCACCGAAGTGCGATCGGCGCAGCCACGACGTCGCCTTGCGGTAGTTGACGGTCCGGGGGTGCTCAGCAAGTCAGCCCCTCCGCCCGGCCTTCCCGTCGGTGGTCAGCACGCCGTCGACCCGGCGCGGGATGCCCAGTGGGTTGCCGTCGCGGAGTGCGGCGGGCAGCAGCTGCTCGGGCACGTCCTGGTAGGTGATGGGGCGCAGGAACCGCCGGATCGCCGTGGCGCCCACCGACGTGTGCAGGACCGCCGTCGTCGCGGGCCACGGGCCGCCGTGGTGCTGCGACCAGGTCACCGCAACCCCCGTGGGCCAGCCGTTGTGGATGAGGCGCCCCACCCTGGCTCCGAGCGCCGCCACCACGGAGGCGGCAGCGGGGTCGTCCGGCTCGGCGTGCACCGTGCCCGTCAGCGACCCCGGGACCCTGCCGAGCGCGGCCGCGAGTTCCTCCTCCGTCGAGTAGGTGACGAGCACCGTCACCGGGCCGAAGCACTCCTCGGTCAGGACGGCGGCGTCGGCCAGGAACGTCCGGGCGTCGGCGGTCACCACCTGCGGGGCCACCCGGTGCCCGGCGCCGTCCTGCTCCGGCCCGTCCAGCAGGGCGCGCACTCCCGGAACCTTCAGCAGCCGTCGCAGGCCTTCGCGGAACCCGCCTTCGATCCGTGCCGTGAGCAGCGGGCCGACCTCCGCCGCGGCCACCCGCTCCGCCACCCGGCCGGGCAGACCGGCCGCCTCGGGCACGAACACCAGACCGGGCTTGGTGCAGAACTGCCCGCTGCCGAGCATCGCGCTGCCCGCCAGACCGTCCGCGATCTCGTCCGGCCGGGCCGCGGCCGCGGCGGCCGTGACGACGACCGGGTTGATGCTGCCCAGCTCGCCGTAGAACGGGATCGGGTCGGGACGCGACATGGCGACGTCGAACAGGGCCCGGCCACCGCCGGGTGAGCCGGTGAACGCGACGGCGGTGACCGCCGGATCCGCCACCAGGGCCCGGCCCGCCGCCTCGCCGTGCACCAGGGTCAGCACGCCCTCGGGGGCGCCGGCCGCGGACAGGGCGCCGGCCAGGATCTCCACGGTGCGCACCGACAGCCCCGGATGCCCGGGGTGCGCCTTGACGACGACCGGGCAGCCGGCGGCGAGTGCGCTCGCCGTGTCACCGCCTGCCACGGAGAAGGCGAACGGGAAGTTGGACGCGGCGAAGACCGCCACCGGCCCCAGCGGGACGAGCATGCGGCGCAGATCGGTGTGCGGGGGCACCGCATCCGGGTTCGGGCTGTCGAGGGTGGCCTCGCAGAACGCGCCGTCCCGGAGCACCTCCGCGAACAGGTCGAACTGCGCGGCGGTGCGGGCGAGTTCGCCGGTCAGGCGCGGCACGCCGAGCGCGGTCTCGGCATCGGCCAGCGCCACCAGCTCGCCGGAGTGGTCGCGCAGGGCCTGGCCGAGATCCGCGAGCAGCGCGGCGCGCTCCGGGAAGGAGAGCCCGCCCAGCCACGGCGCGGCCTGCGCCGCCCGCGAACACACCTCGCGGATCTCCTCCGGTGTGGTGTCGGCGATTTCCGGGCCGATCGCGGCTCCGGTGCGGGGATCGACAGCGCGGCTCATCGGCCACCTCCTCCGGTCACGGGACAGCGCAACGGTTTCCCGGCCAGCGCCCGTTCGGCCTCCTCCGCGGCCAGCCGTTGCAGCGCGGCCAGCGAACTGTCCGAATAGAACGCGGCGTGCGGGGTGAACAGGATCTGCGGCAGCTCGCGCAGCGGCGAGTCCGCGGCGAGCGGTTCGGGGTCGAAGACGTCCAGCGCGGCCGCGGCGACGCGGCCCGCCCGCACCGCCCCGGCGAGCGCTTCGTGGTCGACCAGCCCGCCACGCGAGGTGTTGACCAGCACCGCACCCTCGCGCATCCGGGCGAACGCCGCGGAGCCGAGCAGGTGCCGCGTCCGCGGGGTCAGCGGTGCGTGTAGCGAGACGGCGTGCGACTCGCGCAGCAGCGTGTCCAGGTCGGTGACGGTGAGCCCGTCGGCGGGCTCGGCGTAGGGGTCGTGGGCGAGCACGCGGAACCCGAACGCGGCGAGCCTGCGGTGCACGGCCAGCCCGATCCGGCCCAGGCCGACCAGTCCGACCGTGGTGTCGGCGAAGCCGGGAATCGAGCCGAGATCACTCGGGGCGCACCAGCCGGTCTCGCGGATGCGCCGGTCGTAGGCCGGGATCTTGCGGAGCAGGGTCAGCAGCAGGGCGACGGTGTGGTCGGCGACGGTGTCGCTGCCGTAGTCCGGCACCGTGGCCACCGAGATCCCGCGCGCCTCGGCCGCGGCGACGTCCACGTTGTCGTAGCCGATGCCGTAGCGGATCACCGTCGCGCCGGGCGCCATCGCCGCGAGCACCGCGTCGGTCACCGGGGCGAAGTTCACGAACGCCACGTCGGCGCCGGCCACCGCCTGGATCGTCTCGTCCTCGCTGCGGCAGGCGTGCACCGAGAACTCCGCGCCGAAGCGCTCGGCGACGGCCGCCTCGTCCGCCACCCCGCCGAAGGCGTGATCGGTGACGACCACCCGGGTCACGAGACCACCTCCGCCGCGCTCCGCAGCAGGCCGCGCCCGGCGAGGTTGGCCATCAGCGCGCGGATGCCGAAGGTCCAGTCCTCGGCCGCTTCCGCGGTGGTGACGACGTTGACCAGCGTGCCCAGCGCGGGCGAGCTTATCGCGACGACATCGCCCTGCCGGTGGGTGAAGCCCTGCCCCGGCTCGCCGCGGTCCTCGGTCGGCGCGAACATCGTGCCGGTGAACAGGACGAACCCGTCGGGGTAGCTGTGGTGGGCGCCGTGCGCGTGCCGGATCAGGTCGGTGAGGTCCCGGCTGATCTCGCTCACCGGGTTCACGCCGTGCAGGGTGAACCCGTCGCCGCCGGTGATGTCCAGCGCCACCTCGGTGGCTCGCGCGTCGTCCAGCGTGAAGCCGTCGTCGAACAGCCGCAGGAACGGGCCGATCGCGCAGGAGGCGTTGTTGTCCTTCGCCTCGGTGAGCAACAGCGCGCTGCGCCCCTCGAAGTCGCGCAGGTTCACGTCGTTGCCCAGGGTCGCGGCCACCGGCGTGCCGGATGAGCTGACCGCGAGCACCAGCTCGGGCTCCGGGTTGTTCCAGGTCGAGCGGGCCAGCACGCCGATCTCGGCGCCGGTGCCGACCGCGGACAGGACGGGCGCCTTGGTGAAGATCTCCGGGTCCGGACCGATGCCGACCTCGAGGTACTGGGACCACAGGCCCTCCTCGACCAGCACCTCCTTGACCCGGGCCGCCTCCGGCGATCCGGGCCGTAGCTGGGCGATCCGGCCGCGGACCACCTCGGCGATGCGGGACCTGATCTCCTCGGCCCGGGCGGGGTCTCCCTTCGCGCGCTCTTCGATCACGCGCTCGAGCATGCTGCGGACGAACGTCACGCCGGCCGCCTTGACGACCTGCAGGTCGACCGGGGCCAGCAGGTGCGGGGCGGTCCGGTCGCGCCGCAGGGTGGCGTCGATCAGCGCGGACAGCTCCCAGTGACCGCCGCCCTCGTGCCCGCGGACTATCGAGACCGCGTCGGGCCGGTCCAGCAGCTCGGAGACCGTCGGAACGACGTGGGTGAGGTCCACGGCGCGGTCACCCCGGATCGCCGCGACGCACGGCCCGCCGACCGCGGGGTCGAACACGCGGGCCACCAGGGTGGCCCGCTCGGCGTCGGCGGGGAGCACGGCCCCGGCGTAGGCGTGCAGGTTCATGGATTGACAGCCCTCCTCGTCGCGCCCACACGGGCGCCACCAATGTCCTATCATCGTACAAAGATGCCGTCAATGCACCGGTTCCATCGCCACACAGGCGGCGCGGCGCGCGGCAACCCGCCTGCTTTGTCGTACGATCGCCGAATGGCCGAAGCACTCCACAAGCGCCTGTCGGAAACGCTCGCGGACAAGCTGCAGGACGAGATCGTGCGGCTGGCGCCGGGCGAGCGCCTCCCGACGGAAGCCGAGCTCGCCCGCCGCTTCGACGTCTCGCGCACCGTGGTGCGGGAAACGGCCCGGCTGTTGATCCAGCGTGGACTGGTCACGGTGAAGCCCGGCCGCGGCATGACGGTCGCCGAGCTGGACGGACGGCTGATCGCGGAGCAGTACGGCCTGCTGATGCGGCGCAGCGAGGGCTCGTTCGCCCAGCTCCTCGAACTGCGCCTGGTGCTCGAGGTCGAGATGGCGCAGCTGGCCGCGGCCCGGCGGACCGAGCAGCACCTCGCCGACCTCGAGGACGCGAACCGGCGACTGGCCGACGCACTGGACCGGCCCGAGGCCCGCGACGAATTCCTGGACGCCGACCTGCGGTTCCACGAAATCGTGGCGCGGGCGAGCGGAAACCCGTTCTTCTCACTGGTGATCGGCCCGCTCAACGGGTTCCTGCGCGACACCTACCGCACCGGGCCCGGTTACCCCTCCGAAGCGGCCAACACGCTGGAGGAGCACGTCCAGATCGCCGAGGCCATCGCCGCCGGCGACCCCTCCCGTGCCCGCTTCGCCACCGAGAACCACCTGCGCCGCGTCATGCGACACCGGGACCGCCTGCTGGCGGAGAAGCAGCCGATCCCCACCCGCACCTGAACCGGCGCGATCACCCTCTTGCGCGACACGCGACTCCCGCTCTAAGGTCCGATTATCATACAAAGATCGCACCGCTTGCGCGGCGAGTCCGCGCGCATCAGGGAGTTGAGGCAATGCAGCCCGATGAGCCCGTGCTCGTCTGCCGGAACTTCGTCGCGGGAACCTGGCGGGACACCACGGGACCGGGAATCGACCGGACCAACCCCGCCACCGGCGAGGTGGTCGCGGTAGCCCCGCGCTCCACCGCCGCCGAGGTCGACGCGGCAGTCCGCGCCGCCGCCGACGCCTTCCGCGGCTGGCGCCGCACCGTCCCGGCCGAGCGCGCCGCGTGCCTGCACCGGCTCGCGGAAGCCTGCGCCGGCCAGGTGGACGACCTCGCCACCGCGATCACGCGCGAGCAGGGCAAGCCCCTGGACGAGGCGCGCGGCGAAGTCCGCAAGTTCATCGCCGCGCTGCACTACTACGCCGAAGAGGCCACCCGCGTCTACGGCCGCACCATCCCGAACGACGCGCCCGGGTTCACCAGCATCGTGGAGAAGGAACCCCTCGGCGTCGTCGCGGGGATCGTGCCGTGGAACTACCCGATCGAACTCATCGGCTGGAAGCTCGCCGGCGCCGTCGCGGCCGGCTGCACGATCGTGATCAAGCCGTCGGAGTACACCCCCGGTTGTGCCCAGGTGCTGTCGGAGTGTCTCGCCGGGACGCTGCCCCCGGGCGTGGCCAACATCGTGTTCGGCGACGGCTCCACCGGGCAGGCGCTCGTGGCGCACCCCCAGATCGCGAAGGTGGCCTTCACCGGCTCGATGTCCACCGGGCAGGCGCTGTACCGGGCGGTCACCGGAATCACCGGGCTGTCCCTGGAACTCGGCGGAAGCTGCCCCATGATCGTCACCGGCACGGCCGACGTGCCCGACGCGGTGCGCGGCGCCACCCGCCGCGCGTTCCGCAACGCCGGCCAGATCTGCATCGCGATCAACCGGATCTACGTGCACGGCTCGGTCTACGACGAGTTCGTCGACGGGCTCGCGGCCGCGGCGGACGCGCTCACCGTCGCCGACGGGCTGGCCCACCCGTCCGCCGACGTCGGCTCGCTGACGATGGACGAGACCTACCGACGCACCCTCGACCACATCGCGGACGCGGACAAGCGCGGCGCGCGGATCGTGGCGGGCGGCGGCCCGCTGGACGGTCCCGGATTGTTCGTGCGCCCCACGGTGATCGCCGACGCGCCCGACGACGCGCTCGTCATGACCGAGGAAACGTTCGGTCCCGCCGTCGGCGTCGCCCGCTTCACCGACCTGGCCGACGCGATCGACCGGGCCAACCGCGTGCCCGGCGGCCTCGCCGCGTACGCCTACACCAACGACACCCGCGAAACGTTCACGCTCGCGGCCGACCTGGACTTCGGCAACGTGGCCATCAACAACGTGGACGCCGGGATCATCAACGCGCCCTACGGAGGCCGCCGCGAGAGCGGGTTCGGTTCCGAGCACGGGCCCGAAGGCCTCGAGTCCTACCTCCAGCTCAAGCACGTGAGACTCCGCCACGGCGCGCGATGACGCGCCGGACAGCGCAACGACGCGCGGGAAAGGACAACAACATGCTGATCGGCATCGACCTGGGTACCTCGGCGTGCAAGGTCATCGCGGTGTCACGGTCGGGTGAGGTGGTCGCCAAGGTGCTGCGCCACTACCCGGTGCACACCACCAATCCCGGCTGGGCCGAGCAGGACCCCACCGACTGGTGGGCGGCCACCGACGACGCGCTCGCCGCCGTCACCGCGAGCCTGCCCGACCGCGGCCGGGAAGTGACCGGGATCGGCCTGTGCGGCCAGATGCACGGGCTGACCGCGCTGGACGAGACCGGCGAACCGCTCCGGCGGGCCATCCTGTGGAACGACCAGCGCGCCGCGCGGGAGTGCGAGTGGATCACCGAACGCGCCGGCGGTCTGGACGAGCTGCTGCGCATGACCCGCAACCGGATGCTGCCCGGCTTCACCGGCTGCAAGATCGTGTGGTTCCGCGAGCACGAACCGGAACTGTTCGCCCGGACCCGCCGCATCCTCAACCCCAAGGACTACCTGCGGCTCCGGCTGACCGGTGAGTACGCCACCGACGTCTCCGACGCCTCCGGGACCGGCCTGTTCGACGTCGCGAACCGCCGCTGGTCCGACGAGCTCCTGGGGCTCCTCGGCATCGACCGCGCACTGCTGCCCGACGTCGTCGAATCCGTCGAGGCCACCGGCACCGTGCTGCCCGGCCTCGCCACCCGGTGGAACATCCCCGAAGGCACACCGGTGTTCGGGGGCGGCGGCGACGCGGTCATCCAGACCACCGCGATGGGCCTGCTGGACACCGGACCGGTCGGGTTCACGATCGGCACCGCGGGCATCGTCGCCGGCGGCGCGTCCCGGTGCCCGGACAACCCCGGTGGACGGGTGCAGGTCTCCTGCGGCAACGAACCGGGACGCTGGCACGTGATGGGGGTGTCGCTCAGCGCGGGCGGCGCCTTCCAGTGGCTGCGCGACGCGCTGGCCCCCGCCACCGCCGCCGACCCGGTCACCCTGGAACGGCTGTCCGAGCTCGCCCGCGACATCGGGCCTGGCTCGGAAGGCCTGTTGTTCCTGCCGTACCTGCTCGGCGAACGGTCCCCGCACGTCGCCCCCGAGGCGTCGGCGAGCTGGGTGGGACTCACCCCGATGCACCACCTGGGCCACATCGCGCGCAGCGTGATGGAAGGCGTCGTGCTGAACATGCGGGAGATCCTCGAGGTCTACCGGCAGGCCGGGCTGCCGTGCGACCGGGTGGTGGCCTCCGGGGGCGCGACCAAGGAACCGCTGTGGCTGCAGATCCTCGCCGACGTCCTCAACCGGGAAACCGTCACCGTCACCGGGGTGGCCGAAGGCGGCGCCTACGGTGCCGCGCTCGCCGCCGGGGTGGGGATCGGCTGGTGGCGGGACCTCACCGAGGCCGTCGGCATGCTGGCCGTGGAGCAGACCTTCACACCGGACCCCGCCACCGTCGCCGTCTACGACCAGATCTTCCAGCGGCACCGGCACCTGTACGAGGGCCTGCGCCCGCTGTTCGCCGAAACGGTGCCGGCGTGATGCGGGCGGTGGTGCTCGACCTGGACGGCACTCTGGTCGACAGCGCCCCGGACATCGCCAGGGCACTCACCTCCGCCCTGACCGCGCATGGTCTGCCCGGGATCGACGCCGATCGGGTCCGCGGCCTGCTGGGCGGCGGCGCCGCGGAACTCGTCCGCGGCGCGCTCGACGCCGTCGGCGGTGATCCCGCGCTCGCGGGTCCGGTGCTGGCGGCCTACTCCAGTGCCTACCGGGCCGAACCGGCCGCGGCGACCACCGTGCACGCCGACGCCCGCGAAGCACTCCAGGCGTTGCGGGACAAGGGAATCCGCGTCGGGGTGTGCACCAACAAGCGCACCGGCCTGTCCCACGACGTCCTCGCCGCCACCGGGCTCGCCCCGCTGGTCGACGTCGTCGTCGGCATCGACGCGGTGCCCGCGGGCAAACCCGACCCAGGGCACCTCGCAGCCGCGCTCACCGCGCTGGACGTCGCCCCCGCCGACGCGCTCTACGTCGGCGACACCGGCATCGACGCGCTCACCGCACAACGCGCCGGAGTGCCCTACCGGCACGTGTCCTGGGGGCACCCGCTCCCGGGCGTGACCACCATCGACACCTTCGGCGCACTGGCCGAGGGCTTGGCGGACAAGGAGTTCCATGCAACCGAGCAGTGACCAGGACCGGGCGAAATGGGCGGCCGGTGTCGGCGCCATCGAAACCTACGTGCACGACGGGATGAAGCTGGGCCTGGGTTCGGGAACCACCTCGCACTGGTTCGTGCGCGCGCTCGGCAAGGCGGTGGCCGACGGCCTCGACGTCGTCGGGGTGCCGACCTCCACCGCCACCCGGGATCTCGCGATGGAGGTCGGCGTGCCGCTGACCACGCTCGCCGAGGCGGTCCGGCTGGACCTCACGATCGACGGCGCCGACGAGATCGACCACGACGGCGCCATGATCAAGGGCGGCGGCGCCTGCCTGCTGTGGGAACGCATCGTGGCCGACGCGTCGGACCGGATGGTCGCGGTGGTGGACGACAGCAAGGTCGTCCCGGCGCTGGGCGCGTTCCCGCTGCCGATCGAGGTCATCCCGTACGAGTGGGAGTCCACGAAACGCTCGATCGCCCGGTTGCTGGACAAACTCGGCCATCCCGCCGCCGAACTGGCGCTGCGCACTCGTGACGGGGCGCCGGTCGTCACCGACAGCGGCAACTACCTCATCGACGCCCACCTGAAGTCCATCGCCGACCCGCTGGCGATCGACGCCCAGCTGAACTGGATCCCCGGCGTGGTGGAGAACGGCCTGTTCACCGGAATCGCGGACGAGATGGTCGTCGGCCGCGCCGACGGCACCTACGACGTCCGCGACTGCGGGAGCGCACCCACCGCA
This sequence comes from Amycolatopsis thermoflava N1165, assembly GCF_000473265.1. NCBI lineage: Bacteria > Bacillati > Actinomycetota > Actinomycetes > Pseudonocardiales > Pseudonocardiaceae > Amycolatopsis > Amycolatopsis thermoflava. Next base: position 2,087,469 of record NZ_KI421511.1, read on the forward strand.
CGCCCGTCCACGACCCCGCGAGGTGACCGATGACCAGCCCGACCCTGCCGGTGTTCTCCCTGGCCGGCCGCACGGCGATCGTGACCGGCGGCGCCCAGGGCATCGGCGAAGCCATTGTCACCGGGGTGCGCGACTCGGGCGCCCGGGTGTTCATCTGCGACATCAACGACGAAGCCGGCAAGGCCACCGCCGAGCGGCTCGGCGTCGAGTTCGTCGCCGCCGACGTCACCGACTCCGCCGCCGTGGAGGCCGCGTTCGACCACGTCGTCAGCGCCGCCGGGCGGATCGACATCGCCGTGAACAACGCCGGCATCGTGCACAACCACCCCAGCGAGTCGCTGTCCGACGGCGACTGGCGCAAGGTGCTCGCCGTCAACCTCGACGGGGTGTTCCACTGCTGCCGCGCCGCCGGTTCCCGGATGCTCGCCCAGGGCGGCGGGAGCATCGTGAACACCGGCAGCATGAGCGGGCACATCAGCAACTTCCCACAGCCGCAGGCCGCCTACAACGCGGCGAAGGCGGGCGTCATCCACCTCACGAAGTCACTGGCGGGCGAATGGGCCGGCCGCGGCGTCCGGGTCAACTCCGTCTCCCCCGGCTACGTCGGCACCGAACTGACCCAGCGCGGGATGGACAACGAGGAGTGGCGCCGCGCCTGGCTCGCGGGCACCCCGATGAACCGGGTCGCCACGCCCGCCGAGATCGCCCCCGCGGTCGTCTTCCTGGCCTCCGACGCGGCCGCCTTCTGCACCGGCACCGACCTCGTCGTCGACGGCGGCTACACCGTCTGGTGACCCGCCACTGATCCAGTCCGCGCCACCCGCCCGGCGGCACGTCCGCCGGGCGGCGTTGCGCCCTGCCCGGAAACGGGCACGAAACCACTTCAGGAGAACTCGATGGGGAGCATCTTCCTTTCCGAGCTGATCGGCACGGCGCTGCTCGTGCTGCTCGGCTGCGGGGTTGTCGCCAACGTCGCCCTCACCGGATCGAAGGGATACGGCGGGGGCTGGCTGCTGGTCAGCTTCGGCTGGGGTCTCGCCGTGTTCGCGGGCGTCTACACCGCCGCCCGGTCCGGGGCCCACCTCAACCCCGCCGTCACGCTCGGGCTGTGGATCGCCGGGCAGGACTTCGCCCCCGGTGTCGCCGCCGACCTCCCGCACGCCGCCGTCTACGCGGCCGGGCAGCTCACCGGCGCGATGGCCGGCGCCGTCCTCGTCTACCTGTGCTACAAGAAGCACTTCGACGCCGAGACCGACGCCGGCGCCGTGCTGGGCGTGTTCGTGACCGGGTCGGCGATCCGCACCCCCGCCTGGAACGTCCTCACCGAAACCATCGCCACCTTCGTCCTGGTCTACGTGGTCCTGCTCCTCGGCGGAACACCGTCCGGCCTCGGCCCGCTCGCCGTCGCCCTCCTGGTCGTCGGGATCGGCGCCTCCCTCGGCGGCCCGACCGGCTACGCGCTCAACCCCGCGCGCGACCTCGGCCCGCGCATCGTCCACGCCCTCCTGCGGCTCGGCCGCAAAACCGGATCGGACTGGGCGTACGCGTGGGTCCCCGTGGCGGGGCCGTTCCTGGGTGGTCTCGTGGCGGGCTTGGCCTACCACGTCAGCCCGCTGCCGCTGTGAGGGCAGACCGACAGGAACGTCAGCTCGCGCAGGTCGAGCACGACCGCGGCCGGCGGTCGTGGCCCGCCCCGGCGGAATCGTGCGGCGCGTACTCGGCGCGGGATTCACCGACGGTTCCGTTTCGGTGTGCGGGAATCTGGACGCGGCACTCGCCGCACACGCACCCGCGTGACCGGACGTGCCGCGGCGTGGAACCGGGCAGCTCCCCGGAGCACCACGCGGTAGAGGTCGTCACCGCGCATACTGTCGCTGGAGATGGTCGGGGCACGTACTGTACGGCTCGCGACGGGGCCGGCGCCGCGCCGTTCGAACACCCCGTGGCGGATCCGTCGGGCAGCGTCGAGTTCCTGTGCGGCACCGGGGCGAGCGAGCTCCCTGGAGTCCCGGGATGACAACTTCCGCTCGCACTTTCGAGTGCAGTCACGCGCCGGACTATGACCATGAGGTGAGGCGGTGTGTGTCAGTCCCCATCCTCACCGGAGACCCGATAATCGGGGTGGTCGCGGTCTACCCTGGTCGCGAGGTGCAGCGGGCCGGGCAGCAACGTTCTGCCGTCCCACCCGATCGGCTGATCACAGAGCCTGGCTGTCAACGCAGCCAGGCCTGTTGCTGTCCACGACCCCTCATGTACGACGACTATCTCCTTGGCCGTGTATGAGTGCCAGGGTTTGCGTAGTTCCGACTTCGCTTCGTCGGGCAACGTCCACCTGGTGTACCGCGCCCCCGCGTCTCCGCCCTTCGATGCGAGCAGGGTCGACCTGCCCGCGAAGAGCCAGGACGGCAGGTGGCTGTCCGCCAGCTGGTACACCTTCCGATCCGGCGCCGCCGGTTGTTTGCGGTCGCGCGGCATGTTGGCCTTCTCGTTCCGTGTCACGGGCCTGCCGATCTCCCCCACAGCGGTATTTACGCGCACGACTGCGACATCTCCGCCACGATTACGTAGCACGTCCCCTGGCAACGGCCCTTTGCGGAAACTCGTGTTCGGCAACCCGGGCCAGATCTTGCGAGCCGCCGTCCCGTCGATGAACACCACCATCGGCATATCAGCGAGATCACCGGCGACCAATTCGCACAACCGCCGCTCGATCTCCGCCCGCGTTCTCTCCGCTTTCTCCTTCGAACGACCGAGCCACGCAGTTCCAATCGATCCGGAGTGGAATCCCGCGGTCGCTTCGCCGGCCCGGCACCACGACCGCCCCTTGTCGCTGTACATGAGGACGCGGCAAGCTTCAAGGTCGCCGGGATCAACGTGCAGCGCGCTCATCGTCACCACCAATGGTCTGCCACCGGGTTCCGTTTGCTGCGCTCGCACGTGAACCCCGACCAGGAGAACAGGCCGGTCGACCGGGCTGGGGAGCTCCGGGTCCGCGATCGCCCGGAGCAGCCGTCCGTCGACTAACCCAGCGGACCTGAGCAAGTCGCGCAGAGCGGCGCGCGCGGCATGCTTGCGCTGCTCGACAGTGCGTGGCTCGGCGTGCTCAGGCAGGTTCACTGGCTCCGTTGCCAGGAACTGCGTGGGGATCCCGCGATGGCCCAGCAGCCTGCGCAGGTGCGGCTTCGCGTCACGATCGAGCTCTACTTCCGGGTGGTACTCGGTCTCCAGCCACCCCACAACCAGGTGATCCTCCCCCTCACTGTGTGGAAGCTCGTCCAGCCGAGCAGCACGGTTCACGGTGTTGTGGTCCAGCAGCTCCGGGCAGTGGCACGCGGCCACGTCCAGCCGCTCGTTGACTGCGGACGGAGGTTCCCCATGCTGAGGCGTGACGGAAACGCCGGTGAGCTCCGCCAGCTCAGCGAGCATCCGTTGCCGCGCGTCCGCAGTCCGGTAGACACAGGCAATCGTCACGCGCTTGTATCCACTCGGCCCCACCGCGGCGACCGGCAGGCCACCCTTCGGGTACTTCAGAATCCTCTTCGCAAGGGTGATCGACTTGTCCACCGGATAACGCAGCGGCACAACCTCCGGCAGCGTAGCCGTGATGTGCTCGTGCAGCCTCATCAGGAGACGCGGGCCGGGCCCGCTACCCAGCGAGTGGAAGCGGCTGCGCCAGAGCTGGGGCCGGATTGTGCCCGGCCGGTCGGGCAGCTCATCGGGGATTTCCAGCGGGTCGAGTCCGCACGCCTGGTATATCGTCGCGGTTGCCGGGTGAAGCGTCACCCTCCTGACGCCTGTTCTCCTGTCCACCTCGTACTTCATGGGAAGGTGCAGGATCGGCCGCCGGGCGTCGACAGGTTCGATCCACACGTTGTTCGCCCAAGCCCCCTTCGGGGAGATCCGGGTGAGGTGCGCGTCGAAGCAGAGGACGGGATCTTCGACACCCGCCCTGGTGACCAAGCGACCGCTGATCCGCAGCATGCTGAACGCCGTCCGCTTACCGTTGGCGATGAGGTCCTCGTCGTCCCACGCCACCAGCCCACCGCTGGTGTCCATTCGCAGTGGGAGTGGTGCGCGCCCGTCGATGGCGAGAGGTTGCTCGGCAAGAGCCCGCATGATTCGCCACATTCCGGTGCGGAATACCCAGTTGGCCGCTTCCGGCACCTCCCGTGCTCGTCGTTTGATGAATTCGGAGAACGGGCGTGCACGTTCGGGATCGGGCAGCAGCGGCGCGATCGTCGCCACGTCGGCACCGCCCCGGACGTGTCGCTCCCAGGCGTTCATCGCGATCCGCAGCCGGTAATCCATCTCGCCGTCGTCAGTGAGCAGCAACATGCGTTTCCCGTTCGCACGCTCGGTCTCGTCGAGGTCGTACGTACCGAACAACGTCACCGGCCTGCCGGTGGCGGAGGTGAGGCCGCGGGCAAGACTCGCGTACTGAGGTCCCCACGCCGTGTCGCTGTGCGGAATTGCTTTCCAAGCGTCGAGGAACTCCTCGGTGAGAGGATAAGCCGTTATCGAACCGAAGACCTCGTTCAGATGCGCGGGGGGCACGCGGTAAGCAAGGCTGATCAGCAAGACTCATCTCCAGTTTCCGGTCGATCCGCGAACTCGAAGAAAGCGCGCAGCGTTCTGCCGTAATACTGCTCCATCGCACTCAATACGCCGCCGGCCCTCCACTCGTCGCGCAGGCCCCTGATCAGCGATGCGAAGCTGGTACCGGTGGAACCGTCAGTGAATGCGCCGTCCACGAGGTGCAGCACTGCGGCCGTGCCACCTCGCCGCGCCCGCCCGATGAGCTGGATCGCACCGACGACGATCTCGGCCGCCACGCCGAGTTTCACTTCCCGCGGCTGACAGCGGAAGTACGGGGGCCTGCGCACGATCTGCTCGAAGTAGGTGCCCGCGGTCTTTCGTCGTTCCTCAAGGAGTCCCAGCGGGTCACCAGATGGCCCCGGGTGGCACGTGAGCGCTCTCGCCTGTATGTGTGCGAGCAGCTCGGCGGGCTCGTCGATGAGCGGGATGGGGCGGACGAGCAGCCAGACCGACCCGACCGCGGAACGGTCGCCTGCGCCAATGATGTTCACACCGCGCTGGACACGCGCAAGTGGTGCGATCAGAATGTCGGCTCCTCCAATGCCGGGAAAGCTCTCCAGCCGGTTGGCAGGCAGCTCCCACCACTGCCCGTTTCGAATAGCGGAACCGGTGTCCTCATCGCTGCGTGGGCGAACAGCCAAGCAGACCCGGCCGGCAGGCACACCGGCGTTCGCCAGCCCCTGCGCGACTTGCCGGGCTCCGTCGTAGGACGTGGTGGCGAGCAAAACCCTGGCGCGGTCGCGATCCTCCACCAACAGACTCCGCAGCTCGTCGTCCAACTTGGGCCACAACAGAGTGGACATCTGGACGAGCGCGTCGGCCCGATCCTTACCATCCAACCCTGATACCTTGAGCACGCGCCCAGCTTTGTCGGCGATCCTCTCAGCGACGACCTTCACCTTTCCGTCGTCTTCGTTGCTCTTGTTGTTGTCGTCGTCAGCGACCCACCACTTCGGCGAGACATGCAAGTGGCTGTGGGGCGCGTGCGGGAAGCACGACGTAGCGGACATGCCCAGCACGATTCGCCTTGTCCGAGCTTGGGCCATCGCCGTGATGTCGCCGAGACTGGTCGCGTACAGGTGCGGGTCGCCGCCGAAAGCGGCGGTGGAGAGCTGCGCTGGTTCATTGCCGCTGTCGTCGTGATACTCGGTGAACGCGAACACAAGACGCCCCAGCGGTCCCGTCGGCATGACCCGCCACCTGCCGTAGGTTCCGAGAGCATCGGCGATGTGCTGAGCCGACTCCACTCCGATGTCGACCAGTTGTGCGTTGTTGGCCATCAGGCTATGCAACGACCAGCGGATCCGCTCGAGAATCGTCCTGCGCAGTACCTGGTTCGCGACGAGCGCCTGATCGTGCTCGGCTACCAGGTCGAAGAACTCGGCGAGCTTCGCCCGCGCGGCGGCGATCGCCTGCCCGCCGAGGCCGTTGGTCACGACCTCCTGCAGCAGGTCGCGCATCTCCTGGTACTTGGGCGGATCTTCCGGCTCAGGTGCCGGCTGATCGGGGAACACCGACCGGTACAACCGCATCTGCTCGTCGGTGGGATCGGCGTCGAACGGCTGCCCAAACAACCGGTTGGCCAGTTCGTTGTCCCAGCGTTGGGGAACGATCCAGTCCCTGGCGGGGCCACGCGACCGGTTCTTGCGCTTCTTGCTGCGCACCGCCGCGCCCAATCGCTCGTACCGCAGGTGGCTGACATAGGTCTCTGCGAGGTAGCGCAACACGAAATATGCGTCGCGGACACTCGCATCGACTTCATCGCTCAATGAGCCGAAGGCCGCGCCGAAGTCCTGGTCCAGCCTACGCAAGGGCGTGTTGATCCGCCCACCTCGGTCGAGCACGAGGCCGCGGCCGGACTGCTCGATCATCGACCGCTGGAACGCGTCGATCTCGTCGATGACCACCACCTGGCATCGTCGAAGCAACAACTCCTCCACAGTGACCCTGTCATTGCGCCCGAAGCCGTCGTGGACCGGGGTCTGCAGCATGCCGAGCTGCAGGTTCGCATGCGAAGTCACGATCACGTCCGCGGTGCAGGCCTCGCGTGCCGCACGGTAGCGCCCGCAGGTTGTCCGCCAGGGGCAGGACATCGTCCTGTCCTTGCGGTTCGGGACCGGTTGGCGCAACGTCGCACACGGTTCGCGGCCCGGAACCCAGCCGTCGACGGACTTCTCGTTCGAAGCGACCGCCGCGAGCGCACAGCCATAGCCGAACCGTTCCCAGATCCAATCGGCCGGCGGGCCACCATCCGTCGCGCGTGCTGCCGCCGTCTCCGCCACCCGGATCAAGGACCGCGGTGAGACCAACGGCACGACCGAGGCCACGGTACCGAGTGCCTTCAGGGCCTCCCCGATCTGGTACGTGGCGTTGACGACGTCCGCGTTGGTCGGCAGTACGAACGCGACTGGGATGTTGTTCTGCGCCGCCCAGCACGCGAAGCTCTCGATCAGCACTACTGACTTGCCGAACCCCGTGTAGGCGAGCAGTTCGTTGAGCTCACCGGCAGCAAGGTCGAGCTCCTTGATCTTGTCGCCCGCGCGGTCGCGCACCTCTTGTTCAAAGCGCCGGACCGATTTGGCGCGGTAACCGTCGGAATCAACGTCGTCCAGTACCTTGTCGAGGCGAACGGCGATGTGTTCGAGTTCGGGAAAGTGCACCACGACCTCCGCGCGAGGGGGCGCGTCGGCGATCCGCGGCAGCGGACGATCGGGCTCCTCGTGATGAGCCTCGATGCGGTAGCGGAAGTCGACGTAGGTCTGGTCAGCTCCGTCGACGCCCACGATTCGTGTCGTCGTCGTGTAGTTGCCCCTCGTAGCAGGCGGAAGTGGTTTTCGGTTCGCCACATACAGCTGGTCGAGCTCGGTCAAGGCTTGGTCGATGAAAGCGGCCAGTGGCATGCCGGGACTGACGACGATGCGGGGATTGTCCGTGACGGCATAATCGTCGGCCGGCGCGCAGCCAGGGATCTCGGCGTTCAGCAGGAGCTCGTCGAGCACGCGTCGCGCCATGTCGGCATTGGCCAGCTGGTTGGTACGCATGCGCAACAGTCGGGCGAACCGCATGGCGTCGGCATCGGAGAGCCGCGTTCGCCACCGAACCCAGTCGGTAACGTGACCGTCCAGCACGTACAGCACGTAATCCCGCGCAACCGTCACCTCGCCACCGTCCGCAGCGTCGGGAAAGTGCCTCGCGGCCAAACCGATCGCCGCGGTGATGATGCGGGGCAGCACCTTGCCCTTGTTCGTCATCGGGACTTCCTCACGGCGGCGCGGATCTGACTCAGGAATCTTGCCTCGGTGGTGACGGTGAGTCCGGGCAACGCGTCCACCAACGGCTCCAACTGCCATTCGAACGACTTCGGCAACAGGATGCGAGCGCTCGGCGGTCTCGTCCGCAGACGGTTGATGAGAGAGCTGAGCGACAGGCATTCCTTGACGTCGACCGTGAATTTCTCACTGGCGGCCTCGATCGACAGGTCGTAGCGATCGAGAAGAGGCCAGAGCCGCACCTCGGCCTTGGCGCGCTCGGCGGCCGCTGCGATCCTCAGCTCGCTTATCCCAGTCACTACCACGAAACGCCATACCCCTGCATCGACGCATTTCGCGCCGTCCACGGTCCGGCCGGTCGGCAATGGAGCGCGCGGTCCGTCGTCACGCCGTCGGAGCTTCGGCCGCGTCCCGGGCAGCAGGTCGAATACTGCGCTGTGGGGCCGGTACCGGCACCGCACGGTGCCGCTCCCCGAAACCGCCATCGGCCACTTGCAGTCCGGACACGGCCACCACCAGCCTCGATGGTCGGAATCTCGGTAGACCTGCCCCTCCGGGATAGTTTGGTAGCTGCCACCGGCCAGCCGGACTCCGCCGATCCGGTCACGCTGCTCGACCAATTCCTGCTCGCCACCCGCCGGGTGCTCGACCAGGAACTTCCGTGAAGCCACGTACTCGTCCTGGTCCGTGGTGGCAATCATCGCGGTGAACGCCCGATGCCGGATCTGGTCGGAGTTCATCGTGACCCATGTCGGGAGCCATGGCTGCGCGCCAGCAGCCTCCCTCAGCGGAACCACATGCTCACACACGAGGTCGTAGGCACGCTCAGTCAGGTTGCCATTTCCATTCAGCAGCACGATGTCGGCCAGTTCCGCTGCCTCCTGCGGTATGCCCACGAGCAGACCACGCAGCGGCGTGTGGAGGCTTTCAATCAACGCTGCGGGCGTGACCGGGCCTCGGCCAGGCCCGTGGACCTCCATCACGACGCCAGTCATCCTGGCGATCTCCCGCATGGCCGCGTTTCCACGTACCTCGCGAACCGTCCAGGCGTAGGCGGCTCGCAACGCGGCGGCGATCAACCGCTGCCAGGGCTCATCCGTATAGTGCGCTCCCAGAGCGCTCTCGCTCATGACTTCCTCTCCGGGCACCATTTGCCGAAGGGACAGGTCTTGCAGACCTTGCCTGCCTTCGCCGTGAGCGCCGGCGTGGAGTGCCAGCCCTCGACCCGGGCCGTGACAACCGCCTTCGCCGCCGCGACGAATTCGGGGTCGTCGACATCCAACTCCGTCACGACCGGGCCCGATGCGCTCAGCCGCTCCAGCTCGACACCCACGCGTTCTCCCGGTCGTAGTCCGTCCTCCGCGGCGAGGACAACGGCCAGAGCCAGTTGGGGGAACTGGGTCAAGAGGTCGCTCTCGTCCAGCACCGAGGCTGTTTTCGTCTCGCGGACCGCCCAGGCATCGCCGGCGCGGTAGAGCAGGTCGACCTTCGCTACGACCACGACGTTGGCCTGCTGGTCGAACACCACGATGGGCTGCTCCGGGTGCGCCTCGACGTGACCGGCCGGACCGTCCAACGGGCAGGTGAGCGCGTGATCTGCGATCATCTGCACGCCGAGCCTCGCCTGGGCGCCGGTGACCGACCACCGGCCAGCGCTCCAATTGTCTGGCGTGGACGGAACCTCGTCCGGCGAGCAGACGCGTACCGGCACCCTTCGATGCAAGTCTTCCAGCCACGCGTGAACGGCCTGCCCGCGCCGCGTGTAGTCGCTGTCCTCCGCCGCACGTTCACGTGGCAGGAACAGCCGTTCAGCCACCAGCCGGGCAGGACAATCGTCGAACGACCGTCCGGTCGACAGCGACCAGGAACGTCGGGGCAAGCCTGCGCCGTCCACTCCGAGCAGCCCTGGTCGAACGGGCACCGCCGGGCACAGCCCGATCAAGTCGCAATCACCGCAGTCGGCACCCGGTCGGTAGCCGGAGCCTGAGGCAACGGCGGACACCGCGGCGGCCGCATCACGCGCGTACTTCTCGTGGGCCTCCTGTGCGGTGCCATCGAACAGGACGTTGCTGGTGCCGTCGGAGCAACCGATCTCCACGATCCGTACCCGCCGCGGCGGAATGGCCGTCCGCAAGGTCAGGAGCCGCTTCTCCCACATCCCGCTCAGCACGAGGCCGCCGCCCGCCACCACGGCGGCCGCCAGTGCGATCTCGGCCTCGTCACGGGGCCGTTCCCGTACCGATCCGGTGCGCAGCAGTCGCAGCTCACGAACGCCACCTCCCTCGAAGCGGCGGCCTGAAACCACCTCCTCGTGCACCACTGCCGCGCCATCGCCGTCAAGGAACCGGCGACGGCGACCCCAATTGCGCGACACGGGTGTCGGCGTTGCCCTGTCCGGTGGCGTCCATTGGCGGGCAATGTCCGCAGACGCGCTGAGGTAATGCCGCGCCGCCGTGGTGAGCCAGCCGACCAACATCGGCGGCGTCCGGTCGGTGTACTGCCGCCACCGTTCCAACGCCTTCTCGACGGTGAGGCCGTCGTGCTCGACGTGGTCCAGCACCCTTCCCAACGCTGTGGTAGCTCCGGCATGCCGTACAACAGGAGCCACGGACTCCACGCGCAATGCGGGCCTCACCCCCATCGCACGGCGCTGAGGACACCCCTGCCCAGCCTGCCGCACATCGTGAGGACGAAGTCGCCACAAGTGTGCATCGCCAGCTACTCCGGCCGGCGCTTTCCACGCAACCATTCAGGAAGTTTCCTCAAACTGGGAGAGCGGGACAACGGGATTTCTCTGCCGCTTGGACTGGACTATCGTGTCGTTCCGTGGAGTACGAGCAAAAATTTCATGGCCTCTTCGTCGGTATCGACAACTATGAGTCGCCTGCGTTCGGTCAGCTGAAGTACGCGAAAAAGGACGCACTCGCCCTGCACGCCCTCTTCTCGGACACCTTCAAGTCGAAGGCCACCGTAATACTCGACGCGGCAGCAACCAAGGACAGATTGACGACAGAAATCGGACACTTACGTGCGTCGAGCACGGAGCAGGACATCGTGGTGGTCACCTACTCCGGGCACGGTACGCACGACGGCTTCCTCGCCACCCGGGACGCCGAGCCGAACCGCCTTGCGGAGACCGCACTCAGCCTCGATCAGCTGTTCGACTTGGCGCGTGAGATCAAGGCGGAAGCGGTCGTGCTCGTGTTGGACTGCTGTTTCTCCGGCCGGGCAGGAGCCAAGGTTCTGCGCGAGCCCAATCGCCGAGATGCTGTACACGGTCCAAGAAGGGCGCTGGAGTCGGTCGCCGACGACGGCATGCTCGTCATTGCCGCAGCCGGAGATGACCAAGAGGCTCGGGAGAGCGGCGAGTTCCGGCACGGTCTCCTCACCCAATACCTGTTGGAGGGTCTGCGCGGCCATCCGGCGGTCCGCGACGGTGACCGCGTCCCCCTGTGGAAACTGGCTGACCACGTCTCGAGCCGGCTCCGCTCGCATCCGCCCATCCATGGTGCGGCGCACCAGAACCCCGTGGTCAGCGGACGGATGATGCACGTCTCGTTGCCGATCCTTGTCCCTGGAGCGAACTTCAAGGCGATCGGTGAGGACGCCGCTCCCCGGCGCGCCACCCCGGCCTTTTCCTCACTCTCCGGGATGGGCGTGCCCGACCAGGCAATCAACGCATGGGAACAACGCTATCCGCGCCTGAACGAGTTGCAGCTCCGTGCGATCAACGACGGACGGATTCTTCACGGTGGCAACGTGCTGGTCAGCGCGCCGACCTCGGCCGGCAAGACGCTGGTCGGCGAGCTCGCCGCACTTCGTGCCGTTGCGGACGGCGGTCGCGCGGTCTTCCTGCTCTCCACTCGCGCCTTGGTGAACGAGCAGTACGACCGTTTCCAGGACACCTACTCAGCCGCGGGTGTTCGCGTCATTCGGGTCACCGGCGAACTGCGGGATCAGACGAGGGCGTTCGTCATGGGCGACTTCGATGTCGCAATCCTGACCTACGAGAAGTTCAGCGCTATGCTTTCGGGCCGCCCGAAGCTGCTGTCGATGACCAATGTGCTCGTCATCGACGAGATCCAGACATTGACGCTGCCCGACCGCGGCCCAGGCTTGGAACTGCTGCTCACGTGGGTCAGGCTCCGGCGCCGGACAGGGCCGGTCCCTCAGATCATCGGTCTGTCCGCCGTGCTCGGCGAGGCCGAGGAACTAGCCGAATGGCTCGGCGCACAGCTGGTGTCCAGCACCCACCGCGACGTCCCGCTGTTGGAGGGCGTTGTCACCGAGGATGGCACATACCGCCACCTCGACGAGAACCGCCACGAACAGATTGCGCAGCTCGCTCCGGCAGGTGAGGAGGACACTCTGCTGTCCCGCGTCGTGCGCGCACTGGATGAGGCCGGTGACCAGGTCATCGTGTTCACGGCAACGCGTGGTGAGGCCATCCGGTTCGCCGGGACGCTCGCGAGCCAACTCGGCCGCCCGGCTGCCGCCGCAACCATCGCAGCGCTCAGCGGACGAGGTCATGGCCGGTTGGTCGAGGAGCTCCTGCGATGTCTGCAAGGCGGAGTCGCCTTTCACATCTCGGACCTCGGGGAAGATGCCAGGCTCGCGGTCGAGCGGGCTTTTCGCTATCACGAAAGCGAAATCCGCGTCATCGTCGCGACCACCACGCTGTCACAAGGGCTGAACCTCGCCGCCGATGCTGTCGTGATCCACCGCCTCCGCCACCCAGGCGAACCTGAGCGGCCGTACACCGTGGCGGAGTACCGAAACATGGCCGGGCGGGCAGGCCGTACCGGCATCGCCCGCAAGGGCCGGTCGGTCCTGATCGCATACGGCTCCGTCGACGCGGAACAGAAGTGGAGCAGCTACATCACTGCGGCTCCAGAGCCGGTGCGGTCCCGGTTACCTGGGCATGACCTCCGTTCGTTGATCCTCTTCTCCTTTGCCGGCCCGGCCTCGGACCTGAGCACCGTGACGGCTGCCCATGTGAACGCGTTCCTGACGTGGACGTTCGCTGCGCACCTGAACGTTGTCGGGCTCTCCGTCCACACCTTCTCCTCGAGCCAGGTCTCCAACGCGATGACCGACCTCGTCAACGAAGGACTGATCAGGTCAGCCGAAGGCGGTTACGTGCTCACGGCCCTGGGCAAGGTCGCCCTACGTAGCGGCCTCAGCGTCGACTCGGTCATCGTCGTCGCCCTGGCACTGCGTGCGGTGGGGGCCACCCAGCTGAACAGGATGACCCTGATCGCCGCAGCACAGCTCACCGAAGAGCTCCTGGACATGCGTTTCTCGCTGCCGGCCGGTCACTGGCGCAAGGAGTGGCAGGCCCTGCAGCAGAAATTGCGGTTCCAGAACATCGCCGAGCCCATGCTGGACCGGCTTCTCGGCGACTATGAACCGCAAAGCGCCGGAGCGGCACGGGCCCGGCGAAGCCTCGCCTGCCTGCGCTGGAGCCATGGCGTGGCACTTCCGATGATCGAACGCGAGCTTGTCGAGCACCAATTCGTCGCGGTGACCAGCACCGGTCCCGTCGAACAGGCCGCTCGGCGGACGAGCAACGTCATCGAGGCGGTGATCGATATCGCGATGGTCGTCCATCGGGGCGCCGACCTCGGCACCTTACCCGAAATCCTTCCAGCTCAACTCGAGCTCGGTGTCCCCGCCGGCCTGGTGCCCGTCCTGCGGCACATGCCCCGGCGTCTCGACCGGGAAGCCTGCCTCGATCTTGCGCGGGACGGCTTCGATACCGCGAACGCGATACTCGGCGCGGGCGAACGCGACCTGCTCGCTCACGTCGGCGATCCCGACCTCGTCAATGCACTGTTCGCCGCTGCCGAGAAAGCGAACCAGAACGACATGGACGAGCCATTCGAGTTCCCGCCTCCTGTCGACTGAACCACGACAGCGCGGGCGCCGACAGCCGCCAGCCCTACGCCCGGCTACCGTGCGTCTGCTCGATAATTTCGATGACGTTCTGCCACAGCAGATCGAAGAGTTCATCGGCTGACAACAGCCGATTCGGCGTCGTGCGGCCGAAGTCGCTGAACCTGAACCGCCCTTCGCCGGTTGTCGCGTCCCACTCCACGGCCGCCCACGCGTTGATCCCGCTGCCTGGCCGGTCGGGCCACCCGCGGGACATCGTCAGGCGGTCGCCGCCGAGCCGGTCCTCCAGCTGAACCTTCAGCCCGTAGACCCGGCGGCCCCGCGACTCGACTCGAACTTCGAGGGAGCTGTCGCCCGTGCGCACGTGACACGTGTACCCGAACCGCGCGAGCGACGATTTGGCCTGGTGGAAGCGCTCCCCAAGCGTGATCAGCCCCGATTCCAGAGTGCCGAGCGCGCTGAAGTCAGCCGGCGGCACCTTCGGCAGCGGGAGCGCGGGAATCGGCGTCGGCGCAGGTGCTGCCGCGCCGTCGCCCGAACCTTTCACGCGCTTGGCGGCAATGTGCGCCAGTTGCTCCACCGAGTAGTCCTCCGAGCGGAGATAGCCGATCGAGGACCGCAGTAGCTTCTCCGGGATCTCGACGTCACCCACAGTGATCGGCAGCACGTAAGGGTCGTCCCCGCGCTGGATGGCGTACGCGGTCGCGGAATAGAACTCGTCCATCGGATAGCCGCTGTTGAAGTAGTCCACGGACAGGAATGGCACGACGTACCGGGCCAGCTCACCGCCGTAGACACGCCGAAACTCCGTGATGAAGTCGCGGCCCCACATCTCTTCGGTGACATTCTCGTCGAAGAAGACTACAAGCCCCAGCGACTCGCACTCACGTGCGAACTGCCTCGCCAGCGCACGCTGCGCCCCGGCGAACGACACGGCAAGATCATATTGCTGCCCTGGGCCAAGCACCCGGTCATCTTAGATCGACTCGTGCGGCTGGCAGCACGGACCCGTTCGCGGGAAACAGGCCGGCCGACCAGCAGAGCCGTCGAGGACCAAGCGCCGGGTAGATGCCGCATGCCCTGGCGGTCCACTTATCTTGTGTGCCGTCGCGATTCTTCTGGCGCACATTGGATGAGAAGGGCTTGGTCTTCACACCTGAGAACCGATCGCAAACCGAGCGGGTTCCTTGAGCACCTTCGCCGCCGCATCCAAGTCCGCGAGCCGCGCCGCCAACGTGGCCACGGCGAGCCGGCGCGGCAAGGCTTCGCTGAACTTCAGCCCGGCCAGTGCCCGCTCGTCGACATCTGGCAAGCACAATCGTTCGGCTGCGTCAGCGGTGGCAGCCTGCCAAATCTCCCTGGTGAGATCGGACCGGAGGCGGACGGAAACGTCGTCGAACCGTTGCTTTTCGTCGACCAGCTCCCCCAGTGTTGCCGCGAGGGTCGCGTTGGCGCGGAATCCCGCCCACGTCCACCACCGCACGTCGAGGCCTTGGCGGCTGATCACCGTGCCACCTGGGTGCACGACGTCGAGCCGCCTCTCACGCAGCTCCGCCATCACCCGCGCCGCCCGCTGGGTCAACTTCACCGGCGGATCCTCTCCCAGCAGGACATCGCGCGCGGCACGGGACAGGTCGAACCCCACACCGCCGATGCCGGGTGTCATCCAGCGCGCACGACCTCCCGCCTCGGCGGGCTCCACGAAACAACGGCGGCGCTTCCAGTCGGTCCAGGTCACCTTCCAGCTGCGGCCACCCAGCAGCAGAAGGCGGGGACCGTCGACCTTTTCGGTGAGCAACGCCGGGTCCGTCCGGCCGATCTCGCGGCGCCCTTCGAACACGGTGAACTGCGGTGGAGCGGTGAATACCGCGGTCATGCCCATGAAGTGCTGCCTGCCGAACCGGCGCTCAGCCTCCAGGCCGATGAACAACAGCTCACCGTCCTGGTCGACGAAGCCCTGAGCGAGGAGGTGCCGCTTGATCGGCTCGGCACTGCGGTCGAACGGAGCGAGTCCGTTCCACGCCTCGCTCCACAGCCTGCTGCCGACCGAGGGCTCCTGCAGGCACAACGCGAGGATCTGCTGCGCAACGATGTGACGCGGTTCGGGCGGCGCGTGCACCGGCTCGACGAACCCGCGGCTCCACAGCAAGACCAGTGCGTATGCCCACAGCAGGGAATCCTTGTTCAGGGCGAGGAAGAGACAGTTCCTCGAGCTCCCCGATCGGCGACCGGTGCGGCCTAGCCGCTGCAGGAAGGACGCCACTGTGGACGGTGCGTTGATCTGGATGACCCGGTCGAGATCACCGACGTCGATGCCGAGTTCCAAGGTGGATGTCGACACGATGACGCAGTCCCGCGCTTCGGCGAACGCCTGCTCGGCTTGTCTGCGTTCGTCCAATGACAAGGATGCGTGCGACAGGTACGTCGTCACGCCGCGCTCCCGCAAAGCAGCACCGATCTCCTCGACCAGCTGCCGGGAATCGCAGAACACCAGCCGTTTCTCGCCCCGGTGCAAGGCCGCGATCACCGTCGCCGCGTTGTGCACCGACCCGACGTAGTCGATCTCGAGCTCGCCGGGCGGAATCGCCCCGAGGGCCGGCTTGACGTCGGGGGCGACCACCCTGCCCTCACGCGTTCCGTGACTCGCCCCCTGGAGCCAGGTCACCAGCTCCCGCGGGTTGCCCACGGTCGCTGACAGCCCGATCCGCTGGATGGGCGAGCCGGTGATCCGCGTGAGACGTTCGAGCACGGCGAGCAGGTGCCACCCCCGGTCGTCACCGGCGAACGCGTGCACCTCGTCGACCACGATCGCGCGCACACCGGCGAAGAACCGCGCGTGGTCGACGTTGACGCTGACCAGCATCGCTTCCAGCGACTCCGGCGTGGTGAGCAGCAGGTCGGGTGGGTCGCGCAGCACCGCCCGGCGAGCGCCGGCCGTGACGTCCCCGTGCCAGATCGCCACGCGCCGGCCGAGCCACGCGGCGTAGGTCTCCAGCCGCGGCAGCAGGTTGTTCAGCAACGCTTTGAGCGGGCACACGTACAACACCGACAGCCCAGTCCAACGGTGCTCTTCCATCGCGCTCAGCAACGGAAAGCACGCCGCTTCGGTCTTGCCGCCCGCGGTCGGGGCCAGCAGCACCGCGTCGTGCCCCTCGAGGACCGGCTCGATGGCCTGCTCCTGCAGCGGTCGCAGCGAGCGCCAGCCCAGGGTGTTGACGATGTGGTGCACCAGCGCGGGATGCAGCCGCGCCAGGGCCTGCGTCACGGGATGTCCAGCTCGACGTCGTCGGCGCTCGCGGCGGCGTTGCGCTCGGACTCGGTCAGCTCCGTCCCCGACACGGTCAAGGCGTAGTGCGCCCGAGGATCGAAGTCCTCGAACTCGTCGACGCGGTCCAGCACGTCCGCCACCAGCTTGCGCAGGTACAGTCGTGGCGCGACACCCACCTTGCCGCCGAGCTGCCCGGTCAGCGCCGAGGCCAAGTCCCGCAGGTAGCCGTCGTCGACCACGGCCCCGATGCGCTCGGGGTGGCGTGCCACGCTCGCGTGCAGGTCTCGCGCCCGTTGCCCCAGCTCGACGAGCCGGTCGAGATCGAAGCCGAGAAGACGCAGCTGCACGGCGCGCGGCGAGTCGAACCGGGCGTCGGTGCCGAAGTCGGTGGCAAGTCGTTGGGCCAGTGGCGGTAGCCGCTGCACACCCTGCTGCCCGTCGAAGAACGCCGGAGTCCCCGTCATCACGAGGAAGAGTCCAGGGAAGCGGCCGGCGTCGATCTCGTCGAGCAGCTGCCGAAGCGCGTTGAGGCCCTTTTCGCGCACATCGCCGCGCACCCGCTGCAGCGTCTCGGTCTCGTCCAGCACGATGAGCAACCCGGGGTGGCCGCAGTCGCGCAGCACGGTAAGCAGCCCTTGCAGGAATCCGAGCGCGCCGAAGTGGTCGAGGTCGCCTCGCACCCCGGCCGCCCGGCGGGCCGAGGCCGCCACCGACTTCTGCCCGCCGAGCCAGGCGATGAGCGCCTCGGCGGTGGCGTGGTCGCCGGCTGTCACGGCGTGCTGGTAACCGCGCAGGGCGGCGGCGAATGCGGGAGTCGTGCGCGCCACATCGGCGAGGCGCTGCTCCATCAGCCGCTCCACCTCGGCCGAAAGCACCTTCTCGTCGTCCTCGGCGACCTCGCCGGTCTCCATGACCTGCTCTTCGAGGGTGTAGAGCCAGGAGTCGACGACCGCGCGCAGCGCGCTGGGCTGATGGGTGGCTGTGGTCAGCCGCTCGGTGAGGCGCCGGTAGACCGTCTCCAGCCGGTGCAGCGGCGTCTCGGTCTCCGAAATCTGGATCTCTGCGGTCGCCAGACCACGTCTTTTCGCACGCTCAGCCAGCCATCTGGTGAAGAAGGTCTTCCCCGAGCCGTACTCACCGCGCACGGCGTGGAACGCGGCCCCGCCGCGGGCCACGGTGTCCAGGTCCTCGTCCATGGCGGCGGCGAAGCGGTCCAGACCGACAGCGAGCAGGTCGAGGCCCGAGCGCGGCACCGTGCCGCGCCGCAGGGCGTCGACCGCCTCGCGCCGGCGCACCTCACTCGCCTGACCGGTCGTCACACTCGAACTCCGAACTGCGCTTGAAGCATCTCGCGATCGAGCTTGACATTACGGTCCCCGTCACGCAGTGACAACACAGGGTAGCCGTCGACGTTCAGCAGCCGCTGTAGGGTGGCGGCGAAGAACTCGGGACGACGCGCCGCTCGACCCGCACGCTCCGCAACAGCACTGAGTGAGAGGGACCCGTCGGCGTCGAACAAGGCGTCGATCACCGTCGCCACGATCTGCTTGTCCGGAGCCTTGGGCACGAACGCGCGCTGCGCCGCGTAGACGTCGGTGGCGACGACCCGCGCACCGATCGATTCGACGGGCTCCTCCACGGAGAACAGCGACATCGCCGGTTCCGGTTCTGCCTTGCGCCTGCCCGGTCCGCGGACGGGGGCGGTGGGCTCGGGCAGCGAGGCGCGCTGCTGCTCCCACCAGGCAGGGATCACGGCCTCCGGCGAGAGCACGTGCCATCCGGCCGGGAGGAGCTCGTCGGACGGCAGCAGCACCAGTACGGGCACGACCATTTCAGCCAGCGATGCGCCCCCGTGGTAGCCGGACTTCCGGGAGGTGTAGCGGACGTCCTCGCGCCATGGAACGGTGACCCGTCCACCGCCGAGCAGCACCCGGGGACCGGCGAGCTCAACCTCTCCGTCGCCTGGTGCGCCGGCGCGCCACCGCGCCGACTCGACGCCCGCGGCCTTCAGCGGTTTGTCGGTGGCCGACCGCTCCAGCACGTGACCGTGGTCGGCGACGAGCAACACTGGCCGCCCGTACCCGCGCGCCGCGTCGAGCAGCTCGGGCAGATAGGTGATCTCGTGCATCGACCAACCCGTGCGCTCGCCCTCCTTGCCGTGGTCCAGTGCGTCATCGATGGTGTTGAGCACGACGCCGACGACGTCTTCGCCGGCGAGGGCGTCGACCAGCGCATCGGCGAGCCGGTGACCAGCCTGGCCCGCGAGGTCGTTCTTGTGGAAGAGCGCCGCGCCGCGCCGGTGCTTGCGCCAGTACGCGGTGAAGCCGCCCCGTTCCGCGGCTTGATCACCGACGTTGAGCGTGCCGGCGAGCAGGCTCGCACGTGCCGCGCGGGTCACCGACGGGATCACCGTCACCGCGGCGAGGCGTTCTCCCTGCCGCGGTGAGGCTTCCCGCCACCCGCGGGCGGCGGCTTGCTCACCGAACTCGGTGGCGACCGCCGTGCTCATGCCGTCGAGAACGACGATCAGCGGCGCACGGCGGCCCGCGACCGGCCGGGCGATCGCGTCGAGGACGTCCTCGACGAGCAGGCAACCGCCGGGGTCGTTGCTGGAAGCTCGCGGCACCCAGCTCGCCAGCCGCGTGGCGAACTGCTCGTCCAGCCGGTCACGCCGGTCGCGTGCAGCCTGGTACAGCGCCCGGTACGCCTGGCTGACGGCGGGGTTGCCGCCGGCGTCACCGACCCACAGCGTCGTCAGTGCTCGATCCACCCAGGCCCACTCCGCGATCTGGTTCCGCACCGCCGTCGCGACGGAGGTGACGTCCGGAAGCGGCGAGGCGAGCCAGCGATGGATCCGCACCGCCATTTCCGCCGCTCGCAGGCGTTCGGGGTACAACCGCGCCAGCGCGTGGTTGCGGACATCGTCGAGCACGCGCTCGACGGCGCCGATACCGCCCTTGGCGGGCGGGCGTGACAGGGCAGAGGCGAGCGCGCGCAGCGCGCTCGCGAGGCTGGACGGCAGGAACCGGCTGTCCCGGAGCGCCTCGGTGAGGTTCACGGTTGCGGCGAGCTGATCGGCGCGCTCCGCGACGGCGGTTACCCGCTCCCGTGCCACCGCAGCGAGCAGCCCGCCCGACTCGGCCTCGCTGATCCAGCGCTCGATCGTTCCCCCGACGGCGTCGGTGAACGCGCGCAGCACCTGCGGCTGGACCCCCGCCAGCAGGCCGCCGAAGGCGAGCGCGTCCTCCGGGGAAGCGTTCGGGCGCGTGACGACCGTTCCGACCAAGCCCAGCGGCATCGCGTCGGCTGCTCGCCCATCCGCTGCGAGGCGGAGGATGATGCGAGCAACCTCGCCGACGGTTCCGGCCAGCCAGTCGGCCACGCCGGCGCGCTCCTGCTCCGAGAGCCGGGCGAACCGGTCCGGCCCGGTCGGCTCCAGCGACCAGGTGAGCAGGGCCCCAGGATCGAGCGCCCCTTCGGGAAGCGTGCCGCCGCCGAGCCTGGCACCGATCAGCGCGCGCATCGCCGCATCGCGGGTGAGCACCGAGCCGTTGCGTGGCCATCCACCCGGCGGTTCGGCGTCCAGCAAGGCGTCGATCAGCCACGGTTCGGTGCGGATCCGCGGGTCGAGGTCCGTCGCGCCGAACCGCTGCGCCACGATCCGGGCCCGATCGACGGTCTGCGTGGACCGGCCGAGTGCGTAGCCGCGGACGTTCCAGCCGAGCTGGGCGTCGTCCACGCTGGTCGTCACCACGAGCAGGTCGTCTCCATCACGCTCGGCCTGGTGCCGCTGCCAGGCCTCGACGAGTCCGAGAACGGAGTGCTGGTCGGTGACGTGCACGCGCCTGCGATCCCCGGCGACGCCGACGGTGAATTCGCTGCTCCCCTCCTCGTACCGGCCGTAGATCAGCACGAGGCGGCGCTGCTTGGCCTTGGGCAGCCAGTCCGCGAGCAGCGTTTCGATCATCCGCCGGTTCAGGTGCGGCGGCGCAGCGGTCACGACTGGTCCTCACCCACGATGTGCCAGTCCAGGACAATTTCCACGCCGGGATGGCCTTTGGCGTACTCCCGGATCTCCGCCGACAGGTCGCTCAGGATGTTCGTCAACTCCTGCTCAACAACGCTGGTGGCGATGCGACGCCTGGAGGGCGCGGGCCGGCGTCCCACCGGTTCGCCGACTCGCGACTCGACCGGGGGTGCCTCCGGCGTCGAGCTCAGCTGCCCCGAGGCCCGAGTGGGCGTGGGTGGTGTCGGGGGTGCGGTGGGCGCCGATGTGGCAGCGAGTCTCGCCGCCTCCTCGACCAGCGCCACGGCTGCGCGGCGAACACCGCCGAGCACCGGGACGAGCGAGCGCGTGAACTCGTCGACGCTCGCAGCATCGCGGATGTCCTCCAGCAGCCGCCGCGCCTTGACCCCGACCGCGTCCTCCCGCTCGACGAATCGCCGCACCGACTCGACGAGGCTCCAGTCGACCCGGTCCAGGGCGTCGAGTACCTGCGGCGCCGTCGCGATCGCGTTGCCCAGCACCTGATCGCTCACGTCGTAACGAGCGGCTGCGAGTTCACGCACGACCGCGGTGGCCTCACGGGTGGCCGACAGCCGGGCAAGCAGCGTGGCGGCGTCGCGCGCGACCGCGACGCGGGCAGCGGAGGCGGATACTCCCAGCTCGTCGGCTCGCGCCTCCAGCGAGCGGCGCAGGTTGTTGACCGCCCCCTCCAGCGTCGCCACCTGCTCACGCACGTCGGAGGCGAGCCGGTTGACGTTGCGCGCGAACAGCAGGTCGGGCACGTTCACCCCGAACAGGGCCGCCGCTCGGCTGCGCGCCGTGGCGAACTCGTCTGCCCCGGGAAGCTCCTGCGCGCGCAGCGCGTGGCCCGGGCCGATCTTGTCCAGTTCCGGGGGCTCCCGAAGGGGTGAGCCGTGCATCACCCACGCGCGGTCGGCCAGGAGCGAGTAGGTCGCGATGATCAGGTTGCTGACCGGTTTGTCCAGCCCGGTGTAGCCGAGTTCCTCGATCCAGGAGCGGATGTCCTCGGCCGTGTAGTCGCCGCTGGCGCCGTGCTGCCCGGCCGCCTGCTCGATCCGGCGCCGCCACTCGGCGGAGACGTTGAGCGGGCCGTCGGAGACCTCGCCCAGCTCCAACGGGTGCACGATTCGCTTGACCAGCGCCAGGTGCGCACGGTCGACCACGACGCGGCGCTGTCCGTCCTCCATCGCGCGCGTGATCCAGCCCAGTACGGTCCGCAGCTCGCCGAGGGTGACGGGCTTGCGGTTGCCGGTGGGGTCGAAGTTCGGGTGCTTCGGGTACAGGGCGGCGAACAGGCCGTCGGCGAGTGTGAGCGCGTTCTGCTCGAAGCCAGCCCCGGCCGCTAGCCGTGGGGTATGACCGGGGAACAGCGACAGCACGTGGCCTTCGTCGCCGACCTGTGCGCCGATGGTCGCCTCATCGCCTCGAGAGATGCCGTAAACCTGGTGCAAACCAGCCGTGAGCTGGGACTCCAGCGTGTCGGCTTGGGCCTGCAGCTGGTGGCGCACCTTGACCCGGTTGTCGGCCGACATCTCACCGGCGTAGTCGTCGAGGCGGTTGCGGTCGAGCAGGTACTGGATCTTGAGCAAGCGGCCGAGCTGGTTGGTCTTCTGCCGAGACAGGAAGTGCGGCAGCCAGACGACGGTGGCCGCCTCCAACCCTTCGCGGCGCAGCCGGGTGACTCGTCCGGAGTCGTCGCTCGGCGCGTGCCCCAGCTGGTCGAAGGGGTAGTCGAGGATGATGCGGATGCGGCCCGGCACGCTCGGCGTGAACTGCAGGTCCGGCAGGTCGTGGCTGTCGCGTACGTTGGCGAAGACGAACTCGACGGTGCGGCGCGTGCCCTTCCACACGACCTCGCGTTCGCACACGAACTCCTCGGTGTCGCGGATCCCGAGCTGCTTCCACAATTGCCGCTTGGTCCAGATGCGGCGCGCGCCGACCGAGTCCTGTTCGCCGACAGCATCCAGCAGTGGCTCGATGTCCAGATCGGACAGCTGCAGCCGGAACACCGGATCCTCGTCGCCTTCGGCGCGCAGCTCACCGAACTCCGCCGCCAGCTCGCGCATCCGGCTGACCACCATGGCGCCGGGAGCCACGGTGCGCGAGCGGATCGAGCCGTGGTTCAGCGCCGCCAACCTGGTCCCGGTCAACCGCGCCAGCGCGGGCACGTTGGGCGCCAGGGATGCGAGCAGCAGCGTCTTGACGAAACGGTCGTCCGCGACGAACCGCGGGTCGCTTTCGCTGCCGTACTTCTCCAGCAGGTACGCGCGGACCCGAGCGTGGAAGCGGTGCGCGGTCTCGGACTCCTCGCGCAGGCGGTCGGTGAAGGCGTCGCCGGTGCCGTCCCCGAGGACGTCCCAGAGGTCGCCGAGCGGGATCAGCTCGCCGAGCTTCATGTCGGCGCGGCGCCGGTACAGCATCTCCTGCAGCAGCTTGAGCCCGGTGCGCTCGCGTTGCAGCGCCCCGGACAGCGCCACGAGGACGTTGAGCAGCGCCGGGGAGAGCGGGTAGACGTCGCGGAAGTCCTTCCAATCGGCTCCGGTGGCGCCGTTGGCGTCCAGCAACACGTCACGAACGGTGGAGTTGGTGGACTCGATCGCGGTGAAAGCGTTCTCCAGCACCGCGCCCGCCTCGGGGGTCTTCGGCTTGAGGACGCGCTCCTTGATGATCGCCGGCAGGTTGCGGTCTTCCAGGGAGACGATGTCGAACCGCTCGGCCAGGTACTGCACCTGCGCCTCCAGGTTCTTCACGTCCGCGCCGGTGACGTCCTCGCCGACGAGCTTGGACAGGTCCCGCTGCCTGGAAATGAAGGACACGATCGGCAGTGCTCGATCGGCATCGCCAGACTCGATGAGCTTGACGAGCTTGCTGACCTGCGTGTTGACGAACTCCTGGTCTGCCATGTGCGCCTGCAGCCACAGGATCAGCTCGTCGAGGAAGAGGATCAGCCCGTCGTACCCGAGGTCCCGGGCGTGACGGCTGATCACCGAAAGGCCGTTCTCCAACGGGATGAACGCCTCGGCGTCGCCGGTAGCGCCGCGGACGTAGGAGGACATGGGGCCGGACAGCAGTGCGGAGACCAGCGCGTCACGCACCGGGTCGCCCGCGGGGGCGCTGAACGCGCGGTCGAGCTCACCGGTGGTCCAGGTGCTGACGCTGGTTCCTTCAATGACGTCCAGGTCGTCGAGATCGTCGCCGGCGGCGGGCGCGGCGCTGCCCAACCATTCCGCGAACTTCGCGTCGTCGGCGAGGAACTTCCGCTGCCGCGCAGCGTCCGCGAGCATCGCATCAGCGCGGTAGACCGGCGGGGTGGGTCGGCCGGGGTGCTCGTGGCGGACGGTGTTCACGTAGCCGCCGAGGATCGCGGAGTCGATGTCGGTGGCGCCGACCAGGTGGTAGGGCACCATGAGGAACTTCTTGCCGCGCAACCAGTCGTCGTGCTCCGCGACGACCGGCTGCAATCCGGGCTTGGCGCGGGCGACCGGGTCGTTGTTGAGCACGGCGTGCAGCACCGTGAGGAAGTGGCTCTTACCGGAGCCGAACGAGCCGTGCAGGTAGGCGGCGTGCGAGGTGCCGTCCCGCACGGCGGCCCGCACGATCGACAGCGCCTTGCTGAACGCCTGCCGGAGCTGGTCCGTCACCACGTACTCGGCGACGCGGGCGTCGGTCTCGACGAACCCCTTGGTCAGGTCGATCTTGAAGTCGCCCGCGTGGACCGATTCCGGGATGTCGAGGACGTCCCGGAGATACGTTTCCGCTCCGCTCACTGCTGATCATCCTTCGTGCTGCTACGGCGGCCGCGCCGCGGCGTGACGGGCCGCCACGCGGTCAGGTCGTGCGTCGAGAGCTGGTGCGTGGTCAGCTCCTTGTCGAGGAACGCCTGGTACTCCTCGGCCGGCACGCCGCCCCACTCTGCGTCGTAGTCGCCGTGCCATTGCTTGACCCAAGGCATCACCTCGGCGAGCCCGGCGAACAAGGGGGTGAGCCGATCACGCCCCCACCCGGCGTCGTGGGTTCGGTCGTTGATCAGATTGACCAACGCCTGCGCCTGGTCCTTGTGGTCCCAGCCGGCCCAGCCGAGCAGCAGCGTCGGGTCGGCGTCCGGGCTGGCGCCGGGATAGGAGATGAACCGTTCCTTCGGTACGTCGAGCTTGCCGCGCTGCGACCAGTAGCTGGTCTTGCGGAAGTCGGCGGAGGTGTACTTCGGCGGCACCGGGATGTTGAGCCGTTCGCCGGTGCGGTCTTCCTCGCGCTGCTGCTCCCAGACGTGCTCCCACTGGGCGCGTTTGCGCAGCCCGGAGTCCTTGTAGCGCATCGCGGCCAGGAACGGCACGTGCTCGTCGGCGATGACCCGCTCCAGCACCTGGGCCAACGTCAGGTCGCGCTTGCCGAGGTGATCGGTCGCGTAGAGCTGCGCGACCGAGTGCATGTCCTTGTCGTCGCGGAAGGCGTCGGCGAGCTGGCTGACCGTCAGCACCCGCGGCTGCTCGAATCCGTCACGCAGGCCGTACCACAGGTCGCGCCGCTCGCACCGGTCCAGCAGCCACGTTTCCAGCGCCTCGGCTTCCTTCTTCTCCCACGGCTGGGTAGCCCACCGCCGCTTGCACTCCGGCCGCTCGATCAGCGCGATGTCGCGACGCTGCTCGATGATGTCGATCCGCACCTGCACGATCCGCCGGTACCAGTCCGGCCAGTGGGCTGGGATCTCGGTGATGGGGTTTGAGCCGTGCCGTTCGAACCAGGAGGTCTCGAGCTCCCCGGCTGCGGCCTTGCGTGCCAGCACGATCTCGAAGGCTCGCTCGCCGAGGCGAACCTCGGGGACGCTGTCTCGGTCGGGGGCGGCGACTCGCGCGAGATCGGCGTCGGTCAGCAGGCCGTACAGGCCGTAGGTGTGCCAGTCGAGCTCTTCCTGCAGCGCGATCATCCTGCTGCGCACGTGCTCGTACTCAGCGCGCGTCGCGTCGAGCCGCGCCCGTGAGGGGACCTCGTTGTCGCACAACGCCCCCGGTTCGAGTGTCGCGAGCTGCTGGGCGAGAGAATCCAGGGCACGCCCGAACTCGAGCGGCAGCTCGCGGGGCAGGGGGAACTCCTGCAGCTTGGTGCCGGTGAACTCGTAGAAGTCCTCCCACGGCACGGCAGTGGTGCGCGCTCCTCTGCTGTCAACGCTGTTGCCCTTATTGTGGCTCACCTGCTTGAGCCAGAAGCACGCCGTCGACGAGTTCAGCACCCCCAGCAGCGCCAGGTGATCGTCCTCACTCGCCCCCTCCGGCAACTTGATCACCGGCGCATGTCGATTGAAGGCAAATTTGTTCGAGGCAAGAACGAATTGATTATGTGTCGCGACCGACGCAAAGCAAATGAGTCGGCGTGAGCGATACCTAGATGGTATCCAACGGTACCACCCCCACCAGGGTTCTCCCGACTCCATTCGACTTATACCACCGAACCCGGTAAGTGCATGAAGGACACGACGAAACCTCCATAGATGCCGACCCCAAGTCGCACCCATGTCTAGCGGAAGGAGTTCTAGGTCGAACCCATAAGGGGTCACGGCGATCTCATCACTTGCCACTCGCCAATCGCGCAGGTATTCCCCGGTTACCAGCGTTCTCGAGAGTTCAGGCGCAGCAACATACCGCGCCCCCCAGGACCTAGGGAGGAAAAATGGATCATCAAGACCTGGAAAACTTGCAAAACCGATATTGCCGTCGATAAAACTTGACAGCACGCCACTTCGATGCCGGTTTATCACACCGAGAACATCAGATGCTCCGCCGCCACTCAAACTCCACGGGTACTTCCCGAGCCGCTGTCGTGCTATGTCCTCGACCGAAACCCACTCCGACTCACTGCCCAGGTTGTTGACCTGCCCCAAAATCGCACACCAGACCAGCCCCTGCGCTGGCACCTCCGGCTGTGTGGGTTCGCCGCGCACGCCAAGCACCGCGCGGATCGCGTCGTTCTCCCGTCCGATGTGGTTTCGTCCGATAAGGATAACAGTTGGTGTTCCGTGCCCAGGAATGTAGGCACCCGAAGTGTCGATCACGTGGGTGAGCGAGACCCGCTGCGCGAAGAAGTCCTCGATCAGCTTCTTGCCGAACTCGCGCTTCATGAACGAGTTCGCGGTGATCTGCCCGACGAAACCAGCGCGACGGTCAGACCCGCTCGTCCGAACCGCCAGGTCGAACAATCGCTGCGCGAACGGTACCGAAAGCGCATACTTGCCCGAGCAGACCTTGTCGTAGACCTTCCGGTAGTTCTCGTTCTCCTGCTTGTCCTTCACGGTGATGTACGGCGGGTTGCCGACGACCACGTGGTAAGAGCCCACCCCCAGCAGGTCGCAGAAATCGATGAACTCATTGACGTCCTCAGTGCGATAGGTGTGCCGCTCCCCCGATGCGAACAGATCCAACTCGATCTGCTGCCAGTTCACGCCTCGCCCGTGCATCAGCGAGTCGCCGACCGCGACGTTGATCGGGAACGTCGGCGCAGCCGCCAGGCGTTTCTCACCAGCGGCACGCAGCGCCGCAACCAACAACCGGAACCGCGCGATGGACACGGCGTACGGGTTCTTGTCGCACCCGTGCACGGACTCCAGCGAGCGCCGGATCAGCTCCCAGTCGTCGGTCCCCGGCCCGGCGGCCCGCCACTTGTCGAGCAGCCGGTGGAAGATGCCCAGCAGGAAGTGGCCGGAACCGCAGGCCGGGTCGATGGTGCGCAGTCCCTTGAGGCCGAACTCCTCGATGGCAGGCTCCAGCGTCAGGTCGAGGATGAATTCCTCCACGAACACCGGGGTCTGCAGCAGTGCATAGGTCTTGCGGGCGTGGTCGGAAAGGTCCTGGTAGAGGTCACCGAGGAAGCGGGTGTCCCACTCGGGGTCGGTGAAGTCGTAGCGGATGTTGCCCTCACCGTCGCGGCGGCGCCAGAACTGCAGCAGCGCGGTAGCCGCTTCGAACGACGGCGTGATCTCCCACAGCGCGTTGTGCCGCTTGTCGAAGAGGCCGGCGGCCGTGGGGTGGGTCTTGGCGAGGTGGGTGAACGCCTCGATCAGCCAATCCCGGTCGTTGCGCTGCGGGAACTCCCGGAAGTACGCCTCGTGGCGTTCCTCGGCGTCCGCCAGCCGCTCCCCCGGACCAGCGATGAACGGCCATTCGATCAGCCCGTTGTCCTCGCAGAACCGCACGAACACCGTGCCCAGCACCCACGCGGCGGCCACCTGGGTGACCCGGTCGTCGCGCCACGACTCGTAGGTCGCCGCCGTTCGGTTCTTCTCCCGGGCGTCGTCGTACTCCGCCCGCAGTGCGGTGGCGAACTCGGGCACCTCGTCGCTGCGCTCGCGCAGGTCGTCCTCCAGGATCAGGACCTGGCGCTGCAGGTCCTTCACCAACTGCTTGTGGTCCATCAAGCGCACTGCTGTCGTCACCGTTCGTCCTTGCCGTTCGCTCACGCTGCACCGTCCGCGGCGGCGCGCAGCTCGTCGAGGAACACGCGGTCGAGCACCACGCGTTCGCTGTCGGTCAGCACCTCGACGATCCTTCCGTCCAGTTGAGGGGTGTCCAGCGCCGAGTCCGCCGGGCACAGCAGCCACATGCCGTGCGGCGCGTCGTCGGGCCTGCGGGCCGCGTTCTGCAACCCGGTCAGCATTGCGCGGCCGCCTTCGTCGAAGTAGCGAGCCATGAGGCTCGCGTGGTGCAGGAACAGCACGACCCCGGCGTCCGCCGCCAGCTCGTCGAGCCGCGTGCGCACCCGCTCCCACGTCGTCCGCACGTAAGACGCCAGCCCCGGCGACATGACGCCGGTCTCACCGAACCGGGCATCGAGCTTGCCCACCTTCGCCCAGTCCTGCCCACGCTCGGCAACGAGAGCCCGGAACGCCGACAGGAACTCACGGTCGACGTCGACCGGCCGCACCGGGTAGTGGGCAGCGATGCCCTCCGCCGCCCCGGGTAGGAGCACACCGCGCAGCGTGAGAGCGAGGAAACCGCCGTGCTCGACCGCCGCGCTGAGCTTCCTCGTCAGGACGTCTCGGGGGTCGACGTCCGCCGCGCGCCACTGGCCGTGCCCGCTCAACGCCGTCGACGACGACGTTGAGAAACGCGACAGCTCGGGCGGCGGCGGCCGGAACGTCTTCGACTCCGTGTCGTACTCCAGGGGAAAGCCCGCCGCGCGCAGGGCGTCCTCGAGTTCGACGTGGGTGAGCCGCTCGTCCACCACGAGCGCGGGGAACCGGGCCCGGACTTTTGCGAGCAACTCGGGCTGCGTGATGCCGCGGTCGCGACGGACTCCGGCGGCCGCCTGCGAGATCCGCAGGGCCCGCACCAGGTCGAGTTCGCGAGGGTAGAGCTCCAGCCGCGGGGACGCCGCCGCCTCCTCCGACATCACCGAAGCCAGCTCGACGAGACGCGTGTCCGCCAGTGGCGAGAGACCCTCCGGCGCGGACACGGCCCGCAGCTCGCGCACGACGACCCCTCGCCCCGGCAGCGGCTCGGTTCTCACGAGCTCGTCGGCGCGCACACCCAGTGCGAGGGCGTAGTCGGCCATCTCCGGTGCGCTTGGGTCGTGCGAACCGGGCAGCGACTCCAGCGCGATCAACACCCGCTTCCCCCGGCGGAGCACCGCGAGCCGCGGGCCGGCGTCCTCGGTGTCGTCGGTGTGCAAACCGGCCCAGACCTCGGCTTCCACCGCCGCCCGCACCACGGCGAGTGCACGGGCCGTTGTCCGGTCGGCGTCGTCCTCGCCCGCACCGTGCCGGGCGCGCAACGCGGCAGCCAGCTCATGGACGGTGACGACCCGGCCCGCCTCGGCGACCGCGTCGACGAGCTCGTTACGCACTACGGTGAGCCACGGCTCGCCCGCCCACTCCTTCGCGGCGGCGGTGAGGTGGCGCGAGACTGACGCCTGGGTGATCCCGAGGCGGTTCGCGACTTCGACCTGCGCCGCCCACGGCTCCAGGGGCGCCTCACCGCCGGGAAGACCGAGGGTCAACCGGATGACGTCGGCCTTGCTCGACCCCCGGCGCGTCTGCGGCGGAACGAGCAGCGCAGCCAGGTCCTCGATGGTCAGCTGGCCTTCGCCGCCCCGGGATCCGGCTGCCGATTCCGCCGCCTGCAGCAGCTCCTTGGACCACTGCTTGTGCCGGCGGTTGAGCTCCTTCCGCACCACCGCCCCCGCACCGCGCGCCTTCGCGATGAGGTGCAGCGGCACGTCGAGGAGCTGGGCGACGGTGGTGGCACCGAACCCTTGCGCCACGGACACCGCGCGCGGTGTCAGACCAGCTGCCTCGAGCGGCGTGTCGAGGGTGGCCGCCGCGGCGTGCGCGTCACGGGTGGCCTCCAGCGACTCGGCCGCCATCCCGACCGTGGCCTGGGTGGTGATCGGCGCGGCGGTATCGGCGGCGAGGAACACCGAGCGCCAATGGTCCTCCATCTGGCGGTAGGTGTCGAAGCGCCGGTCGACCTCGCGGTGGAAAGCGCGCAGGAAGAAATCGGTGAGGCCCTCCCGCAGGGCGGGGTCGAACAGGTCCGAGGCGATCGTCGGGGTCTCGTCGGTGGTGGTGCGGGGGTCAGTCATGCCGTCGCCCCACACCGGACGTTGCCCGGAGGCCATCTCGTGAAGGGTCACCGCTGCCGCGTACCGCTCGGCGTGGTCGTCGAAGACCGGGCGGCGGGCCGAGCCGAGGAACGGGTCAAGGTAACCCCGGGTGCCCGCAGTGGTGTCCCGGTCCGACACGTCGGCCAGCGAGAAGTCGAACAGCATCAGCTGGGTCGAGCGATCCGCCCGCCGGTATACCCCGAAGTTGTCGGGTTTGAGGTCGCGGTGGCGCACCCCCTTTCCCGCGAGGTGGTCGAGTGCGGTGAACAGGTCCTTGCCGTAGCGCTCCAACTGGTGGTAGGTGAGCTTGCCCTCGGCGCGCAGGAGCGCACCGAGCGTGGAGCCGGTGGTGTCCTCTCCCCCGGCGAACTCGAGGTCCAGCACGGTGCGCCCAGCGAGCTCACGTGGCCCGTCCAGCAGCCGGACGACCACACCGCCACCGACCTGCTCGAGCGCACGGGCCTCGGCGCGCAGTCGGTCGGCCTTGTCGCTGTCCAGGGCGATCTTGAAAACGCGCCGCTCGACGTGCGGCTTGCCGTCCTCGTCTTCCTCGGTGCGGGTGACGAGGAGGGCGCGGGCCGTCGCGCCGGTGCCGAGGATGCGTTCGACCACCCAATCGCCGTCGACGACTTGCCCCGGCGACGCGCTGAGCGGGTCCACGTGCGGCGCGGCGTCCTCGTCGGGAAGGCTGTCGCGTTCGACCGCGTCCAGGCGCGTGAGGAACGCCTCGGCCGAGTCGAGCCGATCGGCGACGTCGGCGCGGGTCGCGTCGAAGATGAGGGCGTCGAGCGCGTCGGAGATGCCGTCGGAGACGGCGTACGGGTGCAGCCCCTTGTCGGTGGCCAGTCGCTCGATCAGTCCGCTGCGTTGAGCGGCCGGGGCCTGGCCGGTGGTGATCAGGTAAGCCGTCGCGCCGAGGCCGAATACGTCGAGGTCCACCGGGTCCGCAAACGGCGTGTCGGACTCCGGGGCCAGGTACACCTCAGCGGCGTTGGAGACGTGTTCACCGGGCAGGGAGGTGTTGCCGATGGAGGAGAAGCCGGTGGTGTCGAAATCACGCGCCGCGGCCTGCCAGTCGATGATGCGCATGACCGGACTGGAGCCGTCTTCCTTCGCGGACACGTAGATCGAGCGTGCGGCCAGCGCACGGTGGTAGAGCGAGCGACTGTGCGCGTAACGGACGGCCTCGGCGAGCTGGCGCACCATGTCGAGGCGGACCTCGGGGCCGAGGCGCTCGCCGTGCACCGCGAGGTACGAATCCAATCGGAGGTCGCCCGCGCGGTGGTGGAACAGGATCGCCGGGCCGCCCTGGTGTTCCCGGATCTGAACCGCCTGGGCGATGCCGCGGTGGGTGATGCCCTGGAGGACCTGGTACTCGCGACGCGCCGCGCGTTCGACCGACTGACGTCGCTCCTCAGTCGCCTGCTGCGCCGTGAGGTAGATCCGCACCCGGCCCTCTTCGCGGACGATCCCCTTCCGTTCGGCGAGGCGGTCCTCCCACGTCGGGCCCGCGTCCAGCAGGTCGGAGCTCAGGGTCCAGTCGTCGCCGAAGCGCAAGTGGGCGATCGACGCGCGGATGCCGATCGTCTCCAGCAGTTTCGGCAGGACGTGCCGGGAGAACTCCGGCGTGATGCGCTGCCACTCCCGCTGCGGCGGGCGGGACAGCAGGTCCCGCCACAGCCACGGCAGCCCCTCGGACGCGTCGTCCCGCCCGTAGACGCGGGTGCTCTGCACCTCGTCGAGCGCCGAGCGCAGGCCCGGGGCGGAGAGGAAGACCGCCGGCTCGATGCGTGGCAACCGCTGGCTGATGTGCAGTTGCTTAGCGGCCCACTCCAGCCTGCTCTTGAGGTCCTTGCACTTCATGTCGGTCAGGTGCAGCGGGTTGCGCAGGGTCAGCACCCGCTTGGAGTCCTCCTGGAAGAACCTCCACGTCTCGCCGTTGTTGACCACGCGGCCGGGGTGCCCCTTGAGTTCGACCAGGTAAAGGCCGCCCGGGACGGCGATGAGCAGGTCGCACTCGTTGACGCGGCCGGACGCAGCCGTGAAGGAGAAGGTCGCCCAGGCGCGGTAGGGCTCCGCTTTGGGCATCAGCCGGTGTACGTGCTCGAGCCCGTCCTGCTCCCACGGGTACTCCGACGGCCGCTCCTGGAACCAGCGCTTCGGCTGAGGCGGGGGTGCCGGTTTCGGTGCCGATGTTGCGCCGCCCGCCAACGCGGCCACCCCTTCCTGCTGATCAACTGCTCACCGGCGATCGTAGTTGCGCACGCCCTGCTGGCGCGGCACCCCACGGTGCCGAGCAGCCGGCTGGCCCAACTTGCTACTCGTCGTTGTCACCCTCAGTGACGTTACGGCATCCCCGAAGCTGCAGTCGAATGGTTACCCATTCGACTACGTGGGGTTCGTGTACGAGGCGTCACCGCGGAGTCGATCTCCAGTTCTCAGCATCTGGACCCGGCCAAATCTCGACGAAACGCTGTGCCAGCCACGTCCCGTGCTCCTCGATGGCTCGCTCGTCCCAGCTCTCCCGCTCGGCGAGCCGTTGGTTCAGCAGCAACACGCTGTGCTGGTTGAGCTGACCACGCTTCTTCGACCAAGGGGCGTTCGACAGGGCAGCGTTCAGCGGATGCGCGACGATCGTCAGGTTTCCGAGCCGGTGGAGTGCGTTCGCACGCTTTTCCGCCTGCTGGTCGAGGTCCGCACCCACAACGGGCCAGTGCGTCTCCCACTCCTGCGGCAACAGGTGTTCCAGCGACAGCCCGTTCCCGACGAACGCGTTCTCCTCCGACTTCGACGTCCGCAAGGAAGCCTCGACGGCCGCCAGTGCCATGACCAGCCGCCGCTGCGCAACCACACCGTAGACGTCCCGGGTGGTCAGGAGCTCGACGAACTCCTCGTCCGAAGGCCAGCGGCTCACCGCACCCTCACCGCCGACGAGCGCCGCGTGGAGTGCTTCGTCGGCGTGCGTGAGGTCGGCCTTCATCCTCGTTACGAGGCGAGCGACGATGCGGTTGTAGTTCTTCGACGTCCACCGCACGAGGACGCGACGCGCGAGCCAGGACTCCAGCATCGCGAGCGCCCGCCGACGTCGCTCCCCGCTCACCTCCGTAGAGCGGAACAACAGCAGCACGATCGGTAGCACGGTACCCGCGTCCAGGGGTCCCAAGCGCGCGAAGAAGCGGCCTTCCGGAGTCCCCGGCTCGAACCTGTCGAAGGACCGCATGACCGCCGCATCTCGACAGAGCTCCCGGATCAGGGCCTCCGCGTCGGCGTGCTCCGTGAGAAGACCTTGCCGGAAGGTGGTGAACAACTCGGTCGCCGGTATGACCCGCTCCAGCCGCATGGTCAGCCAGTGCATCAGGAAGAGCTCGCCGGCCGGGCGGAAGAGGCGGCCCTGCCGGCGGTTCTGCCGCCAGTACTCGTCGTCGAGCTGCGGCTGCCAGACCTGCTCGTAGAGGGCGTCGGTGTTCCGCCCCTGGGCCGAGGCCTGCCGGAAGACCGAGTTCTTGACCAGGTCCAGCGACAGCAGCGGAGTACCCCGCGCGTTGAGGGTCTCGAAGATCACCTGGGCGTTGTCGCCCTGCTCCAGGGTGATCGAGACGACCTTGAGCAGATCGCACAGCGTGATCCGCAGGCGTTCCGCGCGGATCTCGACCGGCTCCGGCGCGACCGCGTCCTCGCCGTCGTCTGCGCCGCCCGCTCCCGTCAGGTACTCACCGGCCCGTGCGACGAAGTAGTCGAAGGCTTCGTCGATCAGGTTCGAGCTGTCGTTGACGTGGTCCGGTGGCGGCCCCTCCTCGCGCATGACACCGGCGAAGGACTCCCTGTTCGCGTTCGTGGGCCAGACCTTGAGCCGCTCGTCGTCCTTGACCTCCAGCGGATCGTTCTCGACGAGCCTGCGGAGGAGCTTGGCATCCCGGTCTGCACCTGAAGCAGCCGCCGCCTGCGCCACAGCGGCGATGAGGAGCTGCAGCGTGGTCAGCCGTTGCTGGCCGTCGATGACGGTGAACCGCGGGATCCGGCCGGGAGCGGTCTTCTCCTGGTCGAGCACGATCGCGCCGAGGAAGTGGGACCACAGTCCGCTCTCTCCGGCGTTCTCCTGGTGCTGCAGGAGTGCCACGAGGTCCTCCCAGAGCGGCGCCCACTGCTGCTCCTCGTTCCAGACGTAGGGACGCTGGTAGAGCGGGATCTGGTACCGCACGTCCCGCTCGAAGAGCTGCTTGACGGTGTGCGTGTCCGGCTTCATCCCTTACCTACTCTTCCAAGTCACTCGGTGGTACCAGGAGCGTCACTCCGCGCCAGCTCGACCAGCCCCGAGAGGCGGTGCCGGACGTTCCCCGTGAGGCGTTTGAGCCCCAGGTGCTCCAGCACCGATCGGAACAACATCTCCTCGTCCGCCCAGCCCTGCTGTCGGGCGATGCCAGCCATGAGAGCGGCCAGCTCCCGGGGCGGGACGTCGTCGAGGTCCCTGGGGCCGAGCCGCCGCAGGCGCACCAATGGCTGCCCAGGCAGGCGGTACGTGAGGGGGCGGACCCCCGACTGGTCGAGGGGGTTGTCCACTTCGAGCACGCCTTGCCGAACCGCAGCGGTGACCGCGGAGTTGAGGGCTCGGGCGAGCTGGGGTCCGACGCGGCGCCCCCCGGACCGGTGGACGTAGACCGTGTGGATCCGCTCGCCCAGCACCGGCCCTTCGACGGCGACGATCTCCTCGATGCCGTTGATCAGCTCGGACCTCGAGGCGTCCGACACCGGCACCAGATCTCCCGTGTAGCTCACGTACGGCGCCAGCGGGCCTTCACCTGCCAGGTCCTGGATCTGATCGTCACGCCCCTCGGCATTCGCCGGCTGCGGATCTACCTCGCGTTCGACCCGCACATCCCGCAGGGGCGTCACTCGTGCATCAACGGTGGACGGCAGTTCCTCGACGGTTTCGGATGCGGCGGTCTCGACGGCTGCTGGGTCCTCCACTGGCTGCTGGAAGCCCGACGGGTGAATCCCCTCGTTGAGCAGCATCTCCCATAAACCGTTCAGGGCAGCCGCGGGGTCCACGTCGAACGCCGACCCGGGGATGCGGAAGAAGCGCCAGCCGCACCGCTCCAGGTCGCGTTGCCGAGCGAGGTCGCGCTCGTACGCGTCCGGTCCGTGCCACTCGTCGCCGTCGCATTCGACCGCGAGCCGTCCCCGTCCACCCACGACCACCAGGTCGATCCGGTAGCCCAGCGCCTCATACTGGGGCAAGACCGTGTACCCGCGGTCGACGATCCTGTTGTACACGCGCTGCTCGAACAAGGAGTCGAACGGCTCGATCCGCCGATCCTCTGGCACAAGGCGACCGGACGTACCGTCCTCGTCCTCCTGCCCGCGCAGGATCACGCCGTAGCTGTAGTCGAGGAGCTGGAACCGCATGCACTCCTGGTTCGCCAGCTCGTCGGGGCGGATCGAGTGGAACACCCACACTTGATCCTTGGCCCGGGAGACAGCAACGTTGTAGCGCTGCACGTACTGCTCCTGCGTCAACGCGGCCAGGCGCTTGCCCGGCGTGGGCGCGGCCACCATCGACAGGAAAACCACGTCACGTTCGGACCCCTGGAAGTCGGCGGCATCTCCGCAGCGAAGGTCACGCGCCCGCCATTCTTCCTTCGAGAGCCGGCCGAGCAGCAGTGTCTGGATGTACTTGGCCTGCGCCGGACCGAGCAGCGAGATGACGCCGAAACTCTTACCGTCGTACGCGGGATCGCTGATGCACTTCTCGATCTGGTCGACGATCGCTTCGGCCTCGACCGGGTTGCGCTTGTTGGTCGTCCCCCGCTCGTACCCGTCGGCGAGGTACACGGCCTTGACCGGGTCCAACCGGTCGGCGCCGTACTGCCGGACCGGGACGAGGCGAACGCCATCGGGCTCGTAGGCGATCCGGTTGGAGAAGCCGATGATCTCGGGCACGCATCGCCGGTGTTCGGTCAGTGTGATCAGGCTGCCGTACCGCATCTTGGCCTCGTCGAAGAGGCTGCGCTTGGGGTCGTGCCACGAATCGCGGTAACGGTCGTCAGCGAGGTACTGACGCGCGAGATCACGCAGCTGCTGCTGGTCGACCCCGACCGCGGACGGCGACACCTGCTTGTCGTCACCGATTACCACCACCTTCGGAGCGAGGTACTGCAGGAACACCGCTTCAGTGCCGGCCTGCGACGCCTCGTCGACCACGACGACGTCGAACATGTCCGGCCGAACGCGCAGCTGTTCAGCGATCCGGTAGATCGGCATGATCCAGACCGGCACCGACGGCCGGCAGCGGTCCATCGCCTTCCGGATCTCGGCTCGGCGTTGATTCCGGTAGATCCCGGTGTTCTTGCCCGCTCGCTGCACCAGTTGGGCGTATTGGGTCAGGTCGGCTCGGGCAGTCCCGTTCAACCGTTCCGGGGAAGCCGCGAAGTTCCAGGCTCGCCGAGCAGCGATCGACTCCACCTGCCCGCGGATCCCCCTCTCGATCTCCCCGATTCGCGTCTGCAGTGAGTTGACGTCGATCGACTCCTGATCAGTCACCCACGTGCGCGTCGCGGCCCAGCGCCAGGCGTCGTCGAAGCACGCGAGCCGCACCTGCCACCGTTCGTCCTCCGGGCACTCGGAGATGGCGCTATGCAGGCCAGGGGCGGCGACACGCAGCCGATCAGCCAGCTCGTCGCGACGCTGGGTGAGCTCTCGGACCCGCCACAGCCGTTCCAGCCGTCGATGCGCGAACGCGTACGATTCGCGATCCCGCAGTTTGACTGCGCCGAGTAGTTCCGCGACGCACGGTGCCGCGTCACTCCACTGCGCGGTATCGGCGACCAGCCCTTCGAGGCCCGCCAGCGGCGCGGTTGCCGTGACCTTGGCGTCCGCCGCCGTGGCCGCATCCGTCAACCGCGCGTACTCCCGGACGCCGTCTAGGTCGTTCCAGTCCGGCGCCGGCAGGTTCAGTTCACGCAGCCGGAGCTCCTCCGCACCGAGCTCGTGTCCGAGCAACAGCACCCTGTGCAGTTGCTCGAGCTCCGTGACGTGCCACTGGAGCCGTTCCTGCAGCGTGTCCTCGGACGGGATGGCAACGTTCGAGGGCCAGGCCCGGTCGAGCGCGGAAAGCGCTTTCGACGCCTCCACCCACGCTGCGAACAGGTTCAACTGGGCTTCGGACGTGGGCGGTAGCCCGTCGACACGAACCGACTCGAACAACGGCTGCGCCTGCTTGAGCACCTTCGGCGAGAAGGCACCGATCTTCGGGCTCCCGTCCGGCAGGGTCTTGATCACCCCTCCACCGGCGAGGAACCGCGAAACCTCGCCGGCCAACGCCACGAGTGGGGCGGGGTCGCCCCGCAACTCGACGGAGGTCAACGGGTTCAACCGCGCCGTCCAAGCGGCGCACTGTTCAACGAGGGACCGGATGGTCTCCGCTCTGGTCCGCCATTGCCCCGCTCGTCCGGAACGGACGTCCCGCAGCGCATCGTTCATCCACTGCTCCCGCCGGCCGGACAGGCGATCCGCCTCATCAGCGAGCTGGTGCAGTCTCCCCTGCAGCTGTCTGCGTTGCTCGGGCCGCAACAGCAGCACAGCGTCGAACGCAGCGTGATCCCTGAGCGAGGCGTGCCGCTCTTCCTCGTCAACCGCGCCGCGCTCGGCGTTGACCAGGAGGGCGAACCCGTCGGGGTCCGGCACTGATCCGAGGTTGACCAATCGCAAACGCGACTCCGCCTCGTCGGCCTGGAGCTGGCCGTCGAGCAGGTACCCACGCCATTCGGCGAGTGCGTGACCGGTGAGGGGCGCCGGCTCGTCGGTGCCGACTTGAACCGAGTCGGTGAGCCAACCGAACCGCTCGGATTCGGCGTGCAGCTGCCTGGCAATCGCCGACAAAGTCCCCCGGTAACCGCGGTGGTCGAGCTGCCGGACCTCGCGCTCCCGGGCCATCATGAGCCGGCTGTGCAGGACAGCCCGCTCGCGGCGCAACTGATCGATCTTGTCC
The DNA here is from genome assembly GCF_000473265.1 of Amycolatopsis thermoflava N1165. NCBI lineage: Bacteria > Bacillati > Actinomycetota > Actinomycetes > Pseudonocardiales > Pseudonocardiaceae > Amycolatopsis > Amycolatopsis thermoflava. The sequence continues at coordinate 2,126,099 of NZ_KI421511.1, forward strand.
AGGTGGAACCGGATCGCGTCGGCGTTCTCCTCGGCGTCGTGGTCCACTGCGGCGGCTGCGATCTCCTGGACCGCCAGCTTCAAGTCCGCCATGTCTTCACGCGCCGCGCCGACCACCGCCACCGCCAAGGGCTTGACGGCCTCCGGCAACTTGTCGCGCACCTCGCGCAGCGCTCGATCGGTGTGCGCCGTTACCAGCACGCGCTTCCCCTGTGCGAGGAGATGCGAAATGAGGGCCGCCGCCGTGTGGGTCTTGCCGGTTCCCGGCGGCCCTTGTACGAGCGTCTGGGCCTGGGCGTCGACCTTGCGGATGACAGCCAGCTGCTTGTCGTTCACCGGCATCGGCAGGAACGGCTCGTCGTCGACCGCGACGATCGCACCCTCTCCCGTCGGGCCGTGAGCTGTCGGTTTGCGGTCGGGATCGAGCAGCGGCACCAAGCCCTCGGGAACCTCCTCGGCTTCCCCGAGCTGGTGGAGGATCGCGTCGAAGATCTCGATCAGGCCGTTTTCGGTGCGCCGACGGAGGATGAGAGCCGGGGCCAGGGTCGCGACCGCGTGGGATCCGGGCGCTACCACCTCGTCCTGGTCGCGGTACTCACCGTCGGGATCCAAGCTGTGCACCAGGCGCTTGACGAGCTCGCCGACGACCTCGCGATCGAGCGGGCTCCCTTCGAACACCTTGACGTCCTCGCGCACCTCGTTGACCTTGTCGGGTGCCGTGATGAGGCCCGGGTCTACCATGTCCAGTTCCAACCGGAGCGACTCGGACGCCTCGACCCGCCGCACTTCGAGCGTTCCCGTCCGGTCGTCGAACTCCACGGATGCGGAGCTCGTCAGGACGTGACGCTGGACCGGTCGCCACTCGTCGGGTACCCAGCTCAAGCAGCCGACGCCGATGATCAGCTCGAACTCTTCGGGGCTTTCGGCGGCGTTGATGTACGTCGAATACAGGTCGCTGTACAGCTGGCGAACCGGTGCGTCCACCCGTTCCTTCCCGGCCCACTCCTCCCAACCACCCAGCCACAGGCGGAACTGCTCCTCGATCCCGGGGCACTCGTCGAGCTGCAGGACCCTCGGCTCGCCGTCCTCGTCACCCTCCCGAACCTGCTGACGCAACGCGGGCGGTTTCGACGGGTCGTCGAGCGGCGACGTCAACCACCGGGCGAGTTCACCCGGCGGCTCCGGCGGATCGACCTTCGGCACCCGTTCCACGACGATCACCGGATCGTCGAGGTCCCCGTGCCCGGTGTTCTCGACCCGCACCGCCGGGTGCTGCGGCAGCTCCGAGAACCAGAACAGCGCACCCTCGCGCTGGTACGACTCGACCGATCGAACTGGGTTCGCCTTGAGCCGCTGTGCACCACGGAGGAACTCGAACAACCGCCGTGCGCGGTCGACCAACGACGTACCCATCCCACCCCACCCGGAGATCACTCGATGTCGGCGCCGAGCACTTCCCGACGCCACGCCCCTTGTCCATCGTTAGAGTCGGCGAGATGTCACACAGGGTTATCAAATCGTGAGCTTCGTGAACGCCCTCCGGGCGCAGCTCACCCTCTACCGCGAGTACTCCCGCAAGAAGTCGTTCGTTTCGGGATCGACCGAGTACAGGCACACCCCTTGCATCCCCCGTGTCATGAGCACCTTGTAGGTGTTGCGGACCAACCTGCCGAAGACGGCCGCGGGGGTGCGGTTCACAGCCTTGTCCCGGGACTTCTCCGGCTGCGCTCGCCACCGACCATCCCTGATCACCAAGTCGGAGCCGAAGATCACGCCCGCCCAGTCGTATTCGAACCCCTGCGCGGTGTAGATACAGCCGATTTGCCCGAAACCCGCCGGATCGGAAGCCCAATACGATACCGAGGGCACTCCGTCCACCTGGTGTCCCTGTATCACGTTCCACGGACGGCGCCAACCACCGATCACAACGTCATCAACAAGGGTCGACTTGCCGTTCGACCGGATCGGCGGGTGCCAGTCCCAGCAGAACCCGGCGGCGATCCTCGCGGTTCCGCCGAAGTTCTCCGCTTGTCTGCAGAGCCATCTCTCGAGGGCATCCGGGGACGGAGCGGAATCCACCACGTACTCGTCCTCGGCGCCGTCTGCGAGGTCCGCCCACCGGATCGGCCCGCCCTCGAGGAACCCGAGGAGGCGCATGACCTACTCGTCGTAGTAGGGCGAGCCACCACAACGGAATTGCCCGTCCAGACGGACCTCGTCGACCCGGCACCCCTTGGCGGCGGCAATTTCGGCGATCCTTCGCACCGTTTGCGCTTCCCCAGGACGTACGGCCTGGTTTTCGTCGAGCAGGAACACCGGAACCTTGGCCACGTCGATCAGCGTGGCGACCTGCGGGGGATGTCGATCCCGCCATCGAGGGGACACGTGGTCGTTGTCCCGGACCCGGTGTGCTTCATCGCAGATCAGGACGTCCAGGGTGTTGGGCGCCACCGTGTCGAAGTTGTTGAAGTACTTGAAAACGCCCTCTGCGCGATCGCTACCACCGGCGACGTAGCGACGGAGTGTTTCGGTGAACGCCTTTGAGCCGGTCGCGTGCAACGCCCTCTTCCGCTGCGTTGCGAGCGCAGTGAGCAACGAGAGCGCGATCGCGCTCTTACCCGAGCCCGGACCGCCACGGACCAGGACGACGGTTTTCCGCCACTGCTCGCTCGAGTGCCGCCGTTCCGCTTCCTCGACCGCTCGGAGCACCAGGTCGTAGGCCACCTTCTGCTCGTCGAGCAACACGAAGTCCCTCCGACCGGCGAACGACTCGGCCGCGGTCTTCAGCAGGGTTCGCGCCGGCACCTGCGACGCTTCGACCAACTCCCGGGCAGCCGCGGCAGCGGCGTCCGCGGAACGCGGATCCGGGTCCAGCAGCGCGGTTAGGTCGGTGACGAGGTCTCCGAGTTGGTCTTGCGTGTACAACTGTCCGAAGTCGTCGTAGTCGAACTCGTCCAGGTTCCACTGCGGGGTTCGCAGTGCGTTGTGCATGTACGCCGCGCCTTTCACCGCTCCTGGCCGCCGCGCCAGAGAGGGCGTGAAGTCGAGCAGGTAACGACAGTACCGACGCACCTGCTCAGCCGGATGCAGGTCCGGTTGTTCGCGACTCTTGACAGCCCTGACCAACGCAGGCCCGACCATGGTCGCGCTCTCCCACTGTTTGAGCTCGATCAGCACGTACGACGGGGAACCCGTTTTCCGGGTGCACACCGCACAGCAGGGCGTCAACCCGCCTCGGGCTGTACGGCAGGTGGTATTCGAGCAGTACCTGCACGTGCCCGAGCTCCGCGTCGCAGAGCAGCTGGAGCAGGACTGGCACGCTGTTGCGCCAAGCGCCGACCTCCCCACGATCCGACGACGAGTACACGACGTTCGCCCGCGAGGCGAGCTGCCGGACCAAGCTTTCACGGTCGACCTTCAGAAGTTCTTGCGCCGTTCCCCATACCGACAGCAAGCGAGGTCCCCCATCCCGCCAAGGAGTTACGCCGAAGATTGTAGTGATCACTCTCCGTTCCGGCCGTGGCCCTCCACCGGCACTCCAAGCGTCGGATGCTCCGCACGTCGCGAATGGGGCGAGCGAAGGGGCCGCCGGATCACTGTCGGTCGTGGAGACCGCGCAGCGCATCCTGGCAGACACTGCTGGTCAGCGGCGCGTTCGGGGGTGTCGGATCGGCGGCGCTGCAGCTCGCCGACGCCGCGGCCGCGCACGTCGACAGTCGGGCCGGGCACACGCGCGGACGCCGGGTCCTCTCGCTGCGCGGAGGCCCCGCGAGTGCGGGACCTCCGCGCAGCGCCACGGGTCAGAGCACCGCGCGCAGGTGCTCGACCACCGCCCGGTGGATCTCCGCGCCGCGGGGGATCGCGGCCGTGGCCCAGTACGCGGCGTGGACCAGGCCGTCCATGCGCACCGCGCGGGCGTCCGTGCCGGCCGCGCTCAGGGCGTCCGCGAAGGCCTCGCCCTCGTCGCGGAGTGTGTCGTACTCCGTGGTGACCACCAGGGTCGGCGGGAGGCCGCTCAAGTCGTTGCGATCCAGCGCCAGCCGCGGGTCCACGGCGTCCTCCGGGCTGGCGCAGTACTGCGCGCCGAACCACCGCAACGCGTCCAGGTGCAGCAGGTACCCCTCGGCGTACTCGCGGCGTGACGCGGTGTCGGCCACCGGGTTCACCAGCGGGTAGACCAGCGCTTGGGCGCGCACGGCCGGCTCGCCCTCGTCGCGGGCCCGGATGACCGCCGACGCGGCCAGGTTGCCGCCGGCGCTGTCCCCGACGACCGCGATCCGCGCCGGGTCGCCGCCGTGCGCGGAGATCTCCTTGGCGGTCCAGCGAAGCGCGGCGAACACGTCGTCGTGCGCGGCGGGGAACTTCGCCTCGGGCGCGAGCCGGTAGGTGACCGACACGACGAGGGCTTCGGCGTCGAGCGCGAGGGCGCGCACGGGTTCGTCGACGACGTCGAGACCGCCCGCGACGAACCCTCCACCGTGGACGTACAGCACGACCGGGAACGGCCCGTCCCCCGGCGGCACGTAGATCCGCGCGCGGTGGGCCGGGTCCGGCCCGTAGGACACCTCGCTCGTCCGGGAGAAGCCGCGCTTGGGTTTCTGCAGCCCGGTGAACGACGCGATCGTCTCCCGGGTGGCCTCGAGGCCGATCTTTTCGAACGACTGGAAACCCTGCTGCGCCAAGCCGTCGAGCAGAGCGCGGACAGCGGGATCGAGTGGCATGACTGCTCTCCTTCAGGCGAAGACGCGGGAAGCGGACGACAGGGTGAAGCCCTCGTAGCCGGCGGCGACGACCTCGTCGCACTTGGCCCGGTAGGCCGGGGCGCCGCCGAGGTAGACCAGCACGCGGCGCGGTTTGCCGGGGATGTTGTTGCCCATGTACCAGGACGTCGGCGAGTCCGGCAGCAGCGTCGCCTCGGCCAGCTCGTTGGTGTGCGCCACCCACGCGGCCTCCGCCGACGGCTCCGGCTCGATGACGTCCAGGCCCCGCTCCCGCAGGTGGTCCAGCGCCGCCACGGTGAAGTCGACGTGGTCCTCGATGGCGAGCGGCATGTTGTAGAGCACCGACGGGCTCTGCGGGCCGGTGATCATGAACAGGTTGGGGAACCCGGCGGCCATCAGGCCGAGGTAGGTCTGCGGCCCGTCGGCCCAGTGGTCGGCCAGGCGCAGCCCGCCGCGGCCGGTGATGTTCATGGCCAGCAGCGGCCCGGTGCACGCGTCGAAGCCGGTGGCCAGGATCAGCATGTCGAAGTCGTGCTCGGTGCCGTCGGCCAGCCGCACCCCGGTCGGGGTCACCGCGGCGATCGGGTTTCCCTTCACGTCGACCAGATCGACGTTCGGCCGGTTGTAGGCCTCGTAGTAGTCGGTCTCCAGCGGCGGCCGCTTGGTGCCGTACGGGTAGCCCTCCGGCGCCAGCAGCTCGGCCTTGGCGGGGTCGTGCACGCGCTCCCGGATCCGCTCGCGGATGTAGGAGGCGACGGTGTCGTTGGCGGCCTTGTCGAACAGGATGTCGCCGAAGGAGTCGATGAACAGCCGGAACCCGCCGCGGTTCCAGCGGTCGTCGAACACCCGCCGCCGCTCCTCCGGCGACACGGCCAGCGCCGAGGGCTGCACCTCGGAGTAGGGCACGCCGAGGAAGTGGTTGCGCGAGGCGTCCCGGATGGCGCGGTAGTCGGCCTTCTCGGCGGCCTCCTCATCCGGCCGGGTCGGGTAGTTGCCGATCGGGGTGGCGTAGTTGGGGGTCCGCTGCAGGACGGTGAGGTGGCCGGCGGTCTTGGCGATCTCGCTGATCGCCTGGATGCCGGACGAGCCGACCCCGATGATGCCGACGCGCTTGCCCTCGAACGACACTTCGTGGTGCGGCCAGTTGCCGGTCATCAGGACCTCGCCGGCGAAGTCCTCGACACCCGGGAACTCGGGTTCCTTGGGCACGGACAGGGTGCCGGCGCCGGAGATGACGAAGCGGGCCCGGTGGGTCGTCCCGGCGCTGGTGGTCGCGGTCCACATCGCGTCGGTGTCGTCCCAGGTCAGGGACACCACCCGGGTGTTGAAGCGGAAGCTGCGGCGCAGGTCGTAACGGTCGGCGACGTGCTCGAGGTAGGACAGGATCTCCGCCTGGGCGGGGAACCGTTCGGTCCAGTGCCACTCCTGCTGCAGCTCGTCGTCGAACGAGTATGAGTAGTGCACGCTCTCGATGTCGACGCGGGCGCCGGGGTAGCGGTTCCAGTACCAGGTCCCGCCGACGTCGCCGGCCGCGTCGAAGCCGATGACCTGCATGTGCCGCCGGTCGCGCAGGACGTGCACGGCGTAGAGCCCGGCGAATCCGGCGCCGACGACGATGGCGTCGTGGGTGGTCGGCTCGGTTGACACCACTGATCCAGCCTCCTCGATGGTTCGGGTGTGATCGCCGCTACAGGCTGCGGCCGGCCGGAGCGGACGGGACAGGGTGAAATAACCCCATTCGCCACCCCATCACTGCCCGGGAGGCACCCGCGTGTCCTACCGTTGTCGCGCGGTGTCCAGCGGCGGGCGGCGAGATCGGAGGCGTTATGGGCGACGGTGCCCCTGGGGGGCCGCGGCAACCGGCGGCGGCGCTGACCAGCTTCGTCGGCCGCAGGCAGACCGTGGCGCAGCTGGAGTCGGAGCTGCGTGCGCACCGGCTGGTCACGGTCACCGGGCCGGGCGGGGTGGGCAAGACGCGCACCGCGATCACCGTCGCCGCCCGCCATGGCGGCGTGCGGATCGTGGAGCTGGCCAGCGTCACCGACGGCACGCAGGTCGCGCCCGCCGTGGCCACCGCGCTCGGCGTGCCCGACCAGTCCAACCGGGACGCCGTCGACCGGATCGCCGACCACCTCGCCGGCGCCGCCGTGCTGCTGGTCCTGGACAACTGCGAGCACGTCCTGCACGCCACCGCCCGGCTGGTGCTGCGCCTGCTGGCCGAGCTGCCGGGGCTGCGGGTGCTCGCCACCAGCCGCGAGCCGCTGGGGATCGGTGGGGAACGGGTCCACCTGCTCGCGCCGCTGGCCGTGCCGGAGGAGAGCGACGCGGCGGGCACCGGCGCGCTCGACCACGTGCCCGCGGTCCAGTTGCTGGTCGACCGGGCACGCGCGGTGCTGCCGGACTTCGCGGTGACGCCGGAGAACCGCGCGGCGGTGGTGGCGTTGTGCCGCCGGCTCGACGGTCTGCCGCTGGCGATCGAGCTGGCCGCGGTGCGGCTGCGGTCGCTGTCGGTGTCGCAGGTGGTGCGGCGGCTGGACCGGCGGTTCCACCTGCTCGCAGGCACCGACCCGGCCGCCGATCCGCGGCAGCGGTCGCTGCGCGCGCTGATCGACTGGAGCCACGACCTGTGCGCCCCGGACGAGCGCCTGCTGTGGGCGCGGATGGCGGTGTTCCCGGCCTCGGTGGACCTGGAGACGCTGGAGCGGGTGTGCGGGTTCGGCGACCTGGCCGGGGACCGGCTGTTCGACGCACTCGACGGTCTGGTCGGCAAGTCCGTCGTGGTGGCCGACCGCAACGGCGAGCAGGTGCGCTACCGCCAGTTCGTGACGCTGCGCGAGTACGGCGCCGAACTGCTGGCCGCCTCGGGCGAGGCGGACCTGCTGCGGCGGCGGCACCGCGACCACTTCGCCTGGCGCGCCGCGGAGTGCGTCGGCCGCTGGTGCGGCCCGCACCAGGCGGGCGACCTGGCGCGGCTGCGGGAGGACCACCCGAACCTGCTGGCCGCGCTGGCGTGGTCGGCCGACACGCCGGGCGAGGCGGCGGCCGGGGCACGGCTGGCGTCGCTGCTGCGCTACCACTGGATCGCGGGCGGCTTCCTCAGCGACGGCCGCCGGTGGCTGGAACGCCTGCTCCCCCAGCTCGAACCCGGCAGCCCGGAACGCGGCGAAGCGTTGTGGGCGGCCGCGTGGGTCGCGCTGATCCAGGGCGACCGCGGGGTGGCCCGGACCTACCTGAAGGAGTGCGCGGTCATCGCGGACGCACTGGAGTTGCCGGGGCTGCGGGGGCACGTGCGGTTGTGGCGGGCGCTGCTGAACCTGTTCGAGGGCGATCTGCAGGCCGCGATGGGTCTGTACCGGCAGGCGATCGCGATCCACCGGCGCGGCGGGGACACCGGGCTGGCGCTCACCGCGTCCTTCCAGCTCGCGATGGCGCAGGCCTACGCCGGCCGTCCGCGGGAGGCGCTGGAGACCTGCTCGGCGGTGATCGAGGAGGCCTCGGCCGTCGGGGAACGCTGGAACCGCGCGTACGCGCACTGGGCGTCGGCGATCAGCCACCTGCACCTGGGCGAGGTTGCGGCGGCGCGCACGGCGATCGCCGCGGCGATGCGCATCGAACAGGATTTCCGCGACGGCGTCTGCACCGCCCTGTGCACGGAGGTGTGCTCGTGGGTGGCGGCGTCCTCGGGTGATGTGGCCGACGCCGCGGCGCTGGAAGGGATGGCCTCGTCGGTGTGGCACCGGATCGGCACGTCGCTGGAGGCGTTCGGACCGCACGCCGCCCGCGAGGGGCGGCGGCACTACGCGGCGGTGGACTCCGCGCTCGGCCCGGCCGCGGCGGCGATCCGGGAGGAGCACGCCGGCGTGACGCTGCCGGAGGCGGTCCGGCTCGGCCTGGACCTGGTGGTGTCCCAGAGCGGGCGGAGCCGCCCGGCGCCGCGCGTGCCCGGTTCGCCGTTGACCGCCCGGGAGCGGGAGATCGCCGCACTGATCGCGCAGGGCTTGAGCAACAAGGCGATCGCGGCCCGGCTGACGATCTCACCGCGCACAGTGGACGGTCACGTCGAGCGGATGCTGCGCAAGCTGGACTTCACCTCACGCACGCAGATCGCGTCCTGGGTTTCGGCGAGCAGCGCGGTGCAGTGATCGACGGTGACGGCGACCGCTCGTCCACCTCGAAGCCGGTGGCGCTGACGTTCTTGCTGTGACTTCGAGGCCGCCTCGGCCGGCGGTCGTCAGCTGATGTTGTTGCGGCGTTCGAGAAGAACGGTGTCGTGCCAGGCGCCGTCGCGCTGGGCGATGCGTTCGCGGATGCCGATGGTGCGGTAGCCGGCGGAGTGGTGCAGGGCGAGGCTGGCGCGGTTCTCCGTGAAGACCGAGGTTTGCAGGGTCCAGTAGCCGGCTTCGTCGAGTGCGATGACCTGCCGGCGGATGAGCGCCTTGCCGACACCCCGGCCGCGGTGGCCGTCCGCGACGTAGATCGACGTCTCGGCGACGCCCGAGTAGCACTCGCGGGTGGAGACCGGGGTGGCGGCGGCCCAGCCGACCACAGCGCCGTCGATCTCGGCCACCCACCGCTGCCCCGCGATCCATTTCGCGTCGAGGGTGGCGCGGCTGGGGACGGTGGTCTCGAAGGTGGCGATGCCGGTGTCCATGCCTTCGCCGTAGATGCGGCGGACCGCGGGCCAGTCGTCGTCGCGCAGGGCCCGGACGGTGACGTCTGCGGGCACGTCTTCCGGGCAGCACGGACGCGGCGCGAGCAGCCCCATGACCGCGTCGGCGGCGTGCGGGAGGCCGGCGCAGCAGGCCGCGTTGACCGTGACGATGGTGGCGGTGCCCTCCTTGCGGACCTGCACGAACCCGACGTCGGCGAGCTTGCGCACGTGGTGCGAGCACGTGGACTGGCTGATCCCGAGCAGCTCGGTCAGGGCGCCGACGGTGATCCCGCGGGGCGCGGTGGCCACCGCGTGCAGCAGCCGCACCCGGGTCGGCTCGGCCAGGCAGGCGAACCAGTCGGCGTAGGTGGCGGCTTCCCCGTCCGGCAGAACCTGGGCCTGGGGGTCCACAGTCGTCGTCATGCCCCCGAGTGTATCGACCCGAATCGATGGTTGCCTCGATCGACGCCGGTCGATAGAGTCTGCCGCAACGATGCTCAATCGAGCTGGATCGATGAAAGGGGTCGGGATGAGCGAGCTGCCCGTCGTGGTGGTGGGAGCCGGGCCGATCGGGCTCGCGGCCGCCGCCGAGTTGCTGGAGCGGGACCTGGAGCCGCTGGTGCTCGAACGCGGGCCGCAGGCGGGGGCGTCGGTGGCGCAGTGGAACCACGTGCGCTTGTTCTCGCCGTGGTCGGAACTGGTGGCCCCGGCGGCGGGTCGGCTGCTGGAGACCACCGGCTGGGAACGCCCCGCCGCCGACGGCTACCCGACGGGGCAGGAATGGGTCGCGCGTTACCTCGCCCCATTGGCGGCCGCGCTGGGCGATCGCGTCCGGCTCGGCGCCGAGGTGGTGGGCGTGGCCCGCCGCGGCCGGGACCGGGTGGTCGACCACGGGCGCGACACCGAGCCGCTGACGGTGCACGTCCGGCACACTGACGGCCGCGAGGAGCTGATCACCGCGCGGGCGGTGGTCGACGCATCGGGCACGTGGACCCATCCGAACCCGCTGGGCGGCGACGGTCTCCCGGCCCTGGGCGAGCGGGCCGCCGCGGACCGCATCACCTACCAGGTGCCGGATCTGCAGGACCCGACCGTGCGCGTCCGGTTCGCCGGCAAGCACGTCGCGGTCGCGGGCAGCGGGCACTCCGCGCTCACGGCGCTGGTCGCGCTCACCGGTGTGGAGGGGACGCGGATCAGCTGGATCCTGCGCCGCGGCTCGGTGGGCAACACCTTCGGCGGCGGCGAGGCCGACCAGCTGCCCGCTCGCGGCGCGCTCGGGCTGCGCGCCAAGGAGGCCGTGGAGTCGGGGCTCGTGCGGGTGGTCGCGGGGTTCCGCACCGAGGCGGTGGAGCGTGACGAGCAGGGGCTGCTGGTGTTGCGCTCACTGGACGGGGGAACCGTGGAGGGCGTGGACGAGGTCGTCGTGGCGACCGGGTTCCGGCCGGACCTGTCCTGGCTGTCGGAGCTACGGCTGGAGCTGGACGCGACGCTGCAGGCGCCGGTCGCGCTCGCGCCGCTGATCGACCCCAACGTGCACTCCTGCGGCACCGTGTACCCGCACGGCGCGAAGGAACTCGCGCACCCCGAGCCGAACGTGTACCTGGCCGGGATGAAGAGCTACGGCCGCGCACCCACGTTCCTCGCCATGACCGGGTACGAGCAGGTGCGCTCGATCGCCGCCGCACTGGCCGGGGACCACGAGGCAGCTGGGCGCGTGGAGCTGGTGCTGGCCGAGACCGGGGTGTGCGGCGGGGCGGGCCTGTTCGACGAGCCCGCGGCGGATGCGTCCTCGGGCGGGTGCTGCGGCGCCGCGGCCGAGCCGGAGCTGATTTCGCTGTCCGCGCCGCCGGCGGACCGCTGACGGCCGAGGTCTCCGCGCAGCCCGACTCGGTGCAGTGAAAGGGTTTCCTGTCATGCCCGACGCCGTTGTGATCGGCGGCGGCCAGGCCGGTCTCGCCTCGGTCCACGCCGTGCCCGTGGGCTCGAGCCCGTCCTGCTCGAGGCCGGTGACGAACCGGTCGGGTCCTGGCCGCACTACTTCGGCGTACCTGGCCCGGCGGCTGCTCACGCGGTGAAAGTGAGCTGCCGCCGGTGGAAGGCGAAATGCCGGGCCGGATACCGGTAGACGTCGGCCAGGGTCATGTAGGGCGTGAAGAACGGATCCCAGCGCACCGGGTAGTGCATACCGCGCGCGAGGTCGGCTTCGGCGGCGCGGTCGAGGCTGCGGTGCAGGGAAGCGACGATGCGGTCGAACCACCGGCCCATCCACCGCGGCCCGAGCAGGCCGCCGCCGCACGAGCCCAGGTAGTTCACGACGTCGAACGGCGCCGCCGCGGCATCGAGCGCCCGGGCGAACCCGCGGCTCACCGGATCCGGCAGACGCCCGACCACGCGCACCAGCAGCTGCAGAGCCCGCACGACCTGGTAGCCGAACAGCATGTGGAACAACAGTTGCCGGTTGGTCCAGCGGGTGCCGCGCGACGGCCGGCGCAGGTCGGCGGCCGTCGCGGCGGTCAGCAGCGCGTGGAAGGCGGCGCGGTCGCGTTCCCACTGCTCGTGCACCGCTCGCCGATCCATCGTCCGTCCCTTCCCGGCCCAGCGTGACACCGCCGCGTCTCAGCCGCAGCACCCACCGTCGGCAGAGCTCATGACCAGCGGCAGCTCCCGCCTGGCCACCGCCTCGTGGGGTTTGGTGGCACGGACGATCGCGGAGTGCATGTTCTCGGCGGCTTCGTGCGTCGGCGTGATCTCGATGGCGGTGAACCCGGCCCCGGCCAGCCCCTCCCGGTACTCCGCGAACGACAGCGCCCCCGCGATGCAGGCGGTGTACTCGCCGCGCTCTGCTCGCTCGCCGGCCGTCAACTGGTCTTCGGCGACGACATCGGAGATGCCGAGCCGCCCGCCGGGCTTGAGCACGCGGAACATCTCGGCGAACACCGCGGGCTTGTCGACCGACAGGTTGATCACACAGTTGGAGATGATCACGTCCACCCGGTTCGCCGGGAGCGGGATCGCCTCGATGTGCCCCTTGAGGAAATCGACGTTGGCCGCCCCGGCCTTCTCGGCGTTGGCCAGCGCCAGAGCCAGCATCTCCTCGGTCATGTCCAGCCCGTAGACCTTGCCGCCGGGCCCCACCCGCCGCGCGGACAGGAGGACGTCGATACCGCCGCCGGAGCCCAGGTCGAGCACCGTCTCCCCCGCCCGCAGCTCGGCCACGGCCAGCGGATTGCCGCAGCCCAGGCTCGCCAGCACCGCTTCCGTCGGCAACGACGACCGCTCCGTTTCGTCGTACCAGCCGCCGGTCAGATCGGGCATCTCGCTGGAGCATCCGCCGCCGCAACACGACGCCACCGCTCCCGCGCTCGCCCGCACCGCGGCCTCCGCGTAGCGCTCGCGCACCTGTTCACGCAGCTCCCGTGCCTGCTCACCCATCCCGAACACCTCCACACCCGAGGATCGATGCCTGTCGATGAAAACCGTGCTCCTCTGAATCGATGGACGTCAAGATAGAGGTTTGTTTAGATAGAGGAATGTCGAATCAGTTGCCGCTCGCGGAGGACGCCGCCTGTTGCTCGCCGCTCGTGCGCGAGCCCCTGTCCGAGCCGCAGGCCGCGGAGCTCGCCCGGGTGTTCAAGGCGGTCGGCGACCCGGTGCGGTTGCGGCTGCTGTCGCTGATCGCCTCGCACGACGGCGGTGAGGCGTGCGTGTGCGACCTGACCGGGGCGTTCGAGCTGACCGGCCCGACCATCTCGCACCACCTCAAGGTGCTGCGCGAGTCCGGGCTGGTCACCGGCGAGCGGCGGGGCACCTGGATCTACTACCGGGTCCAGCCGGAGACGCTGGCCCGCCTGTCCGCCGTCCTCACGCCGGCGGCGGTGACCGCGTGACCACCACCGGCGTCGCCGGCAGACTGTCCACCCTGGACCGCTTCCTGCCGGTGTGGATCGGCGCCGCGATGGTCCTCGGGTTGCTGGCCGGGCGCTGGATCCCCGGCCTGGAGACCGGGCTCGACGCCGTGGCCGTCGACGGCATCTCGCTGCCGATCGCGCTCGGTCTGCTGGTGATGATGTACCCGGTGCTGGCCAAGGTCCGCTACGACAGGCTGGGCTCGGTCACCCGCGACCGGAAACTGCTGTGGCCCTCGCTCGTGCTGAACTGGCTGATCGGCCCGGCGCTGATGTTCGCCCTCGCGTGGTTGCTGCTGCCGGACCTGCCCGAGTACCGCACCGGCCTGATCATCGTCGGCCTGGCCCGCTGCATCGCCATGGTCGTCATCTGGAACGACCTCGCCTGCGGCGACCGCGAGGCCGCCGCCGTGCTCGTCGCGCTCAACTCGGTGTTCCAGGTGATCATGTTCGGCGTGCTGGGCTGGTTCTACCTGTCGGCGCTGCCCGGGTGGCTCGGCCTGGACACCACGACGCTGAGCGTGTCCGGCTGGCAGATCGCGAAGAGCACGCTGATCTTCCTCGGCATCCCGCTCGTGGCCGGATACCTCACCCGCCGGCTCGGCGAGCGCGCCCGGGGGCGCGACTGGTACGAATCCCGGTTCCTGCCGCGCATCGGGCCGATCGCCCTGTACGGGCTGCTGTTCACCATCGTCGTGCTGTTCGCCCTGCAGGGCAACCAGATCACCAGCCGGCCGCTCGACGTCGCCCGCATCGCGCTGCCGCTGCTGGTCTACTTCGGACTCATGTGGGCCGGGTCCTACGCGCTGGGCACGGCGATCGGCCTGAACTACGAACGCACCACCACGCTCGCCTTCACCGCGGCGGGCAACAACTTCGAGCTCGCCATCGCCGTCGCCATCGCGACCTTCGGCGCCACCAGCGGCCAGGCCCTCGCCGGGGTCGTCGGCCCGCTGATCGAGGTGCCGGTGCTCGTCGCGCTCGTCTACGTCTCGCTCGCCCTGCGCCGCCGGTTCACCACAACGGAGATCGCCCGATGACCACACCCGAAGTCCTCTTCGTCTGCGTCCACAACGCCGGCCGCTCCCAGATGGCCGCCGCGCTGCTCGACCACCACGCCGCCGGGCGGGTCACCGTGCGCTCCGCCGGCTCCGCCCCCGCCGACACCATCATTCCGGCCGTCGTCGAAGCCATGCGCGAAATCGGCCTCGACCTGTCGAAGGAATTCCCCAAGCCGCTGACCACGGATGCCGTGCAGGCCGCCGACGTGGTGATCACCATGGGCTGCGGCGACGCCTGCCCGGTGTTCCCCGGCAAGCGCTACCTCGACTGGCAGCTCGAGGACCCGGCCGGCAAGGGCGTAGACGCCGTGCGACCCATCCGGGACGAGATCGACCGGCGCGTCCGGGCGCTGCTCACGGAATTGGTGAGCAGCTGATCAGCGGGAACGCCCGCGGAGGAGCTCCGCGGTCCGTGCGACCGCCGCCGCGCGCTCGCCGCGGTTGATCGCCAGCGCCCGGACCACCGGATCGTCCGGGCCGCGACGAGCCTCGATCTCGGCCATCCGCTCCTCGAACGAGACCGGCTCCCCCCACGGGCTGGTGCTCATGTCGCAGTACCACAACGCGTCCCGCACCGGCCCGCGCTCGTCCGGGAACTCGGCGAGCTCGCTGGCGAGCCCGCTCAACGAGGCGACGGCCGCCGCGCCCGAGTGGTGGGCGACCAGCGCGCACACTCGCGACGGGACGCCGAGCCGGGCCAGGAACCGGGCGCCGTCGAGCGAGTGCAGCCCGGTGGCCGACACCGGACTCGCGTACCCGATGTCGTGCAGCCACGCGGCCGCGACCAGCACCGCTCGCTCGGCAGGCGGCAGGACCGCGGACACCTCGCGGGCCCGCCCGGCCACTCCCCGGGTGTGCTGCCAGCGGCGCGGCAACTCGCCGGCCAGCAGGATCTCGGCCGTGCCGCGCGCCCAGTCCACGAGATCCACGGTCGGTGAGTAGGGCACCACGGGCGTCGCGCGCAGCCGCGCCCGCACGGCGCGTTCCACCAGGATCGGGACGTAGGCCCGCACGGGAGCGTCGTCGAACCGGGCGAACTCGCGCGCCACCCACTCGTGCACCACACCGGGCGCGAACTGCGGCCGCTCCAGGCGCAGAAGCCCTTCCAGCCGCCGGATCTCCTGCTCACCCCGGCGCCCGTGGGCGATCTTCTCCAGTGTCCCGGGCACGTGCACACCCCTTCTTCACGCGGCCCGCGAACGCGGCCGGAGCCACCGACCCTGCCAGACACCTACCCGCGAGTACAGCGCGCTACCCCAGCGAAGTGACCTTCGTCCTCGCCCATGATGCTCAGTCCGCGCGGAGACCGCGCCACACGAGGTCCACCAGGTCCGCCGTCTGGCGCTGCCAGTCGTCCTCGGGGTCGAGGTGGAGCAGGCCCAGCAGGCTGCGCATCACCGTCTCGACGTCGACCCCGGGCCGCACCAGGCCCGCCTCGGCGCCGGCCGTCAGCAGCGCTTCCATCGCCTCGCGGATGGACTGGACGGCGCTGGCCGGCAGCGTCCCGCGCTGCGCCGTCGCCTCGGCCAGCGCCTTCGCCAGGCCGCGCTTGGTCATCATGTACGGCGCGAGGTGGTCCGTCACCCAGGTCCGGAACGCCCCGGCCGGGCCGGCGTGCTCCAGCAGCTCCGGCACCACCTCCAGCAGGTGCCGGACCTCCCGCTCGTAGACGGCCAGGATGAGGTCCGCGGCCGCCGGGAAGTGGCGGTACACCGTGCCGACTCCGACCCCGGCGCGCTTGGCGATCGCGTTGAACGACACCTCCCCCGACTCGGCGAGGGTCTGCGCCGCGACGGCGAGGATGCGCTCGTGGTTGCGGCGGGTGTCGGCACGCCGTGGGCTGACCGAACCCGTCGTCATTGGTCCCTCCCTCGCCGTTCCGGTGCCGCTTCACCGTAACCCGCCCACCTGGAGCTGCTCCGGGCGTACTCTTCGTTGCGAAGCGGATTGTAATCCGATACCGTCGAGAGCAAGCGGATAACTATCCGCTCCGTTTCCGGACCCACCACGCCGTCAGGGAAGAGACCCAGTGGACATCTCACTCGAAGTGAACGGCCACCCCGAACAGCTGAGCGTCGATCCCGGCGTCACGCTGCTCGACGCGCTGCGCGAACGGCTCGGGATCACCGGCCCCAAGAAGGGCTGCGACCGCGGCCAGTGCGGCGCCTGCACCGTGCACGTCGGCGGACGGCCCGTGCTGTCCTGCCTCACCCTCGCCGCCACCGTGACCGAGCCGGTCACCACCGTCGAAGGTCTGTCCACAGGGGACGAGCTGCACCCCGTGCAGCAGGCCTTCGCCGACCAGGACGCCCTGCAGTGCGGCTTCTGCACGCCGGGGCAGGTCATGTCCGCGGTGGCCGCCGTCGAACAGGACGTCGCGGACGTCCGCGAGTTCATGTCGGGCAACCTGTGCCGCTGCTCGGCCTACCCGAACATCGTCCGGGCCGTGGAGCAGGCGAGGAGGGCCGATGCGAGCCTTTGACCTGACCGCCCCGGCCACCGTCGCCGAGGCACTGGACCCGTCCGGCACCTTCCTGGCCGGCGGCACCACGCTCGTCGACCTGATGAAGCTCGACGTCCTGACCCCGCAGCGCGTCCTGGACATCAACGGGCTGCCGCTGCGCGGCATCGACACCGGTGACGGGCTGCGGATCGGCGCGCTGGAGCGGATGGCCGACATCGCCGCGCACCCCGGCGTGTACCCGGCGATCTCGCGCGCCCTGCTGCTCAGCGCGTCCCAGCAGCTGCGCAACATGGCGAGCATCGGCGGCAACCTGATGCAGCGCACGCGGTGCACGTACTTCCGCGACGTGACCACGCCGTGCAACCGGCGCGAGCCGGGCAGCGGCTGCCCCGCGCTCGACGGCGCGAACCGGATGCACGCGGTGCTCGGCACGAGCGACAAGTGCGTCGCCACCCATCCCAGCGACGTGGCGGTCGCCCTGGTCGCGCTCGACGCCGAGGTCCGGCTCGCCGGCCCGGACGGCGAGCGCACCGTCCGGCTGACCGACTTCTACCGCACGCCGGGCGACACCCCGCACGTCGAGCACGACCTGCGGCCCGGCGAGCTGATCACCGAGGTGGTCGTTCCGCGGCTGGACTGGGCCACGCGCTCGACGTACGTCAAGGTGCGGGACCGGCAGTCCTACGAGTTCGCGCTCTGCTCGGCCGCGGTCGCACTCGACGTGCGGGACGGGGTCGTCGCCGACGCGCGGGTCGCGGCCGGCGGAGTGGCCACCGTGCCGTGGCGGCTCACCGCCGTCGAGGCCGCCCTGCGCGGGAAGCCGGCGACCGAGGAGTCGTTCACGGCCGCCGCCGCGCTCGCCACCGACGGCGCGCGGCCGCTGTCGGAAAACGCTTTCAAGCTGTCCCTGCTGCCGCGGACGATCGTCCGCGCCCTGCTCGAAGTCACCGAGGGGAGCCGCTGATGCCGGCACGCCTGGACGCGCCACTGAAGGTCACCGGCGGCGCGAAGTACGGGGTGGACCACAACTTCCCGGACATGGTCTACGGCTACATCGTGGTCAGCACGATCGCACACGGCGAGATCGAGAGCATGGACGTCACCGCCGCGAAGAGCGCGCCGGGTGTGCTCGGCGTGTACTCCCCCTTCGACCCGCTGGTGCTGAACCAGGTCACGATGCCGATGTTCGGCGAGACGTGGGTTCCGCTGCGCGACCGGCAGGTCACCTACGTGGGCCAGCCCATCGGGTTCGTCGTGGCGGAGACGTTCGAGCAGGCGCGGGACGCGGCCATGCTGGTCGAGGTCACCTACCGGGAACTGCCCGCGCTGACCTCGCTGGAGGACGGGCTGGCCACGGCCATCGAGGCGTCGCCAGGGCACGTGGACGCGCCGCCGACGCTCAGCGTGCTCGAAGACGGCGTCGAGTCCATCGAGGACGCGATCGCCGCCAGCCCGGTGGTCGTCGACGCGACCTACCGCACGGCGTCGCAGAACCACACGCCGATGGAGCCGCACTCGGCCGTCGCGGTCTGGGCCGACGACACCCTCACCGTCTACAGTGGAAACCAGGGCGCCCACCTGCAGGCCATGGAGCTGGGGATGGCGCTGGGGCTGGACCCGGCGGCGGTGCGGGCGGTGAACCCGTTCGTGGGCGGCGCGTTCGGCGGCAAGGGCCGCACCTCGGCGCCCGCGTTCCTGGCGGCCGCCGCGTCCCGCGCGCTGGGCAGGCCGGTCAAGGCGTCGCTGACCCGCGAACAGGTGTTCACGGTGACGGCGGGCCGCGCGGCGACCGTGCAGCGGATCACCCTGGGCGCGGAACGGGACGGCACGCTCGTCGCGCTGCGGCACGACTCGTGGTGCAGCACGGACACCGCGCGCTCGTTCATCGAGCCGACCTCGCACGGCACGTCCCGCGAGTGGTACGCCACGCGCAACCTGCAGATCAGCCAGCGGATCGTGCCGCTGAACCTGCCGCCGACCACGTTCATGCGCGCGCCCGGCGAGGCGCCCGGCTCCTTCGCGCTGGAGAGCGCGATCGACGAGCTGGCCGACGCGCTCGGCATGGACCCGATCGAGCTGCGGCAGCGGAACAACTCGCTCGCCCCGCCCGGCAAGGACCTGCAGTGGTCGAGCAAGCACCTCGACGAGTGCTTCCGCATCGGCGCGCAGCGGTTCGGGTGGGCCGACCGCAGGCCGGGCGGCCGCACCGACGGGGACTGGCTGGTCGGCATGGGCGTGGCCGTGGCGATGTTCCCCGCCCTCCGGTTCCCCGCGTCGGTCGGGATCACGCTCAACGCGGACGACACGGCCGACATCGCGACCAGCGGCGCGGACCCGGGCACCGGCCTGCTGACCGTGCTGTCCTTGGTGGGCGCCGAATCGCTGGACATCCCGGCCGACCGGATCACCCCGCGCCTCGGCGACTCGGCGCTGCCGCCGGGCGGGATGTCCGGCGGGTCCACCGCCACCGCGAGCGCGGGCACGGCGATCATGGCGGGCGCCGCGCAGGTGATCGACGAACTCCTCGCGCTGGCCTCGGCTCCCGGGGCGCCGTTCGCCGGTGAGGAGGTCACCTACGCCGACGGCCGCGTCCACGGCGACGGCCGGTCGATGACCTTCGGCGAGGTGCTGCGCGCGGTGGGCAGGCCGAACCTCAGCGCGGTCGGGTCGTCGGCGCCGGGCGAGGAGCTGACCAAGCACTCGTTCAGCTCGTTCGGCGCGCAGTTCGTCGAGGTCCGGGTGCACCGCCTCACCCGCGAGGCCCGGGTGTCGCGGATGCTCGGGGTCTTCGACGGCGGCCGGATCATCAACGACAAGGCCGCCCGCAGCCAGCTCAGCGGCGGCATGATCTGGGGTGTGTCGGCCGCGCTGCACGAGGGTTTCGAGGTGGAGCGCAGCGGCCGGTTCGCCAACGCCGACCTCGCCGGCTACCTCATCCCCGTCAACGCCGACATCCCGGACATCGAGGTCGAGTTCGTGGAGTACCCGGACACGCTGCACAACGACCTCGGCGCGCGGGGCCTCGGGGAGATCGGCACGGTGGGCGTGGCGGCGGCGGTCGCCAACGCGATTTACAACGCGACCGGCATCCGGGTCCGCCACATCCCGATCCGGATCGAGGACCTGCTGGACTGACCCACCCGGTTTCGATGAGCGCGGGCCGGCCGGTGCACTTCACCGGCCGGTCCTGTCGCGCGCGGATCAGGCTCCGGGGCGGTTCCCGGTGGGGATGGTGATCGGCGTGGTCGTCGACGACCCGCCCTTGTTCAGGAACAGCATCGCGATCGCCCGGATGAACTGGTCGAACATGTAGAACCCGGCGGGCGCGACGGGCAGCAGGCCCTCCCGGAAGGCGATGTAGGCGGGCCAACCGGCGCGGATCAGTCCGGCCGCCGCGTAGTCGCGCTTCAGCCCGAGCCAGTCGCCGATCTCGTCGCTCAGCACGTAGCGCACGAACTCGTTCAGGAACCCGCGCGTGACGCCCAGGTCGATCTGCGCGGTGAGCCCGAGCAGGTCCTCGGCCAGCTCGTGGCCCTCGAACGTCGGCGCGAGCAGCGGGGTGAGCACCGACGCGGACTGCGCGTCCGCCTCGGCCCACGTCTTCGGGATGAACTCCTCCCGCACGCCGAGCAGGTGGATGGCGACCTGCCACGAGTGCAGGAAGGCCTCCTCGTCCGCGGCCGACATCGGGACCTTCCACTCGATCAGCTTGCGGTGCACGAAGGTGCCGAGGCTGTGGAAGGTGATCAGGATGTCGCCGTTGCTGATCGGGATCTGCTTCTGCTCGTCGGCCACCGCCCGCCAGTGCGGCGACTGCGGCAGCAGGTGCCGCACCGCGGCGTGCACCAGGCGCGTCTTGTTGGCGGTGACCACGAACTGGCCCGACGGCTCGAACGCGTTGAGGTCGCTCAGGTCGTAGCCGAAGGTGAACGTCTTCGCCGCGCGGTCCTGCATGTCCGCGCCGCCCGCGGACCAGTAGACCGACTTGGCCTCCCGCGGGATGACCGTGCTCATGATGCCGCTGCCGAGCCCGTACAGCATGAACAGGTAGGTGTCCTTGCGCCGGTTGAAGTCCGCGGCGCGGCGCAGCTTGACCGGGTCGGCCCAGGCGGGCAGCTTGTTGACCTTCTGCAGCCAGGCCGACAGTTCGGCGGGCAGGCCGGCGGGCAGCGGGTCGCTGTTGTTCACCCACGACGCCATCGCGGTGTTGACCGCCGGGATCCGGCCCTCCGCGAACAGCCCGGCCACGACGGCGTCCACCTCGTCGTCCCAGACCCACCACGGATCCGCGCCCGTGCCGGTGCCTGCCACCGATCCGGCCGGGGACCACGCCCACGCCGGCGTGGCGCTCGCCGAGCCGACCAGACCCAGGGCGACGCCGAGCGACAGTGCTTTCCGTCGATTGAGATTGGTCATTTACTTACCTAGCTTCCTTGGTAGGTTTCGTGCGGCGTTCGTTGCCAGTTCGGAGGGAGATTTCTCATTAACATATCGAGCACGCAGGCCGGTCGGCAAGAGGAGCTGCGTGCGGCGTGGTTGACTGGCGCGTATGGCCCAGTTCCCGCGTACGTCCGCCGCACGGTGACCGCAGAGCCGGCCGCGGCCGTCCGGCCCCGCAACCGCAGGCAGCTCATCGTCGACGCGGCCGGGCGCGTGTTCAGCGAGCGCGGCTACCACGCCGCGTCGATGGAGGAGATCGCCGCCGGCGTCGGCATCACCGCCGCCGCCCTGTACCGGCACTTCCCGAACAAGTACGCGTTGTTCGCCGAGTGCGCGGACGTCATGGTCGACGGTCTCCTCGCCGCGCTGGACGAGGTGCCGGACGGCGCGCCCCTGGCCGACGTGCTGGCGGCCGCCACCCGCGTCACCGTCGCCCACCGCGCGTCCGGCGGCCTCTACCGGTGGGAGTCCCGCTACCTCGACCGCGCGGACCGGCGGGTGCTGCGGGGCAAGTTCGCGCGCGTCGTCGAGCGGGTGGCGGACGCGGTGCGGCGCGAGCACCCGCGGCCCGGCGAGCACCTGCGGGCGGTGGCGGCGCTCGGCGCGATCGGGTCCATCACGATGCACCACACGTCGATCGCCCAGCGGCGGCTGGAGGACGAGTTGCAGAGCTGCGCGCTGCGCGTGGCGGCGGCCGATCCGGAGGCGAGCACCGCACACGCGGTCGAACTCCCCGCGCAACCCGTGGCGCGGACCCGGCGTTCGGAGATCCTCGCGGCCGCCGTGCCGCTGTTCGAACGGGACGGGTTCGCGGCCGTCACCAACGGCCGGATCGCCGAGGCCGTCGGCCTGGTCCCGTCCGCGCTGTACCGCTACTTCCCCGGCAAGGCCGACATCCTCGCGGCGGCGTGCCTGCAGGCGGCGGCGCTCCTGACCCAGGCGGTGGACCACAACCTGCGCGGGGTGACGGATCCGCGTGACGCGCTCGCCGCGCTGACGGCCACCTACGTGGCATACAGCTTCGAGTACAACGCGCTCACCACCGTCGCGAACGCCGAGATCGTCGGGCTGCCGGACAACCTGCGGCGGCCGCTGGTCGCCGCGCAACGGGACCACATCGCGGTGTGGGAGCAGCACCTGCGGGCGGTGCGGCCGGACCTGGACTCGCGTCAGGCGCGGGTGCTGGTGCACGCCGGTTTCGGCGTGGTGGTCGAGTCCGGGCGCCGGTTGCGGTGGGAGGACAGCCCCGCGCACCGCGCCGCCGTGTCGGCGCTGGTGCTCAGCGCGCTGGGCGCCTGATCCTGTGCCTGGATGAGTAAGTCCTAACTTTGGGTGGGGTGTGGAGCCCAAGATCGACGAGCGTCAGGCGCTGATGGCCGTGCTGGATCAGGACCGCGGCCTGCTCCACGAGCGGCCCGGGCTGCTGATCCTGGCAGACAAGGGCTACCTCTCCCGAGAGCCGGACACCTACCTGACCGACCGTGGGGTGCGTCTGCTGCGCCCCTCCTACCGCAACCGCACCCCACACCCGCTCAAACCGGTCCGGCAACTCGTCCAATCGGTCAACGCCACCCTCAACCTCCCCGCCGCCATCTGGCACAACCGCGCCACCGGCCAACCCACAACCCGATCCCTGATCGCCTACGGCCACTAACCAAGATCGGAATTACTCGGTAGGGTCCGCTGTGGACGGTCACCTCCGGTGCGTCGGCGAGGTTTTCGAGCGCGGCCAGTGCGTCCGGGCTGTCGTCTTCGGTCTGGGCCACCACGTCCGGTCCGGCGGTGGCCGCGCGGGTCTGGGCGTAGCGCGCGCCGGTCGCGCCGGGCACGGACAGGCCGACCGCGAGCGCGGTGGCGGCGATGCCGACGGTGAGCAGGAAGACCGCGGCCTGGACCGGACGGCGGCGCAGGTCGGCGAAGACCAGCCGGCACACCAGCAGGAGTCGTCCCACGCCTCAGCCGCCCAGGTTCAGCAGACCACCGAGCCCGCCCGGTGAGATCCCGGTCCAGCCGCGCCAGGACGAGGCCGCCGTTCACGCGCTTGAGCCGTTCGCCCGGGGGCCGGCCGCCCCACCGCCGCGCTTCGGCGGCACGCGCGGCCTCCCGGTGGGCCCGGTCGCGTTCGAGACGCTCCCGCCGCCGGGCCTCCGCCCGCTGTTCCGGCGTGGGTGGCGGCGGCAGCGTCCGGGCGTGCTCGTGCCAGTAGGCGGCGGTCGCGCTGGTCTCCCGGACGACCGCGTCGTCGGCCGGGGGTGTCGGCCACAGCTGCAGCAGGTACCGGTCCAGCGGGGGTTCCCCGGACAGCCGGGTGTCCTTCGCCCGCGCCCGGTCCATCCCCGAGGCGCAGTACCGCACGCGGTAGTCGACGGGTTCGAGATCGAGGGGCCAGCTCGCTTCCCCCGCCCACTGCACCAGCCGCACCGCCGCGGTCTGCGGCCGGAAGGACACCTCGACGACCTCCTCCCAGTCCTCCCCGACCGGCGCGGGGCCGTCGAGAACCTCCACGGTCAGGCCGACGTTCCCGGTGTGCAAACCGGTGGTGAGGAACAGCAGACCGGGCACCGCGGCGCCGCACAGACCGTTCGACTGCCCGCCGCGGGCGTCGGTCAACCCGTCGAAGAACTCCCCGGTCCGGCTCTCCACGTAGAACTGCCCGTAGTGCACGTGCAGCTCACCTTCGAACAACAGCGTCACCGCGGCAGTCTGCCAGCAGCCGCGCACGTGCTGACCAAGGTCCTCGCCACCGGTGCCTTACGTCCGTTTCCCGCGGCGGCGCCGCCCGCACACCCTGGGATCCGGAGCGCCGACGAGGAGGAACCACCATGCGACACACCCACCGGCACTGGCGCGAACTGAGCCGGACCGAGCAGGGAGCCATCGTCGCGGCGGCGGCCCTGCAGGTGGCCATGGCCGCCGACGCGTGGTGGGACCTGTCCCGCCGCCCGGCCGAATCCGTGCGCGGCCCGAAGGGCGCCTGGGCGCTGGCGATCGCCGTGAACTTCCTCGGCCCGCTGGCCTACCGGCGCTTCGGCCGCAAGCCGGTCGTCGAGCCGGAACCGGCGCACCCGTGACGCGCCGCGCCCGGATCGCCGGGCTGGTCCTGGTCACCGCCCTGCTCGTCGCCTCCTGCGCGGCGGGGCCGAACGACGCCGCGGCGGGCACGCCCGACCCGGCCGGGTTCTGGCTCGGCCTGTGGCACGGGATCATCTGCCCGATCACGTTCATCGTCTCGCTGTTCGACGACAGCGTCGGCATCTACGAGGTGCACAACAACGGCAACTGGTACAACTTCGGCTTCGTCTTCGGCATCGCCCTGATGAGCTCGATCTTCAGCCGGCCCGCCGTCACCGCACCCGCCCGGCGGCGACGGCGGAAGTCCTGACAGTTCAACGGTCTTGTCCGGGATGGACGACCGTCACCGGGCACTCGGCGTGGTGACCGGCCGGTGGGAATTCCGTCCCTGCCGCGCGCCGGGCGCACGTTCATCGGCGGGAAAAACGGCACTCCTCCACCCACCCGACCGCGGCCGCCGACGGCGGGCCTTCCGGTGGGTGCTGAGAACGCTTCCCGCGTTTCAGACGGGCTGCTCGGCCGGGAGCTCGCCGTCGAGAGCGAAGCCGGTGACGAGTTCCGGGTCGATCCGGATCACCTCGGTCATCTCCCCCGCCACCGACGGGCACGGCAGCGTCCGGAACCGGGTCAGCTCGCGAGCTCCGACGCGGCGCGCGAACCCGACCGCGATCACGCTCCACCCGATCCGGTCGCCTTCGTGGATGACGTCGGCCTCGTAAGCGACCACAGTGCCGATCGCGGACAGCAGCGCCGCGCCGGGATGGGTCCGCACGATGACGCAGCCGTCGTGGAGCACGTGGTTCACCGGCCGGATGGTGGGCAGCGCCTGGTGGGTGAACACCACGCGGCCGACGCTGACACTGCCGAGCAGGTTCAGCGACTCGGCGCGGCCCAGTTCGCGCCCGGCCCCCGGCGGAGTCGGATCCATCACCCCGTCATCGTCGCCCGGCTCCGCGCACCCGGACAGGGCCGAAGGTCACCGGATCGATCATCAGGGGACAAGTGACCTTGCTCCCGCCCGGGGTCGACGAGCCCGGAGGACCTGGCCGGTGGTCCACTCGCGACAACGGCGAGCGGCGCCGGCGACGGCAGGAAGGGCCGTTGGTCCCCGCCGCCCGGGCATCCCGGCCCTGCTCCACCACCCCCGGTTTCGGCTGCACTGGAGGCATGACATTTCCCGACGACCACACCGTGAACGCGGCACTGGCGCTGGCCGTGCGCGCGCCGTCGGTGCACAACACCCAGCCCTGGCGGTGGCGGATCGGCGACCGGACCGTCCACCTCTACGCCGACCCCGCCCGGCAGCTGCCGGAGACCGACCCGGACGGCCGTGACCTGCTGCTCAGCTGCGGCGCGGCGCTGCACCACCTGCGGGTGGGTTTCGCGGCGCTGGGCTGGCGCGCCGAGGTGCACCGGCTGCCCAACCCGGCCGAACCCCGCCACCTGGCCGCCGTCGAACTGCACCGCCACGAACCGGGGCAGGAGGAGATCGCCCTGGCCGCGGCCATCCCGCGGCGGCGCACCGACCGGCGGCGGCACAGCTCCTGGCCGGTGCCCGGCAGCCACATCGAAACCATGGCCGCGCGCGCCGCCGACGAGGGCGTCATCCTGCGCGAGGCCACTGGTTCCGCTCGCTACCACCTGGCCGAGGCGGTCTTCGAAGCAGCGCGCCGCCACGCGGCCGACCCCGCGTACCGGATGGAGCTGGCCGCGTGGAGCGGCCGGCACTTCTCCACCGAGGGCGTGCCCGCGGTCAACGCCCCGGTGCCCGATCCCACCCCGGGCGCGCTGCCCGGCCGCCCGTTCGCCGATCCCCGGCTCCCGCAACCGCCCGGCGCGACGGGCGAGGACGACGAGACGGTGCTGCTGGTGCTGGGCACCGCCTCGGACGACCCGCTGTCCCGGCTGCGCGCCGGCGAGGCGACCAGCGCGGTCCTGCTGACCGCGACGACCCTCGGACTGGCCTCGTGTCCGCTGACCGAACCGCTGGAACTCGCCGGCACCCGGCAGCAGGTGCGCGACCGCGTCACCGGCGGCACCATCCCGCAGATGGTCCTGCGGGTCGGCTGGGCGCCCGTCAACGCCGACCCGCTACCCGCCACGCCGCGCCGCCCGCCGGCGGAGGTCGTCACCCCGCTCAGCACGCAGTCCGCCACCTGAGGAACCAGCCAGGCGGGCGGCCGGCGCGCTTTCCGTTGCGGGTGAGGAAATCTGCGGTTCCCCGTGTCGAGCCGCCCGGCGCGGGCCCGCAGGTCCGCCGTGACCCAGACCGGCATGCGCACCAGGGCAACCGCAGTGGCGCCGGCCTACAGCCCATCCGCGACGCGGCCGACCGTCACCGGCCGACCGGACCGAAGTCCCTGCCGCGGGAGCCCGCGAGCGTGTCCAGCGCGTGCGCGGCGCCGCGGGCGAACACCTCCACGTCCGGACAGGCGTCCGCGTCGCCCACGACGGTGATCGCCAGCTGCCCCGCGTAGGACAGCGCGCCGAGGCCGAGGGTGATGTTGCCGATCAGCGGCACGATCGGGAACAACTCCAGCACGCGCGCGCCCGCGCAGTGGAGGGGCTCCGGCGGGCCCGGCACGTCGGCGGCGTAGACGTTCGCCCACCGCTGCCGGTCCATCCGGCGCATGACCGCGCGCTGCAAGGCGCTGACGCGGAAGAGCGCGCCGCCGCCCGCGGAACGCTTGTGCCTCTTGCGCTTCGCGGTCTCGGCGGCGATCATCTCGAGCCGCCGCACCGGATCGGCCACCCCGAGCGGCAACGGCACCAGCATCATGCCGTCGAAGTTGCCGCGGAGCCGGTCCGGCGGCTCCTGGTGCAGGGACACCGGCACGTAGGCGCGGAGCACCAGCGCGTCCACCGGCTCGCCCCGGGCGTGCAGGAGTTCCCGCAGCCCGCCGGACATCGCCGCCATCAGCACGTCGTTGACCTTCGCGCCGTGCGCGGCCGCGACCCGCTTCGTGAGCGGCAGGTCGCCGCGGACGAGCGCGAACCGCCGCCCCGGCCCGATCGGCGTGTTCAGGCTCGTCCGCGGCGCCCGTCCCTCGGCGGCGAACTCCCGGAACGCCGGCCACGCCTGGCGCATCGCGGCGACGGATTCCGGCAGGCGGGTCAGCGCGGACACGCCCCGGCGCACCTCCCGCCACCGGCGCCGCGCGTTGTCCGCCAGCAACTGCGGCGCCGTCGGCTCCGGCTCAGCCGCCGGCCAGGGCGGCGCGAGGGCGCGCACCTCGGGCCCAGGGTCGAAGAACGCGCCGAGCAGCGCGACCGCGGCGACCCCGTCGGCGATCGTGTGGTGGAGCCGGACGAACAGCCCGGTGCGGCCGCCGGCCAGCCCGGTCAGCACCCACATCTCCCACAGCGGACGGGACCGGTCCAGCCGGCGCCGCCGGATCCGCTCGACCACGCCCAGGAGCTGCTCGTCGTCACCCGGAGCGGGCACCTCGGCCGCCCGCACGTGGTCATCGACGTCCACTGTGGACGCATCGGTCCAGTACGGCGGGCCCAGCCCGGTTCGCGGCACCCGCAGGACCTGTCGCATCCGCCGGACCAGCGGGAGACGCTTCGCGACGACCTCGCGTGCCAGGTCGAGGGAGAAGGTCCCCGCCGTCCGGTTCCCGTCCAGGACGGCCAGCACACCGATGTCCTCCGGCCAGCCGAAGTCGTCCGGCCACAGCATGCCGAGATCCAGCGGGGACAGTCGCTCCATGGCGCGTCAGGACTCCGGCTGCGCGCCGACGGGGCGCTGCGCGGCCCGGTGCACCGGCACCGCGATCAGGGCCACACCGCCGGCCAGCAGCACCAGGCCGACCCCGATCACGATCCAGGCGATGTCGTCGAGCGCGGGCACCGTCGCGCCGATCTCGGCCACGACGTTCACCCCGGGTGAGCCGTCGGCGTTCATCACCACGACCGTCCAGTCGCCGCTGCGCATCGGCCACACCACCGTCTGGGTTCCGCCGCCGCTCGCCTGCGCCGTCCAGATGCCCGCGGTTTCCGGCGCCGGCAGGGTGCGGTTGCCCTGGTGCACGACGTACCGGTCGCTGGACCAGTCGGTCACCGTGGCGTACTGGGCGCCCGCGAGGAACCCCGCCGCGGCGGGGGACGGCGCGACGCCGATGAACACCGGCGTCGCCGGGTCGGCCGCGGTCGCCCGCACCCGCACGTCGCCGACCAGGCGCTGGATGCCGCTCCAGTCGGCGGCCTCGCCCGCCAGCTCGATGTCCTCCGTGGCGATGGCGTAGCCGGTGGCGCTGAGGCTGTTCGACGCCGACAGGTAGCCGTCGGCGTCCCGCTCCGCGCGGTCCGCCCACAGCAGCGTGCTGCCGCCGGTGAGCAGGCCCATCGCGGTCAGGGCGAGCACCGCGCCCGCGACCACCGACGTGATCTTGCCGCCGGTCCAGCGGTGGTTCGCCGGCTGCCAGTGCTCGGGCGAGGACGGCTCGGTGACCGGCCCCGCCGGGTCGTGCGCGCCCAGGTCGAGGCGGAACGGCGGGTAGGCGTCGGTCATGAGCGCGGCGTACGCGGCGACCCGCAGCACCCAGCGGTCCATCCCGAGCACGAAGTCGAAGACCGGCTTCGGGTAGCGGCCGGTGAACAGCAGCACGATCCCGGCCACCAGCACCAGGATGCCGACCAGGCCGCCGGCCGCCCAGGTGAACCCGCGGTCGTCGGTGTACCCGAGCAGCCAGGTGCCGCCGCCGACGAACAACGCGGCGATGATGTAGTGCGGGATGGCCAGCAGCCACCACTTCACCAGCACCAGCCCACGGGACAGCCGCTCCGGGTAGTCGATCTCCAGCCGCGCCGGGTAGGCGGGCACGTCGGCGAGCGTGAACGGCGGGTAGGCGTCCGTGCCGAGCGCGCTGTAGGAGTAGAACTGCACCCGCCACGACCAGCGCAGCACGCCGACGTTGAAGTCGAAGATCGCGCGGGGGTAGCGGCCGGTCAGCAGGATCGCGAAGAACGCGGCCACGGTGAGCACGAAGAAACCGAGCCACAGGAACGAAAGCACCACCAGGTGCGGGATGACCAGCAGCCACTTCACCAGCCACAGCCACCGGGACAGCCCGGTGGCGAGGTTCCCCTCGACCCGGACCGGGTAGGTCATGCGGACGTCCATCGGACACCTCCGGCAGAAGAATCGGTCGAAAGCCCACGCTGCGCGCGGGGGTGGCGTGGTCACCAGGCGCGAAGGTCCCGGGTCCGGGGGCATTCCGGCCCCGCCGGGCGGCGGTCAGGACCAGGCCCGCTGCTCGACGGAGGCGATCGCGCGCCGGGCGCCGGTGCGCCGGTCGGCCGTGAACGCAATGCCGGCCCGCTCGGTAGGCGACCGGCGGGAACAGCGAGGCTCAGCAGCCGGTGAGCCGCAGTCCTCCTCGGTCGCCGCCGCGCGGCCGGCAGGGAGGGCCGGAAGTCCCCGCCGGCCGGTCCGTTCTGCCCTGCCGGAGCGGCGCTGCCGCGCGCGACGCTGTCAGCTGACAGAGAGGAAGTCCGATGAGCGAATCCCGCACGATCGTGGTCGGCGTGGACGGTTCGGCGCAGAGCCGCGCCGCCCTGCGGTGGGCGCTGGCGGAGGCGCGGCCGGGGGACCGGGTGCGCGCGATGCTGGTGCGCGTCCGCGACGAACTGCTGCCGGGGACGTCCTACGCCATCCAGCCGCACGGGCGGATCCCCGTCGGGGACGACAGCGCCTACGCCGGCCTGCTGAGCTCGACGGTCCAGGAGACCCGTGGACCGGGGACGCCGGAGGTGGAGGAGGTCGTCCTCAGCGGCGACCCGGCCACCGAGCTGAACAAGGCCTCCGCCGACGCCGACCTGCTCGTGGTCGGCTCGCACGGCGCGCGGCCGCTGACCGAACTGCTGGTGGGCAGCGTCGCCACCCAGGTGGTGCGGCACGCCCAGTGCCCGGTCGTCGTCATGACGGCCCACGCCGCGCAGTAGCGGGGGTTCACAGCGTGCTCGCGTGGTCCGGGACCTGGCTGCCCGGGTTCGCCGCGGGCCGCACGTAGTTCGACGCCGGCCGCGGCGGGACCTCCAGCGCGGGCGGCGGCACCTCCGTGTACGGGATGCTGGTGACGAGGTGGTGGATCATGTTGATCCGGGCCGCGCGCTTGTCGTCGCTGTCCACCAGGTGCCACGGCGCTTCCGCGATGTCGGTGTGCACCAGCATGTCGTCCTTGGCGCGCGAGTAGTCGTCCCACCGGGTCAGCGAGTCCAGGTCCACCGGGGACAGCTTCCACCGGCGCATCGGGTCGTCCAGCCGGGCGCGGATTCGGCGCTCCTGTTCGTCCTGGCTCACCGAGAACCAGTACTTGCGCAGCAGCACGCCGTCCTCGACGAGCATCCGCTCGAAGATCGGGCACTGCCGCAGGAACAGCTGGTACTGCGGCGTCGTGCAGAACCCCATGACCCGTTCCACGCCGGCGCGGTTGTACCAGCTGCGGTCCATCAGCACGATCTCCCCGGCGGCGGGCAGCTGCGCGACGTAGCGCTGGAAGTACCACTCGCCGCGTTCCCGCTCGTCCGGCCGGGGCAGGGCGACGATGCGCGCCACCCGCGGGTTGAGGTACTCGGTGACCCGCTTGACGGTGCTGCCCTTGCCCGCGCCGTCCCGGCCCTCGAAGATCACCACGAGCCGCCTGCGCTCGGCGCGGACCCACTCCTGGATCTTCACCAGTTCGCCCTGCAGCCGCACCAGCTCGCGCCGGTAGGCGTCCTTGCGCAGGCTCACCGGACGACCGCCACCGGGCACGGGCCGTGGTGCAGCAGCGCCTGGCTCGTCGAACCCAGCCCCACGCCGCCGAAATCGGCGCGCCCGCGCGAGCCCACCACGATGAGCTGGGCATCCCGGCCGGCCGTGAGCAGCCCGCGCACCGGACGGTCACGCACCACCACCGGGCGCACGTCCACGTCCGGGTACTTCTCCCGCCACCCGGCGAGCCGCTCGGCCAGCAGACGGCGCTCGTCCTCGGCGACGGCGCCGTAGTCGGCGTCGATCGGCAGCACCGACCAGGTCTCCCCCATCGTCATGTCGGTCCAGGTGTGCACCGCGAGCAGCGGCACGCGGCGCAGGTTCGCTTCGTCGAGCGCGAACGCCAGCGCCGCGTCACCGCCCGGCGAGGCGTCGATCCCGGCGACCACGGGAGCGTCCTCCGACGGGGCGCCGCGCACCACGACGACCGGACAGTGCGCGTGCGCCGCGAGCGCGCCCGCGACGGACCCGAGCAGCATGCCGGGGAACCCGCCGAGCCCGTGCGAGCCGAGCACCACCACCGAGGCGGTGGCCGATTCCTCGATCAGGCGTTGCGCGGGGTGGCCGGTTCGCGCCCCACGCCGGATCTCCACGCCCGGAACCGCCGCCGCGTCCTCGGCCGCGGCGAGGCAGTCCGCGTCCTCCCCGACGTGGATCAGCCGCAACGGCCGCTTCCGCAACGCGGCGTCCCGCGCCGCCCAGCGCACCGCGTCCAGTGCCCGTGCCGAACCGTCGACACCGGCGAGCACCGCCTTCTGTTCACGCGCCATGCTCCGACTCTCGCGTCCCGGACCCGGGGGCGGCCAGGGCCGGGCGGCCTCACCCGTGGAGCCCTTCGGCCCTTCCGGACTCGCCGACCACCGTGGTCACCTCGTCCGCGGGCCGCCGCGGCGCGCCCGGCGTGGTGAAGCCGAAACCCAGGCGCAGCAACGTGTGCGGCTCGCCCTCGCGCCGGAACAGCGCGGCCAGCTCGGCGCGCGGACCGGGCACCTCGAACGGCTGGGACAGAAACGAGGCGCTCAGCCCGTGCACGGTCGCCGTGAGCAGGACCCGCTCGACCGCGAACCCGGCCCTGGTGTCCTGCCCCGGGTGGCGGGTGGTCACGACCCCGAGCAGGGGCTGCTGCTCGTACTCCCGCGCCGGCAGGTCCTGGCTGCCCGCGAACTCGCGCAGCGCCAGCGCAGGCGCCGGGCTGGCCGGCGGTCCCGCCGCGGCCGCCGGCACGCCGGAGGTCTCGCCGCGGGGACGTCCGGTCCACCGGCGGGTCTCGCCGAGGTAGCGCTCGTCGGTCTCCTGCAGGCGTTCCGCGCGCCGCACCAGCGCGGCGACGGCGTCGTACCGGGCGCCGCGGTCGAGCAGGTGCAGGTCCGCCCCGCCGTCCCGGGCCGCGGCGACCAGAGCCGAGCGGGCGCGCTCGGGCACCGGCCGGTCCTGGAACGGCCTGCGGTTGGTGTGACGCGCGTGCACGGCGGCCGCCAGGCGGCGCTCCGCCTCGGTGGGCTCGTGCCTGCCCAGCACCTCCACGGTGACCAGCCGCCGCGGCCCTGGCAGGAACCGCACCGACACCCGGCGCCCCTCGCCGCGCAGGGTGGTCACCAGGTTGAACGCGGCCGCGCCGCAGGCGAGCCTGGCCTGCCGCGCGCCGGGATCGCTCACCGGGAGCACCCGCTCGGGATCGAGCAGGACGTCGATGCGGGACCCGCGGACCTCGAACCGCCACGGCTGCGTGTTGTGCGGCGAAGGCGCTTTCACCGCGGCGGCCAGCGCGCGGGCGAACCCGTCAGCCATCGGCGCGGTCACCGAGGGACTCCCCCCACATGCGGGCGCGCTCGAGCTCGCCCGGGTGCAGGTCACCGGCCTCCTTGCCGGTCACGAAGAAGCTCTCCGGGGCCGCGCTCACCCGGTAACCCTTGCGGCGCAGGCGCTTCGCCGCCGCGCGGGCGGCGGATCCGGTGAGCCACGCCGGTTTTTCGATCCGCGTGTCGAAGGTGACGGCCTGCGTCCCCGGCGACGCGGTGGCCAGTCCCTCCAGCCACTCCCGCAGCCCGCGCTTGCGCGAGTGCAGGGGCTGCTCCCCCGCCTGCTGCGCGGCCGCGTCGCGGGACCGCTTGCCGGTGAGCCCGTGCACGTGGGTCGGGCCGCCCGCCACGACCAGGTCGACACCCGTCACCTCGTCGGGGGCGTCGTCGACGTTGATCACGTCCACGTGCATCCGGCCGGACAGTCCTTTCGCGACGGACCGCGCGACCTCCTCGGTGCTGCCGAACATCGACTCGTAGACGACCAGTGCTCGCATGGCCTCCTCCTTCCGGTTCCCCAACCCTGCGACCGGACCGGTGCGTCCGGACAGGTGCGAAGGTCCTCGAAAGCGGGGACCTCAGGACCCGCCCGGCGGCACGACGACGACCGGGCAGCCCGCCCGCTGCGCCAGCGCCCGCCCGGTCGAACCGAGCACCAGGCCGCCCACCCCGCCGCGGCCCCGGCTGCCCACCACCACCAGCTGCGCCCGCCGGCTGAGCTCCAGGAGGTGGTGCCGCGGCCGGTCCCGCCGCACGATCCGGTGCAGGACCACGTCGGGGTACCGCTCCTGCCAGCCGGCCAGCCGCTCGGCGATCGTGCGGTGCTCGTCGCCCGCGGCGCGCTCCCACTCCAGGCGAAGCCGGTCCCCCGGGGCGGTCACGTACTCCGCGTCGCTGCGGGTGTGCAGCGCGATGAGCGGCACGCCCCGGTGCGCGGCCTCCTGGAACGCCACCGCGATCGCCCGGTCGGCCGCCCCGGACCCGTCGACCCCGGCGACCACCGGGCCGGACGGCGCCGCACGGCCCCGCACCACGACCACCGGGCAGGCACTGCGGGTGGCGAGTGCCAGCGCCGGCGACCGCAGGTGCCGGTCGGCCGTGCGGGCCCGCGCCGAGGGTCCGAGCACCAGGAACGCGGCGGCCGCGGACAACGCGAGCAGTGTGTCGGCCGGTGGTCCGGGAAGCCGCTCCACCGGGAGCGCGGTGCCGTCGGCCAGTCGCACGTCCAGGTCCGCGTCGCCGGCGTGCACGAGGCGCAGCGGGAGGTGGCGGCTCGCCGCCAGATCCGCGGCCCACCGCGCGGCGCACCACGACGCGGGCGAGGTGCTGACGCCCGCGACCACCTCACCGCTCACGCACGCGTCCGAAGTCTCGCAGCCCGGCCACCAGCACCACCAGCCCGGCCAGCACGGCCACCGGCTGCAGGACGTGGAACGTCCGGACGATGCCGACCTCGACGGCGATCCACCCGATCAGCACCGCACCCGCGACGACGGCGGCGGGGCTCGTGCGCGGGTCCCGCCGCGCGGCGAACCAGGTGACCACGGTCATCGGCACGGCGATGACCAGGCCGAGGCTGATCCCGGCGAACACCGTGCTGTGGAAGGGAAGCCGCGCGGTCACCGTGTCGTCGAGGTCGACGGCGCCGATCACGAGGCCCACCGCGCCTGCCCACGCGGAGACGGCGATCAGCGCGGTCAGCGACGCCAGCCACGGCCTGCGCCGCGCCAGGCGCTCGTCGCGGCGCCACCCCAGCCGGTCCCCGAGCCTGTCCATGCCTCCCCTTCCTCAGAACGGCGTGTGCCTGCTGTCGAACCGGTCCCACGCGTCCGACCAGTCGTCCCGCCTGCGCCGGTCGAGCATCCGGCGGTAGAGCCAGAAACCGAGGCCGCACAGGCCCATCACGGCCGCCCAGCTCAGCGCGCCGGTGGTCACCCCGTTCACGACCGCGGTCTCCGCGGTCACCGGGGGCGCCGCGGGTTCACCGTTCTCGTCGATCCAGATGGCCGCCGCGTCGCCGGCGACCGCGCCACGCTGGGCGGTGACCTCGCCGGTGGCGGTGCCGCCGCCGGGAAGCGGCCATTCCGCCTCGACGCGGGCGGTGCCGCTCTCCGGGTAGCCCGCAGGCGGGGGCGCGTCGGCGAGCAGCGTCGCGGTCACCGCGGTGCGGGTGTCCTGCTGGCTCACCGCCAGCCGCTCCTGCCACTGGTGCACGCGGTCGCCCAGCAGGGCCGCGAACGGTGCCGTGAGCACCACGACCGTGACGGCCACGAGCAGCGCCAGCCGTTCGCGGCGATCGGACTCCCGCGTCAGCGGGTTGCCGCGCAGGCGCGGCGGTCGCCAAGTCTCCACCGGATCCTCCTCGTGTCGCCTGACCACCAGGGTCGTCACCGGCGGGCGCGCGGCGAAGGGCCGTTGGTCTCCGCTGTCGCGGCCCTACGTCCCTTCCCGCGCCGCCGCGTCCGGCCGAGGATCGGGGCATGCGGATACGGGAACTGATGAGCTCGCCGGTCGTCGGCGTCACCACCGGGGCGACGCTGGAGGAGGCGGCCGCGCTGATGCTCGACCGCGGCTACACCACGCTGCCGGTGCTGACCGCGGCAGGCGAACTCGTCGGCCTGGTCACCGAGGGCGACCTCGCCGCCGCGCGGTACGCCCCGGAGCTGCGGGGCCGGACCGGACCGGACGGCGGTGTCATGCTCGGCATCGACGCGATCACGGTCGGGTCGGTGATGCGGGTCGCGGCGCTGGCCGTGCCTGCCGACGCGGACGTCGCGGAGGTGGCGACCGGTCTGGTCGATTCGCACCAGCGCTGCCTGCCGGTGGTCGACCACGGCAAGGTGGTCGGCATCGTCAGCTGGCGCGACCTGCTGACGCACCTGCTGAACGCACGGGCCGTGCGGTGAAATCCGGCGCCGGCGCACTGGTGCTGCCCGCGTGGCGTTTGCCAGACTGGTGCGGTGATGGCTGAGCAAGGTGCTCCCGGGGGCGGGCCGGGGCGCGACCAGCTGCGCGTCGGCGTCGACGTCCTGGACCGCGAGCTCGTGGTGCGGGTCGCGGGCGACGTCGACCTGGACAGCGCCACGCACCTGGAGCAGGCCCTGACCGAGTCGGCCGAACGGCTGCCGCCGGTGCTGGTCGTCGACCTGACCGGTGTGGCGTACTTCGGCTCCGCCGGGATGCGGGTGCTGGTCGGGTTGCAGCAGCGCTGCGGCGGCGCCACGCGCGTCCGGGTGGTCGCCTCCGACCAGCGCGTGCTGCGGCCGATGGAGATCACCGGGCTCACCGAGGTGCTCGACGTCCGCCCCACGCTGGCCGACGCGCTGCGCTGCTGACGGTCCTGCTCGCGCCCTTCGTCCACTGAGGACGCTGGTCAGGACACGACGGCCCCGCGGTGCAAGGGACTTCGAGCCGCTCGGCTTGGGACTTCCTGCCCTTCCCGCCGCCGATCAGCGGTGGCGAGCCTGGAGGCATGCCGGAGACCGGGATCGACGTCCGCGAGACCCACATCGGGGCGGTGTTCCTCGTGGGTGACCGCGCCTACAAGCTCAAGAAGCCGGTGGACCTCGGGTTCCTCGACTTCACCGACCGCGCCACGCGGGAACGGGTGTGCCACCGGGAGGTCGAGCTCAACCGGCGCCTGTCGCCCGACGTGTACCTCGGCGTGGCCGACCTGCACGGCCCGGACCACCGGGTGTGCGAGCACCTGGTGGTGATGCGCCGCATGCCCGAGGACCGCAGGCTGTCCACCCTGGTCCGCGCCGGGGCGCCGCTGGAACACACGGTTCGCGTGCTCGCCCGGACGGTGGCGCGCTTCCACGCCGCCGCCGAACGCGGGCCGCGCATCAGCGAGCAGGGCTCGCGGGAGGCGATCCGGCGGCGCTGGGAGGACAGCTTCGCGCAGGTCCGCCCGTTCCACGGCGTCGTGCTGCACCAGGAGACCGCCGGCGAGATCGAGCGGCTGACCCGCGAGTTCCTCGACGGGCGGGACGCGTTGTTCGAGCGGCGGCTGAGCGAGGGGCGCGTTGTGGACGGTCACGGCGACCTCCTCGCCGACGACATCTTCTGCCTCGACGACGGTCCGCGCGTGCTGGACTGCCTGGAGTTCGACGACCGGCTGCGCTGGGTCGACGGCCTCGACGACGTCGCCTTCCTCGCCATGGACCTCGAACGCCTCGGCGCGGCCGGGCTCGCCGGGCAGCTCCTCGACGACTACGCCGAGTTCTCCGGCGACCCCGCTCCCCCGGCGCTGCGCCACCACTACACCGCCTACCGCGCGTTCGTGCGCGTCAAGGTCGCCTGCCTGCGGTTCGCCCAGGGCGACGACAGCGCCGCCGGACTCGCCCGCGCCTACGCCGGCATCGCGCTGAGCCACCTGCGGCTCGGACGGCCGCGGATGATCCTCGTCGGCGGGTTGCCCGCGTCCGGCAAGTCGACCCTGGCCGGAGCGGTCGCCGACCGGCTGGGCGCCGCGGTGCTGCGCAGCGACCGCATCCGCAAGGAGCTGGCCGGCATCACTCCGGAGGACAGCGCGGCCGCGGGCTACCGCGAAGGCCTCTACGGTCCGGAGTCGACGAGACTGACCTACGACGAGATGCTGCACCGCGCCGGCGAACTGCTCGCGCTCGGCGAGACCGTCGTGCTGGACGCCTCCTGGTCGGAGGCGCACCACCGGCTCGCCGCGGCGAAGGCCGCCGAGCGCGCGGGCAGCCCGCTGGCGCAGCTCCGCTGCTGGGCGCCGGAAACGGTCACCGCCCACCGGCTGGCCACCCGGACCGGCTCGCTCTCGGACGCGACGCCGGAAATCCTGCAGCACATGGCCACCGACGTGCACCCCTGGCCGGAGGCGCACACCGTGCTGACGGCCGGCACCACCGAGGACTCGCTCGCGCAGGCGCTGGCCTACCTGGACTGAAACACCCACCTCGGCCGGCGCAGCGCAGGTGGCGGGCGGGCCGGCAGCCCGCGATTTCAGCTTCACTCCCGGGCACCCAGGACCGGTTGGCCACCTCCGCAATGGCCTACCCGGACCGAGCACCCACCAGCGACAGCGCGCCGCGGCACAGTTCCAGGTCCTCGCGCGCCGTCACCACCAGCACCGCCGGGCCGTCGCCGGGCCTCACCACCCGGTCTCCGTTTCCCCCGGGAAGGGCGGCACGCAGGCCGAGGACCCCGCAGCCGGCGAGGATCTCCCCGACCACGCCGGGCTGGTGTTCGGCCACGCCACCGGTGAACACGACCGCGTCGAGGCGGTCCAGGCTCATCGCCGCCGCGCCGATCTCCCGCCGTAGCCGGTGCACGTACACCTCCAGGGCCTCGCGGGCGTTGTGGTCCCCCGCGTCCCGCGCCGCGAGCACGTCCCGCAGGTCGCCCGACGTGCCGGTCATCCCGGCCAGCCCGGACTCCCGGTGGAGCACGTGCGCCAGCTGCGGCACGGTGACCTCGCCGGTTTCCAGCACGTGCAGCAGCAACCCGGGATCCACCGACCCGGACCGGGTCGCCATCGCCGCGCCCTCCAGGGCCGTGAACCCCATCGAGGTGTCCACGCTCGCGCCACCGCGGATCGCGGTGACCGACACGCCGGCCCCGATGTGCGCGACCACCAGCCGTAGCTCGTCTTCGGCGCGGTCGAGCAGTTCCGCGGCCCGGCGCAGCGCGTGTCGGCACGACAGCCCGTGGAAACCGTAGCGGCGCAACCGGTTCTGACTCGTCCACGCCCGCGGCAGCGGGTAGCGCGCGGCGGCCGCGGGCAGTCCGGTGTGGAAGGACGTGTCGAAGCAGCCGACCACCGGCGTGCCCGGCAGCAGCCCGCGCACCACACGGGCGACGTCGACCGACAGCGGCTGGTGCAGCGGCGCCAGCGGGCTCAGCCGCTCCAGCTCGCGCAGCACCGCGTCGTCGAGCACGGCGGGTCCCGGCCGGGACCCGCCGTGCACGAACCGGACCGCCACGCAGCCGGGCGGCCCCCACTCCGCCAGCGCCTCGGACACGGCCCGCTCGTCTGTGCGGGCGTCCGCCGCCTGCCACGTGCGCGTGTCCACCACGTCGCCGTCGTGCAGGGCGGCCTTGAGCGACGACGACCCCGGGTTGAGCGTCAGCACCCGCATCGCGCTCACCGGGTCCAGCGCCACTCGCGGACCTCCGGCAGGTCCTCGCCGTGCTCGCGGATCCACCGGCGGTGCCGGGCGCGCGCGTCGGCCATCGCCTGCCGGGTCGTGCCCGCCGTCCGCAGCAGCCCGGGCACCCGGTCGATCACGTCGATCACCAGCTGGAACCGGTCCATGTCGTTGAGCACCAGCATGTCGAACGGCGTCGTGGTCGTCCCGCGCTCCGTGTAGCCGCGCACGTGCAGCCCCGCGTGGTTGGCGCGACGGTAGGCCAGCCGGTGGATCAGCCACGGGTAGCCGTGGTAGGCGAAGATCACCGGCCGGTCCCGGGTGAACAACGCATCGAACTCGCGGTCGGTCATGCCGTGCGGGTGCTCGGTGTCCGGTTGCAGCCGCATCAGGTCGACCACGTTCACCACCCGCACCGCCAGCTCCGGCAGGTGCTCCCGCAGCAGCGTGACGGCGGCCAGCACCTCCAGCGTCGGGGCGTCGCCCGCGCAGGCCAGCACGACGTCGGGCTCGTGGCCGGGATGGGTGCCGGCCCATTCCCAGATCCCGGCGCCGCGGGCGCAGTGCAGCGCCGCCTCCTCGGCGTCGAGCCAGTCCGGGGTGTCGTTCTTGCCGGCCACGACCACGTTGACGTAGTCCCGGCTGCGCAGGCAGTGGTCGGCGACGGTCAGCAGCGTGTTCGTGTCCGGGGGCAGGTACACCCGCACGACCTCGCTGCTCTTGTTGGCCACGTGGTCGATGAAGCCGGGGTCCTGGTGCGAGAAGCCGTTGTGATCCTGCCGCCACACATGGGAGGTGAGCAGGTAGTTCAGCGAGGCCACCGGGCGCCGCCACGGGATGTCCCGCGAGCTGCGCAGCCATTTGATGTGCTGGTTGACCATCGAGTCGACGATGTGCACGAACGCCTCGTAGCAGGAGAACAGCCCGTGCCGCCCGGTGAGCAGGTAGCCCTCCAGCCAGCCCTGGCACAAGTGCTCCGACAGCACCTCCAGCACCCGGCCGTCGCGGGACAGGTGCTCGTCGGCCGGCTCGATCGCGGCCTGCCAGCCCTTGCCGGTGGCCTGGTAGACCGCGTCGAGCCGATTGGACGCCGTCTCGTCCGGGCCGAACAGCCGGAAGTTCCGCCTGCCCGCGCTGCGCTCGGTCACCTCCCGCAGGTAGCGGCCCAGCACGCGGGTCGGTTCGTGCACGGTCGTGCCCGGTTCGGCGACCCGCGGCGCGTAATCGCGCCGCTCGGGCAGGTCGAGCGGCCGCAGCAGCGCGCCGCCGTTGGCGTGCGGGTTCGCGCCCATGCGACGGACGCCGGACGGGATCAGCGCGGTCACCTCCGGCGTGGGGCGCCCGTCGGCGTCGAACAGCTCCTCCGGCCGGTAGGACCGCAGCCAGCGCTCCAGCGCCGCCAGGTGGTCCGGGTTCTCCCGCACCGCGGGCAGCGGCACCTGGTGCGCGCGCCACGTGCCCTCGACCGGCACACCGTCCACTTCGGACGGCCCGGTCCAGCCCTTCGGGCTGCGCAGCACGATCACCGGCCACCGCGGCCGTCCGGTCGCGGCGCCGGACCGCGCCGCCGCCTGGATGCCCCGGATCTCGGCGACGATGTCGTCGAGCGTCGCGGCCATCGCCTGGTGCATCGCCGCCGGCTCGGAGCCTTCGACGTGGTAAGGCTGGTAGCCGTAACCCCGCAGGAGGTCGTCCAGCTCGTCGCGCGGGATCCGGGACAGGACCGTCGGGTTGGCGATCTTGTAGCCGTTGAGGTGCAGGACCAGCAGCACCGCGCCGTCGTGCACCGGGTCGAGGAACTTGTTCGCGTGCCAGCTCGTGGCCAACGGCCCCGTCTCGGCTTCGCCGTCGCCGATCACACAGGCGACCAGCAGGTCCGGGTTGTCGAACGCGGCGCCGAACGCGTGCGCCAGCGAGTAGCCCAGCTCGCCGCCCTCGTGGATCGAGCCGGGCACCACCGGGGCGACGTGGCTGGGCACCCCGCCGGGGAACGAGAACTCGCGGAACAGGGTCCGCATGCCCGCCGCGTCCTGTGTGACGTCCGGCGTCAGCTCGGGATAGCTGCCCTCCAGCCAGGTGTGCGCCAGCAGCGCGGGCCCGCCGTGCCCCGGCCCGGTCACGAAGATCGCGTCCAGGTCGTGCGTCACGATGGCCCGGTTGAGGTGCGCGTAGACGAAGGTCAGGCCGGGCGAGGTGCCCCAGTGGCCGAGCAGCCGCGGCTTGACGTGCGCCGGCGCCAGCGGCTCGCGCAGCAGCGGGTTGTCCATCAGGTAGATCTGGCCCGCCGCGAGGTAGTTCGCGGCGCGCCACTGACGGTCCACTTGGGACAGTTCCCGGCCGCTCAGTGCGGCACGTGCCGGCGCCTCGGCGGTGCTCACGAGCCGGACCCCGGCCGGACGACCATCACCGGGCACTGCGCGTGGTGGATCAGCGCCTGGCTGGTCGAGCCGAGCAGGAGGCCGCGGAACCCGCCCCGGCCGCGGCTGCCCACCACGACCAGCTGGGCCTTGGCGCTCCAGCTCAGCAACTGGCGCCGCGGCCGGTCCCGCGCGACGACCCGCTCCACGACCACGTCCGGGTACTTCTCCTGCCACCCGGCGAGACGCTCGGCCAGCAGCCGCCGCTCGTCGGCGGCGATCTCCTCCCAGTCCAGCGCGATCGGCACCATCGACGGGTAGCCCCCGGAGTCCACATCGGACCACACGTGCACCGCGACCAGCCCCGCGCCGCGCCACGACGCCTCCTCGAACGCGGCGGCGAGCGCGCGCTCGCCGACCGGGCTGCCGTCGACGCCGACGACCACCGGGCCGTCCGCGTTCTCGCGCCCGCGGACGATTACCACCGGGCACCGCGCGTGCGCGGCGACCTCGACGGTCGTCGAGCCGACCAGCATCCCGGTGAACCCGCCGGTGCCGGAACAGCCGAGCACGACGGTCCGCGCGGCGCGGGAAGCTTCGATCAGGGCCGGCGCTCCGCTCTCGGTCGGCCGGTCGGTGGTGATCGTCAGATCCGGTCCGCCGGCCTCGCGGGCGGTCCGGACGGCGTCGGCGACCAGGTCGTCGGCGGCGTCGACCAGCTCGTCGTGGGCCTGCTGCAGTACCGCGAGACCGGCGCCGTCGAAGCCGGTGATCGGCGCGAAGCCGTGGACGATGTGCAGGGGTTCGCGGCGCTGCCGGGCCGCCTCGGCGGCCCACCGCAGGGCGCGCGTGGCCTCCGCGGAGCCGTCCACGCCGACGACGATCGCGTTGCCGTGCATCAGTTCCCTCCCGGGTGCGCCGCCACCGCGCGGGCGCTGACGACACCGGGCACGGCCTCGGCCAGCACGGTCGCCACGTGGCGGTCGGTTTCGGAGTCGAACTCGTCGGCGATGTGCACGACGCCGTCGCGCACCTCCACGTGCCACCGGCCGGGGCCACCGTAGATGCTCAGGTGCCGGCGCACGTCGCCCGCGATCTCGCTGTCGCTGCGGGCGAAGACCCGCACGATGTCGCCGCGCGTGACGATGCCGACGACCCGGCCGCCCTCGACGATGGGCATGGCGCGGATCCGGGCGTCCAGCAGGACGCGGCTGAGCGTGGCCAGGTCGGTGCCGGGGGACATCGCGGTGGCCGGGCTGGTCATCACCTCGCCCACGGTGGCGCCCGGCGCGCGGTCCGTCCGCTCCTCGCGGGTCCGCGGGTCTCGTGGCAGCCGGCCCGCGACCAGGTCGGCCTCGGTGACGATGCCGATCAGCCGTTCGTCGTCGTCCACGACCGGCAGTGCGGTGAACCCGTGGGACGACAGGATCCGCGCCGCATCCTTCGCCGAGGTCCGCGGCGTCACGGTCGTGACGGGCCCGCTCATGATGTCCTGTGCTCGCATGTGTCCGACGCTAGGGAGCCGCGTCCGGCCGCACAGCGGGCCATGGTCATCAGGAGGAGGGACTTCCGGCCCTCTCGTGCGCGGCGAGCAGCGGTGAGCGGGCCAGGCCGATCGTGCCGGCCACGACCACCGCGCCCGCGGCCAGCTCGAGGAACACCCAGGCGCCGCCGCGCACGTTCTCCCCGAA
This sequence comes from Amycolatopsis thermoflava N1165, assembly GCF_000473265.1. Taxonomy (NCBI): domain Bacteria; kingdom Bacillati; phylum Actinomycetota; class Actinomycetes; order Pseudonocardiales; family Pseudonocardiaceae; genus Amycolatopsis; species Amycolatopsis thermoflava. The sequence continues at coordinate 2,169,132 of NZ_KI421511.1, forward strand.
CACGGTCACGCCCCACAGCAGCGCCACGAGCGGGTTGACCAGGGTCAGGCCCGGCTGGGACGCGGTCAGGCTCCCCGCGCGCAAGGTGTTCTGCAGCAGGAAGAACCCCAGTGGCGCGGCCACCACCACCGGGTAGAACTGCCAGGTCGACAGCACGGTGGCGGACGGGTCGCGCGCCGCGGCCATGACCGCCGACACCAGGACGGCGGTGAACCCGAACCACGCCCCGGCCGCGCTGCCGAGCAGCAGCGCGCGGCGGCCGCCGGCGGCCACGGCGGCGCCGCGGTGCACCAGGACGGCGACCAGCGTGGTGGTCGCCAGGCACCCCACCAGCCAGCCGACGGCGGACGCCGTGAGCGGATCCCCGCCCGCCGGCCGCAGGGCGGCGAGCAGGACCGCGACGCCGCAGCCCACGCCGACGACGGGCAGCCATTCGCCGAAACCGAGGCGATGGCGCCGGAAGACGGCGGTCAGGACCAGGACGAACGCCAGCTCGCCGATGAGGATCGGCTGCACGAGCACGATCGGGCCGGCAGCCAGCGCCAGTGCCTGGAGCACGGACCCGGCCACCATCGACGTGACGCCGAACCCCCACGCCGGCTGTTTCGCCAGGTCCCACAACAGGCCGACGCTCAGGCGCCCGCCCGCGGGCTCGTTCCGGGCGGCGCGCCGCTGCAGGACCGACCCGGCGGCGTTGGCCGCCGCGGCCAGCACCGCCAGCACCACGCACACCCACACAGCAGTTCCTCCCGGCCGAGTGGGCCGAGCATGCGTGACGCTCCGGCCGCCCGGCCAGTGTCCTTCGTCCCCGTCCGGGTGCCGTTGGTCAGCGCCCCGCGCGGTTCCGCTCGCCCAGCTGCTTCGCTCACCATGCGCCGGTCCGACGGGCGCGCCGGAGCGGTCCATGGTTTGATCACCGCGTCTCCAGTCCGGACCGCAGGGGGAACCTCATGGACTACGTGGACCCGGCCCGCAACCTCATCTCGTTCACCACCGGCGGCGGCGCGGTGTTCGCGGAGTCCGCGCCCGCGCAGGCCGTCGACGCCTTCCGCCAGGCGTGGGAGCGGGTCTCGGCCGACCACGGCGTCGAGGCGGGCGAGGTGACCCGCATCGAGGCCTACTGGCAGCCCGCGCACTGGGACGAGCGCTACCTCACGCGCACCTTCGGCGACGTCGAGCTGGAGTACGTCTTCCCCCGGCCCGATCCGGGCGGCTGGCACACCGCCCTGGACCGGGCGCGGGAAGTCCTCGACGAGGTGGCCGCGGGCTGACGCTCAGCGGGCCGGGCGCTTCACCGGCTCGCAGCACCCCACCGCGCACGGCGCGCCGTTCACGGTGCACCCGGCGAGCGGGAACTCCGACAGCTTCCGCACCTGGCGCCTGCGCCAGGTGCTCGCGCACCAGCTCCACCACCAGCTCCGCGAACCGCGGGTCGCCGTTCGGCGTCGCCGCGCGGGCGAAGCCCATGCCGTGCTCCGCGGCGCGCTCGGCGGCCTCGTTGTCCAGGTCCCAGATCACTTCGAGGTGGTCGGAGACGAACCCGACCGGGCAGACGACAACCCCCTGGACCCCGGCGGCGTGCAGCGCGTCGAGGTGGTCGACGATGTCCGGCTCCAGCCACGGCACCTGCGGCGGCCCGGACCGCGACTGCCACACCACGTCGTACTCGGCGACTCCGGCCTGCGCGGCCACCAGGCGCGCGGCTTCGTGGATCTGCCGCGAGTAGCGGCGCCCGCCCTCCTCCGGCGGCCCGGCGGCCTTGTCCGCGCTCTCCGGCACCGAATGCGCGGTGAACACGACCCGCGCGCCGGGCACCTGCTCCAGCCCGGCGCGCACCGCGTCGGCGAAGGCGCCGACGAACAGCGGGTGGTCGAAGAAGTGCCGCAGCTTCACCAGTTCTGGCGCGCTGTCACCGACCGCGGCGCGCGCCCGCTCGATGTCCTCGTCGTACTGGCGGCACGCCGAGTAGCCGCCGTAGGCACTGGTCGGGAACACCAGCGCGCGGCGCACCCCGTCGGCCTTCATCCGGGCGACGGTGTCCTCGACCATCGGTTCCCAGTTACGGTTGCCGAAGTACACCGGCAGGTCGATCCCCTGCGCCGCGAGTTCCTTCTCCACCGCGGAGATCGCCTCGCGGTTGAGCCGGTTGATCGGCGACACGCCACCGAAGTGCTGGTAGTGCTCGGCGACCTCGAGCAGGCGTTCGCGCGGCACCCCCCGGCCCCGCGTCACGTTCTCCAGGAACGGCATGACGTCGTCCGGTCCCTCGGGACCGCCGAAGGACAGCCACAGCAGCGCGTCGTAACTCACGGTAGACGATTCTGCCGCTGTGGCCGCCCCCACGCCCGCTCAGGGGTCAGAGTCCGAGCGCGTGCACCCCGCCGTCGACCCAGATCATCGAACCCGTCGTGGCGGGCAGCCAGTCCGACAGCACGGCGCAGATGGTCTTCGCGACCGGCGTCGGGTCCTCGGCGTCCCAGCCCAGCGGGGCACGGTCGCCCCAGCCGCCCTCCAGCTCGCCGAAGCCCGGGATGGACTTGGCGGCCATGGTCTTGACCGGGCCTGCCGCGACGAGGTTCACCCGGATGCCCTGCGGGCCCAGGTCGCGCGCCAGGTACCGGTTGACCGACTCCAGCGCCGCCTTCGCCACGCCCATCCAGTTGTAGGCCGGCCACGCCACCCGCGCGTCGAAGTCCATGCCGACCACCGAGGAACCCCGGGACAGCAGCGGCAGCAGCGCCTTGGTCAGCGACATGAACGAGTACGCCGAGACCTCGACCGCGACCGAGACGTCCTCCTTCGGGGCGTCCAGGAACGGCGCGCCCAGGCAGGACTGCGGCGCGAAGCCGATCGAGTGCAGCACCCCGTCCAGGCCGTCGACGTGCTCCCGCACGCGGTCGGCCAGCGTGTCCAGGTGCTCGGTGTTCTGCACGTCCAGCTCGATCACCGGCGCCTCCTCCGGCAGGCGCTTGGCGATGCGCTCCACCAGCGAAAGCCGGCCGAAACCGGTGAGCACGACCTTCGCGCCCTGCTCCTGCGCGGCCTTCGCCGCGTGGAACGCGATCGAGCCGTCGGTGATCACCCCGGTGATCAGCAGTCGCTTACCTTCCAGAAGTCCGGCCACGCCAGTCCTTTCGGTGTCGGTTCGGGAGAAGAGGGTCAGTGGCCCATGCCGAGGCCGCCGTCGACCGGCAGCACGGCGCCGTTGATGTAGCCCGCCTCGTCGGAGGCCAGGAAGCGCACCGCGGCGGCGATGTCGGCGGTGTCGCCGTAGCGCCCCGCCGGGATCTGGTTCAGCGCCGCGTTGCGCTGGTCGTCGGTCAGCGCGTTCGTCATGTCGGTGACGATGAACCCGGGCGCGACCACGTTCGCGGTGATGTTGCGCGACCCCAGCTCGCGGGCCAGCGACCGGGCCATGCCGACCAGGCCCGCCTTGCTCGCGGCGTAGTTGACCTGCCCGGCGCCGCCGGAGAGCCCCACCACGGACGAGATGAAGATGAACCGGCCCCACTTGCCGCGCAGCATGCCCCGCGAGGCCCGCTTCGCGACCCGGTAGGCGCCGGTGAGGTTCGCGTCGACGACCCGGGTGAACTGGTCCTCGCTCATCCGCATCAGCAGCGTGTCGTCGGTGATGCCGGCGTTGGACACGACCACCTCGACCGGGCCCTGGTGCTCCTCGACCTGCTTGAACGCCGCGTCGACCTGCTCGCTGTCGGTGACGTCGGCCTGCACGCCGAACAGGCCCTCCGGCGCGCCGGACCCGCGGTGCGTCACCGCCACCTGGTGCCCGGCCTCGGCGAGGCCCCGGGCGATGGCCAGGCCGATGCCGCGGTTGCCGCCGGTGACCAGTACGGACCGTCCCACGTGACACTCCTCGTTCGATTTCCCGCAGTTGCCCGGTGAGGTTATCCGGCGGCCCGGAGGCGGGGCAGCACCGCCCGGCCCACTACCTGGAAGTAACCCGGTGAGCCCGGTCACGAGGGTCTTCGTCCTAAGGAATTGTTAGCTTCCGGCGCACTCCCTTGTCCGCGGCGGCCCCCGCCACCGAACGTGGTCCGCGGTCATGAGACAAGGGAGTTCCTGATGACGACTGGCATCGACGCCGGGGCGGACCGGCGCGCCGGGCGCCGCGTGGTGAGCAACATCCTCCGCGGCTCGGTCGGCAACCTGATCGAGTGGTACGACTGGTACGCCTACACCGCGTTCAGCGTGTACTTCGCCGCCACCTTCTTCCCGAAGGGCGACTCGACCGCGCAGCTGCTCAACACCGCGGGCGTGTTCGCGGTCGGGTTCCTGATGCGGCCGCTCGGCGGCTGGCTGCTCGGCCGTTACGCCGACCGGTTCGGGCGGCGCGCGGCGCTGACGCTGTCGGTCAGCCTGATGGCCGCGGGCTCGCTGCTGATCGCGCTGACGCCGGGCTACTCCTCGATCGGCATCGCCGCGCCGCTGCTGCTCGTGCTGGCTCGGCTGCTGCAGGGCATCTCGGTCGGCGGCGAGTACTCCACCTCGGCGACCTACATGTCGGAGGTCGCCACGCGCGGCAAGCGCGGCTACTACTCCAGCTACCAGTACGTCACGCTGATCGCGGGCCAGCTGGTCGCGCTCGCGGTGCAGATCCTGCTGCAGCAGGTCCTGACCACGCAGCAGCTGGACAGCTGGGGCTGGCGGATCGCGTTCGGCATCGGCGCGGTCGGCGCGCTGATCGTGTTCTGGCTGCGCCGCGGCATGGACGAGTCGGCCGACTTCGAGGCCGCCAAGGCCGACCGCGACCGCGCCGCGCACGGCACGCTGAAGGCGCTCGCCAAGCACCCCAAGGAGGTCGCCCTCGTGGTCGGCCTGACCATGGGCGGCACGCTGTTCTTCTACACGTACACGACCTACCTGCAGAAGTTCATGGTCAACACCAGCGGCATCAGCAAGCCCAACGCGGCGTGGATCAACTTCTTCGCGCTGGTGGTGTTCGTGCTGCTGCAGCCGCTGTACGGCGCGCTGTCCGACCGGGTGGGCCGCAGGCCGCTGCTGATCGGGTTCGGGGTGCTGGGCACGCTCGTGACGGTGCCGTCGCTGACGCTGCTGTCGCACACGAAGAACCCGGTGTTCGCGTTCGTGCTGATGGTGGTGCCGCTGGCGATCAGCGCGCTCTACACGTCGATCAGCGCGGTGGTGAAGGCGGAGCTGTTCCCGACCAACATCCGCGCGCTGGGCGTCGGGCTGCCCTACTCGGTCGCGGTCGCCGTGTTCGGCGGCACCGCCGAGTACATCGCGCTGTGGTTCAAGCAGGCCGGGCACGAGTCGCTGTTCTTCTGGTACGTGACGGCCGTCGTGTTCGTCTCCCTGGTCATCTACGTGCGGATGCGGGACACCAGCAAGGACTCGGCGATGGACCGGTCGTAGTGTGTACCGCCGTGCGCGTGTTGCTGGTCGAGGACGACGACGGGGTGGCCGATGCCCTCGTCGACTCGCTCGGCGCGCACGGCCACCAGCCCACCCGGGTGCGGCGCGGTGAGGACGCGCTGCTCGCCCACCGCGACGCCGACCTGGCCCTGCTCGACCTCGGCCTGCCCGACCTGGACGGCCTGGAAGTGCTGCGCAAACTGCGGGCGGTGAGCACGCTGCCGGTCATCGTGCTCACCGCCCGCGGCGACGAACGGTCGGTGGTGCGCGGGCTGCGGCTCGGGGCGGACGACTACCTGGTCAAGCCGGTGCGGCTGAGCGAGCTGCTGGCCCGGATCGAGGCGGTCACCCGGCGCGCCGCGGCCGCCCGGCCGGAACCGCAGGTGGTCGTCGTCGGGGACATCGAGGTGGACCTCGGCGCCCGGCGGGTCGTGGTGGGCGGCGCGGAGGTCGAGCTGACCGCGAAGGAGTTCGCCGTGCTGGCGGCGCTGGCGCGGCGGGCGGGCACCGCGGTGAGCAGGCAGCAGCTGATGGACGAGGTGTGGGGCGACGCGTACGTGGCGGTGTCGCGGTCGCTGGACGTGCACCTGACCCAGCTGCGGGCGAAGCTGCGGCGGCCGGAGCTGCTGACCACGATCCGCGGGTTCGGCTACCGGCTGGGCGCGTAGGTGCGCACCCGGGTACTGGCCGTCCTGCTGGCCTTCGTCGTGCTCGCGACCGCGGGGTTCGCGCTGCCGCTGCTGACCGTGACCGCCACCGAGCGCACCCAGCAGCTGCTGCTCGCCAGGACCGCGGACCTGGACCGGTTCGCGGCGCTGGCCGACCAGGCGGTCGCCGCGGGTGACGCGTCGGCGCTGCGGGCCGAGGTGACGCGGTACACCGAGCTGTACGGCGAGGGGATCGTGGTGGTCACCACCCGGCGCGCGCCGGTGGCCGAGACCGGTGGCCTGAGCGCGTCGGATCCGGTGGTCGCGGACCTGATCGACGCGGCGTTGCGGAACCAGCCGAGCCAGCCCGCGGCGACCGTGCGGCCGTGGTCGCGCACGCCGGTGCTGCTGGCGCGGCCGGCCGGCACGGGCACGAAGGTCTCCGGCGCGGTGGTGCTGCGGGCCTCGGTGGCGGCGGCCGCCGACGACGTGCGGCGCAGCTGGTTCGCGGTGCTGGCCGGGGCGGCGCTGGTGACGCTGGCCGGCGCCGGGCTCGCGCTCGGGGCGACGCGGTGGGTGCTGGGCCCGATGCGGCGTCTGGACCGCGCGGTGGGCGACCTGACCGCGGGGCTGCGGCCGGTGCACGCGGACCTGGCCGGGCCGCCCGAGCTGCGGCAGCTCACGGCGGGTTTCAACCGGATGTCGGACACGGTGACGGCGGCGCTGGACCAGCAGCGGCAGCTGGTCGCGGACACCTCGCACCAGATGCGCAACCCCATGACGGCGCTGCGGTTGCGGGTCGACGCGCTCGGGTCGTCGCTGCCCGCGTCGGCCGCGCGCACGTACGAGGGCGCGGTCGGGGAGCTGGACCGCCTGGAAGCCCTGCTGGACGACCTGCTGACCCTGGCGGCGGCCGAGCACCGGGCAGGCGAGCTGGCCGTGTCCGGCGAGGGTGCCTCGTGTGACGCGGCGGCCGTGGCGGAGGCGCAGGTGCACCTGTGGCAGCCCGCCGCGGAGCGGGCCGGGGTGACGTTGCGGTTCGCCGGGAGCCCGGCCCAGGCGGCGGCGACGGAGGCCGAGCTGGCCCAGGTGCTGGACGTGCTGCTGGACAACGCGCTGAAGTACGCGCCGGGCGCGGAGGTCACGGTCTCGTGCGGGGCCGAGGGCGCGTGGGTGGTCGTGTCGGTGGCGGATGCCGGGCCCGGGCTGTCCGCGGACGAGCTGGCGCAGGCGCAGGCGCGGTTCTGGCGCGCGGAACGGCACCGCAACCTGCCCGGAACGGGCCTGGGCCTGGCGATCGCCGAGCGCCTGACGGCGGGCCGGGGCGGTCGGATCGAACTACGGGCTACCAAGCCGCACGGCCTGGTGGTGCGGGTGCTGCTTCCTCGTGTGGAGGTGGGTGCCCTGTGAGCGCTCTGCCCGCCGAGACCCGCCACCAGCGCGGAGACGGGTGTGGTGGTTGGTCATGGTTTGCCCCCGCTGGGGAGGCGGCGGGGGGTCATGGCACTGCCGCGCGCGACAGCAAGAGCACGGGCCGGCCGCAGCGCGATTCCGGCCTAGCCGGCAGCCGCCACCCCAGCGGAGCCACCCCATGACCAGCCGCCGCAGTCTGCTCCGCGCCGGGATCGCCGTCGCGGCCACCGGCGCGCTCCTCGGGGCCGGCGCCCCGCCCCGTCCGGACGGGCCCGCGGGCCGGTTGCGCATCGCCACCGGGGAGGAAGCCGGGTTCTACCTCGCTTTCGGCCAGCTCCTCGCCGCGGAGCTGAACGCCGCCCACCCCCGCCTGCACACCGTCGCGCTGCCGACCGAGGCCAGCGTCGCCAACCTGGAGATGCTCGACGCCGGCGCGGCCGAGCTCGCCCTCAGCCTGGCCGACATCGCGGGCGCCGCCACCGACGGCGCGGCGCCGTTCGGCCGCCGCATCGAGCTGTGCGCGCTGGGCCGCGTCTACGAGAACTACCTCCAGCTCGCCGTCCGCGCCGACTCCCCCATCACCTCGGTCGCCGATCTCGCCGGGCGCACCGTTTCCCTCAGCGCGCCCCGCTCCGGCGCGGCCGTCCTCGGCGACCGGCTCTTCGCCGCGGCCGGGGTCACGATCGTCGACCGGCACCTGCCGATGCTCGAGGCAGGCGAAGCCCTTCGCCAGGGCCGGATCGACGCGATGCTCGTCTCCGGCGGGGTGCCGTTGCCGGTTCTGTCCACGTTGGACAACGAGATCGGCATCCGCCTGCTGCCGCTGGCCCCCTACCTCCCGGTGTTGCGCGGCCCCGGCCAGGAAGCCGTGCGCGTGCCCGCGGGCGCCTACCGCTCCCCCGAGGTCGACACCATCGGCGTGGCGAGCCTGCTCGTCTGCCGCCCGGACCTGCCCGCCGACGTGGCCGCCACGGTCACCCGCGTGCTCGTGCAGCGGGCGGCCCACCTGGTGCCCGCGCAGGCCGTGGCCACCCAGTTTCTCGATGTACGTTCGCTGATCGGAACCGGTACCGTTCCCCTGCACCCCGGAGCCGTGGCGACCTACCGCGCGTTGCACGGCTGAGCGAGGAAGGAGCACCGGTGACCCAGTCCCGTCCGCCGGTCGTGGCGATGCCGCTGCGCGTCCGCTTCCACGAATGCGATCCGCAGGGCATCGTCTTCAACGCCCACTACCTGGCCTACTTCGACATGGCCTCGTTCGAGTTCTTCAAGGCGATCTTCGGCTCCTACGACGCCCTGCGTGACCAGGGTGTCGACTGCGTGGTGGCCGAGTCGAACCTGCGGTACCGCGCGCCGAGCCGGTTCGACGACGAACTGGTCGTCGAGGTCGCGATCGACCACCTCGGCACGACCTCGATGATCCTGGCGTTCACCGTCCGCCGCGGCGACGACCTGATCGCGACCGGCACGAACCGCTACGTGTTCGTCGACGCCCGGACCCTGGCCAAGGCCGCGCCGCCGGAGGACGTGCGCGCCAAGCTGCTGGCCCACACGTGACCGAACCCGCCTTCGTGCGGGACACCCGCGCGGCCTACGACGCCATCGCCGGCGAGTTCGCCGAGTGGATCCGCGACGAGCTGGCGGTCAAACCGCTCGACCGCGCCGTGCTGGCCGCGTTCGCCGAACTGGCGGACGGGCCGGTCGCGGACGTCGGCTGCGGCTCTGGCCGAATCACGGCGCACCTGCGGGGCCTCGGCGTGGACGCGTTCGGCATCGACCTCTCCCCCGAGATGGTCGCCGTGGCCCGGCGCACCCACCCGGGCGTCCGCTTCGAGGTCGGGTCGATGACCGCACTCGACCTCCCCGACGGTAGCCTGGGCGGGCTGGTGGCCTGGTATTCGATCATCCATGTCCCGCCGGGCACCCTGCCCGGGGTGCTCGCCGGGTTCCGCCGGGTCCTCGCGCCCGGCGGCTGGCTGCAATTGGCGTTCGACGTCGGCGACGAGCCCGTGCACCGCGACGAGATCGGCGGGCACCGGGTGAGCCTGGACTTCCACCAGCGCCGCGTGGACGAGGTGGCGGCCCTGCTCACCGGGGCCGGGTTCGAGGTGCGCGCCCGGCTGGAGCGCGCACCCTACGAAGCGGGGCCGTTCCCCGAAACGGCCCCGCAGGCGTTCGTCCTGGCCCGGCGGCCCGCTCAGGCCTCCTGAACGCCCGGCCGCCGGTCCTCCACGACGTAGCTGGCGCGCGTGCTGATCGGCGCGCCCGGCTTCGTCACGTACGGCACGACCCGGAAGTCGCTGCGCCAGCGCTGCCGGTTCACGTTGACCCGCACGTAGCCCCGCTGGGCGTTGAAGAACTTCATGTGCGGGTTGGCCGCCAGGAAGTTCGTGCCGTCGGTGTTCATGTCCGCGCCGTCGCCGCCGCTGGTGATCGAGGTGCCGACGAACTCGCTGCCGACGGTGGCCGAGCCCGGGTCGGCGTAGTCGCGCTTGAGGTCCCAGGCGTAGTTCTGGTGCCGGTCGCCGGTGATCACGACCAGGTTGCGCACGTCCCGGTCCTGGGCGGCGGCCAGCACCTTGTTGCGCTCGGCGACGTAGCCGTCCCACGGGTCCAGCCACACGTCCACCGGCGCACCCGGGTCGCGGTCGGTCTGGCCCATCGGCGCCTGGTTGCCCAGCACCTGCCAGCGCGCCTTCGACTGCGAGAAACCGTCGATGAGCCACTCCCGCTGCTGCGGGCCGAGCAGGGTGCGCTCCGGGTCGAGCCGCTCGGTGCAGGTGGCCGAGTTGCCGTCGCCGCAGGGCTGGTCGTCGCGGTACTGGCGGGTGTCCAGCATCGTGATCTCGGCCAGCTGCCCGTAGGAGAGGCGGCGGTGCAGCCGCACGTTCGGGCCGGCGGGCATCTGCGTGTGCCGGTAGGGCAGGTTCTCGTAGTTGGCCTGGAACGCCTGGGCACGGCGCTGCCGGAACACGGCCGGGTCCTGGTCGGGCTCGGTGTCGGCCTGCGAGATGTCACCGGCCCAGTTGTTCTCGACCTCGTGGTCGTCGATGGTGTGGATCCAGGGGAAGCGGGCGTGCGCGGCCTGCAGCGGTGCCTCCGCCTTGTAGAGCGCGTACTGCAGGCGGTAGCGGGCGAGGTCGAAGGTCTCGGTCTTGAACTTGTCCTCGACGGTCACGCCGCGCTTGTTGGTGCCCACGCCGGACTCGTACAGGTAGTCGCCGAGGTGCACGACGAAGTCCAGGTCCTCGGCGGCCATGTGCTCGTAGGCGGTGTAGTAGCCGTCCTGCCAGGCCTGGCACGAGGCGAACGCGAAGTTCAGCTCCCGCGGCGACGACCACAGCGCGGGCGCGGTGCGGGTGCGGCCGACCATCGAGATCTCGCCGCCGACGCGGAACCGGTAGAAGTACTCGTGGTCGGGCGCCAGCCCGGAGATCTCCGGGTGCACCGAGTGGCCCAGCTCGGGGGTGGCGATCGCGCTGCCCCGCCGAACCACGGCGCGGAACCGCTCGTCGTGGGCCACCTCGTACTCGACCCGGACCGGGACCGCGGGCATGCCGCCCGCGCCGTCGGCGGCGAACGGCTCCGGGGCGAGCCGGGTCCACAACACGACTCCGTCGGGGGCCGGGTCGCCGGAGGCGACGCCGAGCGTGAACGGGTTGGTCCCCTTGACGGGGCTGGCGTAGGCATTCGCCGCCGTCCAGGCGCCGGTGCCGAGCAGCACCGCCGCGGCGCCCGCCCCGCTGAAGCCGAGGAACCGGCGGCGGGACAGGTGGTTCGGGCGCACGACCATGTGAGGTCCTCCTGTGGTGGGATGGGAGCACCAGGATGCTCACGGCCCGACATGACCGTCAGCGTCCGGACGGGCGAACCACAGGTGAACGGAAACGATCAACTCGAATGTTCCGGATTCTCTTCTACCAGCCGGAGATCCCGCCCAACACGGGCAACGCGATCCGGCTCGCGGCCAACTCGGGCTGCCAGCTGCACCTCGTCGAGCCGCTGGGCTTCCAGTTCGAGGACAAGCACCTGCGCCGCGCCGGGCTGGACTACCACGACCTGGCCGACGTGCACGTGCACCCGGACCTGGACAGCGCGTGGAAGGCGCTGCTGCCGGCCAACGTGTACGCGTTCAGCGCCGGCGCCACCCGGTGGTACACCGAGGTGGCGTACCAGCCGGGCGACGTGCTGCTGTTCGGGCCCGAATCGTCCGGGCTGCCCGCCGCCGTGCAGGACGCCCCGCAGGTCACCGACCGCGTGCGCGTGCCGATGAAGCCGGGGGTCCGCTCGCTCAACCTGGCCAACACCGCCGCCATCGCGGTGTTCGAGGCCTGGCGGCAGCAGGGTTTCCCCGGCGGCGTCTAGCGGTGCTCGTTCACTGGCGCCGTGGACAGCAGGTCGTCGCGGTAGTCGCCGGGCAGCTGCTGGACCAGGTCGTCGAACTCGCCCTTGCTCACGCCCGCCTTCAGCGCGGCGATGACGGCCCGGGCGTGCTCGCGGGCGCCGTCCTGTGTGCAGCCGTGGCCTTCGGCGTCCATGACGCGCCGGTAGAACTCCTCGACGCCGAAGGACGCGCCTTCGCCGGTGGCGGGCAGCGCCTTCTTGATGCCGGCGGGCAGCTGTCCGGCCAGGTCACCCGGCTCACCGCCGGCGAGCCGCTGCCCCAGCACGGTCAGGGTCGCGCGGGTGGCGTCCGCCGCGTGCCCGGCGTCCTCGAGGCCCGCGGTCTTCCGCACGGCAGCGACGATTTCCTGTTCCTTCATCACACCTCCCGTGGATCGCTTCCGGGAGGCGCATACCCGGCCGGGCCGGGCCCGACACGTCACCCGGCCTCCGGGGGCGCCACCGCGTCCAGCCCCCACGCCTCGCGGAACGCGCTGACCGTCAGCCACGCCAGCCGGGCGTTCACCGCGAACAGCTGGCGCACCGAGGTGAGCGTGTCGAAGGAGGCGTCACCTTCGCTGTCCCGGCCGCGCGCCAGCTCGGCCTCGCCGAAGCCGTCGCCGAAGACCTCCCGGATCGTGCCCAGGTAGTAGAGGTAGCCGAGGGTTTCGAGCTGGACCCGGCGCAGTCCCTCGTCGTCGCCGGGCGAGACGGGCGGTCGCGCCGCCGCCGTCAGCAGGACCGGCGCGTCCGGCACGGCGTGCGCCTCGACGTGCCGGACCAGCTCGCTGGCCCGCGCGTGGTCGTACGCCTCGCGCGCGACGACCGTGCGCAACCCGGCGAGCTTGCCCTTCAGGTCCTCGTCGACCACCCGGCGGCACACCGCGTCGAGTGACCCGGGCTCGGCGGTCACCAGCCGCGCGACGCGGATCAGCTCCCGCGGCAGCCCGCCGGCCAGGCAGTGGCAGAGGCAGACGAACGGCTCGGGCAGGCCCAGCACGCGGGCGCCGAGCACGGCACCGGCGTCCGGCAGCCGCAGGTGGTCCAGCCGGAAGATCATGTCGAAGGCGCTGTCGAACGCGTCCCGCACCGGCAGCCCACGCCGTTCGAACGACGCGAGCGCGTCCTCGGACACCGACACCAGGAACAGGAACCCGGGCACGTCCAGGTTGAACAGGGCCTTGACCTCGTTGACGAAGTCCTGCGCCTCCTCCGGCGAGAGGATCTTGTCCAGCTCGTCGAGCACGATCACCACCGAGGGCGTGGCGATGTCCGGCAGGCGGGAGACGCAGTCGATCGTGGTGCGGAGGAACTCGCCGAACTCGTGCACGATCTGCGGGTAGCTGCGCGGCTGGCGGGTCAGCTCGCGGGAGTCGCTGAGCCCGGTCTCCGCCCCGAACAGCAGGCCCACTTTGCCCGACCACCCCGAGGTGTGCTTCTGCTGGAATTCGATGCCGTCCAGGGTTTCCCTGGCCAGGTCCCGCAGTCCGGGCAGGTCCCGCGGCCTGCGGGTGAGGGCGGGCGCGGGCGCCCGCGCGAACCGGCGACGCCGCGCCAGGTACAGCACGGTCACCCCGGCCAGCACGACGACGAGCGGCCACCACATGGCCGACAGCCAGCTGCCGAAGTCCTGGCGCGGCCCGCTGACCGCGGCCGCGCCGACGAACCCGACCACGACCCACAGGACGACGGCGGCCAGCAACGGCGCGGCGGGCCGCAGCAGCGCGAGCCGCTCGGTCCACCGCGGGGGCCGGTCCTTGATCCGCGCGGCGCAGAACCCGAGCACCTCGGCGCAGGTGCGCGCGAAGAGGTGGAGGACGAACTCGCGGGCGTCGTAGCGCACTGGGACGCTTTCCAGGACCACGATGTGCTGCCTGCCCGCCTCGAGGAACCGGCCGGCCTGGTAAGCCTCCAGCAGGGTGGACTTGCCCGCGCCGCGCGGCCCGGCCACGCCGATGGCCCCGCCGCTGATCCCGCTGGTGAGCCGGCGCAGCCGGGTGAACGCGGCGGTGTCGACGATGCGGTCACCCGCGCGCATCAGCCCGAGCCCGGCGCGGTTGAGCTCCGGCAGCACCGTGCTGAACGACGGGTTCACCGCCTCGTTCAGGTGCCGGGTGACCGCCGGGAGCACCGCGCGCATCGCCGCGGACCGCCAGTCCCGCTCGGCCTGTCCGGCGCGGACCCGCAACGCGTCCCGCGTCGCGGTCCACTTCGCGCTGCCGCGCCGCTCCGGGTCCTGCGACAGCCGGGCGGGCACCAGCCCGGGGCTCAGCGACAGCGGGCCGCCCAGCACGAGGACCAGCAGGGTGACACCGTCGGCGAGCAACCACACCTGCCAGTCCGGCCACGGCAACGGGATCACGTGCGACAACAGCAGGTAGGCCGCCACCGCGGCCACCGCGGCGGTGAGCGTGGTCCGCGCGACGACCGGCGGCGGGATGCGGCGTCCCGGCTCCTCGTCCTTCTCGGGGCTGAAGGTCGCCAGGCACGCCGTCAGGAACACGAACCCGGCGGCCAGCCCGGCCAGCACCCACACCACGGTGGCCCAGAACGGCCCCATCGCCGCCTTCGACGACGGCCACAGCCGCCACAGCACCAGCAGGAACGTCGTCGCGATGGCGGTCGTCACCGGCCAGCCGGCGCCGGCGCGGGCGGGCTTGCCGGTGAACCTCGTGCCGGCCCGGGCGATCAGCCGGTGAGCCCACCGCAGCGCGAACCCGCCCGCCACCGCCCCGGCCACGAAGATCCAGAACCGCGCGCCGCCGCTCAGCGACGTCTGGCCGAGCTGCCACGTCGCGAGCGGGAACACCAGGCCCGGCCACATCGCGGCGCCGGTCAGCGCGTGGCCCTTCCGGTCCCGGGCCGACGGCGTTCGGGCGGCCGGCGTGGCGTCGCGTTGCTCGTGGTCGGCCAGCGCCTGCCGGGCCAGCCGCAGCCCCGCGATCTCCGGGTTGGTGTGCCGCAGGATGCCCTGGCTGCCGCGCAGCACCGCCGACCGCACGTGCGCCCGCACGCCCGCCCGGTCGGCCTCGGCCACGCGACGGCCGAGCTCGGTGGCGACCGAGGGGTCGGCCAGCGCTTCGTCGACGAGGTCCGGCAGGCGGTCGCGCAGTTCCGCGACCAGCGCGTCCGGCGGGGCGTCCGCCGTGTCACCCCGTGTCCCGGCGGACGCCTCGTGCAGTGCGGTCATGATCGAGCACTGTATCGGCGCACGCCCCGGGCGGCCCGCGTTTCGGCGGATCTACGCCCCGACGGTCCGGCTGTGGCTGGGCCGGTGTGTCACGGACGAGAACCGGTCGTGAACCACCCACACCGAACAACACACCTACGGCAGGCGCTGCCCCACGAACAGCGACGTGCCCGCGGCGGCGACGAGGGCCAGCGTGCCGAGCAGAACCCACGGCCTGCTGGCGTCGGCTTCCTTCATCTCGTAACCGATCTGCTCGCCGAGGTCGGCGTAGACCTCCTTGAGCTGCTCGGCCGAGCCGGCCTGGTAGAACTGCCCGTCCGAGAGGCGCGCGACCTCCTGCAGCGAGCCGTCGTCGACGTCCACCGGCACCTCGCGGCCGTCGATCTCGACGGTGCCGTGGCTGGTGCCGAAGGAGATCGTGGAGATCGGCACCTGCTGCTTGCGCGCCTCCTGCGCGGCGGTGAACGCGCCGCGCGGCGCGTACAGGTCGTCGGGCACGGTCTGCTTGCCGTCGCTCATCAGCACGATCCGCGCCGGCGGCGGCCCGTCGGCGCCGCCGACCACCGCCGAAAAACCCTGGATGGACTGCAGCGCCGCGTAGATGCCTTCGCCGGTCGCGGTCGACTGGGCCAGCTTGAGGTTGTCGATCGCGCTGACCACGCTCTGCCGCTGCGTCGTCGGCGCCACCAGGACGGTCGCGGTGCCCGCGAACGACACCAGGCCCAGGTTGATGCCGGGTGTGAGGCCCTGCGCGAACTGGGTCGCCGCGTCCTGGGCCGCCTTGATCCGGGAGGGCTTGACGTCGGTGGCGTCCATGGACAGCGACACGTCCACCACCAGCATCACGGTGGCGCGGTTGCGCGGCACCTTCTGCTCCGCGGTGGGCCCGGCCAGCCCGACGGTCAGCAGCAGCAGCGACACGATGATCAGCGCGGCAGGCACGTGCCGCGGCCAGCCCTGCGAGCGGGGCGCGATGCGGTCGAGCAGTTCCAGGTTGGTGAACCGCATGGTGCGGCGCCGACGGGCGCGCTGCGCCAGCACGTAGCCGACCGCCACCGCGGCGACCACGAACAGCAGCAGGAACCACCAGGGCGCGCTGAAACCGGAAAGGCTCATGCGACGCCCCCGCTCCACCGCCGCTTGCGCGCCACGACGAACCGCACGGTGTCGGCGATCCAGTCGGAGTCCGTGCGCAGCACCAGGTGCGCCGCCCCGGCCTGCCGCAGCGCCCGCGCCACCTGGTCACGGTGGGCCTGCGCGGCGGCGGCGAACTCGCGCCGCAGCAACGCCGAGGCCCGCACCTCGCGTTGTTTGCCGGTCTCCGGGTCGGCCAGCACGACCGTGCCCACCTCCGGCAGGTCGACGTCGCGAGGGTCGATCACCTCGATGCCGATGAGGTCGTGCCGCGCGGACAACGCGCGCAGCGGGCGCTGCCACCCGGTGCCGCCGA
This sequence comes from Amycolatopsis thermoflava N1165, assembly GCF_000473265.1. Taxonomy (NCBI): domain Bacteria; kingdom Bacillati; phylum Actinomycetota; class Actinomycetes; order Pseudonocardiales; family Pseudonocardiaceae; genus Amycolatopsis; species Amycolatopsis thermoflava. The sequence continues at coordinate 2,185,609 of NZ_KI421511.1, forward strand.
GAAAGTCGGACACCACGACGACGAGGCCGCGGCGGCGCGGCGGGCGGCGCAGCTGCTCGACCATGGCGGCGAGGTCGCCCCGGGTGCCCTCGGCCGCACGTGGCATCTCGGCGATCTTGCGCAGCAGGTTCCGGGCGTGCGCGCGGCCGCCGCGGGCCGGGACGCGTTCGGTCTGGTCCCCGTTGGAGAAGACCGCGCCGAGCCGGTTGCCACCGCCGCCGGTCAGGTGCGCGATCGCGGCGACCGCGCACACCACCAGGTCGCGCTTCTCGGACAGGGCGGTGCCGAAGTCGAGGCTCGCGGACAGGTCGGCGGCGACCCAGGTCTCCAGCTCGCGGTCGGCGACCGTCTCGCGGATGTGCGGCTCGGTGGTGCGGGCGGTGACGGCCCAGTCCATGCGGCGCACGTCGTCGCCCGGCTGGTAGGGCCGCGCCTCGCCCGGCTCGGAGCCGGGGCCGGGCACGAGGCCGAGGTGGTTGCCCTGCAGCAGGCCGTCGAGCCGGCGGCGCACCTCGAGTTCGAGCATGCGCAGGCCGGCATCGAGCCGTTCACCGCGGAGCACGGGCGGCGCCCACGCGGGCCGGGCGCTGCCGTCGCCGGTGTTTCCCCTGGCCACTACCGCCCCGGGGTCCCGTTCGGCAGCGGCTGGGCGGGGCCGCCCTGTGGCCGGGCGGAGACCTGCGGCAGCGGCACGGTCTGCAGCACGCGGGTGATGATGTGGTCCAGGGGCACGGCGTCGGCGAGCGCGTCGTAGGACAGCACGAGCCGGTGGCGCAGCACGTCCGGCACGACGTCGACGACGTCCTGGGGCAGCACGTAGTCGCGGCCGCGGACGAGCGCGAGCGCGCGGGCGGCGGCGATGATGCCGAGGCTGGCGCGCGGCGAGGCGCCGTAGGACACCCAGCCCGCGACGTCGGTGAGGCCGTGCTCGGCCGGGGTGCGGGTGGCCAGCACCAGGCGCACCACGTAGTCGACGAGCGAGTGGTGCACGAACACCTTCGCGGCGACGTCCTGCAGCCGGACCAGCTCGGCCGGGCTGAGGACCTCGTGCGGCTCCGGCGGCGTGACGCCCATCCGGTAGATGATCTCGCGCTCCTCCTCGGCGGAAGGGTAGTCGACGATGATCTTGAACAGGAACCGGTCGCGCTGCGCCTCCGGCAGCGGGTAGACGCCCTCGTTCTCGATCGGGTTCTGGGTCGCGAGCACCAGGAACGGGTCGGGCATCGGGAAGGTCTTGCCGCCGATGGAGACGTGCCGTTCGGCCATCACCTCGAGCATCGCGGACTGCACCTTGGCGGGCGCGCGGTTGATCTCGTCGGCGAGGACGAAGTTCGCGACGACCGGGCCGAGCTCGACGTCGAACTTCTCGCTGCCCTGCCGGTAGATGCGGGTGCCGAGGATGTCGGCGGGCACCAGGTCGGGCGTGAACTGGACGCGGGAGAACGAGCCGCCGACGACGCGGGCGAGGGTCTCCACCGCGAGGGTCTTGGCCACGCCTGGCACGCCCTCCAGCAGCAGGTGCCCCTTGGCCAGCAGGCCCACCAGGAGCCGCTCGACGAGCCGGTCCTGCCCGACGATCACCCGCTTGACCTCGAACACGGTGCGCTCGAGCAGCTGCGCGTCCCGCGCGGGGGTCGCGGACTGCTGTTGCCCGTTCGCGCCCTCCGGGTAGCGGGGCTCGGTCACGGTTCCCTCCTCGCTCACGTTCACCTCTGCGCTGCGACCGTACTAGCCGGCCGGGCACGGGAGGTCGCCACGGTAGTCAACTCGCTCAGCGGTGTGACGACTGTGAACTGCCGGGCGGCGTCAGGCCAGGCGGTCGAGGTCCTGCGGCGTGTCGACGTCGGCGCACTCCCCCGGCGCGGCAGGCACCTCCACGATCTCCAGGTGGCCGAGGACGCGCCGCAGGGCCGCCCCGTGCGGTTCGGCAGGCAGGACGGCGCGCAGGCTCGCGGTGCGCCACACGCCGATGAGCCACTGGCGGCGGCCGGTGTCGTCGGTGAGCAGCGCGCCGTCGGCGTCGCCGAGCGCCGTGGTGAGCCGCTCCACTGTGGACGGTGTGATCCCGGCCAGGTCCCCGGCGAGCAACACGACCCGGCTCGTGGAGACGTGCCGGAGGCCCGCGGCGACGGCGGCGACCGGCCCGCCGCCGGGCGGGTCCTCGCGCGCCCAGCGCACCCCGGTGATCCCGTCCCGCGCCGGCCCCACCACGACGACCGGATCTGCGCCGGCCACCGCGGCCAGCGCGCGGTGCAGCAAGGGCCGCCCGCCGACCGGCAGCATGGGTTTGTCCACACCGGACATCCGGCGAGCGGAGCCTCCCGCGAGCACCACGGCGGCCAGGTCGGTCACGCCGCCCAGGCTAGCCCCGCCGGCGCGGGGTGTCTGCCAGAGGTTCCGGCGGGTGACCGGTGCGCCGCCGTTGCGCGCCAGCCACCACGAACGCCGCGGCCGCCGGGGCGCACTACCCCGCCCGCCGCTGGGCGCCGCGACGCCGCCTGGGCGCGTCTGACAGAGGTTCCGTCCGGTAACCCGGTGTGCCACCGTTCTGCGCAAGCCACCACAAACGCCACGGCTCCCGCAGCGAGCCCCCCGGCGGCCGCCGGGCACCGCGGCGCCGCCGATGGCCACCGCCACCAGGGCGCGTCTGACGAAAGACGTCAACTGGTGGCCGGTGGGTTCCGCACCAGCCGGCTAAACGCCACGGCACCCGCCTGGTCGGCTACCGCGCCCCGGGCGCGCTAGCCGACCAGGCGCGTCGCGAACGGCATGATGTCGCCGTAGCGCACCCGGGTCACCCGCACCGTCAGGCCGGACTGCGGCGCCTCGATCATCATCCCGTTGCCCAGGTACAGCGCCACGTGGTGGATGCCGCTGCGGCCCCAGAACAGCATGTCCCCGCGCCGCATCTGCGCCAGCGGCACCCGGCGCCCGGAGGTGTACTGGTAGCCGCTGTAGTGCGGCAGCGCCTTCACCCCGGCGAAGGCGTAGATCATCAGCCCGGAGCAGTCGAACCCGACCTTGCGGTAGTCGCCGTAGGCGTCGGCCACGCCGCCGTCGCGGATGCCGCGCGTGGGGCCGTAGGCGTTGCCGCCGCCCCACGCGTACGGCACGCCGAGCTGCGACATCGCGCGCGCGACGACCCGTTCGATCGTCGCGGAGGACGAACCCGACGCGACCGGCGGCGGGGAGGGCCTGCTGTTGTTCCCGCCGCCGCTGGGCTGCGAGTTCGACGCCTGCGCCGCGGCCAGCGCCGCCTGCCGCGCCTGTTCCTCGTCCTCGCGCTGCTTCTGCGCGAGCCAGTCGTCGTAGCGCTGCCGCTGCCCCTGCAGCCCGCTGACCCGCTGCTGAGCCTCGAACAGCTGCTGCTCGACCGTGGTCTTCTGCGCCACCAGCTGCGCGTTCTGCGCCGCCTGGTTCTGCTGGGCCTGCACGGCGACGGCCTGCGCGGAATCGGCGGTGATCTTCGCCTGCGCGGCCTGGTCCTGCGCCTGCTGGGCGAGCTGCAGCGCCTGGCGCGCGGCGGCGTCCTTGTTGGACTTGTCCGTCTGCGCCTGCTGCATCATCTCCAGCGCGTTGAGCTGGCTGCCGCTGACGGCTTCCAGCAGCTGGGCGCGGGCCAGCAGGTCCTTCGGGCTGGTCGCGCCCAGGTAGGCCGAGATCGACCCCATGGTGCTGCCCTGCTGGTAGCTGCTGGAGATGAACGCGTCGAGGTTCGTGCGGGCCGCGTCGATCTGGGCCTGGGCGGCGTCGGCCTCGCGCTTGGCCGCGTCCGCGTCGCGCTGCGCCTGGTCGGCCGCCTCCTGCGCGGTCTGCAGGTCGACCAGCGCCTTGTTGGCCTCTTCCATGCGCAGCTCGACCGTGCTCTGCAGCTCGTCCAGCCGCGACTCGGCCTCGGCGAGCTGGTTGGTCAGCTGCCCGACCTCGCCTGCCTTGGCGTTGGCGTCCCGCTGGCTCGCGCTGATCTCGGAGTCGCTCGGGTTCGGCGGCGGGGGCGGCACCGCGGCGGCCGGCCCGGTCGCGATCGACACCACCACGAGCGCCAGTGCCCCGGCCCCCAGCCAGCGGCGCGCTCTCCGGCCCTGGTCAACCACGCCCTCGACTCCCTCCCGCGGACAGACTTCCCCACTGCATCGCGAACTGTGCCACCCGAGTCACTCGCAGACCAGGTGTCACACGCGGCACAGCTGAAACTTTCACCCCAACCGGGGATCCTCCGGGCGTTCCGGCGCGTCGGAGGAGCGTGCAGAGATCGCGAGTCGGCCCCGTCGTCGCCACGCTGGGCCTGGCCCTGGTGGTGGCGGGCACGTTCCTGCCCTGGTTCCGGTCGGGGTCGGTGAGCCGGAGCAGCTACGCGGCGGCCGGGCTGGCCGACCGGCTGGCGCTGCTCGACGACCCGCTCGCCGGCACGGCGCTGCGGGCGTGGGTGGCGGTCCCGGCGCTGGCGGCGGCGTGCCTGGTGCTGCTGGTCTGCGGTCTGGCGCGCACCGGCGCAACGTTGACGGCCCTGCTGGCGATTACCGGGGGAACCGTCGCGCTGATCGCCACCGTCCAAGGGGGCGGAACCACGGGGGTGGTCTCCGTCGCCCTGGCCGGGCCGGTGACCACGCTCTGCGGATCCGCCCTCGCGCTGGCCGGCGCGGTCGGCACCTTCATCACGGCGAGAGCAGGTAGGACACGGTGAGCACGCCTCCCCAGGACGGTCAATGGCCGTACCAGCAGAACCAGTACCCCGGGCAGCAGTACCCGCAGCAGCCGTACGGCCAGGGGTACCCGCAGCAGCCGTACGGGCAGCAGCAGTACGGGCAGCCCTACACGCAGCCCTTCCAGCAGCTGCCGCCACAGCAGCCGCCGAAGCGGGGCCGCCGCGGCCTGATCATCGGGCTGGTGGTCGCGCTGGTGGTGCTGCTCGGCGGTGGCGGCACGTGGTTCGCGCTGTCGCAGCGTGATTCGATCGCCTCCGGCGCGGCCACCCCGACCGAGGCGGCGCGGAACCTGGCGACCGCGCTGAGCGGCAACGACGTGGTCGGCATGGTCGGCGCGCTCGCGCCCGCCGAGGCGAAGCTGCTGACCGAACCGATCGGGCAGACCACCGACGAGCTCAAGCGCCTGGGCATCCTGAAGCCGGACGCCAACCCCGAGGCGCTGACCGGGATGCAGGTCAAGGCCGAGAACCTGACGTTCGACGAGGCCGGCGCCGAGCAGGTCAACGACCACCTGACCATCACCAAGCTCACCGGCGGCACGATCACCGTGACCGCCGACCCGTCGAAGCTGCCGCTGTCGGACAAGCTGATGGAGCAGATGCCCGCCGGCGAGGGCCCGCAGACCGAGACGATCGACATCGCCGACGAGGTCGCCGACTCCGGTGAGCCGATCCGCATCGCCACGGTCAAGGTCGACGGCGAGTGGTACCCGAGCCTGCTCTACACGATGGCCGACTACGCGCTGCGCGACGAGAACGAGCCGTGGCCGTCCACCTCGATCCCGGCGCGCGGCGCGAACAGCCCGAACGAGGCGGTCAAGCAGCTCGTGCAGGCCGCGCTCGACGCCGACGTCACGCGCGTCATCGAACTGCTTCCGCCGGACGAGATGGCGGTGCTGCACGACGCCGGTCCCGCGCTCGTCGCCGCCGCGGCCAAGGACGCCGAGCCCAGCGGCGCGAAGCTGCTCGACCTGCGGACCGAGACGTCCGAGGTGCCCGGCGGCACCCGCGCCACCGTCACCCACGTGCAGATCGAGAGCCCGGACGGCGAGACCTACACCGTGACGAAGAAGGGCGACTGCTACGAGGCGACCGGCGAGGGCCGCACCGAGGAGCTGTGCGCCGACTACCTGGCGGACACGCTCGAGGACGAGGTCGGCTCGTCGGTGCCGGAGGAGGTCACCCAGGTCCTGCAGCACCTGTCGAGCGGCATCCTCGGCCAGGGCCTCGGCGTGATCACCATCGAGGTGGCCGGGCAGCACTACGTCAGCCCGCTGCGCACGTTCAACGAACTGGGTCTGACCGTGCTGCGCAGCCTGCAGCCGGAGGACATCACCGCGCTGCTGCGCCTGGCGGAGTAGCGCGAAGCAGATCACACCGCTGCCTGGGCGGGTCGCGTTGAAGTCAAAAAAGGACAAGCGTACTGTTTGCCGTGTGGGAGCCTGCGCCGTCCCCGCGTCTGCGGACGCGAGCCGCGTGCGCCAGACTCGCGACAGACAGACCCGAACCGAACTGACGGCGACGACCCTGCCCAGGGAGTTAGACGTGACCGCACCAGCCAGCAAGGACAGCTTCGGCGCCCGCGACACCTTGAAGGTGGGTGACGCCTCGTACGAGGTGTTCCGCCTGGACAAGGTGTCCGGGTCCGAGAAGCTGCCCTACAGCCTGAAGATCCTGCTCGAAAACCTCCTGCGCACCGAGGACGGCGCGAACATCACCGCCGACCACATCCGCGCGCTGGGCAACTGGGACCCGACCGCCGATCCGTCGATCGAGATCCAGTTCACCCCGGCCCGCGTGATCATGCAGGACTTCACCGGTGTCCCCTGCGTGGTCGACCTGGCCACCATGCGTGAGGCCGTCACCGACCTCGGCGGCGACCCGGACAAGGTGAACCCGCTCGCCCCGGCCGAGCTGGTCATCGACCACTCGGTGATCATCGACGTGTTCGGCCGCGCGGACGCCTTCGAGCGCAACGTCGAGATCGAGTACGAGCGCAACCGCGAGCGCTACCAGTTCCTGCGCTGGGGCCAGGGCGCCTTCGACGAGTTCAAGGTCGTCCCGCCGGGCACCGGCATCGTGCACCAGGTCAACATCGAGCACCTGGCCCGCACGGTGATGGCCCGCAACGGCCAGGCCTACCCCGACTCGTGCGTCGGCACCGACTCGCACACCACGATGGTCAACGGCCTCGGCGTGCTGGGCTGGGGCGTCGGCGGCATCGAGGCCGAGGCCGCGATGCTGGGCCAGCCGGTGTCGATGCTGATCCCGCGCGTGGTCGGCTTCAAGCTGACCGGCGAGATCCCGGCCGGCGTGACCGCGACCGACGTGGTGCTGACGATCACCGAGATGCTGCGCCGCCACGGCGTGGTCGGCAAGTTCGTCGAGTTCTACGGCGAGTCCGTCGCCCAGGTGCCGCTGGCCAACCGCGCCACCATCGGCAACATGAGCCCGGAGTTCGGCTCGACCGCGGCGATCTTCCCGATCGACGACGAGACGATCCGCTACCTCAAGCTGACCGGCCGCTCGGCCGAGCAGGTCGCGCTGGTCGAGGCCTACGCCAAGGAGCAGGGCCTGTGGCACGACCCGAGCCGCGAGGCGTCCTACTCCGAGTACCTGGAGCTGGACCTGTCGACGGTGGTGCCGTCGATCGCCGGCCCGAAGCGCCCGCAGGACCGCATCGAGCTGACCGACGCGAAGTCGGCGTTCCGCAAGTCGGTGCACGACTACGTCGAGGAGCAGCACCCGACGCCGCACACCAAGGTCGACGAGAAGGTCGAGGAGTCCTTCCCGGCCAGTGACGCGCCGAGCCTGTCCTTCGCCGACGAAGATGCTGCTGTCGCCGTTCCTACTGCAGCGAACGGCGCGTCCGGCCGCCCGTCGAAGCCGGTCACGGTCCGCTCCGAGGACCGCGGCGAGTTCGTGCTCGACCACGGCGCCGTGGTGATCGCCTCGATCACCTCCTGCACCAACACCTCCAACCCGTCGGTCATGCTGGGCGCCGCCCTGCTCGCCCGCAACGCGGTGGAGAAGGGCCTGTCGGTCAAGCCGTGGGTCAAGACGTCGATGGCGCCGGGCTCGCAGGTCGTCACCGACTACTACGAGAAGGCCGGCCTGTGGCCGTACCTGGAGAAGCTGGGCTACCACCTGGTCGGCTACGGCTGCACCACCTGTATCGGCAACTCCGGCCCGCTGCCCGAGGAGATCTCGGCCGCGGTGCAGGAGAACGACCTGACCGTGGTGTCGGTGCTGTCCGGCAACCGGAACTTCGAGGGCCGGATCAACCCGGACGTCAAGATGAACTACCTGGCGTCCCCGCCGCTGGTCATCGCCTACGCGCTGGCCGGCACGATGGACTTCGACTTCGAGGAGCAGCCGCTCGGGCAGGACACCGACGGCAACGACGTGTTCCTGCGCGACATCTGGCCGTCGCCGCAGGAGATCCAGGAGACCATCGACTCGGCGATCACGCAGGAGATGTTCTCCAAGGACTACGCCGACGTGTTCGACGGTGGTGAGCGCTGGAAGTCGCTGCCCACCCCGGAGGGCAAGACCTTCCAGTGGGACCCGGAGTCGACCTACGTGCGCAAGCCCCCGTACTTCGAGGGCATGCAGGCCGACCCGGAGCCGGTCACGGACATCAAGGGCGCCCGCGTGCTGGCGAAGCTGGGCGACTCGGTGACCACCGACCACATCTCCCCCGCCGGCGCGATCAAGGCGGACTCGCCCGCCGGCCGGTACCTGGCCGAGCACGGCGTGGACCGCAAGGACTTCAACTCCTACGGCTCCCGGCGCGGGAACCACGAGGTGATGATCCGCGGCACCTTCGCCAACATCCGGCTGCGCAACCAGCTGCTGGACGACGTGCAGGGCGGCTACACCCGCGACTTCACGCAGGAGGGCGCGCCGCAGGCGTTCATCTACGACGCCGCGCAGAACTACGCCAAGGCCGGCATCCCGCTGGTCGTGCTGGGCGGCAAGGAGTACGGCTCGGGTTCGTCGCGTGACTGGGCCGCCAAGGGCACCCGGCTGCTCGGCGTGCGCGCCGTGATCGCCGAGTCGTTCGAGCGGATCCACCGGTCCAACCTGATCGGCATGGGCGTCATCCCGCTGCAGTTCCCGGAGGGCGAGTCGGCTTCGTCGCTGGGCCTGGACGGCACCGAGACGTTCGACTTCGAGGGCATCACGAAGCTCAACGAGGGCGAGACGCCGCGGACGATCAAGGTGACCGCCACGAAGGAGGACGGCACCAAGGTGGAGTTCGACGCCGTGGTGCGGATCGACACCCCGGGTGAGGCGGACTACTACCGCAACGGCGGCATCCTGCAGTACGTGCTGCGCAAGATGACCCGCGCCTGACGGTTTCTCTTCCGAGAAGCGCCCGCGAGCCCCGCTCGCGGGCGCTTCTTTTCGTCGCGCCGTCCGCGACTCCCCTGGACGGGCAGCCGTGCCCTGCCGCCGGCCAGTCCACCCGGCCGGGCGGATGGTGCCCGGGGCCGAGGTCGGGCGGTTCACCACGCCGGAGGGCGGTGGCCGACCGGCTCCGCGGGCGGATCGCCCAAAGTCGCGCCGTATAGGTCGTTATACGACGCTCACGCGATGACGGGCTCGAGGTACCGCTGCAAAGCGCGCTTCAGCTCGCGAATCCAGATCTCCCGCTCCTCCTCCGCGGCGCTCACCACGGTGCCCAGCAGCGCGCCGAAGATCTGCGTCGCCACCACCGCGGTCGTCCGGCGCTCCGCCGCCGGCAGCGACGGGGCCCTGGCGGCGAGCACCTCCTCGATCTTGCCGACGACCGCCTGGTGCAGCGCGCGGGTCGGCGCGGCCAGCCGTTCGGGCATGCCGGCGTCGGCGAACAGCGCCTTGAAGCCGGGGTTGTCCAGGTTCACCTGGATCATCGGCGCGGCCATGCGGTCGATCAGCTCGGGCAGCGGCAGTTGCGCGTACCCGACGTCGAACGCCTTCTCGTGCGCGGCCCGCAGCTGTTCGCGGTACCGGGTGGCCAGCGCCTCCGCCAGGGCCTCCTTGTTCTTGAAGAACTGGTACAGCGTGCCGGGCGAGACGCCGGCGCGGGCGGCGATCGCGTTCGTCGTCGCGCGCGCGTACCCGGCTTCGGCGAACACCTCGGCCGCCGCGTCGGTCAGCTGTTCCATGCGGCGCTGCCCGCGTGCCTGTCGGCGGCGGGCCGGGGCCTCTTCGGACACAGTCCTCCTCCGGAGTTGACAAATGCGAGCGATCGCTCGTAATTTCGAACGCGAGCGATCACTCGTGTTCCTGTCAGACTACCGCCCTCCCGGAGTTCCGCCATGCCCTCACCGCTGTCCCGCCTCGGCCGGTTCACCGTGCGCCGCAGACGCTGGGTCCTCGCCGCGGCCGTCCTGCTCACACTGCTCGCGGGCGCGCTCGCCGCCGGCGCCATGAACGCGCTCACCCTGTCCCGCATCGATGCGCCCGGCTCCGAGTCCGACCAGGCGAAGGAGGTCCTGCGCGCACAGTTCGACACCGGCCCGCCCAACCTACTGTTCCTGGTCACCGCCGCCGAGGGCACCGTCGACGACGCCGCCGTCCGCGCCGCGGGCGAGGCCGTCGCCGCGGATCTGGCCGCGCGGCCCGGCGTCGCGGAAGTCGCCTCGTACTGGTCCCGCGGCGGCAGCCCCGCGCTGCGCAGCGAGGACGGGCGCCAGGCGATCATCCTGGCCCGCGTGCCGGGCGGGGTGAACGAAAGCCGCGAGCACGTCGGCGAGCTCGCCGCCGCCTTCACCGGGCCGCACGGGCCGGTGACCCTCGAAGCCGGCGGCCAGGACGAGGTGTTCCGGGAAGTCGGCGCCCAGGCCCGCGCCGACTTCCTGCGCGCCGAGGCGATCGCGATCCCGCTCGTGTTGCTGCTCCTGATGCTGGTCTACCGGCGGGTCGCGGTCGCGCTGGTGACGCTCGGCGTCGGCCTGTTCGCCATCGTCACCACCCTCGCCGGGCTGCGCGCGCTGACCGCGGTCATCGAGGTGTCCACGTTCGCCGCCAACCTGACCCTGGTCATGGGACTCGCGCTGGGCGTGGACTACTGCCTGTTCGTCGTCGCCCGCTATCGCGAGGAACTCGCCGCGGGCCGGGACATCGGCGACGCGGTCACCTCCGCCGTGGCGACCGCCGGGCGGACCGTGCTGTTCAGCGGGCTCACCGTCGCCGTCTCGATGTGCGCGCTCCTGCTGTTCCCGCTGGCGTTCCTGCGCGCCTTCGCCTACGCCGGGGTGCTCGTCGTGCTCACCGCGATGCTCGGCGCGCTTGTCGTCCTCCCCGCCGCACTGGCCGCGCTCGGGCACCGCGCGGCCGGCCCCGCACGGGCCCGGCGGTCGGCGGCGTGGTTCCGGATCACCAGCCAGGTCCTGCGCCGCCCGGTGCTGACCGGCGGGCTCGCGCTCCTGGTCGTGCTCGCGCTGTCCGCGCCGCTGCTCGGCGTGCGCTTCGGCGTGCCCGACGACCGGGTGCTGCCCGCGGACTCGCCGAGCCGGGTCACCAGTGATCACGTGCGCGCCGGGTTCGCCCAGGAAGAGACCGACGCGCTCTACGTGGTCCTGCCACGGGCAGGCGAGGTCACCGGGTACGCCGAGGCACTGTCCGAACTGGACGGTGTCGCCCAGGTCGACTCCGCGGCGGGCACGTTCGTCTCCGGCACCCTGGCCCGCACGCCCGGTCCGGAGGCCGCCCGGTTCACCGCGGGCGGCGGCACGTTCCTCACCGTCATCCCCAGCGCGCAGGCGTTGTCCGGCGACATCGGCGATCTCGTGCAGCGCGTCCGCGACCTGCCCGGGCCCGCCGCGAAACTCGTCGGCGGCAGCCCGGCCGAGATGACGGACTGGCGGGAACGGGCCACCAGCCGGGTGCCCCTGGTGCTCGCCGTGATCGTGCTGCTGACGCTGCTGATCCTGTTCCTGATGACCGGCAGCGTGCTGCTGCCGCTGAAGGCCACGGTGCTCAACCTGCTCAGCCTCGGTGTCATGTTCGGCGCGCTGGTGTGGGTGTTCCAGGACGGCAACCTCGCCGGGCCGCTCGGGTTCACCCCGACGGGCACGCTGGAGACGAGCATCCCGATCCTGATGTTCTGCGTCGCCTACGGCCTGTCCATGGACTACGAGGTGTTCGTGACCTCGCGCATCCGGGAGGAGTACCTGCGCACCGGCGACACGAACGGCTCCGTCGCCGCCGGGGTGCAGCGCAGCGCTCCGCTGGTCACCACCGCCGCCGCGATCCTCGCGCTGTCGTTCGCGACCTACACGACCGGCGGCGTGGTGTACCTGAAGATGCTGGGGCTGGGCATGTTCGTCACGGTGCTGGTCGACGCCACCCTCCTGCGCGGCGTGCTGCTCCCGGCGTTCATGCGGCTAGCCGGCCGGGCGAACTGGTGGACCCCGGCGTTCTACCGGCGGCGCCTCGCCCGCACCGTGCCCGAGCCCGCTTCCGGCGCTACCGCAACTGGTCGCGGCGGCGCGTGAGGTAGGCGGTCTCGGCGGTGTTGCCCGCCAGCTCGAGCGCCTTGTCGTAGGCCGCGCGGGACTCCTGGCCGCGGCCGAGCCTGCGCAGCAGGTCTGCGCGGGTGGCGTGGAAGGCGTGGTAGCCGGCCAGCCTCGGTTCGAGGCGGTCGACGGCGGCGAGCGCCACCTCCGGGCCGTCGAGTTCGGCGACCGCGACGGCCCGGTTGAGCGCGATGATCGGCGAGGGGTCGAGCCGGACGAGCTGGTCGTAGAGGGCCAGGATCTGCGACCAGTCGGTGTCGCGGATGTCGCGGGCGGAGGTGTGCACGGCGTTGATCGCGGCCAGGATCTGGTAGCGGCCCGGCGCCACCCCGGCCGCGGCGGCGGCGAGGCGCTCGCGCACCAGCCGGTGGCCCTCGGCGATGAGCGCCGCGTCCCAGGCCCCGCGGTCCTGCTCGTGGAGGGGTACCAGCTCGCCGCCCGCCGACATCCGGGCCGGGCGGCGCGCCTCGATGAGCAGCATCAGCGCCAGCAGCCCGGTCACCTCGCCGTCGTCCGGCAGGAGTGCGCGGATCAGGCGGGTGAGCCGGATCGCCTCGGCGGTCAGGTCGTCGCGCACCGGATCGGCGGCGGACCCGGTGGCCAGGTAGCCCTCGTTGAACACCAGGAACAGCACGGCGAGCACGCCGGACACGCGGGCCGGGAGGTCCTCCGCCGACGGCACGCGGTACGGGATGCGGGCGGCCTTGATCTTGGCTTTCGCGCGGGTGATCCGCCGCTCCATCGCGGTCTCGGCCACGAGGAACGCGCGGGCGATCTCGCGCACGGTCAGACCGCCGACCATGCGCAGCGTCAGCGCGACGCGGGCCTCCACCGCGAGCGCGGGGTGGCAGCAGGTGAAGATCAGCCGAAGCCGGTCGTCGTCGATGACGCCGAGGGTCCCGGGTGGTTCGTCGTCGTGCACCATCCGGGCCTCCTTCTGCTTGTCGTCGCGTTTGTTCTCGCGCCGGATGCGGTCGATGGCCTTGCGGGTGGCGGTGGTGGTCAGCCAGGCGCCGGGGTTGGGCGGCACCCCGTCGGCAGGCCACCGTTCCACCGCGGTCGCGAACGCCTCGGCGGCCGCCTCCTCGGCGATGTCGAGGTCGCCGAAGCGCCGGGTCAGGGCGGCCACCACCCGGGCCCACTCCTCGCGGTGGGCCCGGGTGACCGCCTCGCGCGCGTCCGTCACCGGAACGGCCGCACCTCGATCTTGCGGTCGCAGACCTTCGAGGCCTCGGTGGCGAGCTTGAGCGCGACGTCGAGATCGGGCACCTCCCAGATCCAGACCCCGGCGAGGTACTCCTTCGACTCGACGAAGGGCCCGTCGCTGAACACCGCCTGCTCGCCCCGGTTGTCGACGACCGTGGCCGACTCGGTGTCCGCGAGCCCGCCCGCGAAGACCCAGTGGCCCTCGGCGATCAGGCGTTCGTTGAACTCGCTGATGGCCGGCTGCCGGTCCGTCCGGCCGGGGTTTTCCTTGTCGTCGATGACGGAAACCAGGTACTGCATCCGAGGATCAACTCCTGTGGTGTCGGTGGGCGGGTTTTCAGGCGGCCGGGTACTGCGGGCGCCCGGCGGGCCGGTAGACCTGGATGGTCACGCCCTCCGAGTCCGTCCGCGAGTCGGCCAGGTCGAGCGCGAGATCGGGGCCGGCGTCCGGGAACAGCCGCGCGCCCTGGCCGAGGACGACCGGGATCACGATCAGGGTCATCTCGTCGACGAGGTCGTTGGCCAGCAGCCACCGGGTCAGGGCGCCGCTTCCGTGCACCTGCAGCTCGCCGCCCGGCTTGGCCTTCAGGTCCGCGACGGCGGCGGCCAGGTCGCCGCCCAGGACGGTGGTGCCCGGCCACGCCGGGTCGGTCAGGGTCGTCGAGGCGACGTACTTGGACCGGGAGTTCAGCGCCCGCCGGACGGGCTCCCAGCCGGGGACGTCCGCGTCCGTGCAGGATCCCCACGAGGCGGCGAACAGCTCGTAGGTCCGCCTGCCGAACAGGAACGCGTCGGCGCGCTGGTAGGTCTGCTTGATCAGCGCGTGGGTGCCGGCGTCGCCCTTGCCCAGCGCCCAGCCGCCACGGTCGAACCCGCCGCGGCGGTCCTCCTCCGACGCGCCGCCGTTGCCCTGCATCACGCCGTCGACGGTGATCTGGGTCATGGTCGTCAGTTTCATGGTCGCGGTTCCTCCACCTCGGCGCCGCCCCGTTCGCGGGCGGCCTCACCCTGACCACGAACACCACCACCCGGATCCGACACCGCCCCCGGAATTTTTTTGCCGCGGAGCTACCGGCGGGTGAGCAGGAAGATCGGCAGCTCCCGGCCGGCGGCGAGGCGTTCCATCTCGTAGCCGGGCCAGAAGTCGAGCAGGCGCTGCCACATCCGGTCGTAGTCCTCGCCCTTCACCGGCTGCGCGGTGACCGGGATCTCCTTCCCGCGGATGGCCACCGTCGCCTCGGCGTGCTCGCGCAGGTTGAAGGTCCAGCCGGGGTCGCGCGGGCGGCCCCAGTTGGAGCCGACGAGCACGAAACCGTCCTCGTGCGGGAAGTACAGCAGGTTCGTGCTGCGCGGCAGTCCGCTCTTGCGCCCCAGGGTGGTCAGCCGCAGCGACGGCAGGCCCGCGATGCCGACCAGGGTCACCCGGCCGCCGAACCAGCGGTGCAGCCGCTTGTCCGCCCAGATGATGACCTTCGCGAGCCGCATCAGCCACGGGCGGGTGCCCAGCCTGCGGGCCAGGAGCGGGAGCGGGTTCTTCACGACCCCTATTGGACCACCCACCCGCTCCCGCCACCGGTCGACCCGCGCTGCGGCGCCGGTCACGATTCCCGCACTAGCTCATCGCGCGGGCCAGGGACACCCCGAACCGTCCCGCGGCGTCGGTCCACCACTGCTCGACCTCGAAGCCGGCGTCGGCCAGTTCCGCGGTCACGCCTTCGCGGCGGAACTTCGCCGAGATCTCCGTCCGGATGTGCTCGCCCGCCTCGAACGAGACCTCCAGGCCGGCGCCCGGGATCGACACCCGCATCGCCTCCGGGGCGCGCAGCCGCATCTCGATCCACTCGTTCCCGGCGTCCCAATGGGCGACGTGCTCGAAGGCGTCCGGGTCGAAGTCCGCGCCCAGCACCTCGTTGACCACCCGCAGCACGTTGCGGTTGAACTCCGCCGTCACCCCGGCCGAGTCGTCGTAGGCGCGGACCAGCGTCTCCGGGTCCTTGACCAGGTCGGTGCCCAGCAGGAACCACTCGCCTTCGCCCAGCACGTCCCGCACCGACCGCAGGAACTTCCCCCGGTCGGCGGGCAGGAAGTTGCCGATCGTGCCGCCGAGGAACGCGACCAGCCGCGGCGGCTCCCCGGGCAGCAGGCCGAGGTGCTCGGTGAAGTCGCCGACCACGCCGCGCACGTCGAGCCCCGGGTAGTCGGCCTGGATCGCCTCCACCGCCTCGGCCAGCGCGGCCTCCGACACGTCCAGCGGCACGAACGTGCGGAGGCTGCCGTGCTCGCGCAGCCCGTCGAGCAGCAGCCGGGTCTTCTCGCTCGATCCCGAGCCGAGTTCGACCAGCGTGTGCGCGCCGGTGAGCTTCGCGATGCCGGCGGCCTCCCGCGCCAGCACCTCGCGTTCGGCCCGGGTCGGGTAGTACTCGGGCAGCGCGGTGATGTCCTCGAACAACCGGCTGCCCGCCGCGTCGTAGAACCACTTGGAGGGCAGCCACTTCTGCTCGGCCGACAGCCCCTCCCGCACGTCCGCGCGCAGCGCCTCGGCGATCTCGGTGGCGCCGCGGTGGATGTCCAGTTCGGACTCGGTCATCAGGGAACACTCCGATCGGCGTTGAGAGGGATGACTTCGACGGCGCCGTGCCGGGCCGCCACGAGGTGCCGGTCGGGCACCTCCGACCAGCCGGGCGCGTCGTCGAGCGGTTCGGACGCGAAGAGGACGGCCTCGCCCTCGACCCGCACCGACAGGGCGTGGGTCCAGGCGGTGCCGACGAGGACGGTGCCGTCGGTGAGCAGGAAGTTCAGCCGCGACCCCGGCGCGGCGCGCTCGACCTGGGTGATCAGGTCGGCCACCGCGCCGACGGGGTCCTCCCCCGCCTCGAGCCGCTCCCGCAGCAGCGCCCACAGCACCGCCGAGTCGGTGGGCGCCTCCAGGGTCATCAGGTCGGTGACCGGCAGCTTCCCGGCCAGCGCGGCGAGGCTGTCCGGCCAGCCGCGCACCATCCCGTTGTGGCTGAACAGCCACCGGCCGCCGGTGAACGGCGCGCACGCGCCCTCCCCGGACGGCATCCCGGTGGTGCCGTTGCGCACGGCGGCGACGAACGCTCCACTGTGGACCGAACGGGCCAGCCGGGGCAGGTCCTGGTCGCTCCACAGTGGAACCGGGCGCCGGTACCGCACCGGCTCCGGGCCGTCGCCGAACCAGCCCAGCCCGAACCCGTCGGCGTTGACCACGCCGCCGCCGCGCATGTCCCGCGGCGCGTAGGTCTGCCGCAGCAGCGAGTGCGGCGCGTCGAACACCGGCTCGGCCGGCGAGCGCGGCGGGCCGAGGTAACCCAGGTGGCGGCACATCGTCAGGCCCGCTCGCCCGGCGCGGCGTCCCGCGCGCAGCGGAACCCGGCGAAGATCTGCCGCCGGATCGGGTAGTCCCAGTTGCGGAACGTGCCGCGGACCGCCGCCGCGTCGGTGCCGAACGAACCGCCGCGCAGCACCTTGTACTCGGGCCCGAAGAACACCTCCGAGTACTCCCGGTACGGGAAGGCGCGGAAGCCCGGGTATCCGGCGAAGTCGGTGCTCGTCCACTCCCACACGTCGCCGATCAGCTGGTGCACGCCCAGCGCCGAGGCGCCCTTCGGGTAGGCGCCTGCCGGCGCGGGCGAGAGGTGCCGCTGGCCCAGGTTCGCGTGCTCGGGCGTGGGATCGTCGTTGCCCCACGGGTACCGCCGGGACTCCCCCGTCGCCGGGTCGAACCGGGCGGCCTTCTCCCACTCCGCCTCGGTGGGCAGCCGCTTGCCCGCCCAGGCGGCGTAGGCCTCGGCCTCGTAGTAGGACACGTGCACCACCGGCTGGTCTGCCGGCACCGGCTCGTGCACGCCGAAGCGGACCCGCCACCAGCCGTCCGGCTCGCGGCGCCAGAACCGCGGCGCGGTGATGTCGTGCTCGGTGCGGTACGCCCAGCCGGCCGCGCTCCACAGCTCACGCCGGTCGTAGCCGCCGTCTTCGAGGAACTCCACGTACGCCCCGTTGGTCACCGGCACGGTGTCCAGGTGGAAGGCGTCCACCTCGACCTCGTGGGCCGGGCGCTCGTTGTCCAGCGCCCACGGCTCCAGCGACGTGCCCATGACGAACGGGCCGGCCGGGACGAGGACCTCGCCGGGCAGCGGCCCCGATCGCGCGGGCGGCGGCGCGGGCGCGTGCAGCACCGGATCGCCCTTGCGCAGCTGGTGGGTGGCCAGCATGGTCTCGTCGTGCTGCTGCTCGTGCTGGGTGATCATGCCGAAGGCGAACCCGGCCTCGGTGAGGGGGCGGCCCGTCATCGGCGCGCGCTCCAGCACGTCGAACGCCTTGGCCCGCACCTCGGCGACGTAGGCGCGCGCCTCGGCCGGCCCCAGCAGCGGCAGCGACGGCCGGGTGGCGCGCGGGTGCTGGAACGCGTCGTAAAGGTCGTCGATGTCGGGCCGCAGCGGCTCCCGGCCGCCCACGTCCCGCACCAGCCACAGCTCTTCCTGGCTGCCGATGTGCGCGAGGTCCCACACCAGCGGCGACATCAGCTTCGAGTGCTGGCGGACGAGGTCGTCGTCGTCCACCGCCGCGGTCAGCGCCGTGCTGCGGGCGCGGGCCCGCTCCAGCGCGGCGGCCGCACGGGAACGCAGCGCCTCTTCGGACAGTTCACGCACCGGGTTCGGCGCCTCGGTCAACGGCGACACGTCGGTCATCTCGTCCCCTCCCCGGCGTGCGCGAGCCGCTGCACGCCTTCGCTGATCCGGTTGACGGTCTCCTCGGTCAGGTCGGTGCGGGCCAGCTCGGCGCACCCGAGGTCGGCGACCTCGCGCGCCACCGCCGCCATCCGCGGGTCTGCCATCCCGGCGCGCGCGGCGCGCTCCCACTCGCCGTCGACGGGCGCGCACACCTCGCGCACCCGGTCCACTGTGGAGGGACGGTCGAGCAGGGCGGTCAGCAACGCGACCGGGTGCAGCCAACGCTGCCGCGGCTGGGCGTCCAGGTAGCGGACCTCCAGGTAGCCGTGCGGCCGCACCGGGGTGAACATCGTGGTCAGGTGGTAGTCCAGATCGGCCGTGGTCGGCCGCCGCAGGACCCGTCCGGCGCCGCGGCCCGCGGCCCAGTCGGCGAAGGTGAGGCCCTCCGGCGCGTCCCACGGCCCGTCGCCGCGCCGCACCACCAGCAGCGGGGTGTCCATGATGCGGCGCGACCAGCTCGCCGCCGGGTCCGGACCGCACGCGGCCGCGGAGGTCCGGCACGCCTCGGTGCCCATCACCGCCAGCCAGCGGGCCGACGCCGCGCCCGTGTCCCGCCCCGCGTGCCGCCGGGAGTTGGCGAACAACGCGAGCAGCGGCGGGCCGAGGGCGTGGACGGCGGCCCACCGGGCCGCGAACGTGTCCGCCTCCCCGGCGTCGACGCAGATCTGCAGGCCGGCGGTGCTGCACATCATCGTCACACCGCCGTCGCCCATCGGGGTGAACCGGCGTTCCATCGCGGCATAGCGGGGCGTGTCGAGCAGCCGGGCCGGGGCGCGGTGGGCGTCGATGCCGTCGTCGCGCAGGACGAACCCGTGGCGGGCGAGCAGTTCGGTGAGGTGAGCCAGATCGGCGGCCACCACGTCGGCGAGCTCGCGGAGCGAGGCCTGTGGCAGGGCGGAGATCTCCACCTGGCCGCCGGGTTCGAGAGTCAGGGGCGAGCCGGCGGGCAACGGCCTGGCCGGGCTCCCGGGACTGAGGGTGCGCGGGGCGTGCGGGCCGAGCGCACGGGCGAGGTCAGCAGGGTCGAGTGGTCTTCGCAGGTCGTCCGCGTAGTGCACGGTGTACTCGAGCTCCACGCCGAGCAGGCGGGGTGGCCCGTGCTTGAAGCACACGGACGCCACGTACGCCTCACCCTCGGCGCGGTCGGAGACCACCTTCGCCGCCACCGCGCCACCGGGGGCGGGTGACGTGGGCCGGACCGCTGTCATGTCGTGTCCAATCGCCGGGGATCACTCGCTTTCGGACGCTACACGCGGGTACCGACAATTTTCAGGGTTGACCGGGGCCGTTCGCGACTGCCGGCAACACATCCGTAAGAATTGCAGTAAGTACGTACGGTTTGCGAAAGCCGGGCCCGCGGTGTCAGGATTTAGCCATGCCCCGGGTCAGCCAGGACCACCTCGAAGCGCGCAGGCGCCAGATCCTCGACGGATCCCGCGTCTGCTTCGCCCGGTACGGCTACGAGGGTGCCACGGTGCGCAGGCTGGAGGAAGCGACCGGGCTCTCCCGCGGCGCGATCTTCCACCACTTCCGCGACAAGGAGTCGCTCTTCCTCGCCCTCGCGGAGGAGGACGCGGCCCGGATGGCCGACGTGGTCGCCCAGCAGGGCCTGGTGCAGGTGATGCGCGAACTGCTCGCCGAGGGCAGCGACCACCCCGCGGACTGGCTGGGCACGCGGCTGGAGGTCTCCCGGCGGCTGCGCACCGACCCGGAGTTCCGCGGCCGCTGGGCCGAGCGCTCGCACCAGCTGACCGCCGCCACCCGGCAGCGCCTGCTGTGGCAGCGCCAGGCCGGCAACCTCCGCGACGACGTCGACGTGGACGTGCTCACCGCCTACCTGGAACTGGTCCTGGAGGGCCTGGTGTCGCACCTGGCGATGGGCCTGCCCGCCGACGACCTCGGCCCCGTGCTCGACCTCGTGGAGGAAAGCGTGCGGCGGCACCGGGTGCGCGCCTCGGCCGACTCCTGACACGCTCACCAGCGCCGACGCCCTCGTGCGCGCGCACGGGCGGGTATCATGGCGCACACATTCACAGCCAACTCCCAAGGAGTGACTTCTTTCGTGCGCGACGCGCAGTCACCTGGTGACAGTACGAAGCCGGGTGATCGACCCGGCTTGCCAGAGCACCTCCCCGGCCCGGTTCAGGACCGTGACGGCCGATGACGGAAGTGCTCCTCTCCGTTCTCGGAGTCCTCTTCTTCGTGTTGCTCACCGTCGGCACCGGTCTCGCGGTGGCCGCCGAGTTCTCCCTCACCGCGCTCGAGCGCAGCACCGTCGAGGCGCACGTCCGCCAGGTCGGTGACAAGCGGGCACGCACCGTCCGCAAGGCGCATTCGACGCTGTCGTTCCAGCTCTCCGGCGCGCAGGTCGCGATCACGCTGACCACGCTGGTCACCGGGTACGTCGCGGAGCCGCTGATCGGCAACCTGGTCCGCCCGCTGCTCACCGCCGCCGGCATGTCCGACGGCTTCGCCGCGGGCGCCTCGCTCGTCATCGCCCTGCTCCTGGCGACCATCCTGTCGATGGTGCTGGGCGAGATGGCGCCCAAGAACCTCGCGGTGGCCAAGCCGCTGGAGACCGCGCGGGCCGTGATGGGCTACCACTCGCGGTTCTCGGCGCTGTTCCGCTGGCTGATCACGCTCATGAACAACAGCGCGAACTGGCTGGTCCGCAAGTTCGGCATCGAGCCGCAGGAGGAGCTGCGCTCGGCGCGCTCCCCGCAGGAGCTCGGCTCGATCGTGCGCACCAGCGCGGAAAGCGGCACCCTCGACACTTCGACGGCGCAGCTGCTGGACAAGTCGCTGCGCTTCGGCGACCGCACCGCGGAGGAGCTGATGACCCCGCGCGTGCAGGTCGAGTCGCTCACGGTCGGCGACACGATCAACGACCTCGTCGAGCTGTCCCGGCGCACCGGCCACTCCCGTTTCCCGGTCTACACCGAGGACCTGGACGACGTGCAGGGCGCGGTGCACGTGAAGCAGGCGTTCACCGTGCCCGCCGCCGAGCGGGGCACCACACGGATCGCGTCGATCATGCGGCCGGTGCCCACCGTGCCGGAGTCGCTGCCCGGTGACGCGCTGCTGTCCCGGCTGCGGGACTCGCGCTTCCAGGTGGCGATGGTCGTCGACGAGTACGGCGGCACGGCCGGCCTGGTGACGCTGGAGGACGTGGTCGAGGAGATCATCGGCGACGTCCGCGACGAGCACGACACCGGCGAGGCGCCGTCCTCGCAGCAGGTCGGCTCCGACACCTGGCTGGTCTCCGGCCAGCTGCGCGCCGACGAGGTCACCGAGGTCACCGGCTTCCGGATGCCCGACGGCGACTACGAAACCATCGCCGGCCTGATGCTGGAGCGGCTCGGCCGCATCCCCGAACCCGGGGACTCCACCGAGGTCGACGGCTGGTGCCTGACGGTGTCCGAAATGGACCGGCTGCGCATCGCCGAGGTGAGCCTGCGGCCGCGGGCCGGGCGGACGGAGGTGGCGCGGTGAACGACTGGCTCGCGATCTTCCTGATCGTCGTCCTGCTGCTGCTGAACGCGTTCTTCGTGGGCGCGGAGTTCACCCTGATCTCCTCGCGCCGCGACCGGCTGGAGGCCCTGCTGGAACAGGGCAAGACCCGGGCGCGGATCGTCATCAACGCGAGCAAGCACGTGTCGCAGATGCTCGCCGGCGCCCAGCTGGGCATCACGATCTGCTCGCTGATCCTCGGCCGCCTCGGCGAACCCGCGGTGGCGCACCAGCTCGAGGGGTTGTTCGGGCTGCTCGGCCTGCCGGACGTCGTGCTGCACACGGTGTCCTTCGCGATCGCGCTGGCGTTCATCACCGTCCTGCACGTGCTGATCGGCGAGATGGTGCCGAAGAACCTCGCCATCGCCGAGCCGGAGCGGCTGGCGCTGTGGCTGGTGCCGATCCACGTCGGGTGGGTCAAGCTCGCCAACCCGTTCATCTGGCTGCTCAACGCGATGGCCAACGCGCTGCTGCGGCTGGTCCGGGTGGAGCCGAAGGACGAACTGGAGACCGCCTACACCTCCGACGAGCTGGCCGAGCTGCTGTCCGAATCGCGCCGCGAGGGCCTGCTGGAGCAGTCCGAGCACGAGCGGCTGAGCCAGACGCTGTCGTCGGTAGAGAAGACCGTCGCCGACGTCCTGGTGCCCACCGCCGAGCTGACCACGCTGCCGAGCACGCCGACGGTGGGCGACGTCGAGGAAGCGGTCTCGTCGACGGGCTTCTCTCGGTACCCGCTGCGGTCGGCGGGCGGTGAGCTGATCGGGTACCTGCACGTCAAGGACGTGCTCGACCAGATCGGCGAGGCCCCGGGGAGCCGGGTGCCCGCGGACAAGACGCGGCCGCTGACCGATCTGCCCGCGCACGCCCGCCTCGACGAGGCACTGTCCGCGATGCGCCGCGAGGGCAGCCACCTGGCTCGCGCCCGCGGCGCGGACGGCACGATCATCGGCGTGGTCGCCCTGGAGGACCTGGTCGAGGAGTACGTGGGCACGGTGCGCGACGGGACGCACGTGACGGCGTGATGCGGGTTCTGGCCGAGGACGAGTGGCGGGCCCGGCAACGCGACCACGTCGCGCGGGTCCGCCGCTGGACCGGCCCCTACCAGGAGCGCCGGTCGCGGGGCGAGAAGCACCCGGTGCACGACTTCCTGTTCCAGTACTACCCGCACCGCCCGGCGCACCTGGAACGGTGGAGCCCGGGACCGGGTGTGGTGCTGGCGGGGGCCGCTTCGGAGTTCCTGGCGCGGCCGGAGTTCCGGGAGACGGCGGGCGGCGTGGTGCTCGGTGATCTCCCTGCCAAGCAGGTGCCGAGGGTGCGGGCGTTGCTGGTGCTGCTGGAGGCCACCGCGTCCCGCCCGCCGCGGCTGAGCTGTTTCGGGCTGCACGAATGGGCGATGGTGTACCGGCAGGCGCCCGGGCAGGTGCGGCACAACCAGCTGCCGCTGCGGCTGGGCGCGTCCGGCACCGACACCGTCGTCGAGTCGCTGGAACTGCGCTGCGGGCACTACGACGCGTTCCGGTTCTTCACCCCGCCCGCGCGGCCGCGCAACGCACTGGAGCCGTCGCGGGAGCGGCAGGTGGAGCTGGAGCAGCCGGGGTGCCTGCACGCGAACATGGACCTGTACCGGGCGGCGTTCAAACTCGACCCGTTCGTGCCGTCCGAGCTGGTCGCGGACTGCTTCGAGCTGGCGGTGGAGATCCGCGAACTGGACATGCGGGCGAGCCCGTACGATTTGTCAGGACTGGGCTACTCCCCCGTGCGGATCGAGACCGCGCGAGGGCGGGCGGAGTATGCGCGTGCCCAGGCGGCGTTCGCCGCCCGGGCGGAGCCGCTGCGCGCTCGGCTGATCGAGCACTGCCGGACGCTCCTCGCACAAGGGCAGTAACGCTCAGTCCTGCGATTTTCGTGGGTTCATCACGTTTCGCTAACGACGAACCCCTGTTAGGGTGAACGTCGTTTGTCGGAGCACACGGAGAGTTGAGGAAGAGCACGCATGGGGCGACACAGCAGGGGCGACGACCCCGCTCACGGCCGTCCTGAGGCTGGGGAGCCGACGGGGTACCGGCAGGCGGCGCCGCGGCCGGGCGAGGCGGTGGGTGCTTTCCCGGTGGATCCTGGCTCGGCGAGCGGGTACCAGCGCGTGCCCGGCGGTGCTCCTGGCGATGGTCCCTACGGCGCGGCCGCTGGCGTTCCCCGCGGCGCGGCCCCCGGTGTTTCCCACGGCGTGGCCCCTGGTGTTCCCGCGGGCGGCCGGACTCCTCCCGTCGAGGCGGGCAGTCGCCGCGCGGGCGGTTTCGCCGCGCCCGGCGAGACGACCGGCAGCCGCCGTGCGGTGAACTCCGGCTTCCGAGGGGCCCGCTCGGTGGCGGCCCCGGGCGAGGCGACCGGCAGTCGCCGCGCCGTGGGCGCTTCCGAGCCCACGGTTGGCAGGGGCGCCGTGGGTGCCTCTGAGTCCACCGGCAGCCGCCGGGCGGTCGGCGCCACCGAAACCACCGGCAGCCGCCGCGCCGTCAGCGCCACCGAAACCACCGGCGGCCGCCGCGCCGTCAGCGCCACCGAGACCACCGGCAGCCGCCGGGCGGTGGGTGAGTCCAGTGGCTACCGGCGTGGCCGCGCGGGCGAGGGCACCAGCACCCGCATCCTCGCCGTGGACGGCCGCCCGCAACTGGGTCGCCGCCGGGCCGGGGCCGGCGAATCCACCGGCTCCCACCGGGTCGCGCCCGGCGAGGCCACCGGCTCGCACCGGGTGCTCGGCGAGGCCAAGCGCGGCATCGCGAAGTGGCCGATCGTCGCCGGGGTGTTCGTCGTGCTCCTCGTCCTCGGGATCCTCGGCTGGGGCTGGGCGGACAGCATCGTCGCCAACCGGGCCGAGGCCCAGGCCAGCGCGTGCGCCGAGGGCGACTCCAACCTGAACGTCGTCGCCGCCCCGTCGGTGGCCCCCGCGGTGACCGCCGCCGCCGAGCGGTGGAACCAGGCGAGAACCGTGGTGCACGCGCACTGCGTCCACGTCCAGGTCCAAGCCATCGACGACCAGCGCGTCCTGCTGGCGCTCACCGGCCGCGGCAACCTCGACTCGATCGGCGGCCAGCCCGCCGTCTGGATCCCGGAGACCACGGCGACGATCACCGAGCTGACCACCGCCCGGCCCACCCTGCTGACCTCCCCGGCCGAGCCGCTCGCGGCCAACGCCCGCGCCGACTACCCGTGCGCGGTGCTGACCGCCGAGGACGTCGACGAGGTCCAGCAGCGCGCCTCCCAGAGGTTCCGCAACTACCTCCAGGAACCGGCGCAGCAGGCCGACTTCGCCCGCCTGCTCAACCCCGGCGCCTAGGGCACCGCGCCCTGGGGCGAAACACGGCCCGCAACGGACGCCCCCGCCGATCCTGGCTCACAGTCGCCGCACAGCTCGCGCACCGGTGACCGCACGGGTCACCCCGGTTGACTCGACGCGCCCGGACCGGAGCGGAGCCGAGGGAGCTTCATGGGTGGCCGGCGCGTCGTGCTCGCGATCGTCGGCGTGGTGGACCAGTCGGCCAAGTGGTCGGCGCGGCGGCACGCTGATCAACAGCGGCGGCAGCCACCTGGTCGGCGAAGCGATCGGCGGCTGGTACCGCGACCCGCTCGCCGGCGCGCGCCTCGACGTCCTCGGCGCCGCGGGGCTGGGCCTCGCCGTCGTCGCCATCGCCGCCGGGACCGCGCTGCTCGCAGTGGCCGCCGGACGCGGGCTCGTCCGGCTGCGCCTGCGCCCGGTGGCGCGGCCCCGGCTGCTCGCCGGCGCAGTGGGCCTGGGCGCGGTGCAGGACACCGGGGTGACCAGCGCCGCGCTCACGCCGGCCGTCGGCCGGTGAGCACCTCGCGGGTGGCCGCGTCGGCCGGGTAGAACGACTCGATCACCAGCTCGGCCAGCGTGACGTCCAGCGCGGTGCCGAAGGTGGCCACCACGGACAGCAGGGTCAGCTCGGCGTCGCCGCGACGCAGCCGCACCGGCACGAACACCGAGCCGGCCGGGGCCTCGTCCACCGGGTCGTCGCACGGGTATCCGCTCACCTCGGCCAGCAGGTCCGCGAGACCGGGGTCGCCGGTGATCTCCACCTGCCGCCGCAGCCTGCCGAGCAGCTCGGCCCGCCACTGCCCCAGGTTGATCACGTGCGGGGCGAGGCCGCGGGGGTGCAGCGCGATCCGCAGCACGTTCGCCGGCGGTTCCAGCAGCGCGGGGTCGACGAGGTCGGTCAGCAGCGTGATGCCGCTGTTGCTCTCGACGAGGTCCCAGTTGCGGTCCACGACGACGGCCGGGTACGGCTCGTGCCCGGCGAGCAGGTGCCGGACGGCGTCGAGCGCGGCGCCCAGGTCGGGCAGCGGGGTCTCCGGGAACACCGGCGCGTAGCCGGCGGCCAGCAGCAGCCGGTTGCGCTCCCGCAGCGGCACCTCCAGCCGCTCTCCCAGGCGCAGCACCATTTCCCGGCTCGGCTGGGACCGGCCGTTCTCCAGGAAGCTGAGGTGGCGCGTGGAGATCTCGGCGGACAGGGCGAGGTCGAGCTGGCTGAGCCTGCGGCGTTCCCGCCACTGCCGCAACTGCTCGCCCACGGGGCGCTGCATGGTCGTCACCCGTGCGAAGTTACGGGGCGCGCGCACGGCGCCGCCATTACCTCCCGCGTAATCGACGGGCCGCGCGATCCGGGCGATGGTGATCAGGTCACACCGACCGATCAGGAGGAATCCGATGACCGACTACACCGCTCTCGCCCAGGGCTACATCGACGTCTGGAACGAGACGGACGCGGACAAGCGCCGGGCGCTGGTGGAGGAGCTGTTCACCCCGGACGCGCAGTTCACCGACCCGATCGACTCGGTGCGCGGCACCGCCGCGATCGACGAGTTCATCGGCGCGGCGCAGGCGCAGTTCGCGGGGCTGGAGTTCAGCCTCGGTGGCGCCGTGGACGGCCACCACGACCAGGCCCGGTTCACGTGGCACCTGGGCGCGCCGGGCGCCGCCGAGCCGCTCGCGATCGGCTTCGACGTCGTCGTGGTCGAGGACGGCCGGATCGCTCGGGTGCTGGGCTTCCTGGACAAGGTTCCCAGCTGACGCGGATCCGCCGGCCGGCCCGGAACCCCCAGTTCCGGGCCCTCCCCACTCTGTCGTGCCCCGTGAGGGCGCCTGAGAGGTTCACCCGAGTGTTGAGCCGGGTTTGCACCTTCGGCGGGGCCGGACGTAGTTGTGCCCGTCGGCCCGCTTTCCAGAGGCGTCTCGTCCGCGCGGTCCAGGGTGCCTGAGAGGTTCCGGGGAGGCTTTGCTCCTTCGGCGCCGGGCGCGCTGGTGGTGGCCCGGTCTCTCCCGCGCGGCTTCGGCGACCGCGTTCAGTACCCTACTCCCCGGTTCGGGGAGACGATCATCCGGTCCGGCGTGCGTTGCGGCGCTGCGTGAGTTCGTCCGGAACGACCGGTTCGATCTCGCCACCGTCGGCGCGCTCGGCCGGGAACTCGTGGATCGTGCCGCTGATCTCCTGCATCGGGACCTTCACCGCGATGCCGAACACGCCCTGGCCGCCCTGGAGCAGATCCACGATCTCCTCGGGCGAGGTGCACTCGTAGACGGTGGTGCCGTCCGAGACCAGGGTGACTTTCGCCAGGTCGCGTGCCCCGCGCTTGCGCAGGTGCTCGACGGCGACACGGATGTTCTGCAGCGAGACGCCCGTGTCGAGTAAACGCTTCACGATCTTGAGGGCGAGGATGTCCTTGAACGAGTACAGCCGTTGCGAACCCGAACCGTGCGCCGTGCGGATGCTCGGCGCGACCAGCCCGGTGCGCGCCCAGTAGTCCAGCTGCCGGTAGGTGATGCCGGCGATCTGACAGGCCGCGGGACCTCGGTATCCGACCAGCTCGTCAGGCAGGGACGAGTCCGGGAAGAGCTCACCCTGCTCCCCGGGCACGACCTGAACCGGCCTTTCGTCGACCACGCATGCCTCCCCTCGCCCGGCCGTGCGGCCGGTCGAAACAAGCACCCGGGGCCCTGGAGTAGGACCCGCGGCAGTGGCGAACCGCTCCGGTGCCCCAGTGACCGCGCCGCGGCCGAATCACACCGAAGCGATTTACCGCCATCGACGGTATGCGCGGGCGCGCGCCCGGTCAACGCGACGCGCGGCCCCGCCTTCACACAGTCTTGAGAGTTGATCGGTGAAGACGCTCCGACCACGGTTACCCGGACGGGTAATTTTCGCCGCGAAGGCGGCAGAGACCCCGGAACGCGCCGAAGGGGCCCTCCCGGCCGGTGCTCGAGCCGGGAAGACCCCTTCGGCGCCGCCGGAGGCGGGGCGGTCAGGTGTCCGCGCCGCGGAAGTCCTCCGGCGAGACGGATTCGAGAAATTCGCGGAACTTCTCGACCTCGTCCTCCTGCTCGTCCGGGATGATCAGCCCGGCCTCGTCGAGCACCGCGTCCACCGCGTGGATCGGCACCCCGACGCGCAGGGCCAGCGCCACCGAGTCGCTCGGCCGCGCGGACACCCGCACGTTGCCGTCGAAGACCAGTTCGGCGAAGAACGTGCCTTCGCGCAGGTCCGTGATCACGACCTGTTCGAGCTCGCGGCCCAGCGCGCCGATGACCTCCTTGAGGAGGTCGTGGGTCAGCGGGCGCGCGGGGCGGACGCCCTGCTGCTCGAGTGCGATCGCGGTGGCTTCCACGGACCCGATCCAGATGGGGAGGTACCGCTCACCCTGCGCCTCCCGGAGCAACAAGATCGGCTGGTTCGCGGGCAACTCGACCCGCACGCCGACGACGCGCATTTCGCTCATCGGGCTTCGCCTCCCTCTCGTGTGCGCGGGCCGCGGCGCTGGTCCGAGGACCCCGCATCGACATCTCCGACGCTACCCGCCATCCCGGCACCGTGCTCGCTCGCGGGGACTGTGTGGCAGTCGCGTGGACCGTTCCGGCAAATCCATCACCAACGGTACGGCATCGGCGGCTCGCTGCGGAGTCCCGAAACCATGTCATTACCGTCGCGACCCACGACCAGCGGAGATCCAGAACCGCACCACCGGGCTCACCCGCCGGTCACGTCCCGGATGCCCGCTTTGACCAGCAGCGTGTGCAACGTCACCGACAGTGCCGCCAGCTGCCGCGCCAGCTCGTCCGCCCGCGCCTTGGCGTCCGGGTCACGCTGCCGTGACACGGGCGCGACGATCTGCTCGAGCAGACCGACCTCGCGGTCCGCCGACGCGCGGAAGGCACGCAGGTGCCGCGGCTCGATGCCGTACTCGGTCATGGCGCGGACCGTGCGGGCCACCAGAACCGCGTCCGGGTCGTAGAACCCGGCCGCGCCGGGGCGGATCAGGCCGTACTGCTCCAGCTCGGCGAGCAGGGAGTTGTCCACGCCCGCCTCGGCGAGCAGGTCCTCCCTGGTCAGCCGGACGTCGCGGCCCGGCGCGAAGTCGTCGGGCCGGGGCAGCCCGTCCCCGGGGCCCGGCGTCGCCGGGATGGGGACCAGCTTGCGCGGCAGCCTCCCGCCGAGGCCCTGGCCGTCGGACAGGCCGCGGTCGGCGGCGTCGAGCTGCTCCTTGATGACCTTGAGCGGGAGGTAGTGGTCCCGCTGCGCGGCCAGCACGAACCGCAGCCGCTCGACGTCCGCCGCGGAGAACTGCCGGTATCCGGACGCGGTCCGGCCCGGGCGGACCAGTCCCTCGGACTCGAGGAACCGGATCTTGGAGATGGTGACATCGGGGAAGTCCGGGCGCAGCTGCGCCAGCACCGCCCCGATGCTCAGTCCATCACGCTGTGGCCGCCCGGCAGCCGTCACCGCGCCCCCTGGCCCCCGTGCCCCGGGCCGGTCAGGAAGACCAGGCGGAACTTGCCGATCTGCACCTCGTCACCGCCCGCGAGCACCGCCTGGTCGACCGGCTCGCGGTTGACGTAGGTGCCGTTCAGGCTGCCCACGTCGATGACGACGAACTCCCCGCCCTCGCGGCGGAACTCCGCGTGACGGCGGGACACCGTGACGTCGTCGAGGAAGATGTCGCTGTCCGGGTGGCGCCCGGCGCTCGTGGTGTCCCGGTCGAGCAGGAAGCGCGAACCGGCGTTCGGGCCCCGCTTGACCACCAGCAACGCCGTGCCTGCCGGCAGCGCGTCGACACCGGCGACCGAAGGCTCCGGCGTCGGCGCCTCCTGACCCTCCACGTCCGCCAGGAAGTCGGCCCGGAAGACCGAGGTCCGCTCCGGAGACTGCTCCGGGGGAACGCCGGGCCCGTCGTTGGTGCTCACCTGAGCTCTCCTCACCACTGATGTGTCGCTGGCTGAAAACCTGTGGCTGCCAACGTACCGTGCCTGATCGATTCGGCCCCCGCGGCTCCCCCCAAAACGCGGTCCTAGCCTGCGGTCAGCCGGTTGTAGGCGTCGGCGTCGAGCAGCCCCGCCACGGCGTCGGCGTCGCTCACCCGGATCTCGACGAGCCACCCCTCGCCGTAGGGGTCGCTGTTGATCAGCTCCGGCGAGTCGCCCACCGCGTCGTTGACCGCGACGACCTCGCCGTCGACCGGGGCGAACAGCTCGGACACGCTCTTGGTCGACTCGACCTCGCCGAACGGCTCCCCCGCGGTCACCGCCTTGCCGGCCTCGGGCAGGTCGACGAACACCACGTCACCCAGCTGGTCCTGCGCGTACTCGGTGATCCCGACCCGGACCACGTCGCCGTCACGGGTGGCCACCCACTCGTGCTCCTCGGTGTAGCGCAACTCTTCTGGCGCGGACACTCCACGTCCCCTTTCCTGCCCGGCTCGCGCGTGGCGTCGCGATGCTCGCGCGAAGTCTTACATCCGCCCGCCCGCTCTGGCACGCCGGACCGCCCAGAAGGTCTGCAGCAGGTACAGCGCGCCGGACCACACATACAGCACCGTGCCCCACGCGGTGAAGGAGTAGGCGATCGGCCGGGCGATCGCGGCCGCGGTCGAGCCGCCCTGGGTGAGCAGCAGGAACGGGAAGGCGTACATCAGCACGAAGGTCGCGGCCTTGCCGATGTAGGTGACCTCGGGGGGCGCGTAGTCGTGGCGGCGCAGCACCAGCAGGGCCACCCCGACCAGCAGCTCACGCCCGACGAGCACCGCGACGAGCCACCAGGGCACGATGCCGCGGACCAGGAAGGCGATCAGCGTGGCGACGATGTAGAGCCGGTCGGCGGCCGGATCGAGCAACTGCCCGAGGCGGCTCGTCTGGTCCAGCCAGCGCGCGAGCTTGCCGTCCAGCCAGTCGGACAGGCCGCTGAACACCAGCAGCGCCAGGGCCCAGCCGTCGGCGCGCGGGCCGAGCAGGAGCCACAGGAACACCGGGACGCCCGCGAGCCGCAGCAGGGACAGCAGGTTCGGCACGGTCCACGCCTGGCGCAGCAGGCTGGGCTCGGCCGTCTCGGCGCGGGGTTCGATCACGGGGTAACCCTAATCGGTGGGGCGGCGGCGGGTTCACCCTCGGAGTGGCGGTCCCTGGTGGCGACCGCCGGACCCGGCGGCTCGGGGCCGGCCGGTTCGGGAAGCGGCTCGGCCCGCCGGGCCGACAGCCGAGCAGCGCCGTGGAACCGGCGGGCTTGCGGCCTGTGCCCGCGGGCCGCCGGCCGAGGCGTCGGCCCCGGCCATTCGCGGAACCCGACCGGGCCGGCGGCATGCAGCCTCGGCAACCGCGCGATCCCGGCCTCCCGCCTCCGCGGCAGGCCGGGCAGCCGGGCAAGGCGCTCGGCCCGCGACCGCTCGCCGAACCCGGCTCCGCCGGTCCTGGGACCTCGTGTGCGGGGGTGTCAGCCCGCGCGGCGGTGCGTCCAGCCGCGGCGGCGGAGTTCGTCGCCGGTGAGGGTGAGTGGGCGGCCCAGGTGGTCGGTGCCCACCCAGCGCAGGGTCCCGGCCCCCGGCTCGAGGACGTAGGGGCGGCCCTGGCTCCACACGACGGAGCAGGGGGCGGTCGGAAGCGGATCCGTCTCGGTGGCGGTCTCGGTGCTCAACACGACTGTGGTGTCGCGCGAGGCGGGCGAAGTGTTAGCCGCCTGCCAACTATTCACCCGGCCGGTGGATCATTGTCCACAGTGGAGCTCCGGAGGGCGCGTCCTGCCTGCGATTTCGCCGGTGTCGCGGTACTTTCCCGCCGAGGAGGCAACCACTGATGACCGCACCCCGCCGCGTCCTGCCGCTGCTGCTCCTGTCCGCCGGCGTCCTGACCGGCTGCTCCGCCACGCCCGGCGTCGCACCCCAGACGAGTGCACCCCAGACGAGTGCGTCCGCGAGCGCGCCCGCGAGCACCCCGGCGGGCACGGCCACCCCCGCGCCGAGCACGTCGGCCGGCACGACCGGGGCACGCGCGGACGGCTGCGGCACCGTGCCGGCCGCGAGCGGCCTGACCCTGCAGGTCATGGACACCACGACGAGCACCCTCAGCTGCGGTCAGGCCACCGACCTGGTGACCCGGTTCCAGCGGGCGATCGCCGGGCGGCAGCCTGCCGGGTCGGGCCGCCCGGTGAGCGAGACCGTGGACGGCTGGCTGTGCGTCTCCGGCCCGCCCGCGTCGCAGGGCGGCACCACGTGCAGCCGCGGCGAGGACACCGTCTTCGCTCGCGTCACCGAAGCGGAGTAACCGCCCCCGGCCGGGACCGGGGGCGGCCCGCGCTCACCCCTTCAATCCCGGGAAGTCGTCCTCGCGGAACTCGCCCGCCGGCCGGGAGTCCGGCGCGGCCTGCTCCCTGCCGCGCAGCTCGACGCGGCGGATCTTGCCCGAGATCGTCTTCGGCAGCTCGGCGAACTCCAGCCGCCGGATCCGCTTGTACGGCGCCAGATGATCGCGGCAGAACGCCAGGATGCTCTCCGCCGTGGCGGCATCCGGCTCGTACCCGGCCGCGAGCACCACGTAGGCCTTGGGCACCGCGAGCCGGATCGGGTCCGGCGCGGGCACCACCGCGGCCTCGGCGACCGCGTCGTGTTCGAGCAGCACGCTTTCCAGCTCGAACGGCGAGATGCGGTAGTCCGACGCCTTGAACACGTCGTCGGTGCGGCCGACGTAGGTGATGTAGCCGCGCGCGTCGACCGAGCCGACGTCGCCGGTGTGGTAGTAGCCGCCGCGGAACGCCTCCGCGGTGCGCTCCTCGTCGTCGGCGTAGCCGACCATCAGCCCCACCGGCCGCTCGGTCAGGTCGAGGCAGATCTCGCCCTCCTCGGCGGGCTGCCCGCTCACCGGGTCGACCAGCACGACCTTGAACCCGGGCACCGGGCGGCCCATCGACCCGGACTTGACCTCCTGGCCGGGTGTGTTGGCGATCTGCACGCTGGTCTCGGTCTGGCCGAACCCGTCCCGGATCGTGACGCCCCACGCCTTGCGGACCTGGTCGATCACCTCCGGGTTGAGCGGCTCGCCCGCGCCGACCACCTTGACCGGCGGCGTTTCCAGCGCGCCGAGGTCGGCCTGGATCAGCATCCGCCACACCGTCGGCGGCGCGCAGAAGCTGGTGATCCCGCACCGCTGCATCTGCGTCATCAGCGCGCCGGCGTCGAAGCGGGAGTAGTTGAACAGGAACACCGTCGCCTCGGCGTTCCACGGCGCGAACACATTGCTCCACGCGTGCTTCGCCCAGCCGGGCGAGGAGATGTTCAGGTGCACGTCGCCGGGTTCGAGCCCGATCCAGTACATCGTGGACAGATGCCCGACCGGGTAGGACACGTGCGTGTGCTGCACGAGCTTCGGCTTGGCGGTGGTGCCGGAGGTGAAGTACAGCAGCAGCGGGTCGGTGGCGACGGTGGGACCGTCCGGAGTGAACGATTCCTCCGCGGAATAGGCGTCGGCGAAGGAGTGCCAGCCCTCGGCCCGCTCCCCCACCGCGATTCGCGTGTAGTCGCCGGCGACGTCGGCGAACTTCTCGACGTCCGCCGACCGGACCACGACGTGCCGCGCGTTGCCGCGGTCCACGCGGTCCCGCAGGTCGGCCGCGCCGAGCAGGGTCGACGCCGGGATGATCACCGCGCCGAGCTTGATCGCGGCGAGGATCGTCTCCCACAGCTCGACCTGGTTGCCGAGCATGAGGATCAGGCGGTCGCCGCGGCGGACGCCGAGCCCGCGCAGCCAGTTCGCGACCTGGCTGGAGCGGCGGGACATCTCGGGGTAGGTCCAGCGGCCTTCGCCGCCGTCCTCCTCGACGATCCACAGCGCGTACTTCTCCGCGTTGGCCGGATCGGCGGCGACCACGTCGAACCAGTCCAGCGCCCAGTTGAACTCGTCCAGTTCCGGCCAGGCGAAGTCGCGGTAGGCGGTGTCGTAGTCCTCGCGGTGCGCGAGCAGGAAGTCGCGGGCCTCGCGGAACCGCTGGTGAGCGGCTGAATGGACACTGCTCATGGCGTTGCTCCTCACTCGCCGGTGAACTCGGGCGCCCGGCGCTCCATGAACGCCCGCACCGCTTCCTGGATGTCCTTGCTGGGCAGGAAGGCCGCGTTCCAGGTGGAGACGTAGCGCAGCCCGTCGCTGACCTGCCGCTCGGTGTTGAGCGACAGCACCTCCTTGACGCCCTGCACGACCAGCGGCGGGTTGGCGGCGATCTCGCGCGCCAGCTCGTCGGCCGCGGCCAGCACCGCGTCCTGGTCGGCGTACACGTCGTTGACCAGGCCGATCCGCTCCGCGCGGGCCGCGTCGATGTCCTTGCCGGTCAGGGCGAGCTCGCGCAGGTGACCCTCGCCGATGATCCCGGCCAGCCGCTGCAGGCTGCCCAGGTCCGCCACGATCGCGACCTTCGCCTCGCGCACGCTGAACTTCGCGTCCGCGCTGGCCAGCCGCACGTCGGCGGCCGCGATCACGTCGACGCCGCCGCCGATGCACCAGCCGGACACGGCGGCGATCACCGGGGTGCGGCACTCCGCCACCGCGGTGACGCTGTCCTGCAGCACCCGGATCTCGCGGAGGAACTCGGTGCGCGGGCCGGCCAGGGCGTCGCCGGCGAGCAGCGGCGCCCAGCCACCCATCATCGCGGGCAGGTCGAGGCCGTAGGAGAAGTTCTTCCCGCTGCCGGTCAGCACGATCGCCCGGACCGCGGGATCGGCGTCCAGGGTGCGGAACACGATCGGCAGCTCGCGCCAGAAGTCCGGACCCATCGCGTTGCCCTTGCCCGGCCCGAGCAGGGTCACGCGGGCGACCGGGCCGGTCCGCTCGACGGCGAGCGAGACCAGGTCCGGGAGCTTGTCGGCGGTGTCAGTCATGCGGCCATCTTGACGCATCCGGACACGATCCCGCGCACAAGCCTGTGCGGGGGCGCCCCGGGGGTGGTTTCCTGATCGTCATGCTGACCCGTCCCCTGGAGACCACCGGACTGGCCGCCGCGTTCACCTTCGAGGGCCACCGGCTCTGCTACACCGAGTTCGGCACCGGCGACCGCGTGGTCGTGCTGGCCCACGGCCTGATGTTCACCCGGCGGATGCACGCGCCGCTGGCGCGCGGGCTCGCCGCCGAGGGGTTCCGGGTCGTCACGCTGGACCTGCTCGGCCACGGCGACTCCGACCGGCCGCGCGAGTCGTGGCACTACTCGATCCCGGCCTTCGGCGACCAGGTGCTGGCGCTGCTGGACCACCTGGACGTGGACCGGGCCGTGGTCGGCGGGACGTCGCTCGGCGCGAACGTGGCGCTGGAGGCGGCGGTCAAGGCGCCGGAGCGGCTGCGCGGGGTCGTGGTGGAGATGCCGGTGCTGGACAACGCGATCGTCGCCGGGCTGCTGGCGTTCACGCCGCTGCTGTTCGCGGCGCGGTTCGTGCCGTTCGGGGTGCAGGCGGTGGCGAAGGTGGCCGGCCTGGTGCCGCAGGGCAGCCAGTGGGTGGACGTCGTCACCGACACGCTCGACCAGCGGCCGGCGTCGATGGCGGCGCTGCTGCACGGCGTGTTCTTCGGCCGGATCGCGCCGCCCCGGTCGGTGCGCAAGCGGATCGAGGTGCCCGCGCTGGTGATCGGGCACCAGCGCGACCCGGTTCACCCGTTCGGGGACGCCGACACGCTGGCCGCCGACCTGCCCGCGGCCGAGTTCGTACAGGCGCGCAGCCCGGTCGAGCTGCGGTTCGACCCGCAACGGCTGACCGCGGCGATCCTGGACTTCGTGCGGCGCTGCTACGCCGCCTGACGGCTTCCGGTCCCGGGCGCGGCGCCCGCGGTCAGCGCAGGTCGTCCGGCAGCAGGCCGGCGACCGGGCCGATCACGATCACCGCGGGCGGGCGCACCCCGGCGGCCTTGGCGTCCTCGGCCGCGGTGGCCAGGGTGAAGCGGTGCACGCGCTGGGTGGGCATGGTGCCGTTCTCCACGACCGCGACCGGGGTGTCGCCGGGGCGGCCGCCGTCGAGCAGCGCGGCGGCGAACTGGCCGAGCCGTTCCACGCCCATCATCAGCACGATCGTGCCGCGCAGCTTCGCCAGCGCCGACCAGTCGGTCAGGGAGCTCTCGTGGTCCGGCGCGACGTGCCCGGACACGACGACGACCTCGTGGGCGACCCCGCGGTGGGTGACCGGCACCCCGGCCGCCGCGGGGCCGGCGATCGAGCTGGTGATGCCCGGCACCACGGTCACCGGCACGCCCGCCTCGGCGCACGCGAGCAGCTCCTCGAACCCGCGGCCGAACACGTACGGGTCGCCGCCCTTGAGCCGGACCACGAACTTGCCCGCCTTGGCGTGTTCGATCAGGGTGGCGTTGATGAAGTCCTGGCTGGCGGCGCGGCCGTAGGGGATCTTGGCGGCGTCCACGACCTCGACGTCCGGGTGCAGCTCGTCGAGCAGCTCGCGGGGGGCCAGCCGGTCGGCCACCACGACGTCGGCGCGGGCCAGCAGCCTGCGGCCCTTGACGGTGATCAGCTCCGGATCGCCGGGGCCGCCGCCGACGAGCGCGACGCCGGGCAGTTCGGCGGCGTCCGGCGGGGTGATGTCGTCGGCGATCGCGCCGGTGTGCAGGGCCTCGACGATGTTGTCGCGTACCGCCGCCGAGCGCAGCGGCTGGCCGCCGGAGAGGACGCCCACGACCAGGCCTTCGTGGCGGCCGACCGCGGCGGTCACGGCGGTGCCCTCGATGCCGGCGTCGGCGCGCACGCAGAAGATGCGGCGCCGCTCGGCCTCCGCGCAGATCGCGGCGTTGACCTCGGGGTCGTCGGTGCAGGCCAGGGCGTACCACGCGCCGTCGAGGTCGCCGTCGGCGTAGCGGCGCTGGTGCCACACGACCTCGCCGGCGTCGATCATGCCGCCGACTGCCGGGGTGGTGGACGGCGAGATCAGCTCGACCGCGGCGCCGGCGCTGATCAGGCGGGGCAGCCGGCGCTGGGCGACGGTGCCGCCGCCGACGAGCACCACGCGCCGCCCGGCGAGGTCGAGGCCGACGAGGTAGTGCTGGTCTTCAGGCATGCGGACAAGCATGCCTGCTCGGTGGCGCGAAAACACCTCAGGGCTGCGGGAGTGTGAGCAACTCCGTATTGCCTGCGCTCCTCACCGGTCTCGAGCGGAGTGGTTCCGCAACGTCCCCAGCCGGTCAGCTTGATGACCTGCTCGGCTCGCGGGAGACCCTTCCAGGCCGGCGTGGATTCGGATCAGAAGTCTGGCCTCGGCAGCAATGGCCTGACCCTGGATCCCGTGCACGGACTTGCGGAGTTCCGGCGATCCGATCCGGACGCTACCGACACCACCGTGCACGGCCGGAAGGCGCTGACGCGGGACCTGGCGGCCAGAGTCGAACCGCTGCTACCGAAGTAACGATGAGCCCAACGGCTTCGGTCCTTGTTCCGCACCGTTCGGCAAGCTTCTAGGCGAGCCCCAGAAGCCCCAGCATCTCCGTGTTGCCGAACATGCGCGCGGTGTCCACCGCCGACGGTGTGCCCGCCGCCGGGTCGGCGCCTCCCTCCAGCAGCGCCTTCACCACGTCCGGGTCGTTCTTGAACACCGCGCCCGCCAGCGGGCTCTGGCCCCGGTCGTTGAGCCGGTTCGGGTCGGCGCCTCGGTCGAGGAGTGCCTTGACCGTCCCGGCGTGGCCGTGGTAGGCGGCCAGCATCACGAGCGTGTCGCCGCGGTCGTTGGTCAGGTTGACGGCGATGCCGGCGTCGACGTAGGCCACCAGCGTCTCCGTCTGCCCCTCCCTGGCCATCTGGAAGCCCCGGCTCCACAGCTCGATCATCTCGTCGGACGGCTCGCTCACGACGTCGACCCTAGTGCGGGCCGTCCGGCCGGACGGCCCGCACTAGGGTCAGCGCGCCGACGAAGGGTACGGCAGCAGGGCCATCTCGCGCGCGTTCTTGATGGCCTGGGCCACCTGCTTCTGCTGCGTCGGCGACAAGCCCGTCACCCGCCGGGCGCGGATCTTGCCGCGGTCGGAGATGAACTTGCGCAGCAGGTCCACGTCCTTCCAGTCCACAACGGACACGTCCGCCTCGGCGAGCAGGTTGCGGCGACGGCGGCCGGGCCGGTCCTTGACGTACTTGGGCACGGCGCTCACCAGCTCGACTTCGACACGCCGGGCAGCTCGCCGCGGTGGGCCATCTCGCGCAGCCGCACCCGGGACAGCCCGAACTTGCGGAAGTAGCCGCGCGGGCGGCCGTCGGCGGTGTCGCGGTTGCGCAGCCGCGTGGGGCTGGCGTCGCGGGGCAGCTTCTGCAGCGCCACCACCGCGGCCGCCCGCTCGTCCGGAGTGGACCGCGGTGAGGACACGACCGCCTTCAGTTCGGCCCGGCGCTCGGCGTAGCGGGCCACGACGGTGCGCCGCTGCTCGTCGCGGGCGATCTTCGACTTCTTCGCCATCAGCGCTCCTCCCGGAACTCGACGTGGCGGCGCACCACCGGGTCGAACTTGCGCAACACCATCCGGTCCGGGTCGTTGCGCCGGTTCTTCCTGGTCACGTACGTGTAGCCGGTCCCCGCGGTCGAGCGGAGCTTGATGATCGGCCGGACGTCGTTGCGGGCCACTACAGCTTCACCCCCTTCGCGCGCAGTTCGGCCACGACGGCGTCGATCCCGCGCTTGTCGATCGTCTTGATCCCCTTCGCCGAGACCCGCAGCGTGACCCAGCGCCCCTCGGACGGCACCCAGTAGCGCCGCCGCTGGACGTTCGGGTCCCACCGCCGCGACGTCCGCCGGTGCGAATGGGACACCTGCTTGCCGAAGCCCGGCTTGCGGCCGGTGACCTGGCAGACCGCCGACATCCACCCTCCCTAGTTGGTATCGATTTTCATTATCACCTACTCTACAACGCGTGGATCCCGAAACGACCGGCACCACCCGGGTGCCCCTCACCCTGATCAGCGGCCTCGTCCCGGCGGCGACCGCGGACCTCGCCGAACAGGCCCGCGCGGCCCGGCCCGGCACCGCGGTCGTGCACCACGACCTGCGCGAGATCCGGGGCGGCGTCGTGCGACGGCGGCTCCGGCTAGGCGACCGCGACGAGACGACCGTCCTGGAACTCGCGCACGGCTGCGTGTCCTGCACGCTGCGGGAGGACCTGCTCCCCCTGCTGCGCCGCCTCGCCGGCACGCCCGGCGTGCGGCACATCGTGGTGCGGCTGGACGAGGCGATGGAGCCGGAACCGGTCTGCTGGGCGATCCGGCACGTCCTCGTCGGGGACCGGCCGGTGATCGACTTCGTGACGATCGACGGCGTGCACACGGTGCTGGACCGCGGCTCCTGGCTGGCCGACGCCACCGGCGACGACACCCTGGAGGAGCGCGGGCTGCAGGCCAGCCAGGACGACGAGCGGACCGTCGCGCAGGTCGCGTTGTCCCAGGCCGAGTTCGCCGACGTGCTCGTGCTGACCGGCACGGCCGACGCCTGGACCGACGCGAAGACCGCGGCCGTCCTGGACCGGGTCGCGCCCGCGGCCTTGCGCACCTCGCGCCTGGCCGAGGTTCCCCGGGACGCGCGACGCGGCGAGGTGACCGACATGCACGGCCCGCTCCTGCACGGCGAGCCGCCGCTTGGCGCGGACTGCGGTGTCGCGACGCTGCTGTTCACCGCGCAGCGCCCGTTCCACCCGGAACGCCTGCACGACGCGCTCGACGTGCTGCTCGACGGGGTGGTGCGGACCCGCGGCCGGGTGTGGGTGGCCAGCCAGCCGGACATGGCGCTGTGGCTGGAGTCGGCGGGCGGCGGCCTCGGCGTCGGGCACGCCGGGCCGTGGCTGGACGCGCCGGACGGTCCGGCGTGGACGGACGTGTCCCCGGAGCGGCGGACGCTGGCGTCGCTGCGCTGGCACCCGGTGTTCGGCGACCGGGCCTCGGAGATCTTCGTCGTCACGGATCAGGCCACGCCGGCCGAGATCGACGACGCCCTGTCCGGGGCGCTGCTCACCGACGCCGAGCTCGCGGCCGGGCAGCGCGAGTGGCTGACCTACGACGACCCGTTCGGCGCCTGGCACGAGGAGCCGTGCGAAGACATCGACGAGACGCAGGACGTGAACGTCACGTCCGGAAGGGAGAAGCAGTGAAACCGGGCATCCATCCCGACTACCACCCGGTGGTGTTCCAGGACACCGCGACCGGCGACGCGTTCCTGACGCGCTCGACGATCACCTCGGACAAGACGATCGAGTGGAGCGACGGCAACACCTACCCGCTCGTGCTCGTCGACGTCAGCGCGTGGTCGCACCCGTTCTGGACGGG
This sequence comes from Amycolatopsis thermoflava N1165, assembly GCF_000473265.1. NCBI lineage: Bacteria > Bacillati > Actinomycetota > Actinomycetes > Pseudonocardiales > Pseudonocardiaceae > Amycolatopsis > Amycolatopsis thermoflava. Next base: position 2,225,887 of record NZ_KI421511.1, read on the forward strand.
CGCGCGCCGGATCATGGACACCGCGGGCCAGGTGGAGAAGTTCCACCGCCGCTACGGAAGGCGGAAGTGATGGCCGTTCCCAAGCGCAAGACCTCGCGCAGCAACACCCGCCACCGCCGCGCCCAGTGGAAGGCCGTGAAGCCGGATCTGGTGCCGGTGGTGATCGACGGCAAGGAGCAGCTGGTGCCGCGCAGGCTGCTCGGCCACTTTCACCGGCTGGCGCGGTGACGCTCCCGGTCACCGTCCTGTCCGGGTTCCTCGGCGCGGGCAAGACGACGGTGCTCAACCACGTGCTGGGCAACACCGGCGGCCTGCGGGTCGCGGTGATCGTCAACGACATGAGCGAGGTCAACATCGACGCCGCGCTCGTGCGTACCGAGGAACGCCTGGTCGAGATGACCAACGGCTGCATCTGCTGCACCCTGCGGGACGACCTGCTGGAGGAGGTGGGCCGGCTCTGCGACGAGGGCCGGTTCGACCATGTGCTGATCGAGTCGAGCGGGATCTCCGAGCCGATGCCGGTCGCGGCGACGTTCACGTTCCTGCCGCGGGCGCGGCTGGACACCATGGTGACCGTGGTGGACGCGGTGAACTTCACCCGCGAGCTGGACCGCGGCGACGAGCTGGCCGCGCGGGCCCTGGACCAGTACGAGGGTGACGAACGGACCGTCAGCGACCTGCTGATCGACCAGGTCGAGTTCGCCGACGTGCTGCTGCTGAACAAGACCGACCTCGTCGGCGAGGACGAGCTGGTCCAGCTGGAGGCGCTGCTGCGGCGGCTCAACCCGGCGGCGGAGGTGATCCGCGCCGGCTTCGGGAAGGTGCCGGTGCGGGAGGTGCTCGGGACCGGCCGCTACGACCTGGAGCGGGCCCAGCAGGCGCCCGGCTGGGTGGCGGAGCTGAACGGCGACCACGTGCCGGAAACCGAGGAGTACGGCATCTCCAGCGTCGTGTTCCGGTCCTCGCGGCCGTTCGCGCCGGAGCGGCTGTGGTCGTTCGTGACGCGGGACCTGGACTCCGGCCGGTTCGGGAAGGTGTTGCGCTCCAAGGGGTTCTTCGCGCTGGCGTCCCGCCCCGGTGTGGTGGGCCTGTGGTCGCAGGCCGGTTCGGTGGCGCGGTTCGAACCGCAGGGCAGCGGTCCGGCGCGGCAGGAGCTGGTGTTCATCGGGACGGGCCTGGACCACTCGGCGCTGACGGCCGCACTGGAGAGCTGCCTCGGCGAGGAGGCCGGCCCGGACCCGTTCCCCGCGTGGGAGCCGCACGACCACGCGGCGCACTAGTCCGGCCGGTAGAGCATTCCGAGGAACTCGCGCAGCAGGCGTTCCCGCAGGGCCGGGGTGGCGGCGCCGAGCAGGGCGTTGATCCCGGCCATCCGGCCGGGCAGTCCCGCGCCACCGCCCATCCCGGCGGCGGTGAGCAGGCCTTCGAACTGCTCGCCGGTCAGCGTGTCCGGGTCGAGGGCGGCGACGAACGCGGCCACGTTCTCGTCCACCGTCACCGGTCCGGCCTCCCGGGCGCCGGCGACCGAGGCGGCGAGGTCGGCGAGGAACCCGGCCTCGCCGCCCCGGTTCGCGGCGGTGACGGTGAGGTGCAGGTTTACCGGCGAGGACCCGTGGGCGAACTGCGGCTGCACGTACCAGCCGCGGGCCCGCATCTCGTCGGCGACCGTGAACAGGTCGAAGCTGTCGTCGCCGGCGGCGAGCGCGATCAGGGTCGAGTCCGGTTCGGCGAGCAGCCGCAGGCCGTCGATGCTCCGGATGCCGTCGGCGATGGCCGTCACCGCGGCCAGCGTCTGCCGGGCGAGTTCCAGGTAGCCGTCGTCGCCGAGGTGCTGCACCACGGCCCACGCGGCGGCGAGCGGCCCGCCGGATCGGGTGGACTGGATGGTGCTGTTGAGCATCGTGTAGCCGGGCCAGTCCGCGCTGGCGAAGTAGTGCCCGCGCCGCAGCTCGGCGTCGGCGTGCAGCAGCACCGACACACCCTTCGGGCAGTACGCGTACTTGTGCAGGTCGACCGAGACGCTGGTGACGCCCTCGACGCCGAACCCGAACTCGGGCACCGGCCTGCCGAGGCGGCGGAAGTACGGCAGGACCCAGCCGCCGATGCAGGCGTCCACGTGCGTGCGCACGCCCCGCGCCGCGGCCGCGGCGGCGATCGGCGCGACCGGGTCGATCACGCCGTGCGCGTAGGACGGGGCGCCGGCGACGACGAGCACCGTCGTGTCGTCGATCGCGGCGGCCATGGCGTCCGGGTCGGCGCGGAAGGTCACCGGGTCGACCGGCACCACCACGGGCCGCACCCGGAACAGGTGCGCGGCCTTGTGGAACGCGGCGTGCGCGGTCGAGGGCAGCACGATGCTCGGCTCGGCGACATCGGGGCGGCCCTCGCGCGCGGCGAGCACCGCGAGCAGGCACGACTCGGTGCCGCCGGAGGTCACCGCGCCGACCGTGGACGGGGTCCCGCCGACCAGGCGCGCGGTGGCGGCGACCAGGTCGTTCTCCAGGCGGCGCAGGCTGGGGAACGCGGTCGGGTCGAGGCCGTTGGCGGAGGAGGCGAGCGCGTGCGCCTGCGCGGCCAGCTCGTCCACACCGGACAGTCCGCTGTCGTAGACGTAGGCCAGGGTGCGGCCGCCGTGGGTGGGCAGGTCGCCGGCGCGCAGCTCCCGCAGCTGGGCGAGCACCTCGCGGGCGGGCCTCATCGCGGCTCCAGGATCGAGCGGCGCAGCAACGGCAGGCCGGCCAGCACGAGGATCCCGGGCAGCAGCGCGAACCCGAGCAGGATCGCGGTGACCGCGCTGTCCGGCTGCGCGGCGGAGGCGTCCACACTGGACACGTACCCGCCCGCGGTCAGCACCAGCCCGAACAGGCCCGGTCCCAGCGCCAGGCCGAGAGTCTCCGAGGCGGTCCACACGCCGGCGGTGACGCCGGCGCGGGTGGCGCCGGTGCGCTCCTCCTCGGCGCTGATCAGGTCGGGCAGGATCGCCAGCGGGAACACCTGGATCCCGGCGTAGCCGACCCCGGCGAGCGCGACGAAGACGAACGACACGCCGACCGGCAGCACCAGCGCCGCGCACAGGCCCGCGCACGCGACGCCGAAGGCGATGCAGGCGAACCGGAAGCCCCACAGCTTGCCCCAGCGCGCGCCGATGCGCGGCCACAGCGGCATGGTCACCAGCGCGGGCAGCACGAACCCGACGAACAGGTATGTCTGCAGGTCCGCGTCGCCGAACACGTACCGGGACGCGTAGTTGACCCCGGCCAGCAGGGTGGCCAGGCCGAGCGACTGGACGAAGTAGACGCCCAGCAGCCACCGGAAGGCACGCCACTGGCGCATCGTGGCGAGCAGCTCGCGCCAGCCCGGCGTCGGCGGGCGCAGGTTGCCGACCGGCGCACCCCGGGTGCCGAGGAACACCGCGACGGTGCCGAGCACCATGATCGCGCCCATCACGATCCCCATGACCCGGTAGCCGCTGACCCCGCCGATCTGGTTGGTGATCTCGGGGGCGCCGCCGCCGGAGACCAGGATCGCGATCGCGAGCAGGCCGATGCGCCAGCTGGTCAGGCGGGTGCGCTCGTCGTAGTTGTCGGTCAGCTCGGCGGGCAGCGCGTTGTAGGGCACCTGGAAGAAGGCGAACGCGGTGGCGCACAGGAAGAACGCGAGCACCACGTACCCGGCGTCCAGCGGGGTGCTGCCGAACCCGGGGTGGGCGAAGATCGCGGCGAACAGGACCGCGACGCCGAGCCCGCCGAACAGCAGGAACGGCCGCCTGCTCCCCCGCCGGTTCAGGCTCGCGTCGGACAGCCGCCCGGCGACCGGGTTGAACACGACGTCCCACGCCTTCGGCACGAGCACGATGGCCCCGGCGACCGCGCCCGGCACCGCCATCGTGTCGGTGAGGTAGGGCAACAGCAGCAGGCCGGGCACCGTGCCGAACGCGCCGGTGACGAACGACCCGGCGGAGTAGCCGAGCCTGGTCTTGGCCGGTAGGGCGACCATGGTCCTCCGATCTGCACCCGGTGATCGCCCGCATCGTGTCATCGATCACGGCCCGGGGAGCGCCCGGGGCGCGAATTCGTTATGAGACGACGAACGCGCGGGAGGCGCCGGTGACGGGGGTGATCGTGCCGTCCAGGGACTTCGCGTCGCCGGCGTGGACCACCCGGTACTGGCCGACCGGGGTGTCCGGCGGGATGTCCCAGGTGATCGTCGCCGTGGACTCGGCCAGGAAGGTGCGCCGCCACCGGTACTTGGTGGACCAGTCGCCGTCGTCGGCGTGGCGGACCCAGGTGCCGCCGTCCAGGCGCTGGACCTCCAGGAACGTCCCGTTGCGGTGCAGGTCGTTCTTCGGGTGGCCGGTGACGAACTCGACCAGCACCTGCTCGCCCCGCCGGTAGCTGCTACGGGCCTCGGTGAGCACGTCGCCGAACCGCTTGAGCAAAGGTGGCGAGTCCACCACCACGCCGGGCTGGAAGTTGAGCTGGTCGCCGGACAGGTCACGCGGCTGCGGGCCGCGGGGGACGCTCGTGCCGGCCCGCATCGCGGCCGCGAGCCGGGCGAACTCCTGCTGGTAGGCGGGCAGCGTGTAGCGGCCGAAGAGCGTGGACGCGCCCTCGTACTGCTGCGAGTCGTACTCCTCGGGCGTGGTGACGTACTGGCTGTACGCGTTGGCGTAGCCCTGCATGATCACGTTTTCCAGCGGGACGCCCAGCTCGGCGGCGACGGTGCGGCGGATGCGCAGCCCGGCGACGATCGTGTACTCGGCGGGCCCGGCGACGAGGTGGAGCTGCCCGAGCCGCAGGATCTGCAGCGGCAGCACCTCCGGCGCCCACGGGTAGGGTTTCATGGCGCCGAACGGCACCGCGATCACCTTCGGCGCGTGCGCGTCGGCCAGCGCCTGCGGGATCGGCGCGTCCATGCCGCCGAGCGCGTCGACGAAGGGGTTGCGGACGCCCTCGGGCAGCGGGAGCCCGGGGCCGTCCTCGGTGCTGCCGGCGAGCATCGACACGCCGATCGCGGCGGTGGCCGTGGTGCGCTGCCGCCCGTCCGGGGTGTACCGGCCGTCCACGGTCACGCGGGACATGTCCACGTAGCAGAAGCGGTAGTCGAGCGGTCCCGTGACGGCTGTGGTGGCGTTGTCGAAGGCGGCTTTCGCGGCGGTGAACTGGCGTTCGCCGATGATGCGGGTGTTCTCGAACTCGTTCTCGGTGGGGCCGGAGCCGGGCTTGAGGTTGAGGTTCGGGGACATGTCGCCGGAGTTGGTCTGCGGGAAGCACGCGACGAACTGCGGTGCGCCGTCGAGGTAGCGGGTGCCGCGCCCGTGTTCCCAGGCGTAGGCGGCGTAGCCCTTGTTGTCGCCGCTGATCAGCTTGTTCGCGTTGGTCATCGAGGTGCCGTGCGTGGCGAACCAGGCGATGGCGCCGATGTCGCGGCCGCCCTGGCGGAAGCGGAGGACCGTGACGGCCGGGTCGATGGCGAGCGGGAAGTGGTCCTTGTCGGCCTGCGGGTTGAGCTCGAAGGCGGTGCGGGACCGGTTGACGCTGGCGTCGGTCAGCTCGGTCCGGCCGAGGCTGATCGTGCCCGGCGCGAGGTTGTCGTGCGCCTGCTGGATGGCCTCGGTGATGCCGTCGACCTGGGCGTCGTAGGTCTGCCGCTGGAAGCCCAGGATGGACAGGTTGTAGGCGGCGTACCAGGACGATCCGCCGCAGCCCGCGTGCGTGTGCGTGGCGTTGAGCAGCACGTTGTGCTCGGTGTAGAGGTCGCCGAACCGCTCGGCGAGCCGGGCGAGCACCCCTTGGTGCACGGACTGGAACAACGCGCCGACGTCGGCGTTGACGAACACGATCCGGCGGCCCCCGGGTTCCGCGACGATGTACGCGCGGGCGCGGGTGCGCTGGTGGATGCCGGCGGTCTGCTGCTGCGGCATGGAGTAGCCCATCATGCCGCACTCGGCCGCGGGCCCGGTGACGTCGGAGATGCCGACGCCGACGAGATAGCCCTGCTGCGCGGCCGCCTGCGGGGTGGCGAGCACTCCCGCGGCGAGCGGCGCGACGGCCACCCCGGCGAGGACACTCCTGCGGCTCACCGGCATCGGCGACCCTCCCTCCAGACGTGAAGCCGTTTCAGGTTTCACGGAGCCTAGAGGAGCCCGTCCAGCGCTGCCAACCCTCGATCGGGTGGCCCACCCGTCGCACATTTCCGGCATGGTGCGAGCGGGGTGCTCAGCCGACCACCTCGGCGATCCGCCGCAATGTCCCCGCGTCCCCACGCAGCAGCAACGTCGTCACCACGGTTTCCTCCCAAGCCGCCAGCTCCGCCCGGATCTTCTCCGGCGGCCCGATCAGCGAGGTGTCCTCGACCAGCGAGGTGGGGATCGCCGCGGTGGCTTCGGCCTTGCGCCCGGCGAGGTAGAGCTCCTGCACCTTCTCCGCGACGTCGGCGTACCCGAGGCGGGCGAACACGTCCTTGTGGAAGTTGACCTGCTTGGCCCCCATGCCGCCGATGTAGAGGGCCAGCGACGGCTTGATGAACCCGGCCGCGGTCTCCACGTCGTCGTGCACGATGACCGGCACCGAGGCGGCCACCTCGAAGTCGGCTTGCGTGTGCCGGGCGCCCGGGCGCGCGAAGCCCTCGGCGAGCGCTTCCCGGTAGAACGGGTCGCTCTTCGGGGAGAAGAACAGCGGCAGCCAGCCGTCGCAGATCTCGGCCGCCAGTGCGACGTTCTTCGGCCCCTCCGCCGCCAGGTAGATGGGGATTTCCGGGCGCAGCGGGTGCACTGTGGACTTCAGCGGCTTGCCCAGCCCGGTCCCGTTCTTCAGCGGCAACTGGTACTGCTCGCCGTCGAAGGTCACCGGCTCCTGCCGGGCCACCACCCGCCGCACGATCTCGACGTACTCCCGCGTCCGGGCCAGCGGCCGCGGGTAGGGCTGCCCGTACCAGCCCTCCACCACCTGCGGCCCGGACGCGCCGAGACCCAGGATGAACCGGCCGCCGGAGAGGTGGTCCAGGGTCATCGCGGCCATCGCGGTGGCGGTCGGGGTGCGGGCCGACATCTGGACGATGTTGGTGCCGAGCTTGACCCGCGAGGTCGCCGCGCCCCACCAGGCCAGCGGGGTCAGCGCGTCCGAGCCGTACCCCTCGGCCGTCCACACCGAATCGAACCCCAGCTCCTCCGCCGTGCGGATCGCGTCGAGCGCCCCCTCCGGCGGGCCGGAGGACCAGTAACCGATGTGATAGCCGAGCTTCACGACACCTCCCGGGGAACGTAATGGGTGGGACTGTCCCGTTCGGACAGCGGCGGCAGGTTGCGGGCCGGTGTCTCCACCAGCGGGGCGTCCGCCGGGACCTCGCCGCGCACCCGCCGCCACGCCGCCCTGGCGCGCGGGTGGTAGCGGCGGTCGTGCGGCACGAACCGGAACGCGAGACCGATCGCGCGGCCGGCCAGCCGGTGCAGCACCTCGTTCCGGCGCGACCAGGAGTAACCCAGCCGCTCGCGCACCGCCGGGTGGTACAGACCGACGGTCCACCACACGAACGACTTCGCGATCACCACGCGCAGCACCCGCCAGACCGGGTCCGGCATCCACGACACGAACGGCGGCTTGGCGATGCCGGCGATGTCCAGCACGTCCCTGGTGGCCTTGTTGTCCTCCAGGACCTCGGTGCACATGTGGTCCCAGTAGGCCTGGAACTCCTCCCACGAGCCCGGCACCGGCCGCATGCTCAGCCCGTAGAGCCGGTACCACTCGACGTGCTCGTCGAACAGCCGCCGCTTGTCCGCCTCGCTCAGCCCGCCCATCATCCGCTCCGCGGCGACCACGGTGAGCATGAAGAACGTCGAGTGCGCCCAGTAGAACGTGCCCGGGTTCAGCGCGTGGTAGCGGCGGCCGCGGGAGTCCACGCCGTGGATCGTCTCGTGGTAGCCGCGCACCGCGCGGGCGGTCTCGGCCGCGCGCGGCCCGTCGTAGACCACGCCGCCGATCGGGTAGAGCGAGCGGAACAACCGCTCCCACCGCTCGGCGAAGAACCGCGAGTGCTCCTCCACCCCCGCGCCGAGTTCCGGGTGCATGTTCTGCAGCGATCCCGCCCACAGTGCCATGAGCAGGGTCCGCCAGTCGCCGAAGTACTTCCACGTCAGGGAATCGGGGCCCAGGGGCTGCGGTGCCATGATCCGAACGCTACAATTGACAACACCTGTAGTCAATTGTGAGGGCGGATGGCGGAGAAGACCTGGGCGGGCACCACCCTGAGCGACCGCCGGGCGGCCCGGCGCGCCCAGCTGCTCGACGCCGGGCTGGACCTGCTCGGCACCGAGGGCAGCGCGGCGGTCACCGTGCGCGCGGTGTGCCGGCACGCGAAGCTCACCGAGCGGTACTTCTACGAGAGCTTCGCCGACCGCGAGGAACTGGTGGTCGCGGTCTACGAGCAGGTCGCCGCCGAGGCCCACAGCGCCATCGCCGGCGCGGTGCCGGACAGCCGCCGTGACCCGGCCCAGCGGGCCGAAGCGGCGGTCACCGCGTTCGTCGAGCTGATGCTGGACGATCCACGCAAGGGCCGGGTCCTGCTGCTGGCCCCGATCACCGACCCGGCCCTGTCCGCGCGCGGGATGGCGCTGCTGCCCGCCTTCGCCGGCCTGATCCGCGAGCAGCTGCCCGCGCGCATGGACGCGCTGGAGAAGCAGCTGACCGCGATCGGCCTCGTCGGCGCGCTGACCCACCTGTTCACCGCCTACCTGTCCGGCACCCCCGAGATGCCCCGGGAGCGCCTGGTCGAGCACTGCGTGCGCCTGCTGGTGCGGTCGTCCTAAGCAGACTCGCGCTCCGCCACCAGCTGCAACGCGATGTCGATGATCATGTCCTCCTGACCGCCGACGTAGCGCTTCTCCCCCACGCGGTAGAGGATTTCGTGCGCGGGCACCTGGTAGCGCTCCGCGGCGCGCTCGGCGTGCAGCAGGAAGCTGGAGTACACCCCGGCGAAGCCCTGCACGATCGACGACCGGTCCATCACCGGCAGCCGCGTGATGAACGGCTTCACCACGTTCTCCGCGGCGTCCATCAGCACGTCCTTGTCCACGCCGGTCGCGACGCCGAGCCGTTCGAACACCGCGGCCAGCACCTCGGTCGGCGAGTTGCCCGCGCCCGCGCCGAGCGCGACGAGCGAACCGTCGATCTGCTTCGCGCCCGCCCGGTGGGCGAGCACCGAGTTCGCGACGCCGAAGCTCAGGTTCTGGTGGCCGTGGTAGCCCACCTGCGCCGCGTCGCCGAACTCCGCGACCAGCGCGGCCACCCGGTCGGCGGCCTCCTCCAGGATCAGCGCCCCGGCCGAGTCGACGACGTACACGCACTGGCAACCCGCGTCGACCATGATCCGGCCCTGCTTCGCCAGCGTCTCCGGCGTGGCCATGTGCGACAGCATGAGGAACCCGACGGTCTCCAGCCCGAGCCTGCGCGCCTCGGTGAAGTGCTGGATGGACACGTCCGCTTCGGTGCAGTGCGTGGCGATCCGCACCGCGCCCGCGCCGAGGTCGGCGGCGGCCTCCAGGTCGGCGACCGTGCCGAGGCCGGGCAGCAGCAGCACCGCGATCTTGGCCTGCTTGGCCTCCTCGACGGCCGCGGCGATCAGCTTCCGCTCGTCCACCAGAGAGAAGCCGTAGTTGAAGGTCGACCCGCCGAGCCCGTCGCCGTGGGTCACCTCGATCAGCGAGATCCCGGCCGCGTCGAGCGCGCGCACGGTGTCCCGCACGTTCTCCTCGGTGAACTGGTGGGCCATGGCGTGGCTGCCGTCGCGCAGGCTCGTGTCGACGAGCCGCACCTCCCGCTCGGTCATGCCGGCACCTCCTGCGTCCGGTTCGCGGCCAGCAGCTCGCCGACGCGGGCGGCAGCGGCGGTCATGATATCCAGGTTCCCGGCATAGGGCGGCAGGTAGTCGCCGTTGCCGGCGACCTCCAGGAACACCGCCACCCTGGCGCGGCCCTGCCAGCCGGGCCGCGGGTCGTCGAACTGCGGCGCCGCCTTGAGCGTGTAGCCGGGCACGTACTCCTGCACGTCGGCGACCATCCGCTCGATGGAGGCGGTGATCGCGTCGCGGTCGGCGTCCGGCGAGATCGCGCAGAACACCGTGTCGCGCATGATGAGCGGCGGTTCGACCGGATTGATGATGATGATCGCCTTGCCCTTCGCGGCGCCGCCGACGATCTCCAGCCCGCGCGCGGTGGTCTGGGTGAACTCGTCGATGTTGGCGCGCGTGCCCGGACCCGCCGACCGCGACGACACCGACGCGACGATCTCGGCGTAGGGCACCTCGGTGACCCGCGCGACGGCGTGCACGATCGGGATCGTGGCCTGGCCGCCGCAGGTGATCATGTTGAAGTTCGCGGCGCCCAGCTGGTCCGGCAGGTCCACCGCGGGACAGGTGAACGGGCCGACGGCGGCCGGGGTCAGGTCGACGGCCTGGATGCCGGCCTCGGCGTATCGCGGCGCGTTGGCCAGGTGGGCCTTGGCGGACGTGGCCTCGAAGACGATGTCCGGCAGCTCGTCGCGGGACAGCAGCCAGTCCATGCCCTCGGCCGAGGTCTCCACGCCCAGCGCGGCCGCGCGCTTCAGGCCGTCCGATGCCGGGTCCACCCCGACCATGTACGCGACCTCGATGTGCTCGCTGCGCCGCAGCTTGACGAGCAGATCGGTGCCGATGTTGCCGGGTCCGACGATCGCGGCCCGTGCCTTCCGGGTGCTCATGCGCCCTCCTTCCGGGGTCGGCTCCACGGTGCGCCCCGGAGTGCGGCACACTCAACGCATGTGTGCCGCTGAGCGGGACGACGGGATGACCGCCGCCAGGATCGCCGCGCTGCTCGGCGCGTTCCGGCCGGGCGATCAGGCGCTGGGCGCGTCCGAACTCGCGCGCCGCACCGGCCTGCCGAAGTCGTCGGTGCACCGGCTGACCGGGCACCTGGTCACGCAGGGACTGCTGGAACGGGACGGCACCGCGGTGCGGCTCGGGCTGCGGCTGTTCGAGATCGGGCAGCTCGCCGGCCGCGAACGCGGGCTCGTCGACGCCGCCCGCCCCTACCTGGCCGATCTGCGGGAGGCCACGCGCAACACGGTGCACCTGGCGGTGCTGGAGGGCACCGAGGTGGTGTATCTCGACATCGTGCGCGGCCCGGACGCGCCGGCCCTGCCCTCGCGCATCGGCGGCCGCTTCCCCGCGCACGCCACCGCGGTGGGCAAGGCGATCCTGGCGCACTCCCCCGCGTCCGTTCTGGACACCGTGCTGGCGGCGGGCCTGACCAGGGTCGGCCCGCGCACGATCACCGCGCCCGGGCTGCTGCGGCGGCAGCTGACCAGGATCCGCGACGAGGGGGTCGCCTACGAGCGGGAGGAATCCGGGGTGGGCGTAACCTGTGCAGCCAGTCCAGTGCTCGGCGCGACCGGCCGGGCACGGGCCGCGATTTCGATCTCGGGCTGGAGCAACCGGGTCCGGGTCGAGCGCGTCTCTCCAGCGGTGCGCACGGCGGCTCTCGCTTTGTCGCGAGCCTTGCCGTAGGGTCTCGCGCACCAGCGGGGATGATCGACATGTACGGTCCCGTGGCGCTCGCCGGGCCACGGGGATGTTAGGGAGGATTGGCGTGACCACCGCGACCACCCAGGTAGACGACCTTCGGCTCGTGGCTGCACCGACCGCCGTCAGCTGCGCCGAGATGTTCGTCCGTTTCGCCCTCCTGGAGTGGAAACTGCGGCCACTGGCCGACGACGCGGCGACCGTCATCCGGCACCTGGTGCGGTCCTCGGTGGAAGGGGCGGACCGGCGATCGCCCCGCTTCCTGACCGTCCGGTTGCGCCTGCACCGCGACGTCGTGGTCGTCGAACTCGACGACGACCGCCCCGGCGAACCCCCCGAGCTGCCCGGCTGGACCATCAACACCGTCGCCCTGCCCGGCGGGCACCGCACGGCGTGGTGCGAGCTGCCGCTGCCGGCCGGCCTGACCGGGGCCCTCCCGACGCGCTCCCCGCACCGCATGCCCAGCCCGGCGACCGAGTACCCGGCCGAGGAGCCGTTGCCGGAGCCGGACTTCCTGGACTCGCAGATCCTGCAGCGCGTGCTGCACGGGCTCAACGGCTCCTCGCGATAGCGCTTTCCGGCACCCGGCTCAGGCCAGGCCGCGCACCGCCTGGGCCGGTGGCCGGTCCCCGGCGATCGTCGCCACCATCTCCAGCACGCGGCGCGTCTGCTGGACCTCGTGCACCCGGAACACCTGCGCACCGTCCCTGGCCGCGAGCGCGGTGGCGGCCAGGGTGCCGTCCAGCCGTTCCGTGACGTCCGCGCCGAGGGTCTCCCCCACGAAGTCCTTGTTGGACAGTGCCATGAGGACCGGCCAGCCGGTCGCGGTCAGTTCGCTCGCGTGCCGCAGCAGGGCGAGGCTGTGCCAGGTGTTCTTGCCGAAGTCGTGCGTCGGGTCGATCAGGACCCCGCCGCGGGGCACGCCGAGCGCCACGACCTCCTCGGCCCGGCGGGTGATCTCCTCGATCACCTGGCCGACGACGTCCTCGTAGCGGACGCGGAACGGGCGCGTGCGCGGCACCGCTCCCCCGGTGTGCGAGCACACGTACCCGGCGCCGAACTCGGCCGCGACCTCGGCCAGTCGCGGGTCGGCGCCCGCCCAGGTGTCGTTGAGCAGGTCCGCCCCGGCCTCGCAGGCCAGCCGTCCGACCTCGTGCCGCCAGGTGTCCACGCTGATCACCAGGTCCGGGTGCCGCCGCCGGATCTCCGCGACGAACGGCACCACCCGGCGGGTCTCCTCGTCGACCCCGACGTCGCTGCCGGGGCCGGCCTTGACCCCGCCGATGTCCACGATGTCCGCGCCCTCCACGACGGCGCGGTCGACCGCCGCCAGCGCGTCCGGGTCCGCGAAGGACGCGCCCCGGTCGTAGAACGAGTCGGGTGTGCGGTTCACGATCGCCATCACGAGCGCGCGGTCGGCGACGACGCGCCGCCCGCGGAAGACCAAGTCGACTGCCACGAGTTCATCATGCCTGCCGTGGCGGGGGCGCGATAACGCGCGTTATGCCCTAAGTTGCTTCCAGGAGAGCGAAGGGGGTGCGCGGCGGATGGCCACCCGACACGGCCAGGGCGACAGCCACAGCAGGGAACGCTTCCTGCAGGCCGCGCTGACGGTTCTCCTCAAGCAGGGCGTTTCCGGGCTGACGGTGCGCAGCGTCGCCGAGGCGGCCAGCACGTCGACGATCGGGGTCTACACGCGTTTCGGCGGCCGCAACGGCGTTCTGGACGCCTTGTACGAGCGCACTTTCGAGATGCTGCACGAGGAGTTCCGGGCGGTGCCGCCGGTTTCCGGCGATCCGGCGGCGGGGATCCTCGCGCTGGCCCGCGCCTACCGACGGTTCGCGCTGGACAGCCCGGCGCGGTACGCGTTCATGTTCGAGCAGTCGGTGCCCGGGTTCGACCCGGACCCGGACCTGCGGGCGTTCGCGCAGCGCAGCAGCTTCGACCTGCTCGTGGACCGGGTGGCGCCGGTGACGCCGCCCGGCCGCGACCCGAACGTCACCGGATACCTGATCTGGACCACGATGCACGGGCTGGTGAGCGTCGAGCTGACGCACCGCGCGCGCAACCCACCGCCGAAGTGGTTCATCGAGACCACCGACGACGCCTACGACGAGGTGTTCGGCTCCGGCATCCGCGCGATGATCAACGGGCTGGACCTCGAACTCGCCTGAGCCACTCCCGCACCCCTCCGCGACGCGACACCCCCGCACGAAGGGACACCGCGCCCCCCTACGCATCGAAGCGCCGACCCGAGTCACTCCCGCGGCGTCGGCCTCGGGCCGCGGCCGCCACTCGGCCCCGGGAACGACCGTGGCCCCCGGTCCAAGCAGGACCGGGGGCCACGGATCAGTCACTCAGCCGGGAGGGCTCACGCACCGCCCGAGAGCTTCTCGCGCAGAGCCGCGAGCTGCTCGTCGCTGGCGAGGGTGCCGCCGCTGCGCTGCTCCGAGCCGCCGCCGGTCGAGCTGTAGTTCTGCTCGCCGCCGCCGACCGGACCACCGGTGGCCTCCTCGGCCGCCGCCTGGGCGCTGGCCTCGGCAGCCTTGGCGATCTGCCGCATGTGGGCCTCGTAGCGGGCGTGCGCCTCGGCGTACTGGCGCTCCCACTCCTCACGCTGCTTGTCGTAGCCTTCCTGCCACTCCTGCGTGTCGGGGTCGAAGCCCTCGGGGTAGATGTAGTTGCCCTGGTCGTCGTACTCGGCGGCCATGCCGTACTGCGTCGGGTCGAACTCGGTGTCGGTGGTGAAGCCCTCGTTCGCCTGCTTCAGCGACAGCGAGATCCGGCGGCGCTCCAGGTCGATGTCGATGACCTTGACCATGACCTCGGTGCCGACCTGCACGACCTGCTCCGGGATCTCCACGTGGCGCTCGGCCAGCTCGGAGATGTGCACCAGGCCCTCGATGCCCTCCTCGACGCGGACGAACGCGCCGAACGGGACGAGCTTGGTGACCTTGCCCGGCACGATCTGGCCGATCGCGTGGGTGCGGGCGAACTGGCGCCACGGGTCTTCCTGGGTCGCCTTCAGCGACAGGGACACGCGCTCGCGGTCCATGTCGACGTCCAGCACCTCGACGGTGACCTCCTGGCCGACCTCGACGACCTCGGACGGGTGGTCGATGTGCTTCCAGGACAGCTCCGAGACGTGCACCAGACCGTCGACGCCGCCGAGGTCGACGAACGCGCCGAAGTTGACGATCGAGGACACGACGCCCTTGCGGACCTGGCCCTTGGCGAGCGCGTTGAGGAACTCGCTGCGGACCTCGGACTGGGTCTGCTCGAGGTAGGCCCGGCGGGACAGGACCACGTTGTTGCGGTTCTTGTCCAGCTCGATGATCTTCGCCTCGAGCTCGCGGCCGACGTAGGGCTGCAGGTCGCGCACGCGGCGCATCTCCACCAGGGAGGCGGGCAGGAAGCCCCGCAGGCCGATGTCGAGGATCAGGCCGCCCTTGACGACCTCGATGACGGTGCCCTTGACGGGCTCGTCCTTCTCCTTGAGCTCCTCGATCGTGCCCCAGGCGCGCTCGTACTGGGCGCGCTTCTTGGACAGGATCAGCCGGCCTTCCTTGTCCTCCTTCTGGAGAACGAGGGCCTCGACCTCGTCACCGACGCTGACGACCTCGCCGGGATCGACATCGTGCTTGATGGACAGCTCACGCGAGGGGATGACGCCCTCGGTCTTGTAACCGATGTCGAGCAGCACCTCGTCGCGGTCGACCTTGACGATGGTGCCCTCAACGATATCGCCGTCGTTGAAGTACTTGATCGTCTTGTCGATCGCGGCGAGGAAGTCTTCCTCCGACCCGATGTCGTTGACGGCGACCTGGGCGGCGCCGGACGTCGGGGCGGTGGTGGTGTCGGTGGTCATTAGGTGGGTTGCTCCGGTTGGTTTACGGCTCGAGTAGGTTTGCAGTTTGCGCGCGCGGTGAGCGTGCGACGGCAACCATGAGCAAACGTTCACAACGGAACGGCCGCGGAGCATCACCGCCGACGGTGCGCGACCCGAAACCCGGCTCAGCTCTGCCGAGTGGAAGGTAGCGCGAACCCACTGCGCTAGAGATATCGTACGCGGCCGCCCACGCGCGGCACAAACAGGGTCGCCCGCACGGACGCGGCGGGGCTGACCGGTGAGAATACCGGTGTGACGACGGCGGCAGACGACAACGGCGGCGACCTCGACCCGGACCGGCACGCCCGCGCCGAACACCGGCTCGGCACGGTCGGCGTGGCGCACCGGCAGGTGACCGCGGACGAGGCGACGGCGGCCAACCTGGCCTGGTGGGACGCCGACGCCGACGACTACCAGGCGGCCCACGGCGGCTTCCTCGGCGACGCGGACTTCGTGTGGTGCCCGGAGGGCGTGCGGGAGGCCGACGCCCGGCTGCTCGGCGACGTGCGCGGCCGCCGTGTGGCCGAGATCGGGTGCGGCCAGGCGGCGTGCTCGCGCTGGCTGGCCACGGCGGGCGCGCACCCGGTCGGGCTCGACCTGTCGGCCGGGATGCTCCGGCACGCCCGCGCGGGCGCGGCGCGCACCGGGATCGAGGTCCCCCTGGTCCAGGCGACGGCCGAGCGGCTGCCGCTGGCGGACGGCAGCGTCGACGTGGCCTGCTCGGCCTTCGGCGCGCTCCCCTTCGTGGCCTCGATCGAGACCGTGTTCGCCGAGGTGCGCCGGGTGCTGCGGCCGGGCGGGCCGTGGGTGTTCGCGGTGACCCACCCGATCCGGTGGATCTTCCCGGACGACCCGGGGCCCGCCGGGCTGACCGCGAGCCAGCCGTACTTCGACCGCACCCCCTACGTGGAGGTCGACGCGGACGGGAAGGCGACCTACGTCGAGTACCACCGCACGGTGGGCGACTACGTGCGGGCGCTGGCCGCCACCGGGTTCGCGCTCGAGGACCTGATCGAGCAGGAGTGGCCGGCCGGGCACACCCGGGTGTGGGGCCAGTGGAGCCCGTTGCGGGGCAAGCTCTTCCCCGGCACGGCGATCTTCCGGGCGCGTGCGTGCCCGTGAGCGCGGCCCTGCTGTCCGCGCAGCGGGCCCGGTTCAGCGCGCTGGACCCGCTGCTGCCGCCCGCCGCGCCGCCGCCGGAGGGCGAGGTGCTGATCGCGGCGACCGCGGACGGCACCCGCGTCACCGGGGTGGTCCAGGTCCAGCGGCACCAGCCGGGCGCGTTCGACCTGCTGTGGTCGGCCGCGCAGGTGTGGCAGCTGTTCCCGTGCGTCGGGGACACCGGGACCGCGGGCATGGACGCGCTGCTGCGGGCCTGGCGGCGCCGGATGGACCGCGAGTCGCCCGGCGCGGACTCGTCGTGCACGGTGACCTGGCCGAGCCGGGACGCCGAGGCGGTGCGCGCGTTCCTCGACCACGGCCTGGTCCCGCTGTCCGTGCTCGCCGTGCGCACCGGCCCGCCGGTGGAGCACCCGCCCCCGCCGGGGGTGACGATCCGCCGCGCGCGGCCGGAGGACCTCGAGGAGGTCGTGGCGCTGTCGCTGGTCACGTTCCGCTACTCCAGCCTGGTCGCGGGGCCGTGGCGGCCGGGCACCGCGGAGCTGATCATCCCGCGGCTGGAGCGCAACCTCGCCGCGGACGCGCCGGTCTGGCTCGCCGAACGGGACGGTGTCGCCGTCGCGCTGGCCGACTGCGGCTGGGTCGAGTCGGCGCCCGGGTCGTGGGCCGCCGAGTTGCTGCCCGCCGGGCAGTGGGGTTACGTCAACAACGTGGCGACCAGCGAGCACGCGCGCGGCGAAGGCATCGGCAGGGCGCTGCTGAGCCGGGTTCACCGCGAGTTCGCCGACCTCGGCGCCCGCGCGACCTACCTCTACTACAACCCGGCCAACCCGCTGTCCTCGGTGTTCTGGCCGCGCCAGGGGTACCGGCCGCTGTGGTCGTACTGGGAGGTCCGGCCGGCGTCCGCGCTGCGCTGACCCCCGAGTTGCGGGCTCCCGGGGACGGGCGTAGCTTTTGAACTGACCAGTCAGTTCAAAAGAGGGGGATCCTGTGCGGGTGCACGCCGACCGCGTCACCGTCGAAGGTCCGCACGGCACGGTGCTGCCGCCGACCTCGCTCACCGTCGCCGAGGGCGAACTCGTCTTCGCGCACGGCGAGCCGGGCGCCGGGGTGTCCGCGTTCGGTCTCGCCCTGACCGGGCGGATGCGGCCGACGACCGGGCTCGTGACGCTCGACGGCAAGGCGGACGCCGCGAAGCTGCGCCGCGTCAGCGCGGTGGTGGACGCGCCGGAGATCACCGCGCCGGAGGGCTCGCTGCCGGTGCGGATGGTCGTCGCCGAGGAGCTGTCGATCGGGAAGCTGCCCGCGGGCAAGGACGCCGTCGCGCGGTGGCTGTCCGAGCACGACCTCGCCGGGCGCGCGGACGTCCGGTTCGAGCACCTGTCCCCCGCCGAGCGCACCCGGCTGCTCACCGCGCTGGCCGCGGCGCGGCCCGGGGTGCGGCTGATCGTGCTGGACACCCCCGACCGGCACACCAGCGACGTCGGGACCTGGGCGGACCTCGCCCGCGACCACGCCGAGCGCGGCTTCGCAGTCGTCGTGCTGACCGCGACCGCTCCGCCCGGGGTGCTGCCCGCTCCCCCGGCGCTGCTCGGCCACACCGAACAGCCCGAACCCGAACTCGTGCAAGGAGATCCGCAGTGACCGGCCTCCGGCTCGCCGCCGGGGAACTGCGCCGCCTGACCTCCGGCAAGCTGCCCAAGCTCGCCGTGGCCGCGCTGGTGCTCGTCCCCCTGCTGTACGCGTCGTTCTACCTCTACGCCAACTTCGACCCCTACGGCCGCCTCGGCAAGCTCCCCGCGGCGATCGTGAACGAGGACGCGGGCTCCGCCGACCGCAACGTCGGCGACGAGGTCACGTCCTCGGTGGTCGGGTCGGGCACGTTCCAGTGGCACGAGGTCTCCGCGGCCGAGGCCGACGCCGGGGTGCGCGACGACCGCTACGCGTTCACGATCACGATCCCGCGCGACTTCTCCGCCGCGCTGCTCTCCAGCGGGAACTTCACCCCGCAGCGCGCCACGATCCAGCTGACCACGAACGACGCGAACAACTACCTCTCGCACACCATCGCCAACCAGGTCGCCGAGCAGATCCGCGACACGATCGCGGAGAAGGTGGGCAGCGAAGCCGCGAACCGGTTCCTGATGGGCTTTTCGACCATCTACCAGCAGACCCAGCAGGCCGCGACCGGCGCCACCCAGCTCGCCGACGGCGCGAACCGCCTGCTGTCCGGCCAGCGGCAGCTCGCGGACGGGGCGCAGCAGCTGGCCACCGGCAGCGCCCAGCTGTCGTCCGGGCTGTCCACGCTCCGGTCGAGCACCGCGACCCTGCCGCAGAGCACCCGGCAGCTGGCCGACGGCGCGCAGCAGGTCGCCGACGGCAACAGCCAGGTCGCCGCGGCCGGGTCCACCGTCGCGAGCGGGTCCGCCCAGCTCGTGCGCAACCTCGACGACGTGAACAACCAGCTCACCGACCGGCTGCGCGCGGCCGGGCTGTCCGAGGCCGACATCGAGCGGGTGCAGGGCGTGCTGGGCGATCTGCGGGCCCCGGTCGACCAGGCCAACGCGAAGGTCCAGCAGACGTCGTCCCAGCTGAACCAGCTCGCCGATGGGGCACGGCAGGTCGCGGCCGGCGCCGCCACGCTCGCGAACTCGGCGCCCGCGCTGTCCGGCGGGATCGCGCAGGCGGCCGACGGCGCGAGCACGCTCTCGGCCGGCGCGAACCAGCTCAACGACGGTGAGAAGGCCGCGTTGTCCGGCTCGCAGGAGCTGGCTACCGGAGCCGGGCAGCTCCGGGACGGCCTGAACAACGGGCTGCAGCAGATCCCCAACCCCAGCGACCCGACGCGGACCGCGACGGCGGACACGATCGCCGACCCGGTCGCGGTCAACTCGGTCGGCGTCGCCTCCGCGGGCACCTACGGCGCCGGGCTGGCCCCGTTCTTCCTCGCCCTGGCCACCTGGATCGGCGCGTTCGTGCTGTTCCTGCTGATCCGGCCGCTGTCGTCGCGGGCGATCGCGGCGGGCACCGCGCCGCTGCGGGTCGCGCTCGGCGGGTGGCTGCCCTCCGCGCTGCTGGGCATCGCGCAGGTCGTCGTGTTGTTCGCCGCCGTGACCTGGTTCGTCGGCATCCACATCGCGCACCCGGTGGGCGCGCTGGCGTTCGCGATCCTGGCGTCGCTGACGTTCACCGCGATCGTGCACGCGCTCAACGCGTTCTTCGGCGCCGTCGGCAAGTTCCTCGGGCTGGTGCTGCTGGTGCTCCAGTTGGTCAGCGCGGGCGGCACGTTCCCGTGGCAGACCCTGCCGGACGCGCTGTACCCGCTGCACGTCGTGCTGCCGATGGGGTACGTGGTCGACGGGCTGCGGCACCTGCTCTACACCGGCGCGTCGCTGCGGAACCTGCTGGACATCGGGGTGCTGGTCGCCTACCTGGCAGGCGCTCTCGCGGTGTCGGCGCTGGCGGCGCGCAGGCAACGGGTGTGGACGGTGTCGAAGCTGCAGCCGGAGCTGTCGCTGTGAGCCCGCGCGGCGAAAGCACCAAGCAGAAGCTGTTCGAGGCGACGCTGCGGCTGGCCACGGAGAAGGGGCTGCCCGGGCTGACGGTGGACGAGATCGCGGCGGCGGCCGGGGTCGCGAAGGGCACCGTGTACTACAACTTCGGCAGCAAGGACGGGCTGATCGACGCGCTGCTGCGCTACGGCGTCGGTCAGCTCGCCGAGCGGCTGCGGGCGCACGCGGCCGAGCCGGACCCGGTGGCCGCGCTGGAGTCCCTGGTGGACACCGGGCTGGAGTTCATCGCGGGGCACCGCGGGTTCTCGCAGATCCTGGTCAGCGAGCTGTGGCGGACGCCGGGCCAGTGGCAGGAGACGCTGTCGCTGCTGCGCGAGGACATCGTCTCCATCGTGAAGGAGCAGCTGCAGCGGGTGGCCGACGCCGGCCGCCTGCCGCCGGGGATCGAGGTGCCGACCGCGGCGGCCGGGCTGTTCGGCACGCTGCTGGTCGTCGCGCTGGACTGGCAGGTGTTCCAGCCACAGCGCTCCCGCGCCGAGGTGCGCGAGGGCATCATGCTCCTCGTGCGGGGTGTGGCCCGCGCCGATTAGTTCCCGCCGGTTGTCGATTCCGGGGCCGCTCGTTCGCCGTCAGGGCGCGGGCGTCACCAGGGCGCCCCCGAGGAGAGGATCGACATGCGGAAACTGGTGGTCACGGCGTTCGTGACGGCCGACGGCGTGATGCAGGCGCCGGGCGGCCCGGACGAGGACCGCGACGGCGGCTTCGCCCACGGCGGCTGGGCGGTGCCGTTCATCGGCGAGCGGGTGCTGGAGCTGATGCTCGAGTTCACCCGCGGGGCAGGCGCGCTGCTGCTCGGCCGGAAGACCTACGAGGAGTTCGCCGCCACGTGGCCGCTGGCCGACGACCCGTTCGGCGACGTGGTGAACGGCCTGCCGAAGTTCGTCGCCTCGCGGACGCTGAGCGAGGTGGGCCGGCGCAACTGCACGCTGCTGCGCGGGGACGCCGCCGAGGCGGTGGCCGAGCTCAAGCGTGGCGAGGGCGGGGACATCCAGGTCCACGGCAGCAGTGAACTGGTGCAGACGCTCCTGGCCCACGACCTGGCCGACGAGTTCCAGCTGCTGCTGTTCCCGGTGCTGACCGGGCCGGGGAAACGGCTCTTCGGCGACGGGACGACCGCGGGCGGGCTGGAGCTGACCCACTCCGAGCGGCTGCCGCGGGGCGGGCTGCTCCACCGTTACCGGCGCGCGGGCGGGCTCGAATGTGGTGCGATGGGCCCGGAAACGGGCAACTGGTGAGCGGGGACGAGACGATGCCGCAGTACGCGATCCTGATCTACGAGAAGGAACTTCCCGGCGGCGTGGCCGACATCCCGCCGGAGGTCATGGAGGCCAACCTGGCCGTCGGGCCGAAGATCGAGGCCATGGGGGCGCGGGTGGTGCACGAGCAGGGACTGCAGCCGGTGGCGCGGGCCCGCACGATCCACCAGGGCGGCGCGGTGACCGACGGCCCGTTCCTGGAGAGCAAGGAGGTCATCGCCGGGTTCTTCGTGGTCGAGGCCGCCGACCTCGACCAGGCGGTGGCCATCGGGAAGCTGCTGCCGATCATGGACGGGGCGGTCGAGGTGCGGCCGTTGATGGAGGTGTGACCGGGGTCCGGGACGCCGTCGCCGTCGCGCACCGCCGCGAGTGGGCCAGGGTGCTCGCCGCGACAGTGCGCGTCACGCGTGATCTCGACCTGGCGGAGGAGTGCGTCCAGGACGCCTACGCCGCCGCGCTCGACTCGTGGGCCCGCGACGGCGTCCCGGACCGCCCGGCCGCGTGGCTGACGACCGCGGCGCGGCACAACGCGCTGGACGCCCTGCGGCGCGCGGCGACGCTGCGCGCGAAGCTGCCGTTGCTGGTCGAGCCCGCGCCGGACCGCCCGGTCGCCGACGACCCGCTGCGGCTGGTGTTCCTGTGCTGCCACCCGGCGTTGTCGCCCGAGGCCCAGGTGGCGCTGACGTTGCGGCTGGTGTGCGGCGTGCCGACCCCGGACGTCGCGGCCGCGTTCCTGGTGCCCCCGGCGACGATGGCGGCCCGGATCACGCGGGCGAAGAAGAAGATCGCGGCGGCGCGGATCCCGTTCCGCATGCCCGCGCCGGCCGAGCTGCCGGAGCGGCTGGACGCGGTGCTGACCACGATCCACCTGCTGTTCACGACCGGGCACACGGCGCCGTCGGGCGAGTCGCTGACGCGGGTGTCGTGCGCCGAGCGGGCACTGGAACTGGCGCGGCTGCTGCGGGAGCTGGTGCCGGACTCGCGGGAGGTGCGCGGGTTGCTGGCGTTGCTGCTGGCGGGACACGCGCGCCGGGCCACGCGCACGGACGCGTCGGGGCGGCTCCTGCTGCTGTCCGAACAGGACCGTTCCCGCTGGGACCGCGGCGCGCTGGCGGAGGCGGACGAGCTGGTGGTGTCGGCCCTGCGGGGCGGCCCGCCAGGACGGTTCGCCCTGCAGGCGGCGATCGCGATGCTGCACGCGAGCGCACCGTCGTACTCGGAGACGGACTGGCCGCAGATCCTGGTGCTGTACGACGAACTGGCGAAGGTGTGGCCGTCCCCGGTGGTGGCGCTGAACCGGACGGTGGCGGTGGCGATGGTGGACGGCCCGGCGCAGGCCCTGGCCGAGGTGACGGAGCTGGAAGACGACCGCCGGTTGTCCGGGTACCGGTACCTGCCCGCGATCAAGGCCGATCTGCTGCGGCGATTAGGCCGGTTCCCCGAGGCCGCCGGGTGTTATGCGGAAGCACTGCGCCTGACGGAGAACGAAGCCGAACGCGCGTTCCTGGCGGACCGCCTC
This sequence comes from Amycolatopsis thermoflava N1165, assembly GCF_000473265.1. Classification (NCBI taxonomy): domain Bacteria; kingdom Bacillati; phylum Actinomycetota; class Actinomycetes; order Pseudonocardiales; family Pseudonocardiaceae; genus Amycolatopsis; species Amycolatopsis thermoflava. The sequence goes on from NZ_KI421511.1 coordinate 2,248,792, forward strand.
GCCGAGATGCGGGAAAGGGACGCCCCGGGTTGACGCGCCGCGCTCGGCGGCCCACCGCCGGGGCGCTCCCCTGGGCATGCGGTCCCGGCGGGCGCCGAGCAAACGACCCAACGGACCAGCGGCCACAACCTGCCCGTCATCAAGACCGATCCCCGCCCGACATAGGCCCGCTATCAAGGCAGGTCGCGCCGGGCATGGGGAGCCTCCGGGGCCGGCGGCCGGAGCTGCCTGCCGCGGGGCTCAGCGCACCATGGGCCGCAGCTGGCCGATCTGGTGCGTGGACGTCGTGTGGCCGTCCAGGGCCCGGCGCACCGCTTCGAGCACTCCCTCGCCGATCTCGGCCTGCGCCAGTGACCGGTGGGCGTCGTAGCCGGAGACCGTGCCCAGTTGCACCACTTGGGTCGGGTGCAGCGGCAGCAGCGGGTCGGGCGGCTCGGCCGCCCCGGTGCCGCTGAGGCCGCCCCGCACCTCCACCACCGGCGCGCCGTCGGCGAGCAGGGACTCCACCGCGCCCATCACCGACCGCCGGTACTGCTCGTGGATCCACGCGACCAGCAGGTCCGCCTGCCCGCGCAGCGCCAGCTCCGCCTTCGCCGCGAGCTCCCGCGGCCGGTCCCAGTGCGCCTCGACCCAGATCGCCTTCCCACCGCCCCACGGGCGGATCGTGCCGTCGCGGAAGGGCCGGTGCCCCGGCGGCCGCATCGACCGCCGGGCCGCCTCCCCCGGCCGCACCTCGCAGTCGAGCGGGTGGTACCGCCGGGACGGCAGCACCACGTGCCAGCCCTCCCGCGTCAGGACTTCGGCGAGCCCGGCCAGCATCCCCGTACCCGCCAGGATCAGCGCTTTCCGGCCAGCCATGACCCCACGCTACCTGCTGCTCCCGGCACGGGCAGCCTCGCGACGTGGCGTTCTCCCGCCCGCAACGCGCCGGACACATTTCCACTGCGAAGCGCCCGATCCGGCCGGAAACCGGCGAAGATCAGCCCCAGTCCTTGCCCGGGTCGAACGCGTGCGGCTGGGTGAGGCTGAACCAGTTGCCGGAGTCGTCGCGGAACACGGCCTCGATCCCGTACGGCCGTTCGGCAGGCTCCTGCAGGAACGTGACCCCGCGGGCGGCCAGTTCGGCGTGCGTCCCGCGGCAGTCGGCGGTCTTCCACACGCCCCCGCCGAGCGCGCCCTTGGCCACCAGTTCCCGGATCTGCTTCTCGGTCTCCGCGTCGTGCTGCGGCGGCCCCGGCTTCATGAGGATGAAGTCGAGGTCCGGCTGGCCGGCCGGGCCGACCGTGAGCCAGCGGAACTCGCCGATCCGCAGATCCTGCCGCACCTCGAAGCCCAGCTTCTCGGTGTAGAACGCCTTCGCCGAGTCCTGGTCCAGCACGTAGACGCTGGAGTGGGACAGCCCCTTGATCATCGCGAACCTCCTGTGGTCGATGGGAGGAACGCTACTGACCTGGGGCGTCCCCGGGCTTCTCCGAATGTGCTGTTCCCGCCGTCGGCCGGGTCCACATCATCAGGTAGCACCCGGGCACCGGCGGCGGGGCGTCCGAGCGCACCCGCGTCCGGTACTCGCTCGGCGAGGAGCCGGTGATCTCGGCGAAGCGGCGGCTGAACGTGCCGAGGCTGGTGAACCCGACGGCCAGGCACACCTCGGTGACGGTCAGGTTCACCGACCGCAACAGGTCTTGCGCCCGCTCGATACGCCGCCGCGTCAGGTAGGCCTTCGGGCTCTCCCCGTACGCGGCGGCGAACGAGCGCATGAAGTGGTAGCGCGAACAGCAGGCGACGGCGGCGAGCGCGTCCACGTCGAGGGGTTCGGCGTAGTGCGCGTCCATCCAGTCCTTGGCGCGGCGCACCTGCGCCACCACCGCCGCCCGGTCCGTCATGCCGTCAGTGCGCCGCCTCGTTCCAGGACCGGCCGAACCCGACCGACACCTCCAGCGGGACGGCCAGCTCGTACGCCGCGCCCATCTCGCGCCGCACCAGCTCCTCGACCTGGTCGCGCTCGCCCTCGCTGACCTCGACGATCAGTTCGTCGTGCACCTGCAGCAGCACCCGCGACCGCAGGCCGGCTTCGGCGATCGCGCGGTGCACGCCGATCATCGCGACCTTGATGATGTCGGCGGCGCTGCCCTGGATCGGCGCGTTGAGCGCCATCCGCTCGGCCATCTCGCGCCGCTGCCGGTTGTCGCTGTTGAGGTCGGGCAGGTAGCGGCGGCGGCCGAAGATCGTCTCGGTGTAGCCGACCTTGCCCGCCTCGACCACGACGCTGTGCAGGTAGTCGCGCACCCCGCCGAACCGGGCGAAGTACTCGTCCATCAGCCCGCGGGCCTCCTCGGTGGAGATCCGCAGCTGCTGCGACAGGCCGTAGGCCGACAGCCCGTAGGCCAGGCCGTAGTTCATCGCCTTGATCTTCGCCCGCTGCGGCCCGGTGACCTCGGCCGGGTCGACGCCGAACACGCGCGCCGCGGTGGCGGCGTGGAAGTCGAACCCGGACTGGAACGCCTCGATCAGCGCCGCGTCCTCGGACAGGTGCGCCATGATCCGCATCTCGATCTGGCTGTAGTCCGCGGTGAGCAGCTCCGCGTACCCGTCGCCGACGACGAAGGCGTCGCGGATGCGGCGGCCCTCCTCGGTGCGGATCGGGATGTTCTGCAGGTTCGGGTCCACAGAGGACAGCCGGCCGGTGGCCGCGATGGTCTGGTGCAGCGTGGTGTGGATCCGGCCGTCGTCGGCGACCGACTTGAGCAGGCCCTCGACGGTGCTCTTGAGCCGGGTGGCGTCCCGGTGCTCCAGCAGGTGCTGCAGGAACGGGTGCTCGGTCTTCTCGTACAGCGTCTGCAGCGCCTCGGCGTCGGTGGTGTAGCCGGTCTTGGTGCGCTTGGTCTTCGGCATGCCCAGCTCGTCGAACAGCACCACCTGCAGCTGCTTGGGCGAGCCGAGGTTGACCTGCTTGCCGATCACGCCGTAGGCGGCCTCGGCGGCCTGCTTCACTCGGGCGCCGTAGTGCGCCTCCAGCGCGGTCAGCTGCTCGATGTCGACGGCCACGCCCGCGGCCTCGACCTCGGCGATGACCTGCAGCAACGGCAGCTCGATGTCGCCGAGCAGCTTGGTGCCGCTGATCTTCTCCAGCTCGCCGGACAGGGCGCCGGCCAGCTCGGCGACCGCGCTGGCGCGGACCAGCTCGCCCTGCACCAGCTTCTGGTCGCCGTCGTCGCCGTCGAGCAGGGACAGCTGGCCGTCGCCGGAGTCACTGTCGTTGCGCAGCTCGCGCTGCAGGTACCGCAGCACCAGGTCGTCCAGCTCGAACGACCGCTGCCCCGGCCGGACCAGGTACGCGGCCAGCTCGGTGTCCATCGCCAGGCCGGCGAGCTTCCAGCCGCGCGCCCGCAACGCGTGCAGCGGCACCTTCAGCGCGTGCCCGGCCTTGGCGATCGCCGGGTCGGCCAGCCACGCGGCCAGCGCCTGCTCGTCGGCCTCGTCCAGGGCGGTGACGTCGACGTAGCCGGCCTCCCCGCCCGGCGCGGCCAGGCTGATCGACTGGATGTCGGACCGCACCGAGGAACCGGTGGTGCGGAAGGACAGGCCCACGGTCTGGCCCGCCTTGGTGTGCTTCGACAGCCACGCCGCGAGACCGCCGGCGGGCACCGCGGCGCCCTCCACCTCGAACCCGGACTCGGCCTCCGGCTCGGCGCTGGACAGCGTCTGGAACAGCCGGTCGCGCAGGACCCGGAACTCGAGCTCGTCGAACAGCCGGTGGACCGCGTCCCGGTCCCACGGCTTGAGCGCGAGGTCGCCGGGCGTGGCGTCCAGCGGCACGTCCCGCACCAGCTCGGTGAGCTGGCGGTTGAGCGTCACCGAGCTCAGGTGGGCGCGCAGCGCGTCGCCGACCTTGCCCTTGACCTCGTCGACCCGGTCGATCAGCGCGTCCAGCGACCCGAACTGCTGGATCCACTTGGTGGCGGTCTTCTCCCCGACGCCGGGGATGCCCGGCAGGTTGTCCGACGGGTCGCCGCGCAGCGCCGCGAAGTCCGGGTACTGCGAGGGCGTGAGCCCGTACTTCTCCGCGACCCCGGCCGGGTCGTAGCGGACCAGGTCGGACACGCCCTTGCGCGGGTACAGCACCGTCGTCGAGTCGTCCACCAGCTGCAGCGCGTCGCGGTCGCCGGTGCAGATCAGGACCTGGTAGCCCTCGGCCGTCGCCTGCGTGGTAAGCGTGGCGATGATGTCGTCGGCCTCGTAGTTCTCCTTGGTCAGCACCGGGATGCCGAGCACCCCGAGCACGTCCTTGACCAGGTCGACCTGCCCCTTGAACTCGTCCGGCGTCGACGTCCGGGTCGCCTTGTAGTCGGCGAAGGTGGCCGAGCGGAACGTCTGCCGCGACACGTCGAACGCCACCGCGAGGTGCGTGGGCTGCTCGTCGCGCAGCAGGTTGATGAGCATCGAGGTGAACCCGAACACCGCGTTGGTGACCTGGCCGGTGGAGGTCTTGAACCGGTCGGCAGGCACGGCGAAGAAGGCGCGGTAGGCCATCGAGTGGCCGTCGATCAGCAACAGCCGCGGCCGTCCTTCCGCGGGCGCCGTCGCTGTGGTGTTGGCTACTGGCTGGTTCTGGCTGGGGCTCACGGGTGCGAGTCTAGGGTGGGGCACCGACAGAACCGCGCGAGCGGTCGTTCCGCCCTGCCGTCGTCTCACCGAGGAGTCACCCGCGTTGACCGAGAACCTCTCCGAAGCCATCCGCGAGCAGCTCGCGGGCATCGATCCGCGCGTCGCGGAGCAGCAGCTCAACAACAAGCTCGGCATCGAGTTCGTCGAGCTCACGGCGGAGCGGGTGGTCGGCACGATGCCCGTCGAGGGCAACCTGCAGCCCTACGGCCTCCTGCACGGCGGCGCGAACGCCGTGCTCGCGGAGGCGCTGGGCTCGACCGTGGCAGCGCTCAACGCGGGGGCGGACAAGGCCACGCTCGGGTTCGAGCTGTCCTGCACCCACCACCGTGCCGCGCGGGAAGGCCTGGTCACCGGCGTGGCGACGCCGCTGCACGTCGGCCGGGGCACCATCACCGCCGAGATCGTGCTGACCGACGACCAGGGCCGCCGCACCTGCACCGCGCGCCTGTCCTGCCTGGTGCGCGACGCCGCCCCCGGCAGCCGCTGACAATCACGAAGAAGGGCCCCGGCGCACGAGCGCCGGGGCCCTTCTCGTTCCAGGTCCACCCGATCAGGCGACGCCCAGGTAGGCCTCCTTGATCGCGGAGTCCGCCAGCAGCTCGGTGCCGGTGCCGGTCTTGGTGATCCGGCCGGTCTCCAGCACGTACGCGCGGTGGGCGCGGGACAGCGCCTGCTGCGCGTTCTGCTCCACCAGCAGCACGGTGGTGCCCTGCTTGTTGATCTCCGTGACGATCCGGAAGATCTGCTGGATGAACTGCGGCGCGAGCCCCATCGAGGGCTCGTCGAGCAGCAGCAGCCGCGGCTTGGCCATCAGCGCCCGGCCCATCGCCAGCATCTGCTGCTCACCGCCGGACAGCGTGCCGCCGGCCTGGTTGCGCCGCTCCGCCAGCCGCGGGAACAGGTCGAACACGCGGTCCAGGTCGGGCTGCAGGTTCTTCCGGTCCTTGCGCGCGTAGGCGCCCATGTCCAGGTTCTCCGCGACCGTCATCCCCGGGAACACCCCGCGCCCCTCGGGCACCTGCGAGATGCCGCGGACGACCCGCAGGTCGGCGCGCAACTTCGTGATGTCCTCGCCGGCGAAGGTGATCCGGCCCGCCGACAGCGGGCGGATGCCGGAGATGGCGCGCATCGTGGTGCTCTTGCCCGCGCCGTTCGCGCCGATGAGGGCGACGACCTCGCCCTCGTCCACCCGCAGCGTCAGCTCCGAGACCGCCTGGATCCGGCCGTAGTGGACGGAGACCCCGTCAAGCTCAAGCAGCGTCATCGTCAGGCACTCCCAGGTAGGCGGCGATCACAGCGGGGTTCTCCCTGATCTCGGCCGGCAGTCCTTCGGCGATCTTCTTGCCGAACTCCAGAACGACGATCCGGTCGGTCACGCCCATGACGAGCTTCATGTCGTGCTCGATGAGCAGGACGGTGAAGCCGTCGTCGCGGATCTTCCGGATCAGCCCCATGAGCTCTTCCTTCTCCGCCGGGTTGAACCCGGCGGCAGGCTCGTCGAGGCACAGCAGCTTCGGCTCGGTGGCCATCGCCCGCGCGATCTCCAGGCGGCGCTGGTAGCCGTACGGGAGGTTCTTGGCCTTGTCCGCGGCCCGGTCGGCGATGCCGACGAACTCCAGCAGCGCCATCGCCCGCTCGACCGCCGTCTTCTCCTCGCGGTGGTGCCGCGGCAGCCGCAGCAGCGCGCCGATGACGCTGGTCTTGTGGCGGGCGTCGGTGCCGACCACCACGTTCTCCAGCGCGGTCATCTCGCCGAAGAGCCGGATGTTCTGGAAGGTGCGGGCGATGCCGCGCTGGGTGATCTGGTGGCGGTTGGCCTTGCCCAGCGGCTTGTCCTCCAGCAGCACCTGCCCCGACGTGGGCCGGTAGACCCCGGTCATCGCGTTGAAGCAGGTGGTCTTGCCCGCGCCGTTGGGCCCGATCAGGCCCAGGATCTCGCCGCGGCGGATGCCGAAGGACACCGAGTCCAGCGCGGTCAGTCCGCCGAACTTCAGCGTCACGTCCCGCATCTCCAGCAGGGTCTCGCCGACCTCGACCTTGATGTCGCGGTCGACGGCGACCGCCTCGGCGACCTCGGCCTCGTGCTCGGCGAGCTGCTCCGGGGTCATCCGGGCGACCTCGGCGACCAGGCCGCCCTCGACCGGGGCGTCCTCGGTGGGGTGGCTCATCGGGGACCTCCCGTCGTGTCGGCGGCCAGCGCGCTCTCCCCGCTGATCTGCTCACCGCGGCCGAGCAGCCGCTGGTAGGCCTGGCGGCCCCGGGCCAGCAGCCGCTGCCGGGCGCCGAGCAGGCCCTGCGGGCGGAAGATCATCAGGATGATCAGCGCGATGCCGAAGATGAGGTAGTTGTACTCGGCCAGCTGCACGAACCGCAGCGGCAGGTACGCCACCACGGCCGCGCCCAGCAGCACGCCCACCTTGTTGCCCGCGCCGCCGAGCACCACCGCGGCCAGGAACAGCATCGAGGTGATGACGTCGAACGACTGGTTGTTCACGAACCCGAGCTTGCCCGCGTAGAGCGCGCCGGACAGGCCGCCGATCGCGGCGCCGATGACGAACGCCCAGATCTTGAACTTGAACACCGGGACGCCCATGATCTCGGCGACGTCCTCGTCCTCGCGGATCGACACCCAGGCGCGGCCGACCCGGCTGCGTTCCAGGTTCCCGACCAGCAGCAGGACCGCGATGATGATCGTGACCGTCAGCCAGTACCAGGCGGTGGCGTTGGCGAAGAACGGCGTGCCGTTCGCATCGGTGCCGACCCGCTCGAAACCGGACTGGCCGCGCAGCGGGTCGACGTTGTCCGCCACCAGGCGGATGATCTCGCCGAACCCGAGCGTGACGATCGCCAGGTAGTCACCGCGCAGCCGCAGGGTCGGGGTGCCCAGGATGATCCCGAAGATCATCGTGACCACCATCGCCAGCGGCAGCGTCCACAGGTAGGGCAGGTGGTGCAGGCTCGAGTTCGGGCTGGTGAACAGCGCCGCGACGTAGGCGCCGACGGCGAAGAACCCGACGTAGCCCAGGTCCAGCAGGCCGGCCTGGCCGACCACCACGTTGAGCCCGATCGCGACCAGCGCGTAGCGGGCCACGTCGAACATCGCGGTCGGGAAGTCGGTGCCGGTCGTCGCGATCAGCGGCGGGTTGAGCACCGGCAGGAAGTAGATCAGCACCACGACCGGGATGAGGAACGCCCACTGGGCCGGCCGGGACAGGTTGTTCCACTGCTCGCGGATGGAGCGGCGCTTCGAGGGCGCGCTCACGGTCTGGGTCGTCATACGCGTGCCTTCCCGAGGGACTCGCCGAGGATGCCGGTGGGACGGAACATCAGGACGACGATCAGCACGACGAACGCCACGATGTCCTTCCACTCGCCGCCGAACAGCGACTGGCCGTAGTTCTCCACGAGACCGAGCAGGAACCCGCCGAGCAGCGCGCCCCGCAGGTTGCCGATCCCGCCGAGCACCGCGGCGGTGAACGCCTTGATGCCGAGCAGGAAGCCACCGTTGTAGATGGCGCCCTGCGGGATCCGCATCATGTAGAACAGCGCGGCGGCGCCGGCGAGCAGCCCGCCGACCAGGAACGTGATGACGATGACCCGTTCCTTGTTGACGCCCATCAGCGTGGCGGTGTCCGGGTCCTGGGCCACCGCGCGGATGCCGCGGCCCAGCCGGGTCCGGTTCACGAAGTAGTCGGCCACGAACCACAGCAGCACGGCGGCCACGAACAGGATGACGTGGATGTTGGTGACCGTGGCGCCGAAGAGCTTGAACAGCGGTTCCGGCTGCAGCAGCCGGATCTGGGGCTGCTGGTTGAGGCCGAAGATCAGGCGCAGGGTCTGCTGGATGGCGAACGAGGCGCCGATCGCGGTGATCAGGAAGACCAGGCGCGGCGCGTTGCGCTTTCTCAGCGGACGATAGGCCACGCGTTCCAGCAGCACCGCGGTGCCGCCGGAGACCGCCATCGCGGCGAGGCAGGCGATGGCGAGGAAGAGGATGATCTCGAAGACCGAGAGGACCGGCGTGGCGCCGGACCGGAAACCGAGGCCGTAGAACGTCAGCCAGGTCGCGAACGCGCCGACGACGAAGACCTCGGAGTGCGCGAAGTTGATGAGCTTGAGCACGCCGTAGACGAGCGTGTAGCCCAGCGCCACCAGTGCGTAGATGCCGCCGAGCGCGAGGCCGTCGACGGTGTTGTTCCAGAACTGCTCCGCCAGGCCGGCCACGTCGAAGGAGATCCATGGCTCGGACTGCGCGAGGAATGGGGTCATCGCGGGGTGCAAGGGTTCACTCTATTCCCGGGTATGGATCGGGCATGCACGCGACGATCGGCCGCGTGCATGCCCGATAGGTCAGGTCGTTAGCTGATCTGGCCGTTGTTGACGATCTTTCCGTTCTCGACGCGGTAGCTCCAGACCGGGGTGTCCGAGAGCTCGCCCTTGTCGTTCCACTTGAACTTCTTCGTCAAGCCCTGACCGTCGTAGTTCTTGACGTAGTTCAGCATCGCCGCGCGGTCCTTGATGCCGCTGTCGATACCCTTGAGCAGAATGGTGGTGACGTCGTAACCCTCGGGCGAGTAGGTGCCCGGGTCGGCGCCCTCGACCGACTTGAACGCCGCGGTGAAGTCCTTGAAGTTGTCCTCCGGGACGCACGGGCAGGTGAAGTAGGCGTTGGTCGCACCGCCGCCGGCGCCCTTGAGGAACTCGTTGTCCTTCACGCCGTCCGGCCCGACGAACTTGGCGGTGACGCCCTTGTCGTTCAGCTGCTGCGCGAACGGGCCGGCCTCGGGGTAGTAGCCGGAGTAGAAGATGGCGTCCGGGTTCTCGGTGGAGATCTTGTTGACCACCGCGGAGAAGTCGGTCTGGCCGGTCTTCACCTTGTCGGTGCAGGAGGCCTTGGAGCCGAGCGCCTGCTTGACGGCGTTGGACAGGCCGATGCCGTACTCGGAGTCGTCCTCGATCACGCAGACCTTGTTGGCCTTGAGCGTGTCGGTGAGGAACTTGGCCGCGGCCGGGCCCTGGACCGAGTCGTTGCCCATGCCGCGGAAGAAGGTCTTCCAGCCGTTGTCGGCCAGCGCCGGGTTGGTCGCCGACGGGCTGATCGTGACCAGGCCTGCCTGGTTGAACAGGTTGCCCGCGGCCTTCGACTCACCGGAGAAGGGCAGGCCGACGACGCCGATGATGTCGGCCTCGTTGATGACCTGGGTGACGATGCCCGGGGCCTTGTCCGGCTTGCCCTCGGTGTCGAACTGCTTCAGCGTGACCTGGCAGTTCGGGTTGGCCTCGTTGTGCTGCTTCACCGCGAGGTCGGCGCCGCGAAGGATGTTCTGGCCGAGCGCCGCGCTGGCGCCGTTGATGGTGCCCGCGTACGCGATCGAGACTCCCGAGCACACCGCCTTGCCGTCGCCGCGCGGGTTGGCCGCGTCGGCCGCCTGCGAAGGCGCCGCCGCCGAGCCCGTGGTGTTGCCCGACGTGCTCCCCTCGTCACGCGCCGCGCACGCACCCAGCGCCAGCGTTGCTGCCGCCGCCAGCACGAGAACTCGCGTGAGTCGTGCTCCTGACACTCGTTCCTCCAATATCCAGCCGGCCGCGGACTGCGGCCGTCCCGGGATGGGACCTATCGGGCGCTGAACGTAGCCGCCCGGTGAGGTCAAGCACAGCGGTACGCGCTGTCTTGTTTCCACATCGTGACGGGGGTCACTATAGTTCACGCATGATTTACACCCGGTTGCCGCATTGCAACAACCGGGTGATAACAACCAGTGACCTTTTGCTCAGATGAGCAGCGCCGTCACGCCCTCATTGGAGTGATGTCGGAGCGTTTGACCTCCCACGCGATCGCGCGGGGTTACTTCTGACCGATACTCTCGACGACCGCCTGGGCGACGGCCTTCATGGTCGTGCGCCGGTCCATGGCGGTGCGCTGGATCCACCGGAACGCGTCCGGCTCGGTCAGCCCCTGGTGGGTCATCAGCAGGCCCTTGGCCCGGTCGATGACCTTGCGGGTCTCCAGCCGGTCGGACAGGCTGGCGACCTCGGCCTCCAGTGCCTGCATCTCCGAGAACCGGCTCACGGCCAGCTCGATCGCGGGAACGAGGTCCCGCTTGTTGAACGGCTTGACCAGGTACGCCATCGTGCCCGCGTCGCGGGCGCGCTCGACCAGCTCGCGCTGGCTGAACGCGGTCAGGATGACCACGGGGGCGATGCGGTCGGTGGTGATCTGGGACGCCGCCTCGATGCCGTCCAGCTTGGGCATCTTGACGTCCAGGATCACCAGGTCGGGCTTGAGCTCGGCTGCCAGCTTGATGGCCTCTTCGCCGTCGCCCGCCTCGCCGACCACCTGGTATCCCTCTTCGCGCAACATCTCGACGAGGTCAAGCCGGATCAGTGCTTCGTCTTCGGCGACGAGCACCCGACGCTGCGGAGCGGTGGCCACACCGCTGGCCTCGGTAGCCTCTTCGGTCACCGGGGTCCTCCTGCGTGCTCGACGGAATGTGGAATGCGGCTAACCGCAGGACGAGCCTACCCGGAACGATCCAGTCGGTGGATGACGCGGACCACGTGGTGAGCATGGTGTTCACCACGTCGTGGCACGGCGTGTCGCGTTGATCGGCTCCCGTGTGACCGGTCGTCACGCAGGGCTACCCCCACTGCCGGGGCAGCAGGCGGGGCGCGTAAAGTCTGGCTGCGCCGCCCCCGTAGCCCAACTGGCAGAGGCAACGGATTCAAAACCCGTCCAGTGTGAGTTCGAATCTCACCGGGGGCACCATCCTTTACATGCGACGCTCGGCCACCGGGAAGCGTGACCGTGAAGGCCGTCGCTGGCGTGCGCCGCCCTGGGACCGAGGCCGTCCGGGACAATGGTGGTATGCGCGAGATCGCCACCAGTGATGGGTCCATCCGGCTCGGTCAGTTCCTCAAGCTCGCCAACGTGGTCGAGTCCGGGTCCGACGCCCGGGCGCTCCTGGAGGACGGGCAGGTCCAGGTCAACGGCGAGGTCGAGGAGCGCCGGGGACGGCAGCTGCGGCGCGGCGACGTCGTGACCGTCGGCGGCGCCGAACTGCGCGTGGGATAGGCGAGCACAGAGCTCGCCGATCCGCGCCGCAGCCGTGGAAGAACAGCACGGCAAGCCCCGCCCGTCCTTGCGGTACCACCGCATCGCGATCCGACCGCTGTCGTCCGCCGTGGCGTCCACTGGTGTGACCTCGACTGAGCCGTTCGCATTGTCGTGCTCGGGAGGGGACGTCAGGCGGCGGACGAGACGACGACAACGACCTTGCCGCGCACCGCGCCCTCGGCGGCCCGGGCGTGCAGCGCAGGCAGCTCGGCCAGGGGCACCCGCTCGGCGACGTCGACGCGCAGCTCGCCGCGGTCGACCAGCGTCACCAGCGACGCCAGTTGTTCCGCGTCGCTGCGGACGAAGAGGTCGATGCCGCGCACGCCGCGCTCCTCGTCGCTCGGCGCGGGCATCCACACCGTCGTATTGACCAGGACCCCACCCGGCCGGACCAGGGTGACCAGTGCGGCGAGTGCGTCCGGGTCGACCGGGGCGAGGTTCAGCACGACGTCGACCGGCTCGGTCACCGCGTCCGTCACGCTCGTGGTGGTGTGGTCGATGACCTCGTGCGCGCCGGCGGCCTTGACCGCCTCGCTGCTGCGCCCGCTGGCGGTGGCGACGACATGCGCTCCGGCGCCGCTGGCCAGCTGCACGGCGTAACCGCCGACCGCTCCCCCGGCACCGTTGATCAGCACGCGCTGCCCGGCCACCAGCTTGCCGTGATCGAACAACGCCTGCCGGGCGGTCAGCGCCACCACCGGCATCGCCGCAGCGTCAGCCAGCGGGACACTCGTCGGCGCCGGCGTCAGGACCTCCGCCGGGGCTAGCACGTACTCCGCAGCCGCACCCGGCTTGTCCATCGGCAGGAAACCGATGACCTGGTCGCCGACCGCGAGGCCGTCGACGCCTTCGCCCAGCGCGTCGACCGTGCCGGCGACGTCGAGGCCGGGGGTGTGCGGCAGCCGCACCGGGATGGGCCCCTGCATGAAGCCACCGCGGATGTTGCCGTCGACGGAGTTGAACGACGTCGCCGCCACCCGGACCCGGACCTGCCCGGCCGCGGGAACCGGCAGGTCCACGTCCTCGTAACGCAGGACGCCGGGGTCGCCGTACTCGTGGAAACGCACTGCCTTCATCGGGGTTCTCCCTTTCGATCGTCTTGCTTCGACTTCGAAGCAACTGGAAGCGACGGTACTCCCGCTTCGAATTCGAAGCAAGTGATGTGGCTCACCGGGAGCCGGCGGTCACGGGATCAGCAGCAGTTTCCCGGTCGTCGCGCGCGATTTGATGTCCGCGCGCGCGCCCGCGCCGCCTCGGCGAGCGGGTAGCGGCCGCCGATCCGCACTGTCAACTCTCCTTTGTGGACCGTCGCGAACAGCTCGGCCGCGTGTTCGAGGAGCTCTTCGCGCGGGCGGATGTGGTCCGGAGGGTGCCGTAGGTGAGCCGGGTGTTGCGCGCGATCTCGTTCATCGCGATGGTCGGCACGTCGCCGATCAGCGGTCCGCAGAACACCAGCGTGCCGTGTGTGCGAAGCACCTTCAGCTGACCACTACCGCTTTCATGCGAGGACATGCGACTCGATCACGCCGGGTACGTCGCGGCGATCCAGTGGAGCGCCACCACGCCGGGCGAAGCGGAGGCGGGCCTGCGCCTGCTGGCGCGGCTGCGGTACCACTGGTTGTCCGGCGGGCTGCTCGCCGAGGGGCGGATGCGGATCGAGGCCTTGCTCGCGCAAGCTCCCGCGCCCACCGCGGGGCGGGACGACTGCGTGTGGGGCCTGACGTGGATCTCGCTGCTGCACCCTGTGGGCGGGAGGCGTCGCGCAATGGCGGCTGGGACGCCTCGACGAGGCCGAACAATCGGCGCGTGCGGTGCTGCGACTGCAGCGTGCTCTGTCCGACGGCATCTGCGTCGCCCTCACCACGCACCTGCTGGCCTGCGTGGCGCACGACCGGCGCCAGGTCGAACGGGCACCCAGCGGCACACTCCGCAGCCGCGGTCTTCCCCGGTGCCGGAGAGCCTTCCCGCATCGGGCCCGTTCGCGGACCTGCACGCCGTGATCACGCTCGGGCTGGGCGTCGAGCGGGACCTGACCAAGGTGGACGGCGTGCCGCAAGCCCTGACCAAGCGGGAACTCGAGGTGGCCGCCCTCGTCGAGAACGGCCTGTCGAACCGGAAGATCGCGGAGCGGCTGGTCATCGCGAAACGCACCGCGGACGGGCGCGGTCACCGGGCTGATCCCGCCCGGCTGGACGCGGCGGTATCGGCCGCGGGGCGACTCCGGGGGCCCCGCACGGCGACGTAGGCGGCCAGCACCGCCATGACGGCCGCGCCCGCCCACATCGCGTGCTGCCAACCGGCCACAAAGGACTCCCGGGCGGCGTGGACGATCTGCGCGGCGTGCGAGCCGGTGCTGCCCGAGACTTCGATCGCGTTGGCGACGCCTTCCCTGGCGACGTCCGCCGCCTCCCGGGGCACACCGGACAGCATGCCGTCGATCGAACCGCGGTAGCCGGCGGACAGGAGCGCGCCCAGGAGGGCGACACCCAGCGCGGTGCCGAACTCGCGGGTGATGTCGTTGAGCGCGGAGGCGACCCCCTGCTTGTCCCGCGGCAAGGAGCCGGTGACGGCCTCCGTGGACGGCGTCATCGCCAGCCCCATGCCGAGGCCCATGGCGACCAGCCCCGGCAGGATCGACAGGTAGCCGCCCGCCACCGAGACGAACAGCCCCATGGACACCAGTCCCACGCCGGCCAGCGCGACGCCGGTGGTCATCGTCGCGCGGGAGCCGATGCGCCCGGCCAGCCTGGCCGCGAGACCGGAAGCCAGCATCATCGAAACCGCCATGGGCATCAGGGCCGCCGTCGACACCAGTCCGGACCACCCGAGCACGGCCTGAAAGAACGGGAACAGCACCACTGCGATACCGGCCTGGACACCGAAGACCACGAGCAACGTGAGCGAACCGCCCATCAGGCCGCGTTCGGCGAACATCCGCACGTCCAGCAGCGCCGCGTCGCGGCGGCGCAGTTCCCAGACCACGAAACCGACGCCGGCGACGAGGCCGGCGGCGACGCTGATCACCGTCACGGGGGCGGTCCAGCCGCGAACGGGTCCCTCTTGCAGCACGAAGATGAGGCCGACGACGGCGACGGCGGACAGCAGCGCGCCGACCGCGTCGAAGGGGTGAGCCGAGCGCTCGCGGGAGTTGGGCACCGACCTCACCGTCGTCACGAGCGCCACGACGATCAGCGCGGCCGGGAGCGCGAACAGCCAGCGCCAGTCGGCGACGTCGACCAGCAGCGCGGAGAGGAACATGCCGAGGATGCCGCCGCCGCCCGCGACGGCCGTCCACACGCCGATGGCTTTGCCGCGCTGTTCCTCGGGAAAGGTGGAGGTGATGACGGCCAGCGTGATCGGCATGATCATCGCGGCGCCGGCGCCGCTCACCACGCGGGCGGCGATCATGACCTCCGCCGTCGGGGACACTGCCGCCACCACGTTCGCGACGCCGAACAACGCAACCCCGGCGGTCAGCACGGGCTTGCGGCCCACGCGGTCACCGATCGCGCCGAACGGCAGCAGCAGCGCGGCCAGGGTCAGGGTGTAGACGTTGATGATCCACAGAACCGTGCCGAGCGAGGCTCCGAACTCGACGGCCAGGTGGGTCTGCGCGACGCCGAGGCCGGAAACCGAGGCGACGACGGCCATCAACGAGGTGGACACGGAGATGAGGATGGTGCGCAGCCGGCGCGCGTCCGGTGTGGCAGCCCCCTGCGCGGGCTGGTTGGTGCTCATGGGTTCCTCTCGGAAGGGCGTGGGAGTTCACGACTGCCGCGAGGGTAAGCACGAGTTGCCGGGCTGGCATTTCATCTTGCCTATGAAGCAAGAAGAAGGAGCGCTGGACAGCCTCGTGCGCAAACGGATCCGGGCGCTGCGGGTCGCCCAAGGCCTGTCCCTCGAGGAACTGGCCGCCCGGGTCCACCTGGGACAGTCCTCGCTGAGCCGCATCGAAAACGGCCAGCGCCGCCTCGCGCTGGACCAGCTCGTCGCACTGGCCCGCGCCCTGGACACCACCCTCGACCAGCTGGTCGAGAACACCGTGGACGACGTCGTCATCAGCCCGATGAACCACGGCCCGCACGGGCTGAGCTGGCCGATGAAGGGCGATCCCGGCATGACCGTCATGCGCAGGCGGTTCACCGACCCGCCGCCGGACAACCCCGCCAAGATGCGTGCCCACCCCGGCCGGGAATGGCTCGTCGTGCTGTCCGGCACCGCCACGTTGTTGCTGGGGGACCGCAGCTTCCGCGTCGACACGAACCGCGCCGCCGAGTTCCCGACCATGACGCCGCACGCCATCGGCGCCCGTGGCCGCCCGTGCGAGGTCATGTTCATCTACGACCGCGACGCTCGCCGCGGACATCGCGAAAACGAGACCGACGACGACGGGAACAACGGCTCATGACGGCGGCGATTTGCGTCCGGGGCATCGCGGGAGCCGACTTCCTTGCGCAATCGGCAACGGAGTGAGCAGACCAGCGCAACGCTCTTATCGTGGCGGCATGACGCGTGCGCATGCCCAGCACCACAGCCACGATCACGACCACCACGACGCGGACAGCGCGCAGGCGGAGATCCTCGAACTGGACGCGGAAGCCCTCGCCGAGCACACCACCGGCATCATCCGGTGGCTGCCCCTGCACGGCAGCCCGCGCCAGATCGTCGACCTCGCCGCGGGCACCGGAGCCGGCACGTTCGCCCTTCTCGGCCAGTTCCCCGAGGCCCATGTCACGGCCGTGGACAGCTCGCCCGGCCACATGCGGCGGCTCAGCGAGAAGGCGTGCGCCCGCGGGGTCGACGGACATGTGCGCACGGTGCTCGCCGACCTCGACGAGGCCAGCTGGCCCGACCTCGGCACCCCGGACCTGGTGTGGGCCTCGGGCTCCGTGCACCACCTGGCGGATCCCGGCCGCGCCCTGCGCGCTGTCCACGACCTGCTCGCGCCCGGCGGCCTGTTCGTCGTGGTCGAGATGGCCGGCCTGCCGCGCTTCCTGCCCGGGACCGCACCCGCCGAGCGGCCCGGCTTGGAGGACCGCGTCCACGCCGCCGGCGACCGGCTCCACGCCCGGCACCTCCCCCACCGCGGCGCGGACTGGGGGCCGGAACTCACCGCCGCCGGGTTCGTGGTGGAAGGCGAGCTCGCCCTCGACGTGAACATCGAGGGCGCCGGCAACCCGGCGGTCGGCCAGTACGCCCTCCGTGCGCTGCAACGCGTTCGGGGCGCGGTCGCGGCCGAGCTCGACAGCGCGGACCTCGCCGCGCTGGACCGGCTGCTCGACGTCGACGGCCCGCACAGCCTGCTGCGGCGGCACGACCTCGCGGTCCGCACCAGGCGTTCCGTCTGGGCCGCCCGCCGCACCTGAGGACGCTCAGACGAGGGACACGGCGGCGCGAACGCCCGCGACGTACTGCTCCGGGCATTCCCACGCGCCGAAGTGCCCGCCGCGGCGCTCCTCGACCCACGACCGGATGTCGAAGAACCGGGCCGCGAATTCCCGTGGCGCGTTGACGAGGTCCTTGGGGAAGATCGTGAACGCCGTGGGCGCGACGATCGGTCCCGGCCCGGGCCCGGCCTCCGCGTACGGGGTGAACGAGGTGCCGATCGAGCCGGTGACCCAGTACGCCGTGATCCAGGTCAGCAGGTCGTCGCGGGTGAACACCGTGGTGACGTCGCCCCCGCAGTCGGTCCAGGTGCGCAGTTTCTCCAGCAGCCACGCGGCGAGCCCGGCGGGCGAGTCGCCGAGCCCCACCGCGAGGGTGTGCGGCTTGGTCGCCTGCTCCCGCATGTAGCCGCCTTCCTGGCGTTGCCAGCGGTGCCCGGACCGCACGTAGGCCTGCTCGACGGGCGAGAGGTCCGCCGGCGGATCGACCAGGAACCGGTACTGCGACACATCGGTCAGGTGGAGTGCGGCGACTCTGGCCGGGTACGCCGCGGCGAGCACCTCGGCGACATCGCAGCCGACGTCGCCCGCGGACACCACGTACCGGTCGTAGCCCAGCTCGGCGAGGGCGGCGGCCACCGTTTCGGCCATCGCCGCGGCCGACATGCCCCCGCGCGCCACCGGGGCGGCGAACGGGAAACCCGGCAGTGCGGGGACGACCACGTTCAGATCCGCCAGGAGTGGCAGGACCTTCTCGAACCGCAGGACCGAGTCCGGCCAGCCGTGCAGCAGGACGACCGGAACGCCGGGAGCCGCTCCGCGCTGGTGGATCAGCCGGAGCCCGCCGGCCAGTGTCCACGGCAGTGCGCGAATCCGTTCTTCGTGCACGCGCCAGTCGTAGTGGTCCGCCCAGTGGGCGACGAGTTCGGCCAGGAAGTCGCCGTCGACACCGCGTTCCCACCCGAATCCCGGGGGCAGCGCCACCCGGCGGTAGGCCCGTAACCGGGCACGCAGATCCTGCAGCACCGGCGCCGGAACGGCTTCGGGGATCGCATCAGGCATGGAGTTCTCCGTTCTGGGGCGCTCCGGTGTGGACGGACGTGCTCACCTCAGCGAGCCGAAGAAGGCGGTGATGTCGTCGGCCAGCAGATCCGGTTCCTCGTAGGCGGCGAAGTGGCCGCCGCGGGGCATCTCGGTGTAGCGGGTGACGTGGTAGACGCGTTCCACCCAGCTGCGGGGCTGCCGTCCGCCGATGTCGGCGGGGAACAACGCCAGCGCGGTCGGCACCTCGACCCGTTCGACGGGCGGGACCAGCTGGTGGTGGCGCTCGTAGTACGGGCGGAACGAGGTCGAGATCGTGTTGGTGAACCAGTACAACGAGGCCTGCGTGAGGAGGAAGTCGTCACTGAACCGGTTGGCCAGGACGCCGTCGCAGTCGCTCCAGGCGCGGTACTTCTCAAGGATCCAGGCGAGCAGCCCGGACGGGGAATCCGACAGCCCCTGGGCGAGGGTCAGCGGACGGGTCTGCTGCTGGTGCGAGTACCCGCGCTCGGCGACCTCCCATGCGTGCTCGGCCGCCAGGTAGGTCCGTTCCTCCTCGCTCAGCCCGGCCACGTCGTAGCCGGCGGGGTTCGCGGCGTCCTGCAGGTAAAGTCCGAGCAGCGCGTCGGGATGCGCCTGCGCCAGCCGGCTCACATCCCCGGCGCCGATGTCGGACCCGTGCGCGCCGTAGCGGTCGAACCCCAGCTCCTCGGTCATGAGCCGATGCCACAGGTCGTGCGTGTGCATGCCCTCGGCGAGCGCCGGGCGTTGCGGAGACAGCCCGAACCCCGGCAGCGACGGGACGACGACGGTGCAGGCGGTCCGCGGGTCGCGCCCGAAACGCGACGGGGCCGACAGCCGCTCCGCCAGGCCGACGAGCTCGAGGAACGAACTGGGCCAGCCGTTGGCCAGCAGGATCGCTCGTGTTCCGCCGTTCTCGGCGCCGAAGTACAGGTAGTGCACGACCGTGCCGCCGATCTCGGCGAACCGGTGTGGCAGGGCGTTGATCGCGGTTTCGTGCTTGCGCCAGTCGTAGGCCGAGGCCCAGTAGCCGGTCAGGCGGCGAAGCTCGTCGCCGTCCGTGCCCGCCGCCCAGGGTTCGGCCGGCCACGGTCGCGCCCACCGGGTGCGGCGCAACCGTTCTCGCAGGTCCTCCAGGTCAGCGTCGGGAACATCGAGCACCGCGCGCGTGCCGGCCATCGCTCTCTCCTTCATCTGCGACACCAGCCAAAGCTAACAGTGGTGTCGCCAACCAGCAACACCACTGTCGTGCGATGATGGTGTCGTGGTGGCGCTGCAGGTGATCGAAGACTTCCTCAACACCGTGGACGAGCGCACGTTCAAGCGGCACGGGGAGAGTCATGTGCCCGGCGAGCGGCTGACCTCTCCGCAGGCCCTCGCGGACTGGCTGACTGCCCGGAGGCTGCCCTTCGGTGACACCCCGCCGCGTGCGTCGGACGTGGCAGCCGCCGTCGCCCTGCGCACGGCGCTCCGGAAGGCGCTCGTCGCTGACACCTCGGCCGCCGCGGCATTGCAGGACCACCCGTTGCGGCTCGCACCGGACCACTCCGGCGGGATGCGCCTCGTCGCGACCTCCGGCCCGGCCTGGCTGAACACCATCGTCGAGACCGTGGCGGGCAGTGTGGCCAGGGGCGAGTGGGCGCGCATCAAGCTCTGCGCCGCACCCGACTGCCGGTGGGCGTTCTACGACGTCTCACGCAACGGCCGTGGCCGCTGGTGCGCGATGGAGGTCTGCGGAAACCGCCACAAGACCCGCACCTACCGCTCGCGCCGCAACCGCGACGCGTGAAGCCGGTCGGCGCCGGCGCGCCGGCGGATCGTCGCGGGGTTCGGCCGGCCCGCGCCGGGACCCCACCCGCGATATGAGCTGCTGAGTTCGGTCCTGGAACCTCAGGAGTTTTCCACGAAGCGCGCGCCCGGCCCGGGCGTGCGGCAGACGTCTTCCGGGGCGAGGTGGCTGTGCCCCGCAGCGCACTCGAGGACGACCTTGACCGGCTCGTCGCAGGGGCTGCCATCGTCGACGGGCCGGTGCCGGACGATGACCGACGGTCCCTCCGGATCGGCGAGGTACCTGTCGCCCCATTCCAGGAGCGCCACGAGCGTGGGCCGCAACGCCCGGCCCTGCTCGGTGAGCTCGTAGGCGAAACGCTGCCGATCCCCGGGCTCCTGATACGGCACGCGGCGCATCACCCCAGCTGTCACCAAGGTCTCGAGCCGCGTCGCCAGGAGATTTCTGGCGATCCCGAGGCGGGAGTGGAACTCGCCGAACCGGCGCGCGCCGTCCAGCGCTTCCCGAACGATCAACAGCGACCAGCGCTCCCCCACCACCGAGAGGGCGCGCGCCACCGAGCAGTTCACCGGGTCGATCCGCCGCGTCTCCATGGGGCGAGTGTACCCATCTGAGTTTACAAGCTGTACTCAGCTCGGCTAGGCTCTCCGACCTGAGTTGAAAAACTAAACTCAAGAAGGAGATCGACCGTGCCCATGCTCGACGTCTACATTCCCGACGGCGCGCTCCAACCGGACGCCGAGGCGGCGCTGCTGAACCGCATCACCGAGATCCTCGTCCGCAACGAGGGATTCGACCCCGCCGACCCGGTGAGCCGTTCCGTCTCCTGGCTCTGGCTGCACCGGCCGGCCGGCGTCTACGTCGGCGGAGAACCCGCGGACGCACCTCGCTACAAGATCGTCCCGTCCGTCCCCGAGGGCCAGCTCGACGAGCAGAAGCGTGCGAGCGTCATCGCCGAGGTCACCGAGGCGATCCTCGACGCGGAGAACGGCGCCTGGCCGCGTGACCCCAGCCGGATCTGGGTGTTCCCCACCGAGATCCCCGAAGGTCACTGGGGCGGCTGGGGCCAGATCAGGCCGCTCGCAGCGATCCTCGCCCGGCTCACCGGCGGCGACACCAAGCGGGCCCGTGCGCTCGCGCGTGAGCGGATCGCTGCCACCCGAGCCGAACACGCCCGCCTGCCCTGAATTCGTCAGCCACCCGGGCAGCTAACGCATGCCGGCGAGCAGCAGCTCCGTCAGGCGGCGGATGGCCACCGGCGCCCGGTCCGGTGGCAGGCCCCGCAGCGACGCGATCGCCATCAACCCCACCCGCACGTCCTCGGGGGCGAGGTCGCGCCGCACGGCGCCGGTGGCCCTGGCGCGGCGCACGAGCGCGTCCAGCGCGCGGGTGTGCTCGCGCCGCTCCTCGGCGAACGCCTCCGCCTCCGGGTGCGAGCCGAGCAGGACGTCGTTGAGGCCACGGTCCCGCACCTGACGCTCGCCGAACCGGCGGACGATCGCGCTCAGCGCCCGCCACGGGTCCGGGTCGGCGAGCGCGGTCCGCACGTCCTCGCGGCAGGCGGCGACCTGCTCGGCCAGCACCGCGTCGAGGAGGTCGGGTCGCGCCGGGAAGTGCCGGTACAGCGTCGCAGCCCCGACACCGGCCCGGCGCGCGATCTCGCGCATCGGCAGCCCGATCCCCTCCGCGGCGAACCCACGGCGCGCGACCTCCACGATGCGCCTGCGGTTGCGCTCGCTGTCCGCCCTGGCCTTCCGCGTCACTCCGGCCCCCACGTGTCGCACCTCCGCACGATCCGGAACACCCGTTCCCCTTCAACGCCGACGGTACGCCTGCCGGCCACCGCTGGGGAACGTGCCCGCGGGTACGGCGTCTACTGTGGACTGATCAGCCGGGGCCGGTCGTGGCGCGGTGGCCCTCGATCATGACGCGGGCCGCGGCGACCGACTTCGCGACCACCAGTTCGGGCGTGTAGCCGTGCTTGACGAACACGCCGTCGAGCCAGAACATGCCGTAGCCGTGCGCCTGGGTGAACAGCTGCTCCATCAGCTCGAGCGCCTCCTGCGGGCTGTCGCACAAGCGCAGGCACAGCACGAGGAAGTGGTCGGTCAGGGTGCGCGTGTTCTCGTGCAGCTCGGTGTAGCCGGGGCCGTGCAGCCCCTCGGCGTAGATGAGGTTCATGCCGGCGCGCCGCCGGATCAGGTACGCGGTGTAGGCGCCCGCCGCCGCGGCGAGCGCGCCGGCCGGGTCGTCCTCGCGCTCGACCGCGGCCCGCACCTCGTCGGCGAGCTGCCAGGCGACGGTGGCGGCGACGGCGGCGAGCAGGCTCTCCCGCTCCGGGAAGTGCCGGTAGGGGGCGCCGGGGCTGACCTTGGCGCGCCGCGCGACTTCGGCGACCGAGAACCCGGCCACGCCGCGCTCGGCGATCAGGTCGAGGGAGACCCGCACGAGCTCGTCGCGCAGGTTGCCGTGGTGGTACTTGCCGCCCATGACCCAGCTCACATCCCCCGGCCGAAATATGTAAGAGCCCTCTTACGTAGGTGATGTATGAGGGCTCTTACAGTATGCCCCGCGACGTCGTTTCCGGGAGGATCCATGACCACGACCACGCACGCTATCGCGGTGCCGTCGCCCGGCGCGCCCCTCGCGCCCACCACCATCGAGCGGCGGGACCTGCGGCCGGACGACGTGCTGATCGACATCAAGTTCGCCGGCATCTGCCACAGCGACATCCACCAGGCGAAGGAGGACTGGGGCCAGGCCATCTTCCCGATGGTGCCCGGTCACGAGATCGCCGGTGTCGTCGCCGCTGTCGGCCCCGACGTGACCAAGTACCGGGTCGGCGACCGCGTCGGCGTCGGCTGCATGGTCGACTCGTGCGGCGAGTGCGAGTACTGCCGCGCGGGCACCGAGCAGTTCTGCGTCAAGGGCAACGTCCAGACCTACAACGGGGTCGGCTTCGACGGCGAGAACACCTACGGCGGCTACAGCAGGCAGATCGTCGTCAAGGAAGCCTTCGTCTGCCGCATCCCCGACGGCATCGGCCTCGACGTCGCCGCGCCGCTGCTGTGCGCCGGGATCACCACCTACTCGCCGCTGCGGCGGTGGGGCGCCGGCCCGGGCAAGAAGGTCGCCGTGATCGGCCTCGGCGGGCTCGGCCACATGGCGGTCAAGCTGGCCGCGGCGATGGGCGCTGAGGTCACCGTGCTCAGCCAGAGCCTCAAGAAGCAGGAGGACGGCCTGCGGCTCGGCGCGAAGGACTACTACGCGACCAGCGACGAGGGCACGTTCGAGGCGCTGCGCGGCCGGTTCGACCTGGTCCTGAACACCGTGTCGGCCAAGCTGCCGGTGGACGCCTACCTCGGCCTGCTGCGCGTCGGCGGCGCGATGGTCAACGTCGGCGCGCCCGGCGAGCCGCTGTCCTACAACGCGTTCTCCCTGCTCGGCGGCAACAAGGTGCTGGCCGGGTCGATGATCGGCGGGATCGCCGAGACGCAGGAGATGCTCGACTTCTGCGCCGAGCACGGCATCGGCGCCGAGATCGAGACGATCTCCGCCGACCAGGTCAACGAGGCCTACGAGCGCGTCGAGAACAGCGACGTGCGGTACCGCTTCGTCATCGACACCGCCACGATCGGCGCGTGAGCCGGGTGGGGCTGTCCGCCGGCGCGGGCAGCCCCACCTGCTAGTCCGGCGAGCACGCGCCGGGAGTTCACCGGAGCCGGGGAGGATGCGGCGGCGGTCGCGCGCGGCTGGCCCGAAGGCCCGCGCAGGGTCAGCACGACCCGGATCACGTGCTCGACGGCCGCCGGCTCTCGGTCGCGCCGGCCCCACGACCGCCGCGCAGCCTCTGCCCCAAAACCCCGACGCCGGCCGCTGCCGGCTTCCTTCGTCGTGGCCGCAAACCCCGCCCACTACCGACAACACGCAGACCGCGGGCTAGTCCGAAGGCCCGCGCAGCGTCAGCACCACCCGGATCACGTGCTCGACAGCCGCCGCGAACATGGCGCCCCGCAGTTCGCCCCGTTCGGCGAGGTTGCGCGACGCGAACTCGAGCACGGCGTCCGGCCCCGCCTTGCGCACCACCAGTTCGGCGATCTCCTCCAGGTCGAGGTCCGGGTGGTCCAGCCGCGTGAGGGCGACCTCCACCAGCAGTTCCTCGTCCGTCACGCCGACCCGCCGCACGCTTCGCACACTACTTGCGCACCGACGTGGTGTCACTCGTCAGCGGCCGCCCGCCCGCGTCGGCAGGGACGAGCGGCGGGACGACCTCGCCGCGGTCGTCGACCAGCACCGAATGCCGTTCACCGGTCGCGTAGGCGTGGCGCTCGCCCCACTGCCGGAGCGTGACGATCACCGGGAACAGGTCCTTGCCAGCCGGGGTGAGCGCGTACACCTTCCGCCTGCCCGACGGCGCCTCGACCTGGGTGATCAGGCCGTGCGCGGCGAGCTTGCGGAGCCGGTCGGCGAGGATGTTGCGGGCGATGCCGGTGCGCTGCTGGAAGTCGGTGAACGAGCGGGCGCCGTCCATCGCGTCCCGGATGATCAGCAGGCTCCACCGGTCCCCGACCACGTCCGCCGCCCGCGCGACCGGGCACTCCGGGTCCGTCCACACGCCGCCCTCCAATGAGTTGCGTAATGAAACCATTCTGCCCTAACCTCCGAAGAGTTGCAATTTGAAACCAAATTGGAGGCACGGGTGGGGCGCGGAACGAGGCTGCTGCTGGCGGCGGTGTGCGGGGTGGCGGTCGCCGGGGTGTACGCCGGGCAGCCGGTGCTCGTCCAGATGGGGCAGGACCTCGGCGTCGCCCGCGATTCGGCCGGCTGGCTCGTGGCCGCCGCGCAGCTGGGGTACCTGGCCGGGCTGGTCTTGCTGGTGCCGCTCGGCGACATGCTCGACCGCAGGCGGCTGATCGCCGCGCACCTGGGGCTGGTGGCCGCCGGACTGGCGGTCACCGCGACCGCGCCTGCCGCGTGGCTGGCGTTCGCCGGTCTCGTCGTGGCCGGTGCGTTCGCGGTGGTCGTGCAGACCGCGGTCGCGTTCGCCGCGGCGATCTCCCCGCCCGGCGAGCGCGGCCGGAACCTCGGCGTCGTCACCTCCGGCGTGGTGGCCGGCATCCTCGGCGCGCGGGTGGTCACCGGGAGCCTGGCGGAGCTGTGGGGCTGGCGGAGCAGCTACCTCGCCCTCGCGGTCCTCGCGGCCGCCCTGTGCGTGTTCAGCCTGGTCGCGCTGCCCGCGGACGTCCGGGCCGGCGCGGAACCGTACCGGCGGGTGCTCCGGTCACTGGGCGGGCTGTTCACGCGGCCGGTGTTCCTCGGGCGAGGGCTGATCGCGTTCTTCCTCTTCGCCTCGTTCGGCACGCTGTGGAGCGGGCTGGCGCTGCCGCTGGCCGGCGAGCCGTGGCGGCTGAGCGAGGCGCAGATCGGGCTGTTCGGGATCGCCGGGCTGGCCGGCGCGCTGGGCGCCGCGCGGTCCGGCCGCTGGGCCGACGCCGGCCACGGCGCCCGGGTCAGCGGCGTCGCGCTCGCGCTCCTGCTCGGGTCGTGGGTCGCGATCGGGCAGCTCGGCTGGTCACTGGTGCTGCTGATCGCCGGCGTGGTCGTGCTCGACTTCGCCGTCCAGGCCGTGCACGTCGGCAACCAGCACGTCCTCACGAGCGCGTTCCCGGACCGGACCAGCAGCGCGATCGGCGGCTACATGGTCTTCTACTCGCTGGGCTCCGCACTCGGCGCCACCGCGACGACCGCCCTGTTCGACGCCGCGGGCTGGACGACCTGCGCCCTCCTGGGTGCGGCGTTCGCCCTGGGCGCGCTCGGGGCGTGGGCGATCAGCGAACGCGCGCGCGTTCGCCCCGATGTGCTCGTGCGCGCCACCCGCCGGTGACGATTCACCGGCCGCCGGTGCAAGCCCGGACGGGCGTGCGCCAGAAGCCGGCTCCGCTCACCGAAGCGGCAAACACGCCGCCCGCGGCCGTGTTGGCTCTTCCGGGCGGTGAGTTGGCTGTCGCGAGGCGCTGCGCCGCGGCGTGACGCCGTTCACCCGGCCGCTGGCTGGAACAGCTCGACCAGATTGCCGGCCGGGTCGGTGAGCAGGATCTGCCGCCCGCCCGGTCCGGTGACCGGCTCGCCGACGAAGGACACCCCTTCGGCGCGCAGGCGCTCGATCTCCGCGTCCAGTTCCGGGACCACCAGGTGGATCCGGTTGCCTCCACCGTCCATTCCGGACGGTGTGGCCCGCGCGCCGGAGCTCGCCGGGCCGGACAGCAGCAGCCGCAGGGGTCCACGCAGCACGTCGGCGAACGCGGGGGCCGCACTGGTGTTCACCGTGAACCCCAGGTGCCCGGTGTAGAAGTCGACCGCCGCCTGGACGTCGTCGACCAGGTAGCGGACCGAGGCGTGTTCGGTCATCACACTGCTCCTCCGGTCAGGGCCGGCACCAGGTGCCGGACACGGACATCGATCTCCGCGGCCGTCGCGCGGAAACCCTCGTACCCCTCGGGCTCGGGAATGCTCCAGTGCGCCCGCCGCGCCCCCAGCTCCGGGCAGACCTCCCGGGCCTTGTCGCACAACGTGATCACGTGGTCGAACCGGCGCCGCGTCATCGTGCGGACGTCGCGGGGCCTCCCCGAAACCGCCACGCCCAGCTCGCGCATCACGCGCACGGCGGACGGGTGCAGGCGCTCCGCCGGCCGCACCCCGGCGCTCGCCGCCCGCACGCGCCCCTCGGTGTGGTGCCGCAGCAGCGCCTCGGCCATCGGCGACCGCACGCTGTTCCCGGTGCACACGAACAACACGGCGATCCCCCGCCGCACCGGCACCACGCCCTGGCCCAGCGACGGGTGCAGCGCGGCGCCCGCCGCCGCCAGCCCGTCCCCGCACCGGCGCAGGTCGAGGTGGTAGTAGCTGTCCCGGCCGTCGAACGTGCTGCGCGCCGCGGTCACCAGGCCGGCCTCGCGCAGCAGCCGCAGGTGGTAGGACACCAGGTTCTGCGGCTCACCGGTCAGCGCGACCAGTTCGCGGACGCGCAGGTCGCCGCCCGCGAGCAGGCCGAGCAGCTGCCACCGCAGCGGGTGGGCGGCGAGCCGGACGAAATCCGGGACCATCTCCCCATGGTGCATCAAACTGCCTTGATACATCAAGCCGGTTTGACGAGTACCGCCCGCTCGATCTCCGCCGCCAGCAACGACGGCGCCTCCAGGTCCACGAAATGCCCGATGCCCTCCAGCGGCCGCCACTCCACGTCGCAGCCCGCGTCGCGGAAGCTGTCCCGCGCCACGGCCGACGGCAGCGCCTCGTCCTCCAGCCCCCACACCAGCGTCACCGGCACCGGGATCGGGCGGTCGTAGGTGGCGTACAGCCGCGCGCGGGACAGCGGGAACACCAGCGTCGCGAGGATCGCGCGGTAGTAGTCGATCGGCGGGCCCAGATCGGCGGCCGACCGGAACCGGCCGACCAGCTCGTCCACCAGCGCCCGGTCCATCCGGCCCCGCGAGCCCTCCCGCAGCGTGAACGACAGCCGCAGCCCGGCGCGGCCCAGCCGGGTCGTCAGCAGGAACTCCGGCGCGAACGGCACCTGGAACGGCAGCACCCACGGGATCCGCAGCGGTTGCAGCTCCCGGAACGTCAGCGCGGCCCGCACCAGCGTGCGCGGGTGGGTGCAGTTCACCACGACCAGCCGGCTGATCACCGGCCCGAACCGGTGCGCGAAGATCCATCCCAGCGCGCCGCCCCAATCGTGCGCCACCAGCGCGGGCCGGTCCAGCCCGAGCGCCTCGATGAGCAGCCGGACGTCGTCGGTGAGCGTGAACACGTCGTAGCCCCGCCGTGGCCGGTCGCTGCACGGGTAGCCGCGCAGGTCCGGCGCGTACACCCGCAGGCCGTCCAAGGCAGCCATCGTGGGCCGCCACCCGGCCGCGCCCTCCGGGAACCCGTGCAGCAGCAACACCGGCGGGGCGTCGCGCGGGCCGTCGGCCAGCACGTGGAAGTCCAGCCCGTTCGCGGCGACCCGCAGGTGCTCAACCACGGCCGTCCTCCGGGAAGAACCGCTCCGCGCCCGGTTCCACGTGCTTGACCGCGTTCATGTCCTGCCGCAGCCGGGACAGCTGCTGGTAGACCTCCCGCCGGGCCCGGTTCTGGCTGCCCAGCGGCCGGTGCTCGGCGATGGTGTGCCACGGGTTGATCGACAGGCTGTCCGCCCGGGCGCGCTGCTCTGCCGGGTCGAGTTCCTGCCGGTCCAGTACCAGTGTCGCGACCCGCACCGGCGGCGACAGCCGCTCCGGCCACACGATCGAGGCGTCCTCGACCGGCATCCGCCGCGGCTCGGTCTGCACCTGCAGGCACAGGTCGAACCCGGCCTGGCGCTGCGCGAGCGTGGCCCGCAGCGCCTCGGACAGGTAGTCGTCGGACGGGTTCCACGGCGCCCGCCCGCGCGCGCCCCGCGGCACGAACCGGTACTGCATCGCCCGGCCCCGGCCGAGCAGGTACGCCGCGCAGCTCCAGTACGGCGTGTCCAGCGGGCTGCTGTGCGTGCGGGCGTAGAGCCCCTGCATCACCAGGTCGGCGAGGTGGCTGTCCCGCGGGTTCACGAAGTACCACAGCGGCGAGTCGTTCCCGATCTGCCGCTGCAGCTTCGCGTTCTCCACCACGTCCGGGGTGGTGAACGTCGGCGCGCTGATGCCGGTGAGGTCCAGCGTGTGCCGCTCGTCGTCGAGCAGCTTCGGCCCCGGCACCCCGACGAGCTTGACGCCGATGCTGAGCACCCCGTTGTCCTTCAGGTCCGGCGGGGCGAACGGCCCGGGGCCGGCGAAGCGTACCCAGGCCGGGTAGGTCGCCGGGCGCGCGAACAGCCCGTGCCGCACCGGGAACGGCAGATCGTCGTGGATCCGCAGGGAGCCGCGCACCACGCCGTAGGTCTTCGTGTTGCCCGCCCGCAGCGCGTGCCCGTGCGTGTAGTGCCGGTGCAGGAACCGGCTCATCAGGTCGACGATCTCGTCGGTGGCGGCGGCCTCCCCGGGCAGCGGCGTCTCCTCGGCGGGCACCGGCGAGCCGGGCACCCGGCTACGGACCAGCGCGGCCTGCACGAGCGCCTGGACCGGCGGCCGGACCACGGCGTCGAAGGCGGGCCGGACCCACGGGTCGACCCGCCGCTCCGCCGCGACCAGCCCGAGCACCGCGTCGTTGAGCAGTTTCAGCCAGTTCATCACGCCGCCAGGTACCGCAGTGCCGCCACGCCGGGCAGGAAGAAGTACGCGCCGCCACGGACCTGCACGAAGGACGGCAACCCGCTGTGCCGCCGCCGCACCGGGGTGGCCTGCTCGGTGAACAGGGCGCCCCGCCCGTTCTTCGGCGCGACCAGCGGGTCGGCGTCGTCGTGCAGGCCGTTGAACACCGGGCTGTTGATCCAGGTGTGCTGCACGAACTCGTACTGCCGGGCCAGGTTGGCGCTCAGGCACAGGAAGTGCAGCCCGCGTTCGTCCGGGCCGGAACCGTCCGCGCCGGCGATCGTGTAGCTGCGGCCGCGGCGCAGCAGCCGGTGCCGGTTGTTGACCGCCACCGACTTCGCCGAGCCCGGGTCGGGGTCGAGCGAGTCGCGTGGGTTCGCGCGGCGCACGTGCGCGCCCAGCGGGCAGGACAGGCCGTGCGGATCTTCGGCGTGGTAGGCGAAGTCCTGTTCGGCGAGCGCGGGTTCGTCCCGCTCCGGGGCGAGGACGAGCGGCGCGCCGCTGGGCCACCGGCCCACCATCTTGGCCGCGAGCCGCCGGGCGGGCTGCTCGCCGCCCGCCCGCTCGCGCAGGTGCGCCCAGAACCCGTCGACGTCCTGGCGGAGCTGGCGGAACACCAGGTAGCTGCTGTTGCGGCCGAGGTCGGCGGCGCCGTCGGCGGTGCGCGGCAGCAGGCCGCGCGGATCGGCGTCGGCGGGCAACAGCGGCCGTTCGGTGAGCCGCCCGTAGGCGTTGGGGTAGCCGAGGACGAACTCGCCCAGCTCGACGTCGCCGGGCGCGGCCTCCTCCCCCAGGCCGGACAGCTTCGGCTGGGACAGGCCGTCGCGGAAGCCGAACGGCTCGGTCGGGGTGAGCGCGTCGGTGGGCAGCGCGACGGTCAGGGACAGTCCCTCGCTCTCCCGCTTGATCTGGGCTGCGCGCCGCCGCAGCGCGGTCGCGGTCGCCGCGTACACCAGGACCAGCACGTGCACCGGCGTGGTGGACGGCCCGCCCCACGCCCACCGCCGCGGGTCGGCGTCGCCGGAGTCGCCGAGCAGGCGGCTGCGGTGCTCGGTGGTCATGCCCTCGGCGAAGGGCGCCGAGAACGAGTCGGCGACCGCCGCGGGGACGCCGAGCGCGCGCATCCCGGCGGCGGTGAGGGCCACGTTGACCGCGGTCTCGGCCGGCTTGGCCGCCGCCGTGGACACCTGGCCCGCCAGGTTCCGCAGCGCCGCGCGGGCCGCCCGTTCGTCGGTGACGGCGAACAGCAGGAACGTGGCGTGCCGCAGCCCGCCGTAGCCGCGGACGAGCAGGCCCTGGGTGTCGCTGAAGTCGAGGGTCATCACCGGCACCTCACAGCAGGGCCAGCCAGGACCGCGCCGCATCCGCGTCGAGGTCGCGGGTGAGACCGTCCCGGAGGGCGGAGTTGTCGTCGATGTTGCGGGCCGACAGGTCGCCGTAGGCGGAGTACCAGACGGCGGGCAGCTGGTGGGCGCGCAGGTAGGACTTGAAGGCCTGCTCGTCCCGGGCCCCGCCCCACAGCAGCCACCGCGTGCGCGGGTAGCCGACGCCGTTGCTGAACACCGCGTTGAGCCCGGCGGACAGCTTGTCGATGAAGTCGTCCATGTAGCTTTCCAGGCTGCCGTCGTAGTTGCTGGCGAAGACGAGCCTGCGGCCGCCGTCGAGGTAGACCCACCGGGCGAAGTGGATGGTCCGCACCCCGGCCAGGTTGTCGGTGGCGTAGACGTGCCGGTTGAACCAGTCCAGTCCGAACAGGACGGTGCGCAGGGTGAAGTGCCGCACCGGTCCCGGTTTGACGTAGCCGGTGGCGGTGAACGGGTTCTGCACCCGGGTGTCCTCCTGCTGCGTCAGCTCGGCGAGCCGCTCCCGGGACACGGTCGCGTGTTCGGGCTCGTCGCGCAGCTCCTTGAGGCGGATCAGCGCGGCGAGCGCCGGGACGGCCGGCAGCAGCAGCGGCGCGACCGCGGGGACCGCGACCAGGTGCGCGGCCTCGCGCAGGCGGTGCCCCACCGCGGTGGGGGCCGCGGGCCGCAGCGCCCAGGACAGGTCCGGCTGCTGCGCGACGAAGTCCCGGATCGCGCGGTGCACCGCCACCTCGCCGGTGCCCGTCCACTCCGGTTTCTCGTCGAGGAACTGCTCGATGCGTTCCCGCAGCCTCGCCTCGTCCCGGATCCGCGCGAGGCTCCGCCCGGCGCGGTGCACGTACGTCGCGACGGGCGGGATCTCGTGGTCGCGCAGCCACCGCACCCGGCCGCCCGCGGTGCGGGTTTCCGGGTACTCCTCGCACAACCCGAGCAACGCGGACAGCGCGTCGCCGCGGGCGGCGGCGAGGTCGTGCAGGTGGGCCAGCACGGGCGTGTCCAGCTCGGCCATGTAGACCAGCGACTCGCGGCCGTCACCGTCGGGCGGGAGCACGAACACCCGCGCGAAGTGCACCCCGGCCATGTCGCGGAACGGGCCGCCGTCGGAGTCGACGCCCTTGCGCAGCTCGTCCAGCAGTCCGGGCACGTCGCCCTCGTGGCCCTGCCGCAGCGGCGCCCGGATGGTGAGCGGGACCTGGTGCGGCGACGGGCGGGCCGCGGCGCCGGTGCCGGGCCTGCGCAGCAGGAACCAGCCGACCCGGCGCCGCCACAGCCACACCACGCCGAGGTAGAGGTCCTTGGCCACCAGCCGGATCTCGTCCCGCACCCCGCGGGCCACCAGCGAGGTCTTGGAGTAGTCGATGACGACGCACTCCCGGCCGTCCACCCAGCTGTGCCCGGGCGCGACGGCCGCCTTGATCGCGGTCACGCCGACCGGGCCGATGCGGTTCGCCAGGGTCCGGCCCGCGGGGTCGAAGACCTTGCCGCGCCAGGCCACCGACCGGGCGAGGGAGGCGACCAGCCGGTTCACCGGCGTGCCCGGCGCGAGCACCGCGGTGCCGTCCATCGGGCCGTGCGGCACCTCGCCGGGCGGGCTGGCCCGGAACAGCCGGTCCAGCTCGTCGTGGCTCGCGCGCAGCAGCGCGGCCTCGTCCACGACGGTCATGTCCGCACCTCCCACGCGGCGAACGCGTTGTCCACCGTCGCGAGCACCGGCCGCAGGCCCGGGTAGTGCCGGGTGAGGACGGTGGCCATCGAGTTGTCCCGGATCCACGCCAGCCCGGCCTCGGAGTAGACCTGGGGCGTGTAGTACTCGGTGAAGAACCGGTCGCTGTTGAGCCGCCGCGAGGCCATCAGGACGAAGATGCGGAACGCCGTGTCGCTGAACGCGAAGCCCTCCGGGCGGCGCTCGGCGAACATGCCGACCGTGAGGTCGACCTGCTCGATGTCCCCGTCGTAGGCGCGGCGGATCTCCTCGGCCCACTCCGGGTCGGCGGTCAGGTCGCGGAAGTCCCGCGCCGGCGGCAGGTGCAGCAGGCGGCGGAACTCGTTGTACCGCGGCACGCCGAGCTCCCGCGAGCGCAGGATGTCGGTGGCCGCCAGGTCCTGCAGGTGCCCGTCCGGGCGCTGGAACTGCTGCAGGTGCTTGGGGAAGTTGTGCAGCGTGACCAGGCCCGGCGGCAGGGTGCCGAAGGAGTACAGCAGGTCGGTCATCGCGATGCTGTTGAGGACCTTGAGCGCGTTGGCGCCGGCGATGTCGGGGAACTCGCAGTCCAGGATCGTGGCGTCGTCGCCGGCGGAGCGCAGGCTCCAGGTGTCGCGCACCAGCGGGTGCATCCGGTACACCGCGACGAACTCCTCGGTCAGCGCGAACGGCACCCCGTAGTGGTCGGTCGCGCCGCCCGGGATCCCGCTGACCACCTCGCTGCCGCTGATGCGGCCGAACAGCCGGTGCACCCGCTCCCCCGCCAGCCCGAACCAGTTGGCCCGCAGCGCGGCCTTCGTGGTCGGGTGGCTGATCACCGCGGGCGTCCACTCCACGGTGTGGATCTTCGCCAGCAGCGCCGAGGTGACCAGGCGGGCGCGCTGGAACAGCTCCTCGTCCGGCCACGACGGGTACTCGGCGTGCAGCCGGTCGCAGATCGCGTTGTGCTCCAACGTGAACAGCGTGCGCAGCATCTCGGTGCCGAGCCAGAAGCCGGGGACCAGCGCGGGATCGCGGGACGGGTCGTCGGGGATCGGCAGCAGGCCGTTGTCGAGCACCCGCAGCTTGCCCTGCTCGCCGCTGCGCAGCCAGCCCTGCTCCTCGCCGGTGACGCCGTAGATCTGCGAGCCGTCCCACCAGTGGGTGAGCACGTTGACGCGGGTCTGGGGCATCGACGCGCCCGGCGGGCGGGTCGGGTCGCCGGGCGTGCGCATGATGCGCATGGGCTTGTCCGGCCAGGTGTCGTCGTCGGCCAGCGGCACCACCCACGGGTTCTCCGTGGGGCTGGTGCCGTGGCTGAACCAGTCGCGGATCATGAACTGCAGCCACGCGGCCACCAGCGAGTTCACCGACGTGGCAGGCACGAACGTGGTGCGGGTCAGCAGTTTCCGGCTGATCTCGCGCGGGCTCGGCGTGAGCACCGAGTCCTCGGTGGCCGGGGTGATCTTGTCGAGCGGGATGTTGCGGCCGAACCGCGAGCCCGCCATGCCCATCGCGGGCTCGGTCAGGTCGTTGTGGCTGCCGTCGACGGACCGGCTCACCAGGTGGTCCGGCGTGAGCGGCGGCACCGGCGGCGTGCCCATCGCCGGCAGGCGGCTCATGTCGTGCAGGTTCTCCTGGCGCAGCCTGGTGCGCAGGCCGATCAGGTCGAGCAGGCCGAGCGGGACCGGCAGCCGGTCCCAGCCCACCACGCGGTCGACGATTCCGGTGATCATGGTGAAGGCCCGCCAGGGCAGGCTGGTGCGATATGTCCGGGTGGTGTTTTCTTGATCGGCCATCGCGGGTTCCCCCGTATTCGTCGGTTGCGCGAATGGACGTGCGAAGATCGGCGCCTTGCCTGCCAGCGTGCGTCGCGAAATGCCCAGCGTGGCACCGGATCACGCGCCCTGTCCAGTACCCGGATGGCCCAAGTGCGCGGCGCCGCTGCGGGAATTTCACCAACACCGGCAGCCGGGCGATTGCGCATTTTCCCGGGTAGCCTGGAAAAGGCCGGAATCGAATCTCCGCGGAATTGTCCTCGCCGGAGGTGGAATTGATGTCCACGACCACCCTCCCCGCCCGCGCCGTGGTGCCCCGCGCGGCCCTGCCCGACGCGCTGGCGGTCGGCGCGCTGGTGCTGGCGCCGAACCTGGCGCAGGGGCTGTTCGCCCGCAGGCCCGCCGTGGTCCGGGCCGCGGCGGCCGCCGGGGTGGACGGCGCGGCGGTGCGGCACCTGTCGGCGATGGCGCGCCGGAACCCCCGGCCGGTGCGCGTCGGCGGGACGGTGCTTCTGCTCGACCCGCGCGACGCCGACCGGGTGCTCGAGGGGCCGGTCGACGTCTACGCCGGCGACCCGGACCCGAAACACCGGGGCATGGCGCACTTCCAGCCCGGCGCGGTGACGATCTCACGGGGCGAGGCGTGGCGGGAGCGGCGCCGGTTCACGGACGCGGTGCTCGCGTCGGTGCCCGCCCTCGCGCCGCGCGTGGCGCAGTGCGTCGCGGAGGAGATCACCCGGCTGCCCGCGGTGACCGGGTGGCGGCCGTGGAACCGGGCGTTCCAGCGGATCGCGCGCCGGGTCGTGCTGGGCGACGAGGCCGCCGGTGACGACGCGCTGTCGGTGACGCTGGAGCGGATGATGGCCGAGGCGAACCGGTTGCCGCGCCGGCCGTCCCGGCGTCTGCCCGCCTTCCGCGCAAGCGTCGAGGGCCACCTGGAACGAGCCGAGCCGGGCAGCCTGGCCGCGGCGATCGCGGACACGCCGGCCGGTCCGGACACCGAGCCGGGCGCGCAGGTGACGCACTGGCTGTTCGCGCTCGGCGACACCCTGGCGGCCAACGCGCTGCGGGCGCTCGCGGTGCTCGGCCAGCGCCCGGCGGACGCCGAACGCGCCCTGGCGGACGCGGACCACGCGGCGGCGTGCCTGCAGGAGACGATGCGGCTGTGGCCGACCACGCCGATGCTGTCCAGGGAGACCCGCGCCGAGGTGGTGTGGGACGACGGGACGGTCCTGCCCGCCGGGACGCGGATCCTGGTGGTGAACACGTTCTTCCACCGCGACCCGGCGCGCGTGCCGGACGCGGACGCGTTCGTGCCGGGGCGGTGGCTGGACGGCCCGCCGCCGGGGGTGAACCACTTCAGCCGCGGCCCGCAGCGCTGCGCCGGGGTGGACCTGGCGCTGCTCACCGGCCGCGAAGCACTGCGCGCGGCGTTGATGCGCACGCTGACCATCCGCACCCCGCGGCTGCCCGCCCAGCCACCGATGCCCTACGCGCTGGACTACTTCCGCATCGAAGCCGTCCTCGCCTAGCCCGGGTCACCGCCAGGCGGCCCACCGCGCCCCGGCGCTACGTGCCGGGGCGGTGACTGACCGGCCCGCCACCGGGAGTGAACCACCGCAGCCGCAGCCACCCGCGCTGCGCCGGAGCCTGTGCGGGTAGCGGCCCAGCCCGCCGACGGCCACCACCGGCCGCGCGCCGGCTGCCGGCCCGCCGCAGCCGGCTCGCCGCTCGGGCAGCACAACCGATCGCCGCTCGGGCAGCACAATCTAGAGCCGCGTCACTGTCAGGCGGACCGCGCCGGAGTTGCGGCCGTAGAAACCCCACGCGTCGTTGGCGAAGGCGTAGAAGTACCCGGGCTCGGTGACCTCGTGGGCGGTGCCCGCGCCGATCGCGATCCGTTCGTGTTCGGGGTCCGCGCCGGTGCGGTCGCTGTCGTTGGCGACGTAGCCGACGAGGTACAGCCATGGCAGGTCCACCTCGCGCGGCGCGAGCGGGGCGTGCGCGCCGCGGGCGCGGCGCACGAGCCGGTACAGTCCGACCGCCTCGCCGACCACGCTGCCGGCCAGCCGGCGCGGGCTCAGCCCGCGCAGCAGCGGGATCCCGCCTGGCCCGCACCAGTCCACGCCGTCCGACCACTGCCCGGCCGCCGTAAACGTGTACCGGCCGGGTTCCAGGTAGAGCCCGGTGCCGGTCCACAGCTCCTCCGCCGGAACCTCGATCGTCGCCTGCTGGCCGCTGCCCAGGATGCGCGTCCGCCGGTACGGGCCGCCGGTGATCGGCTGCGCCTGCTGCCGTTCCAGCGCCGACGGGTCCAGCACACCGCCCTGGCCGCCGGGCACGACGGCGGGCACCGCTCGCGGCCGGTAGTGCAGACCGACCTCCAGCAGCGGCTGCAGCAGCGGGTCCACCAGCGGCGGCGCGACCCCGAACACGCCGCGGTCGTCGTCGTGCAGCAGCCCGGCCGGGTCCGGCGCGAGGCCGGCCAGCGCGGGTGGGTGGAAGGCGATGCCCGCGCACTTCGCCGCCTCGTCGGTCATCCACTGCAGCGAGATGTCGCTCAGCCCGGTCTCCCGGTGGCCGCCGCCGACATCCATGTGGCTGCCCGGGAACCAGCGTTCCGCCATGTCGGTGCTGCCGTTGGGCGTCCACCGCGTCGGGGTGAAGGGCCGTCGCCACTCGTCCAGCGCCAGCGCGTGCCGCGCGTACGGGATGTGCGGGTTCAGCTCGACGTCGTGGAACTGGTAACGCGAGCCCGGGGTCAGCTCGCTCAGCCCGGCGAAGTAGCCGGGCACGCCGAGCGCGCCCACGGTGTCCCACACGCCGATGAAGTCGATCGGGATGTTTGCGGCCCGCTCCGGGTCGAAGTGGAACCGCAGGCCGCCCCGCCACGTGTCGCCGGGTGAGCGGGTGCGGTAGTGCCGGTAGGCGCGGGCGGCCAGCAGCCCGCTGGTGCGCGAGTCGACCTCGCGCAGGTCGAGCAGGCCGGACTCCTTCACCAGCCCGGCGAGGCTGCGGGCGGTGAAGGCGCCGCGGCTGAACCCGAACAACGCGATCTGGTCGCCGGGGCGGTAGCTGGTGCACAGCCACAGGTAGGCGGCCACGATGTCCTTCGGCAGCCCGGCGCCGATCGCGCCCGCGGCGAGCCTGCTCAGCAGCCCGCCCCGGGTGCCGACGCCGCGCCGGTAGCTCGACAGCTGCTCGCGGCCGCTGCTGTCGGCGGCGGCGAGCGCGTTGTGCAGGCGGCGCACGTTGGTGACCGCGTCCAGTTCGGGGTCGCACCAGGTGCCGTCGCAGCACACGATCAGCCTTCTGGACATTGGCCTTCCTCCCCGTCGAGGGCCTCCGCAGGGGTATAGCGAACCGTGGCCGGGGCCGCCTAGAGCCGAATGTCACGATCTGCGCGCGGGCCCTTGACCCGGCGCGCACCGGGGTGCTTGCTGCCCGGAAAGTCCGTATCGGGCCCGGAGGTGGTCATGGTCGGCGCATCCGGAAGGCCGGTGCCCCCGGCCGCGGTCGGTGAGCACCAGATCGGCGTCAGCAGGAGGTGCTCCGGGTCCAGCGGCTGAGGCCGGCGCAGGTCGTCCGGTTCGTGATCGGGCCGAGCCTGATCACGCTCGGCATTTCCATCGGCAGTCGGCTGGGTCATCACGGTCTCCGCGCTGCTGCAGACCTCCTACAACGTCGAGATCTCCCGCGACGTCGTGGCCACCGGCGACCGTGCCGGGATCGGTGTGGTGGGACGCGATCCGCGGGCTCGTCACCCCCGCCGCCCCGCCGGAGGGCATCACCGCGACCCTGTTGCTGAACTTCCTGTTCTTCGGGTTCTTCTTCGTCAACTTCGTGTACGAGCTGTTCACCGGAG
The DNA here is from genome assembly GCF_000473265.1 of Amycolatopsis thermoflava N1165. NCBI lineage: Bacteria > Bacillati > Actinomycetota > Actinomycetes > Pseudonocardiales > Pseudonocardiaceae > Amycolatopsis > Amycolatopsis thermoflava. The sequence continues at coordinate 2,286,715 of NZ_KI421511.1, forward strand.
GCGCCTTGGTCGAGTCCTAGCGCGACGCCAGGCGGACCACCGTGATGTCGGGCGGGGCGCCGACCCGCACCGGCGGTCCCCACGCCCCCGCGCCGCGGGTGACGTAGAGCTGCGTGCCGCCGTGGCGGGTCAGCCCGGCCAGGGTGTGCTGGATGCCGGACACCACCAGGTGCCCCGGCCAGAACTGCCCGCCGTGCGTGTGGCCGGACAGCTGGAGGTCCACGCCGTGCGCGGCCGCCTCGCCGACCAGGATCGGCTGGTGCGCCAGCAACAGCGTGGCCCGCGCAAGGTCGCGGCCGCCGAGCGCCTTCGCGAAGTCCGGGCCCTCGCCCTCGTCCGCGCTCACGTCGTTGACGCCCGCCAGGTCGAAACCGGGCAGCTCGACACGTTCGTTGGCCAGCAGCCGCATGCCGAGGTCCCGCACGTGGTCCACCCACTGCCCGGCGCCGGAGAGGTACTCGTGGTTGCCGGTCACGAAGAAGGTGCCGTGCCGCGAGCGCAGCCCGGCCAGCGGCGCCACCGCGGGGGCGAGGTCTTCGACGTCGCCGTCGACCAGGTCGCCCACGACCGCAACCAGGTCCGGCGAGGTCGCGTTGATCGTGTCCACCACGTGCCGCGTGAACCCGCGGCCCAGCAGCGGGCCGGCGTGGATGTCGCTGACCACCGCGATCCGGAACCCGTCCGCGCCGGGCGGCAGTTTCGCCAGCGGCACCGTCACGTCCAGCACGCGGGGCCCGCTGAACAGGCTGTGCACGCCGTAGCCGACGGTGCCTGCCACCGCGGCGACGGTCGCGCCGCCCACGACGCGCGACACGAACACCCGCCGCGTCACCGCCGTCTGCGGCGGCACCGGCCCGGTGTCCCGGCGGGCGAGCAGGCGGCGCAGCGGCGGGCGCACCACCTCGCCGGCCAGCAGGGCCGGCAGCAGGTACACGCACACCGCCATCCAGAGGAACCCGGGCCACGACACCACCCGGACCAGCCAGTACGGCGCGCCGGCGAACTCGGTCAGCGGCGCGGCCACCATGAGCAGCGGCCCGGCCACGAGCGTCCCGGTCGCGACCCGCCGCCGCACCGAGCCGTGCGGCAGCGCGTCGGCGACCAGGCGCCGCCAGGCCCACCAGTGGAACGCGGCCACCGCCGCCAGGAAGGCGGCGACGACCAGGGCGATGACCGCGACCACGCCGCACTGTATCTCAGATCGGTCACAAAATGTGTTGTGGATCACATTGGGGGATACACGCTGGGATTCGAGCCACCCCCACGGGGAGGAGTCGAGATGAACGACTTCTTCGGTTCACGACACAGCAGGCGGGACGTGCTGCGCGCGGCGGCAGCCCTGACGCTGGGGTCGGCGGCGCTCGCCGCGTGCGCCTCGGAGGAGGACACCGGCGGCGTGGGCACCGCCCCGGGGCAGGCGCCGCAGGAGGTCTTCACCGAGCCCGCCACGAAGCTGTCCGGCGACCTGCGGATCCTGCTGTGGAGCCATTTCGTGCCCAGCCACGACGAGTGGTTCGACCGGTTCGCGCGCGACTGGGGCTCGCGCGTCGGCGTCAACGTCACGGTCGACCACATCGACCAGGCCCAGATCCCGACCCGCATCGCCGCCGAGATCCAGGCCCGCCAGGGGCACGACCTGATCCAGTACATCGCGACGCTGTCCCAGTTCGAGCCGAGCGTGCTGGACATGAAGGACCTGGTCGCCGAGGCGAACCGGCGCTGGGGCCGGCAACTGCCACTGTGCGAGAAGTCCAGCCGCAACCCGGCGACCGGGAAGTTCTACGCCTACTCCCCCGGCTGGGTGCCCGACCCCGGCAACTACCGCCGCTCGCTGTGGGAGCCGGTCGGCATGCCGGGTGGTCCGTCCACCTGGGACGAGCTGCTGACCGGCGCCGCGGAGATCAAGCGCAGCAAGGGCGTCCCGCTCGGCCTCGGCATGTCGCAGGAGATCGACTCGAACATGGTGCTGCGGGCCCTGATGTGGTCCTACGGCGCCTCGGTGCAGGACGAGAACGAGCGCGTGGTGATCAACTCGCCGGAGACCATCGCGGCCATCGAGTACATGACGCGGCTCTACCAGCAGGCGATGACACCCGAGGTGTTCTCCTGGAACGCGGCCAGCAACAACCAGGGCCTGGTCGCGGGCAAGCTGTCCTACATCGTCAACTCGATCTCGGCGTGGCGCACCGCGGCGACGTCCAACCCGGACGTCGCCGACGACACCTACTTCGTCCCGGCGCTGCGCGGACCGCGGGCGGCGCTGGCCGCGCAGCACGTGCTCTACAACTGGATCGTCCCGCAGCACGCCACCGGCGCGGACGCGGCGAAGGAGTTCCTGCTGCACTACACCGCCAACTTCAAGGCGGCGACGTACGCGTCCAAGCTGTACGACTTCTGCGCGTGGTCCGGCCTCACGCCGGAGCTGCCCGGCTGGCTCGCCACCGACCCGTTCGGGTCGAAACCGCCGGACAAGCTGAAGCTGCTGTCCGACGCGATCCCGTGGAGCGCGAACATCGGGCACCCCGGCCCGGCCAGCACCGCGATCGGCGAGGTGTTCAGCACGTTCGTGGTGCCCAACATGTTCGCCAGGGCGGCACGCGGTGAGATGACGCCGCAGCAGTCGGTGGCCGAGGCCGAGAACCAGGTCAACGCCATCTTCGCGAAGTGGCGCGCGGCCGGGCTCGTCGGCGGCTGAGTGCCATGGCGGTCGTCGAGGTCCGGGAACTGGTCAAGGAGTTCGACGGCGGGCGGGTGCACGCCATCGACGGGGTGAGCCTGGCCGCCGCGGCCGGCGAGTACCTGGTGCTGCTCGGCCCGTCCGGCTGCGGCAAGACGACCCTGCTGCGGACCATCGCCGGCCTGGAGCAGCCGACCAGCGGGGACGTGCTGATCGGCGGTCACGTGGTGACCGGGCTGCCGCCGCGGGCGCGGCAGATCGCGATGGTGTTCCAGAGCTACGCGCTCTACCCGCACAAAACGGTGCTGGCCAACATCGTCTTCCCGCTGCGCGCGGCCGGCATGGATCGCGCCGAACGCGAGCGCAAGGCGCGCTGGGCGGCCGGGCTGCTGGGCATCGAGCAGCTGCTGGACCGCAAGCCGCGGCAGCTGTCCGGCGGCGAGCGGCAGCGGGTCGCGCTGGCCCGCGCGATGGTCCGCGACCCGCAGGTGTTCCTGCTCGACGAGCCGCTGTCCAACCTGGACGCCAAGCTGCGGGCCAGCGCACGGGACGAGCTGAAGCGCTTCCAGCAGGACCTGGGCACCACAACGATCTACGTGACCCACGACCAGGCCGAGGCGATGGGCCTCGGCGACCGGATCGCGGTGCTCAACGCGGGCCGGGTGTGCCAGGCGGGCCCGCCGGTGGACGTCTACGACGACCCGGCCGACACGTTCGTCGCGACATTCATCGGCTCGCCGCCGATGAACCTCATCCCGCACGACGGCAGGCTCGTCGGGTTCCGCCCGGAGCACCTGCTGCCCGCCGAGGTGGTCAACGGCGAGCGGGTCACGGTGCCGCTGGAGGTGGACCGCATGGAGTACCTCTCCGGCGACCGGCACGTGTACGGCACGGTGTCCCGGATCGGCGAGCGCACCCGCGTCGTCGCCCGGCTTCCGGCCACTGTGGACACCCCGATCATCCCCGGGGAGACGCACTCCTTCGCCGTGTCCGCGCGGCGGCTGCGGTTCTTCGACTCCGCGACCGGGCAGCGGGCGGCCCCGGTGCGGCTGGACGGCTGACATGGCCACCACCGCGGACACCGCCACCCGGCCCGGGGTGACCACCGGACGCCGCCGCATGGCCGACCGCGACGGCGTGCTGGCGTGGGCGTTCCTGGTGCCCAGCATCCTCTACATCGTCGCGCTGATCGGCGTGCCGTTCGTGCTCGCCATCGCGTTCGCGTTCTCCGACGTGAGCGCGGGCGACCCGTCGTTCGACTGGGTGGGGCTGCGCAACTTCGAGGCCGTGCTGGACGACCCGGTGTTCTGGCGGTCGCTGCGCAACACGTTCCTGTTCACGGTCGTGTCGATGGTGCTGATCGTGCTGCTGGGCAAGGTGCTGGCCAACATCCTGGTCGCCGACTTCCGCGGCAAGTGGGTGGTGCGGTTCCTCGTGCTGCTGCCGTGGACCACGCCGGTGGCGCTGTCGTCGATCTCGTGGCTGTGGCTGCTGGACTCGATCTACTCGCCGATCGACTGGGTGTTGCGGCAGTTCGGCGCGCTCGGCCCGGCGGAGAACGTGTACTGGCTGGGCAGGCCGGACCTGGCGATGGGGTCGCTGATCGCGGTGCACGTGTGGCGGCTGGTGCCGCTGGCCGCCGTGATCATGATGGCCGGGCTGATGTCGATCCCGAAGGACATCGACGAGGCGGCCCGCGTCGACGGGGCCGGGTACTGGCGGCGGATGTTCGAGATCACCGTGCCGCTGGTGCTGCCGGTGGCCGCGATCGCCGCGTTGTTCGGCGCGATCTTCACGTTCACCGACATGGCCGTGGTGCGGGTGCTCACCCGCGGCGGGCCGAACGACGCCACACAGGTGCTCGCGAGCTGGGCGTTCTACCGCGGCATCGACGGCGGCGACGTCGCACAGGGCGCGGTCATCGCGTTGTTCCTGTTCCCGCTGCTGCTCGCCGCCGCCGTGCTCATCCTGCGCGCGGTGCGCCGGATCGAGGTGCGATGACCGGCGTCGAGGAGGTTTCCCGGCAGCGGCGCCGCTACGCGCGGCGGCACGTCTCGGCACGGATCGGGCTGTACGTCGCGGCGATCCTGGCGGCCCTGATCTGCGCCGCGCCGTTCCTGTGGAGCCTGATCACCGCCTTCAAGCAGAACCGGGACCTGTACAACCCGGTCAACAACCCGTTCCTGTTCAACCGGCCGCCGACGCCCGACCACGTCACCTACCTGTTCACCGACACCGCGTTCGGCACGTTCGTGGTCAACACCCTGCTGGTCGGGGTGCTGGTCGTGCTGATCACGCTCGCGTTCGGGCTGCCCGCCGCCTACGCGCTGTCGCGGCTGGACCGGCCGTGGTCCGGGCCGATGGCGATCGGGATCTTCCTCGTCTACCTGGTGCCGCCGAGCCTGCTGTTCCTGGCGCTGTCGCGGATGGTGGTGGCGGTCGGGCTGCAGGACTCGACGTGGTCGCTGGTGCTGGTCTACCCGACGATCACGATCCCGGTGTCGACCTGGCTGCTCATGGGGTTCCTCAAGACGATCCCGAAGGACATCGAGGAACAGGCGATGGTGGACGGGTACAGCCGGGTGGGCGCGTTCCTGCGCGCGGTGGTGCCGCTGGCCTTCCCCGGCATCGTCGCGGTCGTGGTGTTCGCGTTCACCCTGACCGCGAGCGAGTTCATCTACGCGCTGGCGTTCGTCGCGCCGACGGGTCAGATGCCGGTCAGCACGGGCGTGCCGACGCAGCTCATCCGCGGCGACGTGTTCTTCTGGCAGTCCCTGCAGGCCGCGACCGTGCTCGTGGCGGTGCCGATCGCGTTCGTCTTCAACTGGTTCCTGGACCGCTTCGTCGCCGGGTTCACCATGGGCGCGGTCAAGGAGTGATCAGCTCATCGTGCCGAGGATCTGCTCGTTCCACCAGTAGTAGAGGTGCTCCAGCCGCTCCGGGGTGACGGCGTCCGGCGAGGACAGGTTGCCCACGATCAGCGTGCGCGTGTCCACCCACCACAGCTGGCCGGCGCCCTGCGTGGTGAAGCAGGTGAGGAACTCGCCGTCGAGCGGGCCGCTGGTGTCGCGGTAGTAGAGGCCGTAGATGTTCGAGCGGCTCAGCGGGTCGCAGCCGCCGTGCCCGTCGTCGCGGCGCAGCTGGAACGTGGTGACGAGCTGCTGGAAGAAGGCGTCCTGCGCGGCGCGGTCGGCGAAGGAGTGGAAGTAGGCCTCCGCGGGCGGCCCCCAGCGCGGATTCCAGGTGTTGGACTCGGTGCACATCACCGTGGCGAGCGCGCCCTCCTGCCGGTATTCGGCGCCGGTGCGGCAGCTGGCGTTGCCGCGGTAGGCGGTGGGGATCGCGGCGAGCAGCGCGGTTTCCGGGTCGGTCGCGGTGCGAGTTGCGCTCGTGGGTTCGCTGCTCGATGTGGTCGGCTCGGTTGTGGTGGGCTGGGTGGTGCCGGCTTGGGTCGTGGTGGTGCCCGCGCCGGCCTGGCCGCCACCGCCGCGGTTGAGCAGCACGACGGTGACCACGGCCGCGACCACCAGGACCGCCGCGACCGCGGTGATCCACACCGCCCGGTGCGGGCGTCCGGTGTGGACGGACGCGGCCGCCGGTGGCGACGGGTGCGCGCTCCACGCGGCCTGCGTCGTTCCAGCGGGTGGCGTCCCCAGCGGCGGCCCGGCGGGCGGTGTCGGGGGTGCGGCCCAGCCGGGCGCGGCGAGCGCCTGACGGGCGGCGGCGATCAGCTGCCCGGCCGTGGCGAACCGGTGCGCCGCGTCCTTGGCCATGCCGCGCAGCAGCACGTCGTCCAGCGCGGGCGGCAGGTTCGCGAGCGCGGAGGCGCGCGGCGGCGGGTCCTGCAGGTGGGCCCGCACCTGGGCGAGCGGCTCGGCCGCGGGAAACGGCCGCCGCCCGGTGAGGCACTCGAACAGCACGCACGCCAGCGCGTACACGTCGGCCCGCCCGTCGACGGGCGCGTCCCCGAACCGTTCCGGCGCCATGTAGTCGAGCGTGCCGATCACGGCGCCGGACTGCGTGATCGCGGTGGCGTCCGGACCCGCGCCGCGGGCGATGCCGAAGTCCACCAGGTACACGAAATCGGCGGGCGTCACCAGGATGTTGGACGGTTTGACGTCGCGGTGCACAAGCCCGTCGGCGTGCGCCGCGTCGAGCGCGCCTGCCACCTGGGCGAGCAACGCCAGCGCGCGAACGGGCGGCATCGGGCCCGCGGCCAGCAGGTCCTTCAGGTCGGCGCCCTCCACCAGCCGCATGTCGAGGTAGAGGCGGCCGTCGATCTCGCCGAACGCGTGGATCGGGATGACGTGCGGCTCCCGCAATCGCGCCACGATCTGCGACTCGCGGCGGAACCGCGCGCGGTAGGCCTCGTCGCCCACGAACGGTTCGCTGAGCCGTTTCAGCGCGACGACGCGGTCGTGGGCCGTGTCGTAGGCGCGGTGCACCTCGCCCATCCCGCCCCGGCCGAGCAGATCCTCGATGCGGTACGGGCCGAAGGTCTCGGCGGACATGGCGCTCCCGGGCAAGATCGGCGGACCAGCCGATCGTAGCCAGGGCGGGGCGCGGGCGGGCGCGTTGCCGGGAAGCACCCGCCCGCGCCGGGAGTCAGAACTTTTCGACCGCCACGGCGTTGTAGGTGGTCTCCGGCGTCGGCGGGGTGGTGAAGCGGGCGTTGACGAGGTAGAAGCGCCGGCCCCACTCGGCGACGGTGGCCGGGACGTCGAAGCGCGGGTCGCTCCGCTGTTCGGCCGGGCGCGCGCTGGTGCCGTCGGCGGACAGTTCCAGCTTGGCCAGCAGGTTCAGGCGGTTCTGCACCGCGTACAGGGTGCGGCCCGCGCGCAGCAGGCCGTCGTTGTTGGGCAGGGCGGCCGCGTCGACCCGGGTGGTGACGCCGGTGGCCGGGTCGATGCGGAACAGCAGCCCGGTGTTGGACTGCCCGGCGATCAGCGCGGCGCGGTCGGGTGTGGTGACGATGCCGTTGAGGTTGGTCTCGCCGGGCACGACCGTGAGGTCCCCGGTGAGCGGGACGTGGACCGCTTCGGCGGGCAGTTCGCCGTCGCGGCCCAGCGGCAGCTTGTAGAGAACCGCGCGGCGGGAGTCGGTGAACCACACGGCATCCTTGGTGATCACCAGGTCGTTGACGAACGTGTCGGTGGTCTGGAACCGGTAGCTCGCGAGCACCGCGCCGCTGCGGGCGTCGATCACCCGGGCATCGCCGCCCGTGCCGCCCGCGACGAAGAGCCGCCCGTGCCGCGAATCGACCTTGATGCCCAGCGAGGGCGTGCCCGGCCCTGGCGACAGGACGCTTCCCCGGCCGGTGCGGAGGTCGACCTGGTGGATGCGGCCGTCCACGCGGGAGCCGACGTAGGCGGTGGGCCAGGCGCCGATCGCGATGCCCTCCGGCTGGAACCCGGCGGGCAGGGCCAGTTCGGCCGGGAACGCCCCGGGCCGGGCCGTCGCCGGCGCCACCGACAGGGCGCCGATCACCAGCAGGGACAGGACCAGTGTGCAGACGCGTCTCATCCGCGGACCTCCTCCGTGGTGCTGTGCCGTCTCCGGGCATTTTGTCCGTTCTGTCGTACCAGCCGCGTGAAGCCGCGGTGAGTTTAAGACTTGACTTATATAAGCTGCGACTGACAGACTGGCCACGTGCACGCGTTCGATGTGCTCGGCGACCCGGTTCGCCGGCGGATCCTGGAGCTGCTGGCCGACGGGGAACAGCCGTCGGGGGCGATCGCCGCGGTCATCCGGGAGGAGTTCGGCATCTCCCAGCCGGGCGTCTCCCAGCACCTGCGCGTGTTGCGGGAAACCGGTTTCACCACCGTGCGTGTGGCAGGGACGCGCCGGCTCTACGCGGTGAACTCCGAGCCGCTGCGGGAGGCCGGGGAGTGGCTGGAGCGGTTCCGCCACATCTGGGACCAGCCCCTCGACGCGCTCGCCACCGAACTGGCCCGCGGCAAGCGGGACCGACGACCCAGGCAGGAGAAGGACAATGCTCGACATCGCGAACCACCTGAAGGCGATCCACCGTGAGGTCCGCCGCGGCACGACGACCGGGGGCGAGACGGTCACGGTCCTGGTGCGGCGGCGCTACGACGCCACAGCCGAGGACGTGTGGGACGCGGTCACCGACCCGGCGCGGGTGCGCCGCTGGTTCCTGCCGCTGTCCGGCGACCTGCGCGAGGGCGGCTCGTTCCAGCTGGAGGGCAACGCCGGTGGCGACATCCTCACCTGCGACCCGCCCCGGTTGCTGAAGGTGACCTTCGGCGGGCCCACCAGCGTGGTGCAGGTGCGCCTGGCCGGCGACGGCGACAGCACCGAGCTCGAGCTGGAGCACACGGTGCCGATCGAGATCGCGCAGAGCGGCGCGGGCGCGCTGTTCGTGGGCCCCGGCTGGGACAGCGCGCTGATGGCCCTGGCGCAGTACTTCGCCGGGGAGATCGCCGAGGACCCGGTGGCGGCCGCGAATTCCCGCGAGGTGCAGGAGTTCTGCGCCGGTTCGGTGACCGAGTGGAGCACGGTGGTCGAGGACTCCGGCACGGCCACCGCGGAGGAAATCGCGGGCGCCGCGCAGATCTCGATGGCGCAGTTCGCACCCGACCTGACCGGCGACACCGAGTAGCGGCGCGCACCTGGCCCAGGACCGGCTCCCCATCGCGACGCCTCGTCAGGAGCAAGACGAGCCGGAGGCCCGGCACCGCGCGCGGTGCCGGGCCCGCGCCGCCTCACCACCGCGTGCCGGCCGGCTCCCGGATCGTCACGTTGATGCGGTTGAACAGGTTGGTCAGCGCGATCGTCAGGATCAGACCGGACAGCTGCCGCTCGTCGAAGTGGTCGGCGGCGTCGTCCCAGACGGGATCCGGGACGCCGTCGCCGGTGCGGTCCGCCAGGCGCGTCGCGGTTTCGGCCAGTGCCAGGGCGGCCCGCTCGGCGTCGCTGTAGAACGGGGCTTCCCGCCAGGCCGCGACGTTGTGGATGCGCTCGTCGCTCTCCCCCGACTTCCGCGCCTCCTCGACGTGCCCGTGCACGCACGCCGCGCAGCCGTTGATCTGGCTGACCCGCAGCCCGGCGAACTCCCGCACGCCCGCGGGCAGCCCGCTCGCCTCGATGGCCTTGATCAGCCCGCCGATGCCCTTCATCGCCTCCGGCAGCACGTACGCCGGGTTCTTCATCCGTGTGGTCATGATTCCCTGACGGACCGCCGCCGGTCAGTGTGACCGTCACGGCCGCAGCAGCTCGTCCAGCCGTCGCACGGCGAAGTCCACCAACGGCCGCGCCGCGAGGAGACGGCACCGCGCCCGTCCCACCTCCGCCTCCCGCACCCCGTGCACGCGCTCGAACTCGCGCCCCACCACCGGGAACAGCGTGCCGTTGTCGTTGGCCACGTCCAGCGTTTCGCACCAGATCCGCTCGCGAACGGCGAGCCCGCGGCGAGGGCGAAACCCAGCGGCTGCGCGGCGACGACCTCGCGGGCGTGCGCGCCGATCGCCGCCGCCGAAGCCTGCGGATGCCGGCCGCGCACCGCGCCGGGCCACTGCCGCACCGCCTCCGCGATCGCCCCCATCTCCGACGGCGTCCCCGCGTCGAACAACGGCACCGCGTCACGCCGGGCGCGGACCGCGGCTTCCGGCGCCCCGCGGTGGTCCGGGTCCGGGTCGGCGATCCGCGGTGTGAATGCCGGAGCGGCCACCGTTCCCGCCGGCCCGGCCGCGGCCACCAGGCTCGCGACCACGGCGCCGGCGCCGCCGGTGACCGGCCCCAGGCTGGACAGCGACGCGTGCACGATCACCGCCGTCCCCTCGGCCAGCCCGAGCTCGCGGCAGCCCGCCACCAGGTCGAGCCCCATGCGGCCACCCTCCTCGCCGCGTCAAACCTTCCCCGGCGATCATTCACCCGAAGTCGTGGAAACCGGCCGGAACCGGGCGACCGGACCGGTTCAGCACCGCTAGGGTGCGGCCGTGGCACCGCTCCGCTCCACTTCCTCCGGTCTTCCGCGCCAGGCCTGCTGGACCGCCCTCGCCGCGCTCGCCCTCGTCGCCGGGTGGGCCGTTCTGGAAGCCGCGCCTGCCGAGACGGCCGCCGCGCCCGCGCCCCGCCCGGTTCCGCCGCCGATGCCGCTGTCCAGCGCCGCCGCGCCCGCCCCGCGCACCGAACTCTGCCCGGACACCGCCCGCGCGTGCGTCGACGAGGAACGGCGCGTGAGCTGGCTCCAGCACGACGGCGAGATCACCCACGGCCCCGTCCCGGTCATGCCCGGCGCCGCGGACGCCCCGGACTCCGTCGCCACCCCGCACGGCGTCTTCCGCGTGGAGTGGAAGGACGCCGAGCACACCAGCGCCGAGTTCGGCGACCCGATGAACCACTCGGTGTTCTTCGCCCCGGGCGGGATCGCCCTGCACGAGGGCAGTCTCGACGCCCCGTCGCACGGCTGCGTCCACCTGTCGGCCAGGGACGCCGCCCTCTTCTACGACGCCCTGCCGGTGGGCGCCGAGATCGCCGTGTTCTGAAACGACCGGATCGATTTCCCGGTGCGGCCGTGCCACCATGAAGGTGATGCAGTCCCGCGGCAGCCCCCAGCCCGGCCCCGGCGCTCCCTTCGCCGTCACGGTGCAGGAGCGGGAGGCCGCCGTCGTCGTGCACACCTCCGGCGAGCTCGACGCCTCCACCGTGCCGCGGCTGCGGGCGATCATGCGTGGCGTCCTGAGCGGCGCGCCCGCGGTGCTGGTCGTCGACCTGACCGGCGTGACCTTCCTCGGCTCGGCGGGGATGCACCTGCTGCTGGAGATCCAGAACCTCGCCGGGGACACCGAAGTGCGCGTCGTCGCGGACGCGCACAGCACCGTCAAACCGTTGCGCCTCACCAGGCTCGTCGACGTGCTCGACCTCTACCCCACCCTCGCGCAGGCGCTGCGCCAGGCGTGAGGATCACAGCCAGTCGCGCCGCTTGAACATGGCGTACAGCGCGCCGGACAGCGCCACGATCACCGCGGTGGAGAGCCAGAACCCCCACGGCCGCTCGAATCCCGGGTAGGGCACGTTCTGCCCGTAGAAGCCGGTGATCGCCGTCGGCACCGCGATGATCGCCGCCCAGCCGGTCACCTTCTTCATGATCAGGTTGAGCCGGTTGCCCTGCAGGCTCAGCTGGGTCTCGCGGATGGTGGTGACGAGGTCCCGCAACGACTCCGTCCACTCCGACGCGCGCAGCACGTGGTCGTAGACGTCCTGGAAGTACGGCATCAGCGTCTCGTCGACCAGGTGGTGGTCGCGGCGCATCAGCGAGTTCACCACCTCACGCATCGGCAGCACGACCCGGCGCAGCGCCACCAGGCTCTTGCGCAGCCGCAGCGACCGGCGCTGCATGTCGGTGTGGTCGACGTGATCGGCGAACACCCCGTCCTCCAGCGACTCGATCTGGTCGTCCATCGCCTGCACCGCGTCGAAGTGGGTGTCCACGATGTAGTCGAGCAGGCCGTGCACGAGGTAGCCGGTCCCGCCCTTGGCGAGGTCGGCGGAGGCGTCCCAGCGCTGCACCACCGCCTCGATGTCGAAGTGCTCGTCCTTGCGGACCGTCACCAGCGCGCGGTCGGTGAGGAACGCCGCCAGCTCGCTGTCGGACAGCACGCCGGTCGCGGTGTCCAGCCGCACGGCGTAGGCGGTGAGGAACGCGTGGCTTTCGTACCGGTCGAGCTTGGGCCGCTGGTGCTCGTGCACCGCGTCCTCGACGGCGAGCCGGTGCAGGCCGAGCTCCTCGCTGATCGTCGCGAGGTCGGCTTCGGTGGGCTTGACGAAGTCGAGCCACACCACCGCCGCCGGGTCCTGCAGGTGGTCGGACAGTTCGGCCGCCGGGAAGTTCTCGGCTTCGAGAACTCCGTGGCGGTACACGCGGGTACGGGCCATGCCCCAACGCTAGGCTGTGCGGCGGACGTCCGCGCAGCAGAGGATCTGGGGGCATTTCCCGGTGGAACCACTTCGCATCGGCATCCTGGGCGCGGCCCGCATCGCCGGGACCGCCATCGCCGCGCCCGCCCGCGAGACCGGGCACCGGCTGGTCGCCGTCGCCGCGCGGGACCGCGGCCGCGCCGAGGCGTTCGCCGCCGAGCACGGGGTGGAACGGGTTGCCGACGGCTACGCCGAGCTGCTGGCCGACGACGAGATCGACGTGGTGTACAACCCGCTGCCGAACGGGCTGCACGGGCCGTGGAACCTCGCCGCGGTGCGCGCCGGGAAGCACGTGCTGAGCGAGAAACCGTTCGCCGCCAACGCCGAGGAGGCCCGCGAGGTGGCCGCCGCGGCGGAGGCGGCCGGGGTGCGGGTCATGGAGGCCTTCCACTACCTCTACCACCCGGTCCTGCTGCGGCTGCACGAAATCCTGGACTCCGGCGAGCTGGGCGAGCTGCGCGCCGCCGAGGCCGAACTGCTCATCCCCGCGCCCGCGGACAGCGATCCCCGGTGGTCGTTCGAGCTGGCGGGCGGGGCGCTGATGGACGTGGGCTGCTACGGGTTGCACGCGCTGCGTGGTCTCGCGCCGTGGGCGGGCGGCGCGCCGGTGCTGGAGTCGGCGACCGGGACGGCGCGGCGGCCCGGGGTGGATCAGGCGGTCGACGCGCGGCTGGCGTTCCCCGGCGGCGCGACCGGGGTGGTGCGGTGCGACATGGCCGCCGCGGAGGTCGGCTTCCGCCTGCGGCTGACCGGCACGCGCGGCGAGGCGACCGCGGTGAACTTCGTGCGCCCGGACACCGACGACCGGGTCCTGATCGGCGACCGGGTCGAGCACCTCGGCCGCCGCCCGTCGTACTCCTACCAGCTGGAGGCCTTCGCGGCGCACGTCCGCGACGGCGCGCCGCTGCGCAACGACCTCGCCGACGCGGTCGCGACGATGGCGTTGATCGACGAGTGCTACCGCGCCGCCGGCTTCCCGGTGCGTCCCCGCTCACGTGTGGATCCGGTGACGGGCGCCTGACCGGTAACGTCGGGTCGTGAGTTCTGTTCTGGACAACCCGGCCTTCGCGTCGCTGACCGGTCCGCACGCCCGGTTCGCCGAGTCGCACGGGACCGCCGTGCGGTACGACCCGGAGGTCTCGCCGTGGGCGGGCATGCCGGACGATGCGGACGAAACGGCGTGGAAGGACCTGGCGGAGCTGGCCGGGCCGGGCGGGGTGCTGGCGCTGCCGGGGCCGCCGCTGCCGCCGCCCGCGGACTGGGCCGTGGAGTTCGGCGTGCCGGGCGTGCAGATGGTCGCCGAATCGGCAGACACGGCACCGGATCCGGAGGCGGTGCGGCTGACCGCGGCCGACGTGCCCGAGATGCTCGCGCTGGCCGAGCGGACCCGGCCGGGCCCGTTCCTGCCGCGCACCGTCGAACTGGGCACCTACCTCGGGTTCCGCCACGAGGGGCGGCTGGTCGCGATGGCCGGGGAGCGCATGCACCCGCCCGGGTACACCGAGATCAGCGCGGTCTGCACGGACGCGGAGTTCCGCGGGCAGGGGCTGGGCACGCGGCTGGTGCTCGCGGTGGCGCACGGGATCCGCGAGCGCGGCGAAACGCCGTTCCTGCACGCGGCGGCGGACAACACCAGCGCCATCCGCCTCTACACCGCACTGGGTTTCCGGCTGCGCCGCGAGATCGACTTCGTCGGGGTGCGGGTGCCCGCCTGATCTCAGGGCGCCGGCCACGGCATCCGGGACCACGGCAAGGCCAGGCCCGCGCGGGTCGCCGGCTCGACGGGCGCCAGGGACGTCACCGGGACCGCTTCGCCGTGGCGCGCGAACACCGTGTCCACGTACCGGTGCCCGGTGTCCGCGGCGATGAACAGCACGGTGCGGTCGGACCGGTCCCGTTCCCAGCGCGCGGCGAGGTAGGCGGCTCCGGTGGACAGCCCGGCGAAGATCGCGTGCCTGCGCAGCAGGTCGACGCTGCCGGACAGCGCCGCGCCGAACCCGACCCAGTGGACCGTGTCGTACAGCTCGTGCGCGACGTTGCCGAACGGGATGGAGCTGCCGATCCCGGCGATGATGATGTCCGGATCGGCGACGTGCTCGCTGCCGAAGGTGACGCTGCCGAACGGCTGCACCCCGACCAGCCCGACCCCGGGCGCGGTGGACCGCAGCCACGTCGCGAGCGCCCCGGTGGAGGCGCCCGATCCGACGCCGCCCACCACGATCAGCCGGGACGGGTCCAGCTCCCGCGTGATCTGCCGGGCCACCGCCCGGTACCCGAGGTAGTGGACGCGGTCGTGGTACTGCCGCATCCAGTGCCAGTCCGGGTGCGCGCGCAGGATCTCCCCGATCCGCCGCACCCGCCGGTTCTGGTCGAGCTTGAGGTCGGCCTCCGGCGGCATCTGCTCGAGCGTCGCGCCCAGCACCGCCAGCTGTGTGCGCAGCGTGTGGTCCACTGTGGTCGAACCGACGATGTGGCAGCGCAGGCCGAACCGGTGGCACGCCAGCGCGAGCGCGTAGGCGTAGATCCCGCTGGAGCTGTCCACCAGGGTGTCGCCGGGGGCGATCACGCCGGTGCGCAGCAGGTGCCGCACGGCCTCCAGCGCGGAGACCACCTTCATCGTCTCAAACCGCAGGCAGACCAGCCGGTCGCCGGTCCGGACCAGGTCCGGCCGCGCGATCGCCTCCGCGATGTGGTCGTGCATCCGTCCCTTCCGTGGTGAACAGGCGGGTCGCGGGCAGTCCGGCGGCCCGCAGCGCGCGGACGCACCGGCGCACGCGATCGGGGTCGCCGCCGAGGTCGAACAGCAGGCCGGCCACGTTGCCGCTGTGCGCGACCTGCACGCCGGCCGCGCCGGTGACGGCCGCGATCCGTTCCAGTTCCGGCAGTTCGTCCTTGGCGAGCACGCGCTGGTTCAGCCGGGCGCTTTCGGTGCTCACGCGGCCGAGCAGCGCGACGTCACCGGTCACGATCGCCAGCCGCAGCATCCGCCGCAGCCGCTCGAAGGCGGCCACGTCGGCGACGGCGCCCAGCGCGAGCGTGTCCACCGGCGCCCCGCCGCCGGTCACGCACCCGATCACGACGACGGGCGGGAGCCGCGGGCCGAGCCGTTCCAGCACCCGGCCTTCCCGCTGCGCGAAGAGCACCGCGCCGCCGCCGAGCATGATGGGGTCGCAGGCGCGCTCGGCCCGCACCGCGATCCGCGCTACGGCCTCCGGCGCGAGCACCACGCCGAACGCGGCCGACACGGCGTGCACGGTCGCCAGGATGTCGCTGGTGGACGATCCCAGCCCGAGCCCGACCGGCAGACCGCTGTCCAGCCGGAGCGATCCGCCCGCCGGGCGGCCGCACGCGGCGGCGGCCAGTTCGGCGGCGCGCCGCGCCTTCGCGCGGTCCGGCGGGGTCACCGTCAGCGGACCCGGCCCCGGCACGAACTCGGCACGCGTCGCCGCGCCGGGCACCGGCAGCGTGACCAGCCCGCGGCACCGGCGGCCGCGGTCGCGGAAGACGCCCTGCAGGATCTCGCCGTGGTGCCCTGGCGCGTGCCCCACACCGGTCACGCCGCCGCCCGGTACCGGTACAGCGCGGTGGGCGCCGCGCTGAACTGCGAGAACGGGAACGGCTCCGCGGACAGCGCGGTGACCCCGTCGCCGAGGAACGCGCGGGCCACCGCGCTGCCGGTCTGCGCGTAGACGACCAGCGGCACGGACCGCTCCCGGCACCGGCGGACGATCTCGTCGAAGGTCCCGTTGCCCAGAGTCATCCCGGTCGCCACGACCGCGTCCGCCACGCCGAGCACCTCCCCCATCTCCGGCGTCACCGGATCGCCCCACTGGGTGCGGCGCAGGTTGAGGTCGCACGGCAGGCAGGTCCCGCCACGGTCGCGGATCGCCGCGACGAGCGGGTTCACCACGCCGATGAGGGCGACCCGCGCGCCCGGGGCGATTTCCAGCAGCCCGGCGATCGCCGCGTCCCTGGCGTGTGCCCGGGCCTCGGGGGTGCCGGCGGGCAGGACGACCGGCTCCGCCGCGGGCTGCGCCTCGTGCGGCGCGGCCGCCGACAGGTAGGCGTCCAGCGCGGCGATCCGCAGCGGCACGGAGTCCTGACGCAGCAACTCCTCCAGCGGCGCCCCGGAGAACTCGGCACACACCTCCGGCGTCAGCTGCCCGGTCTCGAAGGCGCACGCGCCGAACGCGGCGCCCAGCCGCACCAGGACGTAGGAGTTGCGGTAGGTCACGTCCCCGCCGGCCAGCCGGGTGCCGTGGTGCAGCCAGAAGACGCTGGTGGCGGTCAGCTCCGCCGGATCCGGGCCGTGCTTCCCGGCGAGGACTTCGGCGGTCAGGTCGGCGACGGTGGTCACGCCGCCTCCAGCCGGAACAGGTAGGTGAGCACGCCGTCGCCCCAGTCGTGGCGGTGGGCCACGTCGGCGGCGAACCCGTGCCCGGCGGCGTCCCGCACGATCGTGCGCAGGTCCGCGGTGTTGGACACGATGAGGAACACCTCGCCGCCGGGCGCGAGCAGGTTCCGTCCGGCCAGCTGCGCGAAGAACCGCTCCAGCAGCGGGGCGCCCACGCACACGTTGCGCACGACGTCCGGGTCGTCGCTCACCATCTGGCTCACCGCGGGCGGATTGAAGGTGATCACGTCCAGCCGCACGCCGTCCGGGAACCCGTCGAAGAGGTCGGCGACCACCGGCACGAACCGGGTGCCCGGCCGGGCGCCCACGATGCGTTCGTAGTGCCGCCGCGTGGTTTCGACGCTGTCCGGGTGCACGTCGATCGCGTGGATCTCGCGTGCCCCGCGCAGCCCGGCGGCGACGGCTTCGACGCCGAGCCCGCTGCCCATCGCGGCGTAGACGCGGTCGCGCACCTCGATGGTCCCGTCCAGGACCCGTTCGTGAATCATCCGGCTGGTCGCGCCGGGCAGGAACACACCCGGCGGCGCGGTGAACTCCCATCCGCGCCAGGTGTAGGGGCGGGTGGTGCGCAGGTCGCCCTTCGGCTGGTTGAGCGCGATGATCCGGTCGGCGGGCAGGGGCGGCGGGAGCCGGTCGATCAGGGCGTTGTCCACAGTGTCCATTCCGGTCTCCGTCAGCGTCCGAGCGATCGCAGGTAGCCGGCCAGTTTCTCGGCGGCGTCGAGGTTGCGCGGGCCGCTGACGGCCTCGCCGTAGTCCAGCACGTGGAAGCGGTTCTCCCGCACCGCGGGGCTGTCCGCGAGCGGTGGGAAGGACTTCAGGAACGCGATCTTGTCGGCGACCGGCCGGTCGCCGTAGTCGACGACGGCGATCACCTCGGGCTGGGCCCGCACGACCGGTTCCCAGCCGATCGTGGTCCAGCGGGCGTCCAGGTTGCCGGCGATGTTGCGGCCGCCCGCCAGCGACACGATGGTGTCCGGCGCGGCCTGGTTGCCGGAGGTGAACGGCTGATCGGTGCCGGAGTCGTAGACGAACACCCGCGCGGGCTCCCCCGCCGGCGCGTTCGCCCGCAGCGCCGCGGCGCGGGCCTGCAGGTCCGCGACGAGCGCTTCGGCCCGGTCGGGGACGTGGAAGATCTGCCCGATCTGCCGCAGGTCGGTGTAGAGCGCCTCCAGCGGCGGCACCTTGACCGGCCGGTCGCCGTAGTTGAAGCAGCTCTCGGTGTGCTGGTAGCTGCGGATGCCCACACCGTCCAGTTTGGCCGGTGTGATGCCGCGAGCCTCGCTGAAGCCGGAGTTCCAGCCCGCCAGAACCCAGTCGGCCTGCGCGCCGACGACGGTTTCGAAGCTGAGCACGTCGGTGCTCAGCGTCTCCACCGAGCGGTAGTCGGCGACGTACGGCGAGCGCGCCACGGCGGGTTCGGCCGTGCGCGGCATGACGATGCCGCGCACCCGGCCGGCCAGCCCGAGCGCGAACATCTTCTCGGTGCTGCTCATGTCGTAGGCGACCGCGCGCCGCGGCAGCGGGTAGGTGATCGCGTGCCCGCAGTTCTCGACGGTCACCGGCGTCGGGCCGGTGTCACCGCCGGGCCGCACCTCGGCGCCGCACGCGGTGAGACCCAGCGCGACTGTCACGAGCACGGCTGTCCAACGCCCTCTCACGGGCTTCCTCCTCGATCGGTGAACGTCCAGAGCAGTTGCGGGGCCCCGGTGACCGGGTGGGTCACCACGACCGGGGTCACGCCGAAGACCCGGCGCACGAGGTCCGGGGTGAGCACCTCGCCGGGCGGGCCCGCGGCCGCGAGCCGCCCGTCGTGCAGCACCGCCACGCGGTCGCAGGTGGCTGCGGCGAGGTTGAGGTCGTGCAGGGCGACCAGCACGGTCAGCCCGCAGGAACGCAGGAACGACAGCAGTTCGACCTGGTGCCGCACGTCGAGGTGGTTGGTCGGCTCGTCGAGGACGAGGATCCGCGGCTCCTGCGCGAGGGCGCGGGCGATGAGCACGCGCTGCCGTTCGCCGCCGGACAGCGACAGGATGCCGCGCCCGGCCAGGTGCGCGACGCCGGTCCGCTCCAGGCAGCGATGGACGAGGTCGCGTTCGCGCTCGCTCAGCGCCCGGTTGCCGGGGTGGTGCGGGAACCGGCCCATCGCGACCACGTCGGCGACGGTGAAGTCCAGATCGGCGCCCGCCTCCTGGGTGACCGCGGCGACCAGCCGGGCGCTGTCCCGGTTGGACAGTCCACTCAGGTCGGTCCCGCCGGCGAGGACGGCCCCGGCGCTGGGGGTCAGCGCCCGGTAGACGCAGCGCAGCGCCGTGGACTTGCCGCTGCCGTTCGGGCCGACCAGCCCGACCACCTCGCCGTCGCCCACCTTGAGGCTGAGCGCGTCGACCAGCTTGCGTCCGGCGGCCTCGACGGTGACCGCATCGAGGGCGAGGTCCATCAGCGGCCCCCGAACAGGTAGCCGCGGCCGCGCAGCAGGCCGACGAACACCGGCACCCCGATCAGCGCGGTGATCACCCCGAGCGGCAGCTCGCGCGGCGCGAACAGGGTGCGGGAGGCGAGGTCGACCCAGATCAGGAAGATCGCCCCGGCCGGCGGCGCGAGCACGAGCACCCGCCGGTGCCCCGGTCCGGCCACCATCCGCACCAGGTGCGGCAGGACCAGGCCGACGAAGCCGACCGCGCCGCTGACCGCGACCAGCGCGCCGGTCACGACGGCGGTGAGCAGGAACAGCTCCCGCCGCAGGGCGTCGGCGTCGAGCCCGAGGCTCGCGGCGGACTCGTCGCCCAGCGTCAGCACGTCGAGCGCCCGGCTGCGCCGCAGCAGCACCACCACGGCCACCGCGACCGCGGCCACCGCGACCGGCAACGCGCCCCAGGTGGCGCCCCCGAGGCTGCCGAGCAGCCAG
The DNA here is from genome assembly GCF_000473265.1 of Amycolatopsis thermoflava N1165. Classification (NCBI taxonomy): domain Bacteria; kingdom Bacillati; phylum Actinomycetota; class Actinomycetes; order Pseudonocardiales; family Pseudonocardiaceae; genus Amycolatopsis; species Amycolatopsis thermoflava. The sequence continues at coordinate 2,306,652 of NZ_KI421511.1, forward strand.
AACAGCACCGAGCGGGCGGCCTCGCCGAACGGCGCGAAGAACACGATCACGCTCATCACCGCCTGGAACCCGTAGGCGAGCGCGACACCGGTGAGCACGAGCCGCAGCGGGGTGAGCCCGGCGCGGCCGCGGGCGGCCACGTACACCAGGACCGACGCGGCGAGCGCGCCGAGGAACGCGGCCGCCGACAACGCGTACACGCCGAGCGCCCCGAACAACCCGAAGGACACCACCGCGCTGGCGCCGACCGACGCGCCCGAGGAAACGCCCAGCACGAACGGATCGGCGAGCGCGTTGCGGACCATCGCCTGCACCGCGACCCCGATCACGGACAGCCCGGCCCCGACGACGGCGGCCAGCAGCACGCGCGGCGTGCGCACCTGCCACACGATCGAGTAGCCGGTGACCTCGTCCGCGCCGATCTCGCCCCCGGTCAGCGCCGCCGCGAGGTACCGCAGCGTGTCCGGCAGCGGCACCACGGTCGGTCCGAACGCGACTCCGGCCACGACGGACACCACCAGCACGGCGACGAGCACGGGCACCGCGAGCGCACCCGTCACGGCTCGGGCCGGTGGCGAACCGGTCACGGTCACCGTCACGAGTACCCCCTTGTCGTTACCACTGGCGAAGGACGGAGGCCCGGCCAGCTGACTCTCCGTGAACCGGACCCGATAGTACAAACGATAATCATTTTCGTCTAGAGTCCGATGCCGGACATCCACCGCGACCGAGGAGGAACTCCCCCGCCGTGACCACTCCCGTCCTGCGTGACCCCGCGTTCCTGCGCCTGTGGTGCGGCACCACGGCCTCCGGGCTGGCGACCTGGGCGCTGCCGTTCGTCCTCGGCCTGGCCGTCCTGGACTCCTCGCTCACCCCGGCCGGACTGGGCGTGCTCCTCGCCGCGCGCACGATCGGGTTCCTCGCGGCCGTGCCGGTCGGCGGTGTACTGGCGGACCGGTTCCCGCGACGCCGGGTGGTCGCCGTCGCCGGAGCGGCGGCGGCCGTGGCGAGCCCGGTCATCGGGGCCGGGCTGCACGGTTCCCTCGCCGTGGCCGTCGTGGCGGCCGCCGTCGCGGGAGCCGGGCAGGGCGCGTGCCGCCCGGCCTTCCAGGCGCTCACCGCCGAAGTGGTCGCCGAGGCCGGGCGGCAGCGCGCCAACGCCGCGATCACACTGTCGGTGCGCGTGACCACCCTGGTCGCACCGAGCCTGACCGCGCTGCTGGCGACGGTGCTGCCCGTTCCGGCCCTGCTGTGGGGCACCGGGCTGCTGTGGCTGGCCGCGGCGCTCGTCCCGCCCGCCGGGCGCCCGCTCACGGCCCTGCCCGCGGCCCGCGCGTCGTTCGCCGCCGAGTTCGCCGACGGGCTCCGCGAAGCCCGCCGCCACCCCTGGTTCGTCGCCGGGCTGTTCGCGCTCACCGCGGTGATCGCGACCGGCTACTCGGCCACCGGGGTCGCGCTGCCGTTGGTCAGCCGTGACCGGTACGGCTCGGAAGCCGTGCTCGCCGCCGCCACGACCGCCTACACGGTCGGCGCGCTGGCCGGCGCGCTGCTGCTCGCGCGGTGGACGCCCCGGGCGGCGGGCCGGACGGCGCTGGCGGGACTGGCCGCCTACGCCGTCGCCCCGCTGAGCCTGCTGCTGCCCGTGCACCCGGCGGTGGTCGTCGCCGCGTACGCGGTCGCCGGCGTGGGCATCGAACTGTTCAACGTCCCGTGGTTCACCGCGATCCAGCGCGAGGTCGAGCCCGGCAAGCTCGCCCGGGTGTCCGCTTTGGACTTCCTGCTGTCCTACGGACTGGCGCCGGCCGGGCTCGCGCTCATCGCGCCCGCGATGGCGGAATTCGGCGCCGGACCGGTGCTCGGCGCGTGCGCGCTGGTGTGCCTGCTCGCGCCCGCGGCGGCCGCGCTGGCGCCCGGGACGCGACATTTCGCCCAGCCGCGTGACCGTCTCTGAACTGGTGCTCGTCGTGCGGGCGTGATTACCCTACGAGAAGAAGCCAGGCCAGACAGGGCTGACGGGGAGGAGAGTCATGAGCCACCCGGCGCGCAACTCCACCGGTGCCGTGAGCACGGCCGTTCGCAGCGGGGCCCGTGTCCCCGCGCAACGGGCCGCGCCCGGAGCCCTGCGGCTGCAGGTGTTCTGGCCCCTGCCGGGGATCGCCGTGCTGAAGGTCGCCGGCGACATCGACGTGGCCACCGCCGCCCCGCTCGACCGCGCGCTGGACGAACTGACCGCGCACCGGCCGCGCGTCGTGGTGGTCGACCTCGGCGGGGTGGACTTCCTCGGCTCCGCCGGCCTGGCCGCGCTCGCCCAGGCGAGTGAACACGCCGATATCCGCGTGGTGGCCCCGACGCGGCAGACCGCCCGGCCGCTGGCGATCACCGGTCTGGACCAGCGGCTGCCGGTCTACACCACTCGCGACGAGGCGCTCACCGGCTGCTGAACCGCGTGCGGGCGCGCAGTTCGCGCTCGGCCCACAGCACTCCGCGCGGCCCGGTGCCCCACCGGGTGCTGATCGCGTCGAGCACCCCGGTGCCGATGCCCGGCTCCGGCGCCCCGCCCACACCGTCGACCTCCACCCGCAGCACGTCCCCGGCGCGGCTCAGCCGGACCTCGAACGGTGGGAACCCGGTGGCGCACGCCGACGCGGCCAGCTCGTCGACGAGGAGCACCACGTCGATCACGACCGGCGACAGGCAGTCCGCGAGCATCGCGCGCACTCGCCTGCGCAGCGGCGCCAGCCCCTCCGGGCCGTCGAGGCGCACCGCCGTGACCGGCGTGCGCTCGTCCAGTGAGTCGGTCAAGGACCCGGACACCTCCGCTGTCTCGTCAACGGCCGCCGTCGCTACCCACGCGCGGATTCATCAAACCTTGGACGAATGAAATCACGCGGCAGGGCCGCGCGCACCACACGGACGGGCGCACTCGGCCACCCGGTCGGCGGATCGGGGCTCTACGAACGGTGGGTGTCAGGCCGGCGCGGGCGGCTCCGGGTCGGGCGGTCCGAGGGCGTCGTCGATGGCCTGTTCCACGATCGTGTCCATGGTGCCGAGGTAGGTCGCGCCGACATGGTTGTCGTCGAGGTAGACCAGCACGTTGCCGATCACCGGCGGGCAGACGGCCTCGTCGCAGTAGTAGTCGCTGAAGTCCAGGAACGACACGTTCGGGGGAACGTCGTCCAGGAACAGCCAGGGCGGCTCGTCGGCGTAGAAGTCGGCGCGCGGCGGGTTGCACTCGGGGGCGTCCGCGCCGCGCAGCTCCACGCACTCCGACGGCGCGTAGTCGTAGCGCGGGTTGTCCCGCACCGCGAGCACCGGGATCCCGGCGGCCTCGATCTTCCGCCACTGCGCGACGAACCCGGGCGGCGTCCACTCGGTCAGGCCGGCCCGCACGTCCCGGGTGGCGGTGGTGAACACGGCGTCCGGCCGCAGGTCCAGGATCTCGTCGGCGGCCGCGGCGTTCCACTCCCGGCAGGCCTGGTCGTCCGGGTCGATCTCGGACTCGGTGGAGAACGGGCACCCGCCCCGCGACATCACCACCAGCTGCCAGTTCCGCCGCTGCGCCACCGGCTCCAGCGCCGCGATGAACTGGGTGGGGTGCGAGTCACCGACGATGACCAGGGTCTTCTCCGGCGGGCCGTCCGGCGTCGTGGCACACACCAGCAGTTCGCTGCCGCGCGGCGATTCGGTGCAGTCGTCGATCCAGGCCCAGTCGCCGGGCAGCTCGACCGGCGACGGCACCGGCGCGACGTCGGCGGCGCCGCGGTAGACGAACCCGGGCGTGCGGGCCAGCGCGCCGGGGTGGTCCAGGCCACCGGCGGCGGGCGTCCCGGACCGGGCGAGCCCGGCGATCTGCCAGGCGCCCGCGGCGGCCAGCACGGGGATCATCGCCAGCACGGCGAACCGGTAGGCGCCGCGGACGGCCAGCTGCGACCGGCGCACCGGCGTCTCGACCAGGTGGTGGGTCGCCACCGCGAGCGCGAGCGACAGAGCGATGACGAACGCGCCGCCGAGCAGGCCGACCTCGGTCCGCCCGCGGTACACCAGGTAGAGCACCAGCACCGGCCAGTGCCACAGGTAGAGCGGGAAGCTGAGCCTGCCGAGCCAGGTCAGCGGGCGGGCCGTCAGCAGCCGGTCCGCGCCGGCGGGGCTGCCGGTGGCGCCGGCGAGCAGCACGAACGCCGCCGAGGCGACCGGCCACAGCGCGGCGAAGCCCGGGAACACGGTGCCGACCTGCAGCACGAGCCCGCAGGCGACGAGCCCGGCGACACCGAGCCAGCCGAGCGCGATCCGCAGCGCGCGGGGCAGCGTGACCGCGTCGATGACCAGCGCGAGCAGCCCGCCGAGCGCGAACTCCCAGATCCTGGTGAGCGCGGAGAAGTAGGCCAGCGGCTGGTTCGCCGCGGTCAGCCACACCGAGTACGCCAGCGACGCGGCGGTCAGGACCAGCAGCGTGCCGGTCAGGGCGGTGCGCAGGCGTCCCCGCGCGGCGTAGGCGAGCGCGGCCACCAGCAGCGGCCACATGAGGTAGAACTGGCCCTGGATGGACAGCGACCAGAAGTGCTGCACCACGCTGGCGTCGCTGTGCCGGGCGAAGTAGTCGGCCGAGTTCGCGGCGAGCTGCCAGTTCTCCAGGTACAGCGTGGCGGCGACGACCTCGCGGACGGTGGCGAACCAGCGGGCCTGCGGCAGCACCAGCGCGGCGGCGGCGATCACCACGAGCAGCACGGTGAGCGCGGCCGGGAACAGCCGCGTGATCGTGCGGCCCCACAGCGCGCGGACGTCGATGCGGCCGCGCTGCCCGGCGCGGAACAGCTGGCCGGTGATCAGGAAGCCGGTCAGGAAGAAGAACACGTCGACGCCGCCGGAGATCCGGCCCAGCCACACGTGGTAGACGACCACGAGGACGCAGGCGAGCGCGCGCAGGCCTTCGATCTCGGGGCGATACCGCTTCTCGGGGACGGACCGGGTGCGCGGGTGGGGCGGGGTCATCGGCACCTTTCCTCACTCGGCGTCCCGGGCGAGACCGAGGTTACCCATGGCCGTTCCCGGCTCCGGCTAGGGTCGGCAGGATGCGGACCGACGTGATCGAGACCTTCCCGCGGGTGGCCGTGCCGCTGGACGGGCGGCGCGCGGCGGCGGTCGCGATCGTCGTGTCGGGCGAGGAACCGGTGATCTGGCTGACGCGGCGCGCGACCGGGATGCGCGCCCACCCCGGCCAGTTCGCGCTGCCGGGCGGCCGGGTCGACCCGGGCGAGGACGCGATCGGCGCGGCGCTGCGGGAGCTGGAGGAGGAACTCGGCGTCACCGCGACCCGCGCGGCCTGCGTGGGCCTGCTCGACGACTACCCGACCCGCTCGGGTTACGTGATCACGCCGGTGGTCGTGCGGCTGTCCGGCGAGGTGCCGCTGCGGCCGAACCCGGACGAGGTGGCGCACGTGCACGTGATCCCCGTGCCGGACCTCGCGGTCGAGCCGCGGTTCCTGACGATCCCCGAGTCGGACCGGCCGGTGATCCAGCTTCCGCTGGCCGGGCACCTCGTGCACGCCCCAACGGCCGCGGTGCTCTACCAGTTCCGGGAGGCCGCGCTGCACGGCCGCACCACGCGCGTCGCCCACTTCGAGCAACCCGTGTTCGCCTGGCGGTGACGTCCCGTTTCCGCGCGCCGCGGCCGGGTACGCCGCGGGGGACGGAGGGAGATCGACGTGCGGATCGGGTACAAGCTGGCCGCCGAGGCGTTCGGGCCCAAGGAGCTGGTCCGGCAGGCGGTGGCCGCGGAGCAGGCGGGCTTCGACTTCGTGGAGATCAGCGACCACTTCCACCCGTGGCTGGACAACCAGGGGCACTCGCCGTTCGCGTGGACGGTGCTGGGCACGATCGCGGCGAAGACCGAGCGGATCGGCCTGGCCACCGGGGTGACCTGCCCGACGGTGCGCTACCACCCGGCGATCATCGCGCAGGCCGCGGCGACGCTCGCGCTGGTGTCCGACGGCCGGTTCACGCTCGGCGTCGGCGCCGGCGAGCGGCTCAACGAGCACGTGGTGGGACCGGGTTTCCCGGAAACGGTGCCCGGGCGCCACGAGCGGCTGCGGGAGGCGCTGGAGATCATCCGGCTGCTGTGGCGCGGCGGCTACCAGTCCTACGAGGGCAAGCACCTCACGCTGGCCGACGCGCGGGTGTTCGACCTGCCGGACGACCTGCCGCCGATCGCGGTCGCCGCGAGCGGCAAGGCGTCGGCCGAGCTGGCGGGCGAGCTGGGTGACGGGCTGTTCGCGACCGAGCCGAAGGCGCACGTCGTCTCGCACTACACCGCGGCGGGCGGCGACGGCCCGCGGTACGCGGAGGTGCCGATGGCGTGGGCGGAGGACCCGCACCCGGCCGCGCAAGCGGCGCTGGAGACGTCGCGGTGGGCGCTGACCGGGTGGAAGGTGATGAGCGAGCTGCCGAACCCGGTGAACTTCGCGGCCGCCTCGGCGACCGTGCGCGAGGAGGACGTGCTGGGCAAGTTCGCGTGCGGTTCCGACGTGGACCGGTACGTGGAGGTGGCGCAGCCGTTCGCCGACGCCGGGTTCGACCACCTGGTGATGCAGAACGCGGGGCCCGATCCGGACGGGTTCCTGGAGTTCTTCCAGCGTGAGCTGGGCAAGCGGATCCGGTCGCTGGCGCCGGGTTGACCGGCGTCCGGTGGGGGCTGCTCGGCCCCCACCGGATGTGCCTCAGTTCCGGTTCGCGGGCTCCACGACGCTCACCGGGCCCGGCGCCTCGGCGCCTGCCTCGCGGACCTGCCACTTGTCCAGCCCGCCGCCGAGCCGGTCGGCGTAGTGCTCCGCCGCGGCCTGGGTCGGGAACCGGATCTCCTGTGCGCGTGACACGTGCGTGATCTTGTAGGCCATCGCTACTCCCCTGCCCCTGTCGTCCTGGTGCGGCCCGTCACTCCCCGACCGGCCGCGTCGAACACTAGAACACCTGTTCGAGTGCGCGCAAGCCGACACGCCGGGGAGCGGGCCGGAAAATTCGATCGTCCATTGCGGACAGTGGCATCAGCGGAATAGTGGCTGGCCAACGGCATCGCGCCCGGCGAACTCCCGCAGAGACTCACCCGTGGGGGTCATCACCCTGGCGGTGAGGGCGTCGCGGTAGTGCCGCTCGAGGGCCAGCTCCTTGCGCGCCGCGGCGAAGCCGCACAGCCGGAGCAGCCGGTCGCCGACCTCGGTGGCGGTCTCCGCCCCGGCGAGCCTCGCCTGCGCCGCGCGCACCCGCGCGTCCGCCCGGCCCCCGGCGACCGCCGCGACGGTGTCGTCGCAGAACACGCGCAACAGGTCCGTCCTGGCCCGCAGCGCGGCGAACTCCCGGCGCTCCGCCACGCGCCCGGCGGTGTCGGCGAGCATCGCCTCGGTCAGGCCGAGCGAGAACACGGCGCCGAGCGCGAGGAAAACCGGGAGCGCGTGGTCCAGGCCCTCGGCTGCCACGGCGTCGGCGGGGACCTCGACGCGGTCCGCGGTCACCGGCGTGGCCGCGCAGCCCCGCAGGCCGAGACCGTCGAACGGGGCGCTGACCCGCAGGCCCGGCGCGTCGCCGGCGACCAGCGCGGCTGCCGAGCCGCAGCACCACACGTAGCTGTCCGCCTCGCCCGCCGCCGTGACCCAGCTCCTGGCCCCGTCCAGCACGACGCTGCCGTCGGTGGTCGTCAGCGCGCACCGGTCGCCTGGCTCGCCGAGCGCGAGCGTCGCGAGGTGTTCGCCGCGGGCGATGGCGCCACGCACCGACGGCGGGCCGTGCGCCTCCACGACGGCCGTGGCCGCGTAGTGCGTCAGCAGGACCATGGCGGTCGAGCCGCATACGCCGGCCAGCCGCTCGACCACACGCGCGGTCTCCGCGAGACCCGCTCCCCCGCCGCCGACCGCGGTCGCGCTGGCCAGTCCCAGCAGCCCGATCTCGCCGAGCGCGGTCACCCCGGACCGCGGGAACCGCCCGGCGCGGTCCACCTGGTCGGCCTGCGGGGCGATCGTGGACTCGATGACCGAGCCGAGCAGGACGGTGTGGTCGAGCGCCACCGGCCACCACCTAGCGTGCGGAATCGGGAACAGCGCGTTACTACCCGCTCGGCCGGGCCGGAAACGCCGCGCGTGGACCGTCAGCCGCCGTCGACGGTGACCGGCGTGAGGTGCCGCCGGAACCAGTCCGTGGCCAGGGTGGCGGCCTCCTCCAGGGCGCCGGGCTCCTCGAACAGGTGCGTGGCGCCGGGCACGACCGCGAGGTGCGCCTCGCCGCGGAGCTGGGCGCGCGCCTTCCGGTGCAGCTCCAGCACGCCGGTGTCGAAGGCGCCCGCGATGAGCATGGTCGGGGTCCGGACCCAGCCGAGCCGCTTCGCGGCGAGGTCGGGCCGCCCGCCACGCGCGACGACCGCCGTCACCTCGACCCGGTAGTCGGTGGCCGCCAGCAGCGCCGCCGCGGCGCCGGTGCCCGTGCCGAAGTAGCCGACCGGCAGCCCGGTCCGCGCGCGCACCCATCGCGTCACCTCCACCAGCCTGCTGGCCAGCAGCTCGACGGCGAACACCCGCGCGCGGTCCGACTCCTCGCTCGGGGTCAGCAGGTCGACCAGCAGGGTCGCGATCCCCGCGCGGTGCAGGCGTTCCGCGGCCGTGCGCGCCCGCGGGCTGTACCGGCCGCTGCCGCTGCCGTGCGCGAACACGACGATCCCGGCCGCCCGCTCCGGCACCGTCAGCCGTCCGCCGAGCGGCACCGCCCCGACGAAGACCGTGACCTCCTCGTCGCCCGTCACCGGATCCGGTTCCCCGGTTTCGCCTGCCAGCAGCCGCGCGACCTCCTCGTCCGGGGTCTGCGTGAAGTCCTCGTACCACTGCCCCACCGCGGTGAACGCCGCCGGGCACTCCAGGCACACCACGTCGTCGGCGTCCTCGCGCAGGGCCTCCACCGCCTGCCGGGCCCCGACCGGCACCGCGACCACGACCCACGCCGCGCCCGCCGCCCGCGCGGCCGACACCGCGACCCGCGCGGTCGAGCCGGTGGCCACCCCGTCGTCGACGACGATCGCGGTGCGGCCCGCCAACGGTGTCCGCGTCCGCCCGGAGCGGAAGCGGGCGGCGCGGCGGTCCAGTTCGGACCGTTCCGCGGCCTCGACCGCGGCCAGTTCCGCCTCGCTGATCCCGAACCGCCCCAGCAGCACGGGATTCACCAGGCGCAGCCCGCCCTCGCCGATCGCGCCCAGCGCCAGCTCCGGCTGGAACGGCAGGCCGAGCTTGCGGACCAGGAGCACGTCGAGCGGCGCGCCGAGCGCCCGCGCCACCTCCGCCGCGACCGGCACACCCCCGCGCGGGAGCCCGAGCACCACCACGTCACTGCCTCGCCACCGGACCAGCCGCGCCCCGAGGCGACGACCGGCGTCCCTCCGGTCGGTGAACGGCATCGGAGCACCTCCTCCGCGAAGTTCTCCGGCGACCGTAGCGGCGGCACCGCCCCACGGCGAGAGTCCTAGGGCCTCACTGAGCCGAACGGCGGTGCACGAAGCGGCCGGGCACGTTCCGTGGTGAGCCGGTGGGCTCCCGCCGGGCCCTGTGCAGCGGACTGCTCGCGCCGGTAGCCACGCGGCGCCCGGCCGGGCGCAACGGCGGTGCGCGGCACCCTTCCAGCGGCGACCGTCCGCGGTCCAGCGGACCCGCGCGGGTAGCCACGCGGCGCTCCACCGGGCGCCATGCCGGTGCGGGGCGGAAGGGGCAGATCCGGCAGCCATGCCCCACCGGTCGCCGCGCCGCGCGAATGCCCCGGACCGGTGGCACCATCGAGCAGCCCGCCGCAGACGACCGTCCGCGATCCCGCTGAGCAGCCGTCCTGAGGTGCTCGCGGCGAAATCCGCTCCACGATCATCCACGGGGGGCCGCGGTTACAGTTGTGGTGTGGACACGGTGGTGGCCGCCGGTGGCGGCAAGCTTCGCGGGTTCGTCACGGCCGACGGCCTCGCCGAGTTCCGCGGCATCCCGTTCGCGCGCGCGGCCCGGTTCGCCCCGCCGGAGCCCGTCGAACCGTGGACCGGCATCCGCGACGCAACCCGCCACGGCCCGGTCAGCCCGCAGCCGCCGGTGCGGCCGGACGGCGTCATGGGCGTCCCGGCGGACGTGCCTGCTCAGGACGAGGACTGCCTCAACCTGACGGTCCTCACCCCCGCCGCCGACGACCGCAAGCGGCCGGTCATGGTGTGGCTGCACGGCGGCGCCTACGTGACCGGGGCGAACTCGTTCGGGTTCTACGGTGGACACCGGCTCGTCACCGAGGGCGACGTCGTGTTCGTGGCGCCCAACTACCGGCTCGGCGCGCTCGGCTACCTGCGCCTGCCCGGCGTCTCGCCGGGCAACCTCGGCCTGCTGGACCAGCTCGCCGCGCTGCGGTGGGTGCGGGAGAACGCGGCGGCGTTCGGCGGGGACCCGGACGACGTCACCGTGTTCGGGCAGTCCGCGGGCGCGCACTCGATCGCGTGCCTGATGGCGCTGCCGGAGTCCCGCGGCCTGTTCCGGCGGGCGATTCTGCAGAGCGCGCCGCTGGGCCTGCGGCTGGCGGGCGCCCGGACCGCCGCGCGCACCGCGCGGTTGTTCACCGCGGCGCTGGGCGCCGATCCGCGGACGGCCCCGGTGACGGAGGTCCTGCGCGCGCAGAACGAGACGATCGTGAAGGCCGCCGGCCCCGGCGGGCTGTACTCGGTGCCGCCGTTCTGCCCGGTCGCCGACGCGCCGCCGCTGCCGAGCGTCGCCCACTGGATGTCGCAACGGGCGCGGTTCGCCCCGGACGTCGACGTGCTGATCGGCACCACGGCGGCGGAGATGAACTCGTTCCTCACTGGCAAGCCGGGAATCGCGCAGCTGGAACGGTTCCCGGTCACCGCGCGCGGGGTGGCCGCGCTGAAGGCCGGTGTGACGCGGTGGATGTTCGCGGCGCCGTCGCGGGCGTTCGCCGATCAGCTCGCCGCGCGCGGCGGCCGCGTGTACAGCTACGTGTTCGACTGGGGCGCGCCGTCCTCGCCGTACGGGGCCGGGCACTGCGTGGACCTGCCGTTCCTGCTGGGCGACGAGCCGGCGTGGCGGAACGCGCCCATGCTGGCCGGCGCCGAGTGGAGCGCGCTGACCGAGCTGGGCCGCGACCTGAGGGCGGCGTGGCTGTCGTTCGCCAAGACCGGCACGCCGTCCCCGGGATGGGCGCGGCACACGCCGAAGCAGGCGCCGCACCGCCTCCCCTGAGGACCAGGCACGAGCTCCCCTGAGGCCCCGGCACGAGCGGCCGGGCGCGGAACTCGCCCCGCCGCACGTGGGACTCGCCAGAGCCGAGGGGCGGGGGCGGGCGGGTTCCGGCCCGGGAAGGCGGAGCTGGATCTCCGACCGGGTCAGTCCCGGCGGTCCTGTTCGGCCAGGAAGCGTTCGAACTCCGCGCCCAGCTCCTCCGCGGTCGGCATCGCGGTCTCGTCGGCCAGCAGCGTCTTCTTCTCGTCCATCGCCTCGACGAACAGGTCGTACTGCCGCTCCAGCGCGTGCACCACGTCGGCGACCTCGTCGGATTCGGCCACCTGCCGGGCGATCTCCGCGTCGGTGCGGCGGGAGGCCGCGCGCAGCGCCTCGTCCGGCAGGGACAGTCCCGCGAGCCGCGTGATCGAGCCGAGCACGGTCAGCGCCGCCGCCGGGTAGCGGGACTGGGCGAGGTAGTGCGGCACGTGCGCGGCGAACCCGACGGCGTCGTGCCCGGCCTCGCCGAGCCGGAACTCGGTCAGGTTGAGGGCGCTGCCCGGCACCTCCAGCCGGTTGAGCACCGGGTCGTAGTCGCCGATCAGCTCGCGCCGGGTCGCGTGCGCGGTCACCCCGAGCGGGCGCGTGTGCGGCGCGCCCATCGGGATCCCGTGGAACGACACGGTCATCCGCACGTCCCACCGCTCCACGAGGGTCCGCACCGCGGCCGCGTAGCGCTCCCACAGCCCGTCCGGCTCGGGCCCGCTGAGCAACAGGAACGGCGTGCCGACCTCGTCGTGGAACAGCCGCACCGCCAGCTCGGGTGTGTCGTAGCTCTCCCAGTGGTCGGTGTCGAACGTCATCACCGGCCGCCGCGCGCGGTAGTCGATCAGCCGGTCCACATCGAATCGGGCCACCACCCGGTTGTCCCAGTTCGCCTTGAGGTGCTCGCTCACCAGCGCGCCGGCCTGGCCGGCGTCCATGAAGCCGTCGAGCTGGTGCAACAGCACCGCCCCGCTCAACTCCGGGAGCTCCGAGTCCACCTCGTAGAGATCCGTCGGATCGAACACCACAGCCTCCAGCCTGTTCCGGGCACCTCTCTCCTCGACACTCAACGTAGCGAGGGCCGCGATCCATCCCGTCGAAGGGCTTACTTCCACCGGGTTACTGCGCCACTCGGGCGAAAGCGGTTAAGAACAATGTTCAGGAGTGCTAGGTTGGATCTCTCCGTCACGGCCGGTACACCGAGCGTGATCAACGTCGCCGCTGGACCACGAGGACCGCCCCATGACCACCGACCTGGCCGAGCACGCGCACCACCTGCTGCGCGCCATGGTCACCGACCCCTACGGGGACTTCTCCCCGTCGGTTTACGAAACCGCCCGCGTCGTCGCGCTCCTGCCCGATCTGGCCGGGCACGCCAACCGGATCGCCTACCTGCTGGACCAGCAGGCGCCCGACGGCGGCTGGGGCGGGCCGGACGGCTACGGCCTGCTCCCGACGCTCAGCGCCACGGAGGCGCTGCTGACGGAGTTCCGCCGCACCGGCGCGCCGTCCATCGCGGCCGCCGCGGAGCACGGGCTGCAGGCGCTGACCACGCGGTGGGGCCGGGATCTGCGGGTCGGGCTGCCGGACACGGTCGCGGTCGAGATCCTGGTGCCGTCGCTGGTGTCGGCGCTCAACGCGCACCTGGACGCGCTCGAGGCCGAGGACATCGTGCCGGCCCGCGGCCGCCTGCCGCACCCCGAGGGCACCCACCCGGCGCTGCTGCACGGGATGCGCCGCCTGGTCGAAGACGGCCAGGCGCTGCCGGACAAGATCCTGCACTCGCTGGAGGCGCTGGGCCCGGCCGCGCGCGGGGTGGGCTTCGCCCGTCCCGGGGAAAACGGGCTCGGCTGCTCCCCTGCCGCCACCGCCGCCTGGTTCGGCGCGGACGGCGCCCGCGGCCACCCCGGCGTGCGGTACCTGGAGAACATCCAGGCACGCCACGGCGGAGCGGTGCCGGTGGCCGCGCCGCTCACGGTGTTCGAACGGTCCTGGGTGGTGTCCACGTTCGCCGACGCCGGCCTGGCCGTCGACGTCCCGGGCGAGGTGCTGGACGGGCTGGCCGCGGAGATCGGCCCGCACGGCGCGTCCGGCGGCGCCGGGCTGCCGCCGGACGCCGACGACACCTCCACCGCGCTCTACGCGCTGGCCGCGCAGGGCCGCCCGCACCCGCTGGACTGCCTGCGGGAGTACCACGTGGACGGTCACTTCTGCACGTACCCGGACGAGCGCACCCCGTCGGTCACCACCAACGCCCACGTGCTGCAGGCGCTGTGCGCGCACGGACAGTCCGAAGTGGCCGGACGGGTGGCCGCGTGGATCGCGGCCCAGCAGCACCCGGACGGCAGCTGGACCGACAAGTGGCACGCCTCCCCGTACTACGCGACGGCGCGGTGCTTCCTGGCGCTGGCAGGCAGCGGGCACGGCGCCGCCGCCCGCGCGCGGGCGCTGCGGTGGATCGCGCGGACGCAGAACCCGGACGGTTCGTGGGGCCGGTGGCAGGGCACGTTCGAGGAAACCGCCTACGCCGTGCAGGTCCTGGCGCGCGCCGGGGAACCGTGGGCGGACGAGGCCGCCGCTCGCGGCTGTGCGTTCCTGCTGTCCTGGGCGGACGCCGGGCACCCCCCGCTGTGGCACGACAAGGACCTCTACACACCGGGCCGGATCGTGCGCGCGGAGGGGATCGCCGCGTTGCACCTGGCCGGCGCCCGGCCTCGGGTCGCGGCATTGCTGACGCGGCTGGAGCCGGCGCCCGCCGAGCGGACGGGCTGAATGAACCGGGTCGAACTGGCGCTCGCCGTCGCCCCGCTGCCGTTCCTCGATGCGCACGCGGACTACCCCGGCGCGATGCTCGACGTGCGCGGCGGGCCGGCGCCGAAGATCCTGGTGTGGCACCACGAGACGCTCGCTTCGCTGTTCCGGCAGGATTCGCGCCTGCGGCACCCGGGCAGCCGCTCGCTCGGCCCGCTGCTCGGGCCGAAGTCGATGCTGTGGGCCGACGGGGCGCGCCACGCGGCGTACCGGAAGCTGCTCGGCCAACCGCTGCGCGGGCGGCGGCTGGCGGCCTACCACAGTCTCATCGCGCAGGCGACCGCGTCGGCGATCGACGAGCTGGGCCCGGGCGCGGTGTTCGGGCTGGCGGCGTGGACGCGGCGGCTGGCACTGGACATCGTCGCGCGGATCGTCCTCGGCGACGCGGATCCGGTGCTGCTGCGGGACGTCACGGTGTGGCTGGACCGCGCGCTGGGGTCGCGCCACCGCACGCTCGCCTACCGGCTCCTGCGCGGCGGGCTGCCCTCCTCGGGCGCGGATCTGGACGCGCGGCTGGTCGCCGCCGCGAAGTCGGGCCGGGAGCCGCGGAGCCTGGTTTCGCCTCTGCTGACCGGGAACGGCCCGCTCGGCCCGGTGCCGGACGACGAGCTGCGCGACCAGGTGGTGTCGCTGCTGTTCGCCGGCCACGAGACCACCGCGTCGGCCACCGCGTGGACCCTGTACTGGCTGACCACGCGCGCCGATCTGCGGGACGCCGTGCTGTCCGAACTGGACGCCACCACCGACGACGGCTCCGATCCGGCGGAGGTCCCCGTGCTGCAGGCGGTGATCGCCGAGGCGCTGCGGCTGCACCCGCCGGTCGAGGTCGCGGGCAACCGGGCCCTGCCGGAAGCGGTGGACCTGCACGGCCGCACGCTGCCCGCCGGGACGGTGCTCACCCCCGCGATCTACCTGGCACACCACCGGTCCGAGTACTTCCCGTCCCCGCACGCCTTCGACCCCGGCCGGTTCCTGGGCCGCCGCGGCGTGCCCGAGGGGTACCTGCCCTTCGGGGGTGGCTCCCGGTTCTGCCTCGGAAGCCAGCTGGGGCAGCTGGAGATCCGCATGATCACCGCGGCCGTGCTGCGCCGCCGGGTCCTGCGGTGCGTCAACCCGCGGGCCGGGGTGGCGAAGCTGCGCGGGCACGCGATGGCGCCGTCGGCCCGGCTGCGCCTGGAAGTGGTGGCGTGCCGGGACTGACCGGGTGGCGCGACGTGGTCGTCGTGCACCGCCTGCGCTTCCCGCTGCCGTTGAGCTACCTGGCCTACGCGTGGTGGGGCGCGGCGTTCGCGGATCCGCGGCACCTGCTCAGCGGCCCGGTGCTGGTGACCGTGGCGGCCACGCTGCTGGCGCTGCTGGCCGCGCTGGCGCTGAACACCGCGGCCGATCTGCGCACCGACGAGCAGGACCGGGACAAGGTGGACCTGGCGGGCGCGGCGCGGCGCCTGGGCAGCAGGCGGATCTTCGGCTGGGCGGTGGCCGAGGCGGCCGGGGCGCTCGCGCTGGCCGCGGTCGTGGCGGTGTGGCTGGGCCGCTGGGCGGCGCTGCTGGTGATCGCCTCGGCGTTGTGCGCGCACCTGCTGTACAACCTGGAGCCGGTGCGGCTGAAGCGGCGCGGGTTCGCCGGCCCGGCCGTGTTCGGGGCCGGTTTCCTCGCGGTGCCGGGGCTGGCGTCGTACTTCGCGGTGCGTCCGGCGCTGGAGCGGTCGATGGTGCCGGTGCTGGCGGGGCTGTGCGTGCTCGCGTTCGGCCGCACGGCCTGGTTCTCCGCGCCGGACCACGCCGCGGACGCCCGGTCGGGTGTCCGCACCCCGGGCGCGCGGTACGGTCCACGACGGACGCTGGCCGTCTCGTGCGGCGTCGTCGCGGCCGGGCTCACGTTGCTGGGCGCCGGGTTGTGGTGGCGGTACGGACCGGGCTGGGCCGTCGCGGGGGTGCTCGCGGAAGGCGCTTTCCTCACCGGGATGATCGCCCTGATCGGCCCTGGCGGATCGTTGTCGCGCATGCGGAAGCTCGCCACCCCGGTGGTGCTGGCGGGCGACCTCACCCTCGTGGCGATCCCGCTCCTGGCTTGACCGCCGCGGCGAGCGCGGCGATGTCGTCCGGGCTCACCCGGCAGCACCCGCCCACGTACGCGACACCGGCGGCGAGCCAGTCCCGGACCAGGTCCGGCGAGAACCGCGGCTCGCCGGTCCAGCCACGTGCTCGCGCGTCCCAGGTCTCGCCGCTGTTGGGGTAGGCGATCACCGGCTTCCCGCTCGCCTCGCGGGCGATCTCCGCGGCGGCCGCGACGTCGCGGGGGTCGCAGCAGTTCACGCCCACCGCCACGATCTGGTCGTTGCCGCGCGCCACGGCGAAGGCTTCGGTCAGGGGCTGCCCGGCGCGGGTGCTCTCGCCGTCCACCGTGTAGGACAGCCACGCCGGGACGTCCAGTCCTTCGATGGCGAGCAGCATCGCCTCGGCTTCGTCCACATCGGGCACCGTCTCGCAGGCGAGCAGGTCCGGCCCGGCCGCGGCGAGGATCTCCGCGCGGGGCCGGTGGAACGCGGCCAGTTCCGCGACGGTGAGCCCGTAGTGGCCGCGGTACTCCGACCCGTCGGCGAGGGTGGCGCCGTACGGCCCGATCGAGGCGGCGATCAGTTCGTCGCCGGTCACGCGCGCCTCACGGGCGAGCGCGACGCTCAGCTCCAGCAACCGCACGGCCTCGTCCCGGTCCAGGCCCAGTTCGGCGAACCCGGCCAGGCTCGCCTGGTAGCTCGCGGTGGTGGCGACCGTCGCCCCGGCGCGGAAGAACGCCCGGTGCGCGGCGACGATCGCGGCCGGGTCGTCGGCGAGCAGCCGCGCCGACCACAGCTCGCCGGACAGGTCGTGCCCGCGCGCCTCCAGTTCGGTGGCCAGGCCACCGTCCAGCACGACGGTCACGGGCCGGCGCGCAGGAAGGTCAGCTCGCGCCACCACACGTCGGCGAGCACGTCCAGCGCCAGCTCGCGGTCGTGCCCGACGCCGCGGATCAGCCAGTGGTAGCAGGCCTGTTCCAGTTGCAGCACCAGCAACAGCGCGCGGGTCAGCCCGGCCTGCTCGTGCTCGCCGGTCCACTGTGCCAGGTACGGCGACAACTCGCGGGCGGCGTCCACACCCCACTGGTAGTGCCGCGCCGCGACGCGCGGGTCGTCGGCGACCGCCTGTGTCAGGACGTCGATCTCCACCGCGTAGCGCGCCCAGAACGCCAGCACGTGCTCGTCCAGCCAGGCGCGCACGCGGTCGCGCGTCAGCTCCGGGAACCGGGCGAGCATGCGGTAGAGCGCTGCGGTGTCCGGCAGGATCCGCTCGAACAACGCCGCCGCGATGTCGGCCTTGTCGCGGAAGTGCGCGTAGAAGGTGGCCCGGCTGCCGTTGGCGGCCGCCACGATGTCGGCGACCGTGGCGGCGTGGTAGCCGAGACGGGCGAAGACCTCGCGGGCGCACTCGAGGTAACGGTCGTGCGCTTCCCGCCACTGCTGCTCGCGGAACGTGTTCCGGGCAGGCGTGGAGATGCCGGTCATCACCCCATCGTAGTGCGCCCGCCGGGGGACGACACCTCCGCGCGTGCGGTTTCCCCTGCGGCTGCGCGGGATCCGCCTCGGGAGGCCGGGGCGGGCGCGCGTCCCGCGGGCACGTGGAGCGCGCCTGCCCCGGCGGGCGGGGCGGGTTGGAGCGGCACCCGGCGCCGGGGATCGGCCCGGGACAAAGGAGTCATCCCGGCGACGAGTGCCTCGCTCTAGACTGAACGAGCGAACTCGTGACGGAAACGAACCACCGTTGCACTTTCGGTGTACTTGCCGGGCCACGATGTGGTTACCCTGATCGTGTGGCCGCCGGGACGAACTCTCCGGGAGCCGCGACCGCCCACCAGTGGACGGGGCGGGAGGCGCGGCTGCTGCGGCACGCCCTCCGCCTGTCCGTGCGGGGGTTCGCGGCCTACCTCGGCGTCGCGGCGCGCACCGTCGCCAAGTGGGAGAGCGGCGGGACCGCCACGGTGCCGCGGCCGGACACGCAGGCGATCCTCGACACCGCGCTGGCCAGGGCCGACGACGGCGCCCGCACCCGGTTCGAAGTGCTGGTGACCGAGGCGCGCGAATCGGACCGCAGGCCGGATCCGGCCCCCCGCTACGACTACGAGGCCTGGACCGACGACCTGGACCGCACGGTGGCGTGCCTGGGACGCCAGGAGTTCCGGCTCGCGCACACGCTGCTGGACCGGTGGCTGGGCCGCTTCGAGCCGAACAGCTCGGACCGGCAGGGCATGTACCTCTACGGCCGGTCGCTGCGGCTGCTCGGCGAGGTGCGGCAGGACCAGGGCGCACTGCGCGGGCCGCTGTCGGCCGAGCACGTCTACCGGCAGGCGCTGCGGGTGTTCACCGAGCTGGAGTCGCCGCGCCGGGTGGCCCAGCTGGAACTGCAGCTGGTCGTGATCGACGAGATGTCCGGCCGGCTGGAGTCGGCCGCGGCCCGCTACCAGAGCCTGACCGACGACGAGCGGCTCAGCCCGCACGACCGGACGCGCGCGCGGCTGTGGGTGGGCACGGCGCTGAGCAAGCGCGGCCTGCACCAGACGGCGACCGACCACATCGTGCCCGCGATCCGCGAGTTCGAAGCGCTGGAGGAGCCGGCGGACTGGTCGATCGCGCACCAGAAACTGGCGCTGGCCCACCGCGGCGCAGGCGATCTCACCGCCGCGGGCCGGGCCATCGATGTGGCACTGTCCAACCGCGTCGACGACACGCCGCTGCAGCAGGTTCGGCTGGACACCGCGCACGCGCACATCCTGCTCTCCGACACGGCCACCGCGGATTCCGGGCTCGCCATTCTGGAGCGGACCGCGCGCATTTCCACCCGCTACGGGCTCATGCACCAATTGCGCAGCATCGACGGCATTCGCCGCGGTTTCGAGTCCCGGTAAGAAGCCGATGCGGAAAGTGCTGCTCGACCGGGTGTGGGCCGACGCCGAACTGGTCTGGGAGTTCCACCGGCTGCGCCACCGCCCGAAGCCGTGCTCGGCCGCCGTCGCGCTGGGCTGCAACGACCTCGGCGTCGCCGCGCACGCGGCCGAACTGTACCACCGCGGCCTGTTCCCGGTCGTGGTGTTCACCGGTGGCAACAGCCGCGAGACCGCGCGCGCCTTCCCGCGCGGCGAAGGCGTGCACTACCGGGAGCGGGCGCTGGAACTCGGGGTGCCCGACGACGCGATCCTCGTGGAGCCGAACGCGACCAACACCGGCGAGAACATCGCGCTGTCGCGGGAGGTTCTCACCGCCGCGGGGGTCGAGGTGTCGTCGTTGATGCTGGTCTCGATGCCGTACATGGAGCGGCGGGCGTTCGCCACGACGCGGAAGGTGTGGCCAGAGGTGGAACCGGTGTGCGCGTCGGCCCCGGTGTCGCTCACCGAGTACGCGCTGCGGACCAAGCACGGCACGGAACTCATCGACATGATCGTCGGGGATTTCCAGCGACTGATCGAGTATCCCCGAAAGGGTTTCGCGATTCCGCAGAAAATTCCTCCGATCGTGTATTCGGCGTATCGGCGACTGGTGGCCGCCGGATTCCGCAGCCGCATGCTGTGATTCCATACGGGCCGTGCCCGAGACGCTTTCCTGCGCCGTCCATCAACCGAATCTCTTCCCCCGACTGTCCACACTGGCCAAACTGGCGCGCGCCGACGTGTGGGTCGTGCTCGACGACGTCCAGTTCAACGCCCGCGACTACCAGCACCGCGCCCGCCTCGCCGCGGCCGCCGACCCGGAGGCCCAGCGCTGGCTGACCGTGCCGGTGCACCGGCCGCGCGGCCGGGACAGCCGGATCGGTGAACTGCGCCTCGCCGACCCGTCCGCGACGCACCGCACGATGTCCCGTCTGGTGCGGCAGTACTACGGCCGCTGCGCGCACTGGGCGGAGACCGGCGAGATCGTCGAGGAGGTGCTCGCCGCGCTGGCGCTGAACGAGCACCTGGCGGTCGTGGCCGAGGTGTCGGTGCGCGCCATGCTGCACCGCCTCGGCTGGCGGGGCGACGTGCTGCGCAGCAGCGAGCTGCCCGCGCGCGACGGGCGGTCCGAACGGCTGGCCGACCTGACCGCCGCGGTCGGCGCGAGCACCTACCTGTGCGGGCCGGGCGGCGCGAAGTACCTGTCGGAACGCCCGTTCCTGGAACGGGGGCTCCAGGTGCGCTACCCGCCGCCGCCCCCGCTGAGCCGCGAACCCGGGATGCGCACCGCGAGCGCGCTGTGGGCGTTCGCCGCGCGCGGCACCGCCGGCGTCCGGGACGCGCTCGCGACCGACTGCGTGCCGGCGCGCTGACCCAAGAACCCTTCTACACGAGGTAAAGACCATTCCGGCAACCGGGCCTTCACGGCGGCCCGGTTACCCTCGCCTCCCGTGCGCCCGTCTCGTGCCCTCCCCCGGTTCCTCGCCTTCTGCGCCGTCGCGGGGGTTCTCGTCGCCGGGGTCGTCGCGCCCGTCGCCCTGGGCGCCGGTGTGCTGTCCAACCAGGTCGCCGACGCGGTGGACGGGATTTCCGCGACGCTGGCGAACAGCGAGCAGCCACTGGTGACCACGGTGACCGACCGCGACGGCACGCCGATCGCGACGCTGTTCGACCAGTACCGCCTCCCGGTCACCGCGGACGAGATCGCGCCCGCGATGAAGGCCGCGATCGTGTCGATCGAGGACCGCCGCTTCTACGACGAGGGCGGTGTCGACGTGAAGGGCATGGTGCGCGCGGCGCTGCACGACTCCTCCGGCGGCAGCACGCAGGGCGGGTCGACGATCACCCAGCAGTACGTCAAGAACTACCTCATCAACGTGGTCGACCGGAACGACAGGGCGGCGCAGCTGGCCGACCAGGCCGACACGATCGCCCGCAAGCTGCGCGAAGCCAAGATCGCCGTCCAGCTCGGACAGACGGTGTCCAAGGAGGACATCCTCACCGGCTACCTCGACGTCGTGGAGTTCACCGGCAACGTCTACGGGGTGGGCGCCGCCGCGCACGCCTACTTCGGCACCACGCCGGACAAGCTGACCGTGCCGCAGGCCGCGCTGCTCGCCGGGATGGTGAACAACCCCAACCTCTACAACCCCTACACCCACCCGGACCAGGCCCGGCAGCGGCGCAACCTGGTGATCGACGCGATGGTCAGCACGAAGACCCTCACCCCGGCCGACGGCGCCGCGGCGAAGGCCGCGCCGCTCGGCGTGCTGCCGGACGGCCCGGACGTCCCGTCCAGCACCTGCTTCGGCGCGGCGCCGGACGCCGGGTTCTTCTGCCAGTACGCGGAGAGCTACCTCATCCAGGCCGGGTTCACCGCCGACCAGCTGGAGACCGGCGGTTACACGATCCGCACGACGCTGGACCCGGTGGTGAGCCGGATCGCGAAGAACGCCGTGGACGCCAACGTGCCGACCACGCAGGACGGCGTGGCGAACACGTTCGCGGTCGTCCGGCCGGGTCAGGCAGGCCACGAGGTGCTCGCGATGGTCGCCAACCGCGACTACGGCACCGACCCGGCGCGAGGCGAGACGTCGACCAACATCGTCGCGGGCGCCGGCAACGTGTTCGGCGCCGGCTCGTCGTTCAAGATCTTCACCTCGGCCGCGGCGCTGGAGAGCGGGAAGGCGGGCCTGGACACCCCGCTGCCCAACCAGGCCGGGCAGTGCTTCACCCAGCCCGGCGCGAACCGGTACACACAGCCGTACTGCGTGCAGAACGACGGGGTGGGCTACCCGGACCCGATCTCGCTGCGGGACGGACTGGCCACCTCGCCGAACGTCGCCTTCGTCAACCTGGAGCAGCAGGTGGGCATGCCTGCCGTGCTGGACATGGCGCGGCGGCTGGGCCTGCGCAACACGCTGGCGACGAACGACGCGGGCGCGAAGCCCGACCCGTCGTCGGCCAACCCGCAGTACAGCCTGCCGCAGTCGCAGTACTTCCAGGACAAGCTGTCGTTCACGCTCGGCAACAGCCCGGTGAGCCCGCTGGAGATGGCGAACGTGTCGGCGACGCTGATGAGCGGCGGCACGTGGTGCCCGCCGAACCCGGTCCTGTCGGTCACCGACCGGTACGGGCACGACGTGCCGGTGCGGCAGCAGGCGTGCGAGCAGGTGGTGCCGCCGGGGCTGGCGGACTCGCTGCTGAACGGGCTGAGCCAGGACACGGTGTCGGGCACCTCCGCGGCGGCGGCCGCCGCGGCCGGCTGGCACCACGCGGACTTCGGCAAGACCGGCACGACGCAGCAGAGCGAGTCGGTCGCGTTCGTCGGCGGGGTCGACGACTACGCCGTGTCGTCCATGGTCTTCGCCGACGGCCCGCACCCGGCCGAAATCTGCCCCGGCACGCCGGTGCACCTGGGCTCGTGCGGACACGGCGCGTTCGGCGGCACGGTGGCCGCGCCGCCGTACTTCCACGCGATGAGCCAGATCCTGGGCAACCGCCCGGACATCCCGATCCCGCCCGCCGATCCGGCCTACCTGCAGACCCGCTCGTAGCTGTAGTGCCCAGTGAGGTTGTCGACGCGGGTGATGGTGGTTGGCCCCTGCGGGGGTGTGGGCGCGGTGGTGGTTGTCGATGGCTGGCCCCGATGTCGGCCGGCGCGGTGCGCGTGCGCCCACCCGCTGCCACTCACATCGACATGCACCAGCTCGCCCGGCCCGCCCCGCCCATCATGGCGAATCGGCTCGCAGATGGGGCGGTCCGGCCAGGCCGGCGTGGGCATGCCGTGCCGCACCAGGATGCGGTCCACCGGCAAGGCAACCATGCCGAGAATTCCCGCGGTCCGCGTGGGACCGAGCCGGCGGTCTTGCCGCAGCCGCAGGACCTCCTGCTCCACCTCGGCAGAAACCCGAGTGGGCGAGGTGTGCGGCCGACTGGTTCGATCGGCCAGCCCGGCCTGGCCGTCTGCGCGGAAGCGGCGTCTTCGCCTTGATCAACCCGACGTGCCGACTCTGCGGAGCCTAGCCACGCACCGGGGCCGTGTCGTAACCTCGCGTGAGTGGGCTTCGCGGAGGAGGCGCCGTCCGGCGGTGGGCTCGAGCCGGGTGAGCTGGTCGCCGGGCAGTACGAGGTCGACAGGTGCTTCGCCCGCGGCGCGTTCGGCTTCGTCTACCTCGCCCGCGACCGCAACCTGCAGGGCAAGCAGGTGGTGCTCAAGGGCCTGACCCGGCCGCACGACACCGCCGCGATCAAGCTGGCCGCCCAGGAGAGCCGCGTGCTCACCGCGCTCGAACACCCCAACATCGTGCGGATCGTCAACGTCGTCACCCACCGCGGACTGCGGTACCTGGTGATGGACCACATCGACGGGCCGTCGCTGCGGAGTGTGCGCGACGCGGGCGGCATGAGGATCGCCGACGCGCTCGCGTGTGCGGTCGACGTGCTGGGCGCGCTGGCCTACCTGCACGGCAAGGGCCTGCTGTACTGCGACATGAAGCCGGACAACGTGATCCGCACGCGGCGGTCGGCGAAGCTGATCGACTTCGGCGCGATCCGCCGCACCGGCGACCGGGAGAGCCCGGTCCTGGGCACCCCGCCGTACCTGGTCGGCCACACCGAGATCCGCGAGCACGGGCTGACCGAGCGGGCCGACATCCACGCCGCCGGCGTCATGCTCGACGAGCTCGTCGAGTGCGACGCCGGCGAACCGGGCGCGGAGTCCTTCCGCCGCCTGGTCGCGCGCGCGACCGCGGACTTCGACCGGCGGTTCGCCGACGTGCCGGAGATGCTGAACCAGGTGCGCGGCGTGCTGCGCGAGGTGCGCTGCCTCGCCGACGGCAAGCCGCGGCCCGCCCGCTCGGCGGTGTTCGCCGAATCCGCGGCGCTGCTGGACGACGGGCTCAGCCTGGCCCCGCCGCTGACCGCGTGGACCGGCGACGGCGGCGGCGCACTGGCCGACGGGCGGCCCTCCCCCGCGGACGTGGCGGCCGGCCTGCCCGTGCCGTTCCCCGACCCGGCCGATCCGCGGACCCCGCTGCTGCACACGGTGCGGGCGCCGGACCCGCGGCGGCTGCTCACCAAACTCGCGAGCGTCCCGGCATCGGTCGAAGTGGACTTCCACCGGGCCCGCGCGAACCTGGAGGCGGGCGACCTGACCGCGGCCGGGCACTGCCTGCGGTCGGCGGAGCGGCAGCTGGGCTGGCGGGCACACCACGACTGGCGGGCGAGCTGGCACCGCGGGCTCCTCGCACTGGCCGAGGGCCGGGTGGGCGCGGCCGCCGAGCTGTTCGACGACGTCTACCGGTCCGTGCCCGGGGAGCCGGCGCCGAAGCTGGCGCTCGGGTTCTGCGCCGAACACCGGTCGCGGCCGGACACCGCGGCCCGGTTCTACGAGGCGGTGTGGGCGTGCGACCGGTCCCACGCCGGCGCCGCGTTCGGGCTCGCGCGCATCCGGTTGCGGGCCGGGGAGCGCGGCGCCGCGGTCGCGATCCTCGACGAGGTGCCGGAGATCTCGCTGCACCGGCACGGCGCCGCCGTCGCCGCGGTCCGGATCCTCGCCGGTCACCTGCCCGGCGGCGGGTGCCCGGCCGCAGCCGACCTCGCCGCGGCCGCGGACCGGCTGCACACCCTCACGCTGGACAGCGAGGAGTCGTGGCTGCGGCTGGCCACCGCGGTGCTGGAGAGCGCTTTCTCGTTCGTGCTCGACCACGGCGACGGGTCGCTGCCGCCGGGCCCGGTGCTCGGGGATCCGGTGTCGGAGAAGGGATTGCGGGACCGGCTCGAACGCTCCTACCGGGAGCTGTCCCGCCAGGCCCGCACCGCGGACGAGCACGGCGTGCTGATCGACCGGGCCAACGCCGTGCGGGCGAGGTCCCTGTGGTGAGCACGACCCGGCGCAGGCTGGTCCGGCTGCGGCTGGCGCTGCTGGTGACCACCGCGGCCGTGCTGGTCACCGGGTTCGCCACGGTGCGCGGCGTGCAGTCGGCGGCGGAGACCGTGCGGGACCGGACCGCGCAGGCGGTCGTCGAGGTCGCGGCGGCGAAGTCGGCGCTGATCCGCGCGGACCGGGCGGCGGTGCGCAGCTTCTCCTCCGGCGAGGTGCGCCTCGCCGGGGCGGGCACCGAGTACGCCACGCAGACCGCGCTGGCGAGCCAGAGCCTCGCCCGCGCCGCCGAGCTCAACGAGGCCGGGGACGCGGGCAGCCAGATCCTGCGGCTGGTCGAGGGGCTGCTCGCCGCCTACCGGGCGGCGGTCGCGCAGGCCGACGCGCACTACCGGCAGGGCGGCGGCGAAGTCGTCGGCACGGCCGACCTGTGGGACGCCTCGTCGCAGCTGCTGCGCTCCCCCGACGGCGTGCTGAAACAGCTCGACGACCTGCGGTCGGTGCAGGAGCAGGCCCTGGCGCGGCAGCTCACGACCGGCTGGCTGCACCCGGCCACGCCCGCGCTGTGGGCGGTGCCGGTCGCGTTGCTGCTCGGGCTGCTCTGCGTCACGCAGCTGTACCTGGGGAAGCGCTTCCAGCGGCTGCTGAACCCGCAGTTGCTGGCGGCGACGCTGCTGCTGCTCGGGTTGTGCGCCAGCATGATGTTCACCCTCGTCGCGGCGCACCGGCTGGCCACCGCGCAGGACCGGCTGACCGGCGTGCTGGCCGGGTGGGACCGGCGGATGGCGCTGACCGACGCCGACGGCCAGGACAAGCTGATCCGGCTGGTCACCGCGCACTGCCGGGCCGGGGACTGCGGCCTGACGGTGGCCGCCGCCGGCCCGGCGCCGACGAGCGTGGCGGGGGCCATCCCGGACGAGGCGACCACCGCGGCGGGCACCCGGGACGTCAACGACCGGCTGGACGCGGCCGCGGCGAGCAACCAGCTGCCGCTGGTGGTGCCCGCGGTGACGCTGGCGATCGCCGTGCTCGCCGGGTGGGGCCTGCACGCCCGGCTCGACGAATACCGGTTCCGCTCATGAGGGGCGTGGTGGGGGTGCTGCTCCTGGTCGCCGCGTGCCTGACCGGCTGCGGCGCCGGCGCGGGCACGCGCACGATCACCGTGCTCGCGTCGTGGACCGGCGCCGAGGGCGTGGCGTTCGAGCAGGTGCTGGCCGGGTTCACCGCGCAGACCGGGATCCGGGTGCGGTACCAGGGCACCCGCGCGGTGTCGCAGGTGCTCGCCTCGGACGTGCAGAACGGCAACCCGCCGGACGTCGCGGTCGTGCCGAACCCGGGCGAGCTGGTCACCTACGTGCGCTCGCACAACCTGTACTCGCTGGACGACGTGCTCGGCGCGCCGCCCGCGGAGATCTACGGTCCACAGTGGCTCCAGCTACAGGTGGCCGGGCAGGCGCACCTGTACGGGATCGCGGTGAAGGTGGACCTGAAGAGCATCGTGTGGTTCAACCCGGCCCTGCACGGCCTGGCGCAGCCGTCCACTTGGGACGAGTTCACCGCGGCGACCGGCGCGCTCCCCTGGTGCCTCGGGCTGAGCGCGCCGCCGGTGTCCGGGTGGCCGGGCACGGACTGGGTCGAGGACGTGCTGCTGCACCAGGCGGGCCCGGACGTGTACCGGCAGTGGGCGGCCGGGCAGCTGGCGTGGACGGCGCCCGCGGTGCGGCGGGCATGGCAGACGTGGGGCGCGATGATGGCGGGCACCGTCGGGGACAACCCGGGGCGGGTGCTGCTGACCGACTTCGCCGACGCCGGCAAGGGGATGCTGGCGTCGCCGCAGAGCTGCGCGTACGAGCACAACGGGTCGTTCATGCTCGCGCGGTACCCGGACGCCGGGCGCGGCCTGGACTTCGTGGCCGTCCCGCCTGCCGGGCCGGATGTGGCCCCGGAGACCTACGAGGTGTCGGCCGACCTGGCGGGCATGTTCACGGACACGCCGGCGTCGCGGGCGCTGATCCGGTACCTCGCCTCCCCGGCGGCGCAGGAGATCTGGCCGCGGGTCAGCGGCGGGAGCGCGTTCTCCGCCACGCGCTCGATGGACCTGCGGGCCTACGACGGCAACCCGGCGGCCCGCAAGGTCGCCGAGGCGCTCCGCTCGGGCGCCACGCTCTGCTTCGACGCGTCGGACCTGATGCCGGCGACCATGGCGAACGCCTTCTACCGGGCGGCGCTGGAGTACCTCGACGACCCCGGGCGCCTGGACACATTGCTGGAGCAGCTGGACCGCATCCGGCTGGGCGTGCCGCCGCAGGAGTGGCTGTCCGTCCCGTGTGGACGATGAGGGGAGACGTGGTGCGCGGACTGGCGAACCACGAACCGGTGCCGGTGGCGCTCGGGGCGCTGACCGTCCTCAGCGGCGTGATCGACGCGGTCAGCTTCCTGGCCCTGGGCCGGGTCTTCACCGCCAACATGACCGGCAACCTGGTGTTCCTCGGGTTCGCGGCGGCCGGGGAGCCCGGGTTCGACGTCGCGGCGGCGGGGACCGCGCTCGTCGCGTTCGTGGCCGGCGCCGCGGGCGCCGCGTGGCTGGCGTCCTCGATCGCCGCGCCGCACCGGCGTTCCTCGGCGCGCTCGCGGCGGAGGCCGCCCTGACCACGGTCGCGACGGCCGGGGCGTTCGCCGCTACCTCGCCGCCGCGCTGGCCCTGGCGATGGGCGTCCGCAACGGCACGGTGAACCGGCTGGCCGTGCCGGACATGACGACGACCGTGCTCACCCGCACGCTGGCCGCCCTCGCCGGAGACCTCGCCGGCCCGTCCGGCGGCCGCGGCGCCACTACCCGGCGCGTGGTGTCGGTGGGCGGCCTCGTGGCCGGTGCGGTGGCCGGGGCGTTCCTGGTCCGCCACCTCGGCGCCGGGTGGGTGCTCGTCGTCATCTGCGGGGCGCAGGTCCTCGTCGCCGCCGGGCACCACGCCCACGTGATGCTGCGCCGGCGCGCCGGCTAACGCACGAACACGCCGATCCCGTTGGCGACCGCACGTTCCGCGCCGTCCGAGGGGGTGTTGCGCACCGTCGCGGGGGCGCCGCGGCCGGCCGTCACCAGGGTCGTCGACCCGCCACCGTCGAGGTTCACGGCCTCGCTCGCGCCCAGCGACGCCAGCAGCGCGGCGACCTCGCCGACCCCCATCCCGGTGCTGGCTGCGCTGCGGCCGTCGACCGCGAGCAGGTACAGGGTCCGCCCGTCCGCGCTCGCCCCGGCCGCCGTGCGCGGTGCGAGCGAGGCGTCCAGCCTGGGCAGCGCGGCCCCGTCGTCCAGGATGGGGAACCCGCCGACCGCGAACTCGAACGGCGGCACGCCGCGGGCGACGAGCCGGTCGGTCACCAGCACCCGGTCACCCACCCCGAGCCCGGCCAGCTCGGCCGCCCCGCGCTCGCGGCCGAGCAGCACGACACTGCCGGGCTCGATCGGCCCCGCGCCCGCGCCCGCGGACTCGGCGACCACGACCCCGTGCCGCACCACGACCTCCTCGACCTGCGAGGTGCACGGCGCCGAGCGGCTGGTGTCGGTGCCGCAGGCCGCGCGGGCCCGCGACATCGAGCCCCACTCCGGGGTGTAGACGCCGATGCCGTTCACCGGCAGCGCGTACTGGTTGAGCCCTTCCAGGTCGAACTCGCCCGCCCGGGAGCGCAGCGTGCCCGCGAACTCCAGCCGCGCGGTGCGCAACCGGTGGTCGGCGCCGAAGCCGAACACGTCGCTGGTGGTGACGCCGGACGGCATCGCGGGCCCGAACCGCTGCCCGTCCGGCACGGCGTACTTGAGGTCGTCGCCGTCGGCGATCTCCGGCCCGACCGAGGACCCGGTGGGCGTGATCCCGGCGTGGGTCTCGCTGAGGTTGAAGAAGTCGCCGTTGATCCCCGCGACCGCGTGCTGCGTGGTGACCAGGGCGGAGACGGTGGCCCGCCCGGCGACCGACGCGGGGTGCAGCAGGTCGACGTCCACGCGAGGATCGGTCAGGTCGGCCGTGACGAGGTGCGCGACGACCGGTCCGTGCGCGGTGGACAAGGTCAGGGTCCGGTAGGCGACGCCGCGGGCGAGCGCGGTGTCGGCGGCCGCCGCGGGAGCGGTGACGAGGAGGAGCAGGAGGGCGGCCACCGCCGCCGTGGCGCGCGTGAGCAGGCTCATCCGCGGAGTCGATCACGGCGTGGTGAACGCCGTTCGCCGCCGCGGGGAACGGGGCTCAGACCTTGGTGATCTCCGCGATGAACCCGTCCACGTCGACCAGGGGGCCCTCCGCGCCGAGCGGCACGAGCGCGTGGGTGGAGGCGATGAAGCGGGCCGCGCCCTCGCGGCTGAACTCGACGATCGCGTACCCGTCCGGCGACTCCAGCTCCATCATCAGCTGGTCCGGGCCGGCCATGACGTCGGGCCGGATCCGCACGTCGCCCTCGCCCGCCGGCCCGTTCAGACCCTCCACGAGCAGGTCGCGCGCGAAGCACCACTCGACCCACCGGCCGCGGTCGGCGCGGAAGGACAGCGTGACGGCGTAGGGGTCGGCGGTGGTGTAGCTCCACCGCGAAAAGACCGGGATGTCGTAGCCGTCCAGGCTGACGAACTGGTGTTCTTCGACCGTTTCGGCGTGCACGATGGGCCTCCTGTCCTCCCGCTGCTCTACGCCAGTAGGACGGAACTGCGCCGCCGTCGTTACGCCGTTTCGCGGAGGAATTTCACGACCCACCCGCTGGAGTGACACGGGCGGGCGGGACGATGGACCGGTGCAGCACGACGACGACCCCGCGGCGGAGACCGGTCCGATCCGCCGCGTCCCCGGCCCGCCTGCTGCCGACCCGGGACAACGCCGCGCCCGGCGAGCCCGGGGCTACGCCGACGACGACGCACCGGCCGCAGGCCCCCGCCCCGCCGACGCTCGCCGGGCCGGGCGCCTGGACCTCGGGACCGGGAATGCTGCTCGCCGAAGCCACCACGCCACCGGCCCCGCCGAGGAGAGCCACCCCCGCGGCCGCCACCACCCCGGCGCTTCCCGGCGCGGGCGCGCCGGCGCCGACGGCACCGCAACCCCCCGCACCAGCCCCGACCCGGACCCCACCGACCTCCCCGCCGCAGCACACCGCGCCACCGGCACTCGGCGCGGAACCATCCCCGCCGCCGACGGCACCGCAACCCCCCGCACCAGCCCCGAGCCAGACCCCACCGACCTCCCCGCCGCAGCACACCGCGCCACCACCACCCGGCGCGGAACCATCCCCGGCGCCGACCGCACCGCAACCCCCCGCACCAGCCCCGAGCCAAACCCCACCGACCTCCCCGCCGCAGCACACCGCGCCGCCGGCACCCGCCGCGCCGCGGGGGCGGACGGGCACCACCCCAGCGCCGAGCCGGCAGCAGACCAGGCCGAACGCCCCCGGAGCGCGGGCCGCACCGGCGTCGCCGGCAGCACCGCCGCCCCCACCCGCCGGCGCCGGGCCGCCGCGCCGCCCGTCACCCCACCCACCGGGCACGGCCACGGGCACGGCCACTCCCCCGCGCCCCCGGCCTCCCGGCGCGTCAAGCTCCTCCTCATCTGGCTGCTCGCGCCCATCGCGGCCCTCACCGTCGCCGGGCTGCTCCTGCTCTACCCCTGGGGCCAGGACAAGCCCACCTCGGCGATCTCCCAGGGCACCCCGGTCCACGGCACCATCACCACCGCCACCTCCGGCCCCTGCCTGGCCGACGGTCAGGTGCAGGTCGGCGACCAGCCGGACGCCAAGCCCTGCCTCGCCGCCACGATCGCCCTCACCGACGGCCCGGGCAGCGGGCACAGCGTCGAGCTGACCGTGCCCATCGAGCCGAGCACGCCACGCTTCACCGCCGGGGACGACGTCGTACTGGCCTACAACGGCGGGGACGCCACCGATCCCGCCTCCTACCAGCTGGTCGACTTCCAGCGCGGCTTCCCGCTCGCGGTGCTCGCCGCGCTGTTCGCGGTCGCCGTGGTCGTGCTCGGGCGCTGGCACGGCGTGGCCGCGCTCGGCGCGCTGGTCCTCAGCTTCGTCGTGCTCGTGGCGTTCGTGCTGCCCGCGATCCTCGCCGGGGAGAACCCACTGCTGGTCGCGATCGTGGGCGCCGGGCTGATCATGTTCATCGCCCTGTACCTGACCCACGGCGTGTCCGCCCGCACGTCGGTCGCGGTGCTGGGCACGCTGGTGAGCCTCGCGCTGATCGGCGCGCTGTCGGCGATCTTCTCCGCGGCCGCGTCCCTCACCGGCCTGGACGACAGCACCTCCACGCTCATCGCCGCGCTCGGTCACGGCATCGACGCGCGCGGCCTGCTGCTGGCCGGCATCGTCATCGGCGCGCTCGGCGTGCTCGACGACGTCACGGTCACCCAGACCAGCGCGGTGTGGGAGCTGCGCCGCGCCAACCCGTCGCTGAGCTGGCGCGAGCTGTACTCCGCCGGGCTGCGCATCGGCCGCGACCACGTCGGCTCCGCGGTGAACACACTGGTGATGGCGTACGCGGGCGCCGCGCTGCCGGTGATGCTGTACTCGTCGATCTCCGGCGTCGGGCTCGGCGCGATCCTCGGCTCGCAGGACATCGCGCAGGAGATCGTCCGGACGCTGGCAGGCAGCGTCGGCATCGTCGCGGCCGTGCCGGTCACCACCGTCCTGGCCGCGGTGATCGCCAGCCGGGAACCCATGAGTCACATCGGCCACACCAGCGCCCACTAGCCACAGCCGGGCACCCCGCCCTGGTCACGGCCCCCGTCATGGGGTACGAAGGCCGGGCACAGTTCCCGTCCGGCGGGGAGGGGTCATGGTCGTTCACGCACTGCCGCGGCGCCTGACGAAAGCCGTGGCCGGCACGTTCACGAGCCTGCCGCGGATCGCCACCGCCCTCACCGAGCTGCGCGACGCGGCCAAGCACCTGGAGCGGCTCGCGACCTTCGCGGCGGAGGAGCTGCCGGAGATCGTCTACCAGCTGGAAGGCATCCGCGAGCAGCTGGTCCGGATCGAGGACCGGCTCGGCGGCCGCAACGGCGAGGTCAGCCCAGCTGCGCGACGAACCGGCTCACGGCCTCCATCGTGAACCGCTGGGCGATCTTGCCCGACGGCGCCGCGGACGCCAGCTGGTAGAGCGGCCGGTCCGGCACGCCCGCGCCCCGCGCTTCGGCACGCAGCTGCGCGACCAGCAGCTCGGCAAAGACCAGCCCGTTGGCCTCGATGTTGTTCGCCACCGCGTCGGCGAGCCGCCGCAGCGTGAGGATGGGCAGCTCGCGCCCGCCGGTGCCGGCATAGACGGCCAGGTCGATCTTGACGACCTGCCCGCGCTGCCCGGAGTTGAACAGCAGGCTGACCGTGCGCGCGCCGCGCACGTCGGTCACCAGCAGGTCGATGCGCCGCGCCTGCGCCAGGTCCACCCGGCGGGTGCGCCACGTGCGCACCAGCACGGCGGTGCCCTCCAGCCACAGCTTGCGCCGCACGTTCCACAGCACCACATACAGCAGCGGCAGGCCGACCACCGCCGCGGCGACCAGGCCCGCGACCTGCCCGCCGATCAGGCCCGCGATCCCGCCGAACGCGGCGGCCATGATCAGCACGCCCGCCAGTCCGGAGATCAGCCTGCGGCGCGTCAGCCCCCGGTCCTCCTGGTGCAGCGGCAGCCGCTGCGGTTCCACCGGCTTCTTCGGCTCGGTCACTTCTCCCCCATCACCGCACCGGGACGACGCTGCGCGCCCCGCTCAGGAACGGATTGCCGGCCCGCTCGCGGCCGATCGTCGTGGCCGGGCCGTGCCCGGGCAGCACCACCGTGTCGTCGGGCAGCGGCAGCAGCGCGTCGCGCAGGGACTCCCCGAGCCGCCGCTGGTCGCCGCGGCCGACCGAGCCGGCGAAGAGCGTGTCGCCGGTCAGGGCGAGCCTGCCGCCCTCCGGCGTGGTCACGCGGAACACCACCGAGCCGTCGGTGTGGCCGGGCACGAGGTCGACGTCGATCGCCAGGCCGGCCAGCTCCAGCGGCGCCCCGGTCAGGTCGCGGACGTCGGCGGGCTCGGCGCCCTCGTGCAGGCCGCGGTCGGCAGGGTGGATCCACATCGGAACGTCGTGGGCCGCGGTCAACACCGGAGCGTCTCCGACGTGGTCGGGGTGGCCGTGGGTGGCCAGCACGGCCACCGGAGTGAGCCGGTGCTCGGCGAGGGCCTCGGCGACGCGGCCCGCGGAGTCCTCGCCCGGGTCGACCACCACGCAGGCGGTGTCCGGGCCGGGCGCGAGCAGGTAACAGTTGGCCCGCAACGCGCCTGCCGGAAACCCGACGACGAGCACGAAAACCCACCTCCGCGTCGACCCGTCCACCCGTGCCCGGGATGCCCGGCACCCACCCTAACCGGGGCTGTACAGGGTCCTCACAGGCTGTGCCCATAGACTGCCGCCACCCGATCGGTGACGTCGAGTGGATTCTGGAGGGCAGGTGGCGACCAACCAGCAGCGCCGTGAGGCCGCGAAGCGCAAGCTCGAGCGGCAGATGGCCCGCCGGGCGGAGCAGGCGCGACGGCGCAAGATCGTCGGCGTCGGCGCGACCGTCGGCGCGGTGGTCGTGGTCGCCGGGCTGGTGGTGTTCTTCGCTACCCGCGGCGGCGACGGCGGCGACGCGGCGGCCTCCCCGACGACCTCGCCCTCGGCGAGCGAGCTGAACATCCCGACGCAGCGCGCCGCGGTGCCGCACCGGCCGACGCCGCTGGCGAACCCCGTGCAGTGCGAGTACCCGGCCACGCCGAGCGAGCCCGCCGCGAAGCCGAACAACCCGCCGCAGACCAAGGACATCCCGTCGACCGGGACGGTGAACGTCACGCTGAAGACCACCGCCGGCGACATCCCGCTGACGCTGGACCGCGCGCTCGCGCCGTGCACCGTGAACAGCTTCCTGAGCCTGGCGCAGCAGGGGTACTACACCGACACCTCGTGCGCGCGGCTGGGCACCGACGCGAGCCTGATGATGCTGCAGTGCGGTGACCCGAGCGGCACCGGCAGCGGCGGTCCCGGCTACTCGTTCGCCGACGAGACGTTCCCCGAGCTGACCTACGGCCGCGGCCTGCTGGCGATGGCCAACGCGGGCCCGAACACCAACGGCAGCCAGTTCTTCATGGTGTACGGCCCGGCCGAGCTGAGCCCGGACTACACGGTGTTCGGCTCGATCGGCGACGCCGGCCTGGAGGTGCTCGACAAGGTGGCGCGCGCCGGCCACGACGGCAGCTTCGACCCGAGCCCGGGTGGCGGCAAGCCGAACATGGAGGTCAAGTTCACCGCGGTGACGATCGGCTGAGTTCTTCTCGCGGAGCGGCCTCCGTCCGGTTCGGACGGAGGCCGCTTCGTCGTCAGGAGGCGGTGAACTTCGGCGGGCGGCGGCCGAGGAAGGCCGCCACGCCCTCGGCGTAGTCCTCGCCGTGGATGGCGGCCGAGCGGATCCGCTCGACCTCGCTGTCGCTTTCGGACTGTCCGTCGAGGATCTTGCCGATGATCCGGTTCATGCCGCGGACCGAGGTCTGCGACCGGGAGCAGAGGGTGGCCGCGAAGTCGGACACGCCGGCGTCGAGGTCGGTGAACACGTCGTTGAGGAGGCCGATCTCGCGGGCGCGGGCGGCGTCGATGAGCTGGCCGGAGAGCAGGAAGTACCGCGCGTGGGCCGGCCCGATGAGGGACACCAGCTGGCGCGTGGAGCGGAAGTCGTACACGATGCCGAGTTTCGCCGGGGTGATCCCGAAGCGGGCGGTGGCGTCGGCGAAGCGGAAGTCGCAGGCGACGGAGATCTGGCAGCCGCCGCCGATGCAGTTGCCGCGGATCTTCGCCACGGTCGGCTTCGTCATCCCGGCCAGCGCGGTGACCGCGCCCTCGACGACCTGGTCGTAGGCGGCGGCGCCGTCGGCGGTGGAGCGCAGGCTGCCGAACTCGGAAATGTCCGCCCCCGCCGAGAAGTCCGGCCCGGCACCGGTCAGGACGAGCACCTTGAGCCCCGGATCACCCTCCACCTCGGCGACGACGTCCGGAATGGCCGCCCACATGTCGTGGGAAATCGCGTTCTTCTTCTCCGGCCGCGCGAAGGTGAGGGTGCCCACTTCCCCGTCGCGCGCGAACTCCAGCCCAGCTGCCATGAGCCGACCCTAGAGGGCACGCCCAGGCGGGCGCCGTGAGCCACACCACCGCGGGGCACCCACCAGCACCGCCACGAGGTCCGAACTTGACTCAGCCGCCCCAGGCCGCACGCCAAGCCGGGCTTCGTCAGGACGCCGACGTCACGCGGTACACGTCGTAGACGCCCTCCACGCCGCGCACCACCTTGAGCACGTGCCCGAGGTGCTTGGGGTCGCCCATTTCGAACGTGAACCGGCTGACCGCGACCCGGTCGCGCGACGTCTGCACCGACGCGGACAGGATGTTCACCTTCTCGTCGGCCAGCACCTTCGTCACGTCGGACAGCAGCCGGTGCCGGTCGAGGGCCTCGACCTGGATGGACACCAGGAAGACCGAGTTCGCGGACGGCGCCCACTCCACCTCGACCAGCCGCTCGGGCTGGGCGCGCAGGTCCTCGGCGTTCGTGCAGTCCGTGCGGTGCACGCTGACGCCGCCGCCGCGGGTGACGAAACCGAGGATCTCGTCGCCGGGCACCGGGGTGCAGCAGCGCGCCAGCTTGGTCCACACGTCGGTGGCGTCCTTGACCACGACACCCACGTCGTTGGCCGCGCGGCGCCGGGTGACCGTGGACGGCGTGGACCGGGCCGCGAGCTCGTCCTCGGCCTCCTCGACGCCACCGATCAGCGCCACCAGCCGCTGCACGACGTGCTTCGCGCTGACGTGGCCCTCACCTACCGCCGCGTACAGCGAGCTGATGTCCGGGTGGTGCAGCTCGGCCGCCAGCGCGCCCATCGCCTCCGCGGACACCAGGCGCTGCAACGGGAGGCCGACCTTGCGGACCTCCTTGGTGATCGCGTCCTTGCCGGCGTCGATCGCCTCGTCGCGGCGTTCCTTGGCGAACCACTGGCGGATCTTGGCGCGCGCCTTGGGCGACTTGGCGAACGTCAGCCAGTCGCGGCTCGGCCCGGAGTTCTCCGCCTTCGAGGTGAAGATCTCGACGACGTCGCCGTTCTCCAGCTTGCGTTCCAGCGCCACCAGACGGCCGTTGACGCGCGCGCCGATGCACCGGTGCCCGACCTCGGTGTGCACGGCGTAGGCGAAGTCCACCGGCGTGCCGCCGACGGGCAGCGTCACCACGTCGCCCTTGGGGGTGAACACGAAGATCTCGCGGGCGGCGAGCTCGTAGCGCAGCGAGTCGAGGAACTCGCCGGGGTCCGCGGCCTCCCGCTGCCAGTCGAGCAGCTGCCGCATCCACGCCATCTCGTCGATGTCGACGGCGGTGCCGTGGTGGGTGCCCTTGGTTTCCTTGTACCGCCAGTGCGCCGCGATGCCGTACTCGGCCGTGTGGTGCATCTCGTAGGTGCGGATCTGCACCTCGAGGGGCTTGCCGTCGGGGCCGATCACCGTGGTGTGCAGCGACTGGTACACGCCGAACCGCGGCTGGGCGATGTAGTCCTTGAACCGGCCCGGCATCGGCTGCCACAGCGCGTGCACGACACCCATGGCGGCGTAGCAGTCGCGCACGTCCTCGACGAGGATCCGCACGCCCACCAGGTCGTGGATGTCGTCGAGGTCCCGGCCGCGGACGATCATCTTCTGGTGGATCGAGTAGTAGTGCTTGGGCCGCCCCTCGACCTTCGCGGTGATGCGGGAGCCGCCGAGCGCGCCGGTCAGCTCGTCGATCACCTTGCGCAGGTAGATGTCCCGGGACGGGGCCCGGTCGGCGACCAGGCGGACGATCTCGTCGTACTTCTTGGGCTGCAGGATCGCGAACGCGAGGTCCTCCAGCTCCCACTTGACGGTGGCCATGCCCAGCCGGTGCGCCAGCGGGGCCAGCACCTCCAGGGTCTCCTTGGCCTTGCGGACCTGCTTCTCCGGCGGCAGGAACCGCATGGTGCGCATGTTGTGCAGCCGGTCGGCGAGCTTGATGACCAGCACGCGCGGGTCGCGGGCCATCGCGATGACCATCTTGCGGATGGTCTCGGCCTCGGCCGCCGTGCCGAGTTTCACCTTGTCCAGCTTGGTGACGCCGTCGACGAGCTGGGCGACCTTGTCGCCGAAGTCGGCGGTCAGCTGCTCCACCGAGTAGCCGGTGTCCTCGACCGTGTCGTGCAGCAGCGCGGCGACCAGCGTGGTGGTGTCCATGCCCAGCTCGGCGAGGATGGTCGCCACCGCGAGCGGGTGCGTGATGTACGGGTCGCCGGACTTGCGCCGCTGGTGGCGGTGCAGCTCCTCGGCGACGTCGTAGGCGCGCTGCAGGAGGCTCAGGTCGGCGTTGGGGTGCAGGTCGCGGTGAATCGCGGCGAGCGGCTCCAGCACCTGCTTGACCGGCGCGGCGCGCTGGGCGGTGATCCGCCGCGCGAGCCGGGCGCGGACGCGCCGCGTGGCGGACGGTGCCCTGGTGACGCCCTGCGGCTGCGTGCCGCGGTTGTCGGCGGTCTCCCGGGCGGGCGCCGGGCTTTCGAGCTCCTGGCTCAAGCCCACCTCCTGCTGATCGCGCGGCCTTCAGAGCACCAAGCGTAACCCCGGCGGGCCACCTCGTTGTTCCCAGCCGCGCCGACCGCCGCGCTCGCGCGCCGAACGGTCAGGTGACCAGGAGCGAGCTGACCTTCCGGCCGCTCAGCGCCGACCGCCCGTCGAGGGCGGCCAGCTCCATCACCACGGACACGCCGGTGACCGTCGCGCCGGCCTGCTCCAGCAGCTCACAGGCCGCGGCGACGGTGCCGCCGGTGGCGAGCACGTCGTCGACCACCACCGCCCGCTGCCCCGGCCGCACCACGCCGGACGGCAGCTCCAGGGTCGCGGAGCCGTACTCCAGGGCGTAGTCCACCCGCCCAGCCACGCTGGGCAGCTTGCCGGGCTTGCGCACCAGGACGACACCCATGCCGCGGGCGTAGCCGACGGCCGCGGCGAGCAGGAACCCGCGCGCCTCGACCGCGGCCAGCACGTCGGTGCCCGGGTCGACCGTCGCCGCCAGCGCGTCGATCACCGCCGCGAACCCGTCGGCGTCGGCGAACAGCGGCGACAGGTCCCGGAACAGCACACCGGGCTCCGGGAAGTCCGGCACCTCGGCGATCAGGCCGAGCGCACGCTCCAGGTCCACGTCAGCGCTTCCGCTTGCCCGACGGCCGCCCGCGCCGCGGCTGCGACTTCGGGGTGCGGGCGGGGACGCTCGCGGCCGCCGCGTACGCCTTCTCCTTGCGCAGCTCGGCGTCCAGCGCCTCGTCGTCGCTCGCGTCGAAGTCGGCCTCGCGCTCGGCGGCCTTGCGGGCCTGGTTGGCGCGGCGCGCCCGGACCCGCTCGGCCTGCTGCTTGTACCTCGGGTCGCGCATCTTGAAGTCCACTAGCAGCGGGGTCGCCAGGAACAGCGACGACAGCACGCCGGCGAGCATGCCGCTCAGCTGCACCAGCGCGAGGTCCTGCAGCGTGCCGGACCCGAGCAGGATGTAGCCGACGACCAGCAGGCCCAGCACCGGCAGCAGCGCGATGACCGAGGTGTTGATCGAGCGCATCAGCGTCTGGTTCAGCGCCAGGTTGGCGGTCTCGGCGTAGGTGCGGCGGGTCAGGCCGAGGATGCCGCGGGTGTTCTCCTTGACCTTGTCGAACACCACCACGGTGTCGTAGAGGGAGAACCCGAGGATGGTCAGCAGGCCGATCACCGTCGCCGGGGTGACCTCGAACCCGACGAGCGAGTAGATGCCCGCGGTGACGACGATGTCGTGCACCAGCGCGATGAGCGCGGTGACCGCCATCCAGCGCTCGAAGTAGACCGCGAGGAACACGGTCACCAGGACCATGAACACGGCGAGCGCGATCAGCGCCTGCTGCGAGATCTCCTGGCCCCAGGACGCGCTGACCGCGCTGTCGCTGATGGCCTGCACGCTCGGCTGGCCGTTGCCGCCGATCGGCTGGAGCTGGTCGAACAGGGTCTGCTTGACCTTGGCGACCTGGTCGGCGTCGAGGGTGTCCGACCGCAGCTCGACGGTGGCCGCGTCGCCGACGCCGACCGTCTGCGCCGAGTCGGCCTGCTCGCCGATGGCGTCGGCGAACGCCTGCTTGGCCTCGTCGGCGGTGATCGGGCCATTCGCGCCGCGCGCCGGCATCTGGATCTGGGTGCCGCCCTCGAACTCGATGCCGAGGTTGAAGCCCTTGATGCCGATGGAGGCGATGCACACCAGGACCAGGACCGCGAAGAAGATGTACCAGCGCTTGCGCTTGCCGACGATGTCGAAGGCGCCGGTGCCGACGTAGAGGCGGTGGAAGACGCTCTCCCGCCCGGCCTTCTTCGTGGCCGGCGCGGCGTCCGTGCTCTCGGTGTTCAGCTCGTCTGCCACGTCAGGACTCCTTCGCGCCCGCGCCGGCGGGCACCTTGCGCGCGGACCGGCGCTCCGCGGCCAGCGTCTGCACGCCGCCGAGGCCGGTGAGCTTCGGCTGGGACAGGAACTTCGACTTCGACGCCAGCGCGACCAGCGGGTGCGTCACGAGGAACACCACGATCAGGTCGAGCACGGTCGACATGCCGAGGGTGAACGCGAAGCCCTGGACGTCGCCGACCGCGATGGCGTACAGCACCGCGGAGGCGAGGAACATGACCGCGTCCGAGGCCAGGATCGTGCGGCGGGCGCGCACCCAGCCGCGCGGCACCGCGGAGCGGAAGCTGCGGCCGCCCTCGCGGATCTCGTCCTTGAGCCGTTCGAAGAACACCACGAACGAGTCCGCGGTGACACCGATCGCGATGATGAACCCGGCGACGCCGGCCAGGTCGAGCGTGAAGTTGATCCACCGCCCGAGCAGGACCAGCACCGCGTAGACGATCAGGCCGGACAACGCCAGCGAGACGACCGTGAGCACCCCGAGCAGGCGGTAGTAGACCAGGCAGTAGACGAACACCAGCGCGAGGCCGATGCCGCCGGCGATCAGGCCCGCCTCGAGCGAGGCGAGGCCGAGCGTCGCCGACACGGTGGTGGCGTCGGAGGAGGTGAACGACAGCGGCAGCGAGCCGTACTTCAGGACGTCGGCGAGGTCCTTGGTCTGCGCCTGCGTGAAGTTGCCGCTGATCTGGGTGTTGCCGTCGAGGATCGCGCTCTGGATGGTCGGCGCGGACACGACCTGCGTGTCGAGCACGAACGCGGCGCGCTGGCCGATGTTGGCCGTGGTGAAGTCGGCCCAGACCTGGCGGCCCTCGGACTTGAAGGTGAGGTCCACGGTCCACTGCGGCTTGTTCTGCGCCGGCGACGAGGACACCGCGTTGTCGATCTCAGTGCCCTTCAGGAACACCGGGCCGAGCAGGTACTTCTCGGTGCCGGTCTGGTCGCAGGTGAGCAGCGGCAGGTTCGGATCGTCGTTGCCGCGCAGCGGGTCCTGGGTGGAGCAGGTGAACGCGGTCAGCGCGGCGGACGCGTTCGGCCCGGCGGCGAGCGAGTCGCCGGTGCCGGTGACCAGGTCGGCGGCCTGGCGGGTGGCCTTGGCCTGCTGGATCGCGGCCGGGTCGTCGGCCTGTCCCGGCGGCGGCGCGACCGGCGGGGTGGTCACCGTCTGCGCGTCGATCACCTTGCGGAAGCCGAGCTGGGCGGTCTGGCCGAGCTTCTTGGCCTGGTCGCCCTGCTCGCCGGGAACGGTGATCACGATGTTGTCGCCGTCGAGGACCACCTCGGTGCCGCTGACCCCGATCCCGTTCACGCGGGTCTCGATGATCTGGCGCGCCTGGTTGAGGGACTCGCGCGAGGGCGCGGAGCCGTCCGGGGTGCGCGCGCTCAGCGTCACCCGGGTGCCGCCCTGCAGGTCGATGCCCAGCTTCGGCGTGGGCTTCCCGCCGCCGGTGAAGAACACCAGGGCGTAGAGCACGACCACGATCAGGACGAAGAAGCCGAGATAGCGTCCCGGGCGGATCCGCCCGGCCGGTGGTGCCACGGTGGTCGTTCTCCTCGACGGTCAGCTGCGGGGTTCGTGCCGCCTACGCGGCGGTACGCAGACACTACTCGCCGCGTTGTGAACGCGGCGTTGACCCCGGCGTCACCACCGGACGCCGGGGTGTTGCCCTTCGTCGGGCTACTTCTTCTCGCTCTCCAGCGAGGGAGCAGCGGCCTTCTCGCCGGCCTCGGCCTTGGGCGCCTCGACCGTCTCGGTGACCTCGGCGGTCTCGGCCACGTCGTCCTCGGTCTCGACCTCGTCGGCCACCTCGGGGGCGACCTTCTCGCGCACGGCCTGGCGCAGCCACGTCGTCACGACGCCGGGCGCGATCTCGATGTCGATCGTGGTGTCGCTGCTGGTGTCCGCCACCGTGCCGTACAGGCCGGAGGTGGTCATCACCCGGTCGCCCTCGGACAGGCTGCTCTGCAGCTTCTGCTGCTCCTGCACGGCACGCTTCTGCTTCCGGGTGCCCATCACCAGCGGGATCGCCACGACGAGCATGAGCAGCAACGGCAGGAAAAGCTGTTCCATGATTCTCCATTCGGTGTGCGACGCCCGGCCGCTCACCAATTTGTCCGGATGTGCTCTTTCGAGTGTGCCAGGCACCACTGACCAGGCCAGCACCCGGTTAGTCGAACAGGGTAGGCCCTGCCTGGTCCGGGCGGGGCGGGGGGCGCAGACCAAGGTGCTCCCAGGCACTCGCCGTCGCCACCCGGCCACGCGGGGTGCGCGCGAGCATACCCGCGCGCACCAGGTAGGGCTCGCAGACTTCCTCGACCGTCGTCGGTTCCTCACCGACCGCGACGGCGAGGGTGGACACCCCGACCGGGCCGCCGCCGAAGGAGTGCACCAGCGCCGACAGCACCGCGCGGTCCAGCCGGTCCAGGCCCAGCTCGTCGACGTCGTAGACGGCCAGCGCGGCGCGGGCGACGGCCAGGGTGACCTTGCCGTCCTCGCGGACCTCGGCGTAGTCGCGGACACGGCGCAGCAGCCGGTTGGCGATGCGGGGCGTGCCGCGCGAGCGGCGGGCGATCTCCGCGCTGCCCTCGGCGTCGATCTCGATGTCCAGGATCTTCGCCGAGCGGCGGACCACCTGGTCGAGCTCGTGGTCGGCGTAGAACTCCATCTGACCGGTGAAGCCGAACCGGTCGCGCAGCGGGCCGGTCAGCGCGCCGGAGCGGGTGGTGGCGCCGACCAGGGTGAACGGCGCGATCTCCAGCGGGATGCTGGTGGCGCCCGGCCCCTTGCCGACGACCACGTCGACGCGGAAGTCCTCCATCGCCAGGTAGAGCATCTCCTCGGCGGGGCGCGCGATCCGGTGGATCTCGTCGATGAACAGCACGTCGCCCTCGGCGAGGTTGGACAGCATCGCGGCGAGGTCGCCGGCGCGTTCCAGCGCCGGGCCGGAGGTGATGCGGATCGAGGCGTCCAGCTCGGCCGCGACGATCATCGCCAGGCTCGTCTTGCCCAGGCCGGGCGGGCCGGACAGCAGGACGTGGTCCGGCGGCACGCCGCGCCGCCGGGCGCTCTCCAGCACCAGTTCCAGCTGCTCACGCACGCGCGGCTGGCCGATGAACTCGCTCAGCCTGCTCGGACGCAGCGTCGTCTCCATCTCGCGCTCGCCCAGCTGGGGCAGCGCGGAGAGGGTCTCGTCCGCCGGGTGCTCGGTCACCTCTTCATCGTGCACGCGTCAGCAGCCTCACTTGCGCCCGAGGGTGCTCAGCGCGGCGCGCAGCACGGCCGGGGTGGTGTCGGCCGCACCGGCGGCCAGCACCTTCTCCACGGCCTGCTCGGCCTGCTTGGCGGGGAAGCCGAGGCCGGTGAGCGCCTCGACGACCTCGGCGCGCACCGCGCCCGCCGCCGGGGCCGCGGTGGTCTCGGCGCTCCCGCCGGCCGCGGTGACCTTGTCCCGCAGTTCCAGGGTGAGCCGCTCGGCGCCCTTGCGGCCGATGCCCGGCACCTGGGTGAGCACGGTGATGTTGCCTTCGGCGAGCGCGGTGCGCAGCTTGTCCGGGTCGAGCACGGCCAGCGCGGCCAGCGCCAGCCGCGGCCCGATGCCGGAGACGGTCTGCAGCAGCCCGAACAGCTCGCGGGCCTCGGCGTCGGCGAAGCCGAACAGCGTCAGCGAGTCCTCCCGCACGACGAGCGACGTGTAGAGGCGGACCTCCTCGCCGCGCCGTAGCGTGGCCAGCGTCGACGGCGTGGCCTGCACCGCGAGACCGACCCCGCCGACCTCCACCACGACGTGGTCGAGCCCGACCGAGAGCACCTCGCCCCGGACCGAGGAGATCATCCCCGCACTCCCT
Organism: Amycolatopsis thermoflava N1165; assembly: GCF_000473265.1. NCBI lineage: Bacteria > Bacillati > Actinomycetota > Actinomycetes > Pseudonocardiales > Pseudonocardiaceae > Amycolatopsis > Amycolatopsis thermoflava. The sequence goes on from NZ_KI421511.1 coordinate 2,349,899, forward strand.
TCCCTGGTGTCCGCGTGTTCGCCCGGCGGGGGGCCACCGCCGCCACGGCGCCCGCCGACTTCGCCGCCGCGGCGAGCCGGGCCTTGTGCGCGCGGGCGAGTTCCGCCGCGCGCGCCTCGGCTTCGGCGAGCCGGTCGCGCATCGGCTGGCGCCACAGGTGGCAGATGGCCAGCGCGAGCGCGTCGGCGGCGTCGGCGGGGCGCGGCGCCTGCGCGAGCCCGAGCAGCCGGGTGACCATGCCGGTGACCTGCGCCTTGTCCGCGCGGCCGCTGCCGGTGACGGCGGCCTTGACCTCGCTCGGGGTGTGGAAGACGACCGGCAGCCCGCGGCGGGCGGCGGCCAGCGCCACGACTCCCCCGGCCTGCGCGGTGCCCATCGCGGTGCGCACGTTGTGCTGGCTGAAGACGCGTTCGACGGCGACCGCCTCCGGGCGGTAGGTGTCCAGCCAGTGCTCGACGGCGTCGGAGACCGCGAGCAGGCGCCGTTCCAGCGTGTCGTCGACCGGGGTGCGGACGACGTCCACCGCGACGCAGCTGACGGTACGGCCGGTCCCCCCGTCCACCACGCCGAGCCCGCACCGGGTCAGCCCGGGGTCCACGCCGAGCACTCGCACCGATCACCCTCCTGCCGCCGAACACGCGTTCGAGGTGAGGCTACCGCGCCGGGCGGCGCGCGCCCGGCAGGACGCGCCGGGGCCGATGATCGTCCTTTATGGACCGTCGACGCCCGGGGTCCAGCTCTCCGGCGCGCCGCTCTCGGTCAGCACCGGCTGCCAGTCGGCGAACCCCTCCGGCGCGTCCGCGCTCCACGGCCAGTGCCCGTCCGGCGTGGCGACGATGATCTGCAGCGCGGGGAAGTCGCCGTCCGGGTACACGAGGAACGCGCTGCCCAGGTACTCGAGGTAGTGCCCCTTGGCGACACGCTCGAAGGTGACCGGCACGCCCTCGAAGAAGTCCTCGTAGACCTTGCCCGGCACGAACTCCTCGCCGTTGGCGGCGCGGTCGACGTAGGCGTCGAGCAGGATCGGCGCCATCTGCTCGGGCAGCCCGACGACGACGGCCTCGGGGACCTCGTGCAGCGCCCACACGCACGCCGTGAACGCGTACCCCGCGCCGGAATCGTCGGCCGCCACGGAGATCACCGCGTTGCCGCGGGTCTCGGCCTGGTTGACGATCCACTCGAGGAGGTCGGATTCTTCGGGCGCGAGGGTCTCGGTCACGGGCGGCATTCTGCCGTACGCCGGCGGCGGCGGGACACCCCCCGGTGGTGGAAAATTCCCCTTGCACGCCAAGGCCCTCCGGTGCGGGCGCACCGGAGGGCCTTGGGAAGTGCGGTGTTACGCGCCGACCTCTTCGAGCACCTCGTCGCTCACATGGAATCCGACGCAGGGCGGACACGTTCCCGTCACGCGCCGACCTCTTCGAGCACCTCGTCGGAGACATCGAAGTTGGCGTACACGTTCTGGACGTCGTCGCAGTCCTCCAGCGCGTCGATCAGCCGGAAGACCTTCTTGGCGCCCTCGGCGTCCAGCGGGACGCTGACCGACGGCAGGAACGTCGGGTCGGCCGACTCGTAGTCGTATCCGGCGTCCTGCAGCGCCTTGCGGACGTTGATCAGGTCGGTGGCCTCGGAGACGATCTCGAAGTTGTCGCCGAGGTCGTTGACCTCCTCCGCGCCCGCGTCGAGGACGGCCATCAGGACGTCGTCCTCGGACAGGTCGTTCTTGGGCATGATCACCACGCCCTTGCGGTTGAACAGGTACGACACCGAGCCCGGGTCGGCGAGCGAGCCGCCGTTGCGGGTCAGCGCGGTGCGCACCTCGCCCGCCGCGCGGTTGCGGTTGTCGGTCAGGCACTCGATCAGCACGGCGACGCCGTTGGGGCCGTAGCCCTCGTAGTTGATCGTCTGCCAGTCCGCGCCACCCGCTTCCTCACCGGCGCCGCGCTTGCGGGCGCGCTCGATGTTGTCCTGCGGGACCGAGTTCTTCTTCGCCTTCTGGATGGCGTCGTAGAGGGTCGGGTTGCCCTCGGGATCGCCCCCGCCGGTCCGCGCGGCGACCTCGATGTTCTTGATGAGTCTCGCGAACAGCTTGCCACGCTTGGCGTCGAGGGCGGCCTTCTTGTGCTTCGTGGTGGCCCACTTGGAGTGGCCGCTCATCTCTCCTCCGTCTCGCTCGTCGTCGCCGCGTCCCGCACCATCTCCACGAACAGGCGATGGACCCGATCGTCACCGGTCAGCTCCGGGTGGAAGGCCGTGGCGAGCACCGGCCCCTGCCGGACCGCGACGATCCTAGCGCCGGTGCCGTCGGCGCCGGGCACCGTGGCCAGCACCTCGACCCCGTCGCCTGCTTTTTCCACCCACGGGGCGCGGATGAAGACCGCGTGCAGGGGTCCGCCGGGGAGCGCCGCGAAGGCCAGGTCCTCCTCGAAGGAGTCCACCTGGCGGCCGAAGGCGTTGCGCCGGACGATCACGTCGAGCGCGCCGAGCTGGTGCTGGTCCGGGCGGCCGTCCAGGGCCTGCTTGGCGAGCAGGATCATGCCCGCGCACGAGCCGAAGGCGGGCAGTCCCGCGGCGAGCCGCTCGCGGAGCGGGCCGAGCAGCTCGAACGTCTCGAGCAGGCGCGACATGGTGGTGGACTCGCCGCCGGGCAGGACGAGCCCGTCGACGGCGGCCAGTTCGGACTCGCGCCGGACGGCGACGGCGCGCCCGCCCGCGCTCTCGACCATGGCGGCGTGCTCCCGCACGTCCCCCTGCAGCGCGAGAACGCCGATCACCGGTACCGCGGACACCTGACCTCCTGGAACACGTCGGAAACCACTGTACGACCGCGCGACGGGGGCCGGTCGCGTCCGCGCGACCGGCCCCCGCGCGGAGGACTACCAGCCGCGCTCGGCGAGCCGGTGCGGCTCCGGCACGTCGTCCACGTTGATGCCGACCATCGCCTCGCCGAGGCCACGCGACACCTTCGCGATCACGTCCGGGTCGTCGTGGAAGGTGGTGGCCTTGACGATCGCCTCGGCGCGCTTCGCGGGGTCGCCGGACTTGAAGATGCCGGAGCCGACGAACACGCCCTCGGCGCCGAGCTGCATCATCATCGCCGCGTCGGCCGGGGTCGCGATGCCGCCCGCGGTGAACAGCACGACCGGCAGCTTGCCCTTCTGCGCCACCTCCCGCACCAGCTCGTAGGGCGCCTGCAGCTCCTTGGCCGCCACGTACAGCTCGTCCTCCGGCAGCGACGTGAGGCGCCGGATCTCCGCGCGGATCTTGCGCATGTGGGTGGTCGCGTTGGACACGTCGCCGGTGCCCGCCTCGCCCTTGGAGCGGATCATCGCCGCGCCCTCGTTGATGCGGCGCAGCGCCTCGCCCAGGTTCGTCGCGCCGCACACGAACGGCACCGTGAAGGCCCACTTGTCGATGTGGTTGGCGTAGTCGGCGGGGGTGAGCACCTCGGACTCGTCGATGTAGTCGACGCCGAGCGACTGGAGCACCTGCGCCTCGACGAAGTGGCCGATCCGCGCCTTGGCCATCACCGGGATGGAGACCGTGTCGATGATGCCCTCGATGAGGTCCGGGTCGCTCATCCGCGCCACCCCGCCCTGCGCGCGGATGTCGGCGGGCACGCGCTCGAGCGCCATCACGGCCACCGCGCCGGCGTCCTCGGCGATCTTGGCCTGCTCGGGGGTGACGACGTCCATGATCACGCCGCCCTTGAGCATCTCGGCCATGCCGCGCTTGACGCGCGCGGTGCCCGTTTCGGGCGTGGCGGAACTGCTGGACTGAACTTCGGACACGACAGAACGCCTTTCACGAAACACAGAGGGGGTTCGGTGTCCAGTCTAGGTTTCGGTGGACCGCTCCCCCAGGCCAGTTCGCCGCGATTTCAGCAGTCCACTTTCGCTCCGCAGGCGCAACCTGTCCGCGCGGGGTTGCCGGACCATGCTCGCCGGGTGTGTGATCGAGGACACACCTTTCGACAGCGTCGTCCCCGGGGAGCCCGCCATGGCCGACAAACAAGCCCGCACCGTCGATGCCGGAGCCGCGGTCGCTGTGGACGACCCGGTCAAGGTTCGCAACGTGGTCCTGGTCGGTCCGTCCGGCTCCGGCAAGACCACCCTCACCGAGGCTGTGCTCACGGTGTCCGGCACCGTGACCAGGGCCGGTTCCGTTGTGGAGGGCACCACGGTCTGCGACCACGACCCCGCGGCCGTGCGCCAGCAGCGCTCGGTCGGGCTCTCCGTCGCGCCGGTGATGCACGACGGGCACAAGATCAACCTGATCGACACCCCCGGCTACGCCGACTTCGTGGGCGAGCTGCGGGCCGGGCTGCGTGCGGCCGACGCCGCGTTGTTCGTGGTGTGCTCGGCCGAAGGCGTCGACCCGGCGACGGTGGCCATCTGGGAGGAGTGCGCCGCGGTGGGCATGCCGCGCGCCGTGATCGTCTCCCGCCTCGACCACCACCGCGCCGACCCCGAGGGCGAGATCGCCGCGTGCCAGGACGCGTTCGGCGCCGGCGTGCTGCCGCTGTACCTGCCGGCGAGCGGCCCGGAGCCGGGCCTGGTCGGGCTGATCACGCGCCGGCTGTACGACTACTCGGACGGCTTCCCGCCGCGCCTGGGCGAACCGTCGCCCGCGGACCTGGATCGGCTGACCGAGGCGCGCAACGAGCTCATCGAGGGCATCATCGCCGAGAGCGAGGACGAGACCTTGATGGACCGCTACCTCGCGGGCGAGGAGATCAGCGAGGACACGCTGATCTCGGACCTGGAGACGGCCGTGGCCCGCGGGTCCTTCCACCCGGTGATCCCGGTGTGCGCGGCCACCGGCGTGGGGCTGGCCGAGGTGCTCGACGGCATCGTCCGCGCCTTCCCGTCGCCGCTGGAGCACAAGCTGCCGCCGGTCACCACGCCCGAGGGCGCCCCGCACCCCGAGCTGAGCACCGATCCGGACGGGCCGCTGGCCGCCGAGGTGGTGCGCACCGCCGTCGACTCCTACGTCGGGCGGGTGTCGCTCGTCCGGGTGTTCTCCGGAACGCTGCGGCCCGAGCGGCCGGTGCACGTGTCCGGGCACGGCATGGCCGAACGCGGCCACGAGGACCACGACACCGACGAGCGCGTGGCGCACCTGTATTCGCCGCTGGGCGCGAACCTGCGCGAGGTGCCCTACTGCGTCGCCGGTGACCTGTGCGCGCTGACGAAGGTCGGGTCGGCCGAAACCGGCGACACCGTCTCCTCGCCCGAGCACCCGCTGCTGATGCGCCCGTGGCCGATGCCGGAGCCGCTGCTGCCGGTGGCCGTCGTGGCCCGCAACCGCAGCGACGAGGACGCCTTGGCACGCAACCTGTCCCGCCTGGTGGCCGGCGACCCGACGCTGCGGCTGGAGCGCAACGCCGAGACGGCGCAACTGGTCCTGTGGTGCATGGGCGAGGCGCACGCCGACGTCGTGCTGTCCCGGCTGCGGGCAGGCGGGGCCGAAGTGGACACCGAGCCGGTGAAGACGAGCCTGCGCGAGACGTTCGCCGGGCCGGCGAAGGGGCACGGGCGGCACGTGAAGCAGTCCGGCGGGCACGGCCAGTACGCGGTGTGCGACATCGAGGTCGAACCGCTGCCGCGGGGCGCCGGGTTCGAGTTCGTGGACCGGATCGTCGGCGGGGCCGTGCCGCACCAGTTCATCCCGAGCGTGGAGAAGGGGGTGCGGGCGCAGCTGCAACGCGGGCTGGTGGCCGGCTACCCGGTGGTCGACGTGCGCGTGACGCTCGTCGACGGCAAGGCGCACAGCGTCGACTCCTCGGACGCGGCGTTCCAGACCGCGGGCGCGCTGGCACTGAAGGAGGCCGCCGCGAACGGGCGGGTGGTGCTGCTCGAACCACTGGACGAGGTCGACGTCCGGGTGCCGGACGAGTACCTGGGCGCGGTGCTCGGCGACCTGTCCTCGCGGCGCGGCCGGGTGCTGGGGACGGAGTCGGTGAGCGGCGGGCGGAGCATCGTGCGCGCCGAGGTGCCCGCGACCGAGCTGCTGCGGTACACCACGGAGCTGCGGTCGCTGAGCTCCGGCACGGCGACGTTCACCCGGCGGCACGCGCGCTACGACCCGATGCCGGACAACCTGGTGGCGGCGCACGCCTGAAATTCACGAGCGCGGGCCGCGGCGGGTTGCCTATTCTCGCCGCATGACCGGCAAGCGCTACCACGAGGACGCGGAGGTGCTGGCGGCGATCGGCACGGCGATCGGCGAGCGCCGGATCACCGTCCGGCTGCCGCGTGCGCTCGCCGAGGCTGCCGTGGCCGCCTGGCAGCGCGACGAGACCGGGCCCGTGGAGCCGGAGACGCCGGAGCAGTGGGTGCTGCGCGACCGGGCGGCCGAGCTGGCGCTGATCGGGCTCGCGGTGTCCGAGCGGGGCCGGCCGGACGGCGAGTTCGTGGTGGTGGACCTGGACGTGGCCGCCGCCGGCGCCGCGGTGCGAGCCGCCCGGGAGTGAGCCGGCACTCGCGCCCACCAGCTCCGCGCACGCGGTCTGCGGAGGGAACCGGCGGACGCCTCAGCGGCCGAAGAAACCACCAGGGCGGCCGTTGCGGTCCGCGATCAACCCCGCCAGTGTGGCGATCGCGATCTCCGCCGGGCGGCGCGAACCGATGTCCAGGCCGATCGGCCGGTGCACCCGGGCGATGTCGGCCTCGGCCACGCCCAGCGACCGCAGCGCCGCCACGTGCGGGCCCTCGTGCCGCGGGTTGCCCATCACCCCGGCCCAGCGCACCGGGCGCGCGAGCACGTCCCGCAGCGCGGCGCCCAGCTCGGGCCGGTGGTGGTCGGTCACCACGACATCGGTGTCCTCGTCCAGGTCCGGCAACTCGGCCGCCACCTTCACGCCCGGGACCGCTCGGGACGGGTCCGGCTCGAACAGCAGCGTCCGGTAGCCGAGGTCCTCGCCGTAGCGCAGCAGGAACTCCGCGACCGGTGAGGCGAACACCGCGACCAGCGTCCGCGTGCCCGCCTGCGAATCATCCGCGCCGTGCGCCACCGCGCACGCCGAGTCTTCCGTAGCCATACGCGGATCCTAAGCGCCCGGCACCGGTGGTTCCGCGATCTCGAAGTACTCCGGCTGCCGCGCGGTGCCCGCCAGCTTGAAGTACCGCACCTTCCGCCGCCGTCGCAGCGCCAGCGTGTCCCGCACCGCGTCGTTGTGCACACGCCGCGCGATCACCACCCGGTGCTCCGCGTCGGCCAGTTCCTCCGCCAGCGACGCGGGCAGCCGGGCGCGGTCGACCGACTCCAGCAGCCGGGTCAGCTCGTTCTCCGCGACCTCCCGCTCGGCGCGCGGCGCCTTCTCCGCGATGTCCGCCGCCTCGCGCAGGCCCGGCGCCGCCCCGTCGACGGCCGCCACCGCGCGCGCCACCACCGCCCGCCGCGCCAGCGCCGCGTCCAGCGCCGCCCACCCGGCGTCCAGCCGCACGTGCAGCCGGTCCAGCCGGTTGGCGGTGGCGACCAGGAACAACCCGCCGAGCACGACGATCGCCGCGACGATCGCGACGACCAGCACGAACCAGTTCACAGCGGCGCGTCCTCCGCACTGACCCGCCGCGGGTCGGCGGCGATCGCCGTCTCGTAGACCCGCAGCACCTGCGTCACCACGACCGGCCAGTCGTAGATCGCGACCCGCTCCCCCGCCGCCGCGGCCAGCGACGTCCGCCGCGCCGGATCGCCGAGCAGGTCACGCAGGCAGCCGGCCAGCGCCGCGCTGTCGCCGGTGGTGAACAGCGCCCCGGCGCGCCCGTCGTCCAGCACCCGGCGGAACGAGTCGAGGTTGCTCGCCGCCACCGCCGTCCCGGCCGCCATCGCCTCGGTCAGGATCATCCCGAAGCTCTCGCCACCGGTGTTGGGCGCGCAGTAGACGTCCACGCTGCGCAGCGCCCGCGCCTTGGTGGCGTCGTCGACCTGCCCGAGCAGCTCCAGGTGGGGCGCCAGCTCCGGGCCCGCCATCCGGCGCAGCGCGTCGGCCTCGCCGCGCCCCACCACCAGCAGCCGCAGCTCCGGGAACTCCGGCAGCAGGCGGCGGGCTGCCTCCAGGAGCACGTCCATGCCCTTGCGCGGCTCGGTGAACCGGCCGACGAACCCGATCGTGCCGCCGGCCCGCGGATACCCCTCCAGCGGCTCGGCCCGGGAGAAGAACTCGACGTCGACGCCGTTCGGGATCTCCACCGCGTCGCCGCCGGCGTGCTCGACCTGCACCCGCCGCGCCAGCGCGGACACCGCGATGCGCGCGGTGATCTTCTCCAGCAGCGGCCGCAGCACCGGCTGGAACGCCGACAACGTCCGGGACCGCGGCGTGGAGGTGTGGAACGTCGCGACGATCGGCCCGTCGGCGACCTTCAGCGCCAGCAGCGACAGGCTCGGCGCGGCAGGCTCGTGCAGGTGCAGCACGTCGAACCCGCCCTCACGCAGCCACCGCCGCACCCGCGCGTAGGACACCGGGCCGAACTGCAGCCGGGCCACCGAGCCGTTGTACGGGATGCCGAGCGCCTTGCCCGCGGGGTGCACGAAGTCGGGCAGGTCCGCGTCGTCGTCCGCGGGCGCCAGCACCGACACCTCGTGCCCGCGGTCGCGCAGCGCGCGCGCCAGGTCCGTGACGTGCCCCTGGACGCCGCCGGGCACGTCGAAGGAATACGGGCAGACGATCCCGACCTTCACGCCGCTTCCTCCGCCGAAAAGGTCGCCTCCTCGAAATCGGCGGCCCACAGCTTCTGCATCATGTGCCAGTCCGCCGGGTGCGCGGCGATGTCGCCGGCGAAGACGTCGGCCAGCGCCTGGGTCGCGGCCGGCACCTCGGTGCGGTGCGCGACGCGGATGCGCGGGTGGATGCGGATGCCCCAGCCGTCCTCGGTGAACCAGCTGCCCACTGGCAGCAGCGCGGCGCCCGTGCTGGCGGCCAGCCGGGCGGGGCCGGCCGGCATGCTCGTCTTCTCGCCGAAGAACGACACCGGCACCCCGCTGCCGGACAGGTCGCGGTCGGCGATCAGGCACACCACCCGGTTCTCCCGCAACCGCTGCAGCAGCAACCGGAACGAACCGGTGCCGCCGTCCGCGGACAGGATCTCGAACCCCAGCGACTCGCGGTAGGCGACGAACCGCTGGAACAGCGACTCCGGCTTGAGCCGTTCGACCACCGTGGTGAACGGGCCGTACCGGCCGACGGCCCAGATGCCCGGCACGTCCCAGTTCCCGCTGTGCGGCAACGCGACCACCGCGCCGTTGCCCTCGGCGAGCGCGGCGTCGAGGTTCTCCACGCCGCTGATCGTCAGGTCCACCCGGGACCGGATTCCGTCCGCGTCCATCGTGGGCAGCCGGAACGCCTCGTGCCAATAGCGCGCGTAGGACCGCACGGCCTGCCGGGTCAGCTCGTCGAGTTCGGTCTCGTCCGCCTGCGGCACGACGCGGGCCAGGTTGCGGCGCAACTGCCGCACGCCGGGGCCCTTGCGCCAGGCCGCGAAGTCCGCGGCCAATCCGAAACCGGCCTTCGCCAGCGGCACCGGCAGGCGGCGCACCACGTTCCAGCCGGCCGCGTAGCCGAGGTCGGCCATCCGCTCGCCGAACCGGCCCATCAGCCCGCCTCCCTGGCGGAGGTGGCGACGGCCAGCATCCGCTGGACCGTGGTGACGATCGAGCCGGCCGCGAGCAGCCACAGCGTGCCCTCGACGGCGAACGGCACGCCGAGGCCCTCCAGCCCGGTGCCGACGAGCGCGATGATCAGCCGCTCGGCACGTTCGACCAGGCCGCCGTCTGCCTTGAGGCCCTCCGCCTCGGCGCGGGCCTTGATGTAGGAGATCACCTGCGCCAGCACGAGGCAGATCAGGCAGGCCGCCGCGGCGCGCAGGTTGTGCTCGACCGCGAAGCACCACCACGCGATGCCGGCGAACAGGGCGCCGTCGGCGAGCCGGTCGCAGGTCGCGTCCAGCGTCGCGCCGAACGGGGTGCCGTAGCCGCGGGCCCGGGCCATCGCGCCGTCGAGCAGGTCGAGCATCGCGAAGCCCCACACGGTGAACGTGCCGGCGAGCAGCATCCCGTTCGGGAAGAACACCAGGGCACAGGCGATCGCGCCGGCCGTGCCGATCATGGTCATCGCGTTCGGGGTCAGCCCGGCCCGCACCAGAGCGTGGCCGAGCGGGTCCAGGGCTCGCGAGACGGACGCTCGCGCGAAGATGTTCAGCATCAGATCGTCGGGGTGGCGGTATCGGCGGGCATGTCCATCGCTCTCGGCGTTCCACCTGGGGCTGCGGGGTCGGTTTGCTGACCGCAGCCTATCCACCCGCTACGACGATCCGGTGACGCGGCGCGCCCAAGGCGCCGGGCGCGCTCAGGCGAGGCGGTCCAGCCGGGCTTCCTCGGCCGCGACGGCCTCGGCGCAGCGGGGCGTGAGCTTGTCGCGGATCGCGTCGGAGATCTCCCCCAGCGCGCGCACCTGGTCCGGGGTGAGCGCGTCGAACAGGGCCTCGCGGACGGCCTCGACGTGCCCGGGAGCTGCGGCTTCGAGTGCGGCGAAGCCACGGTCGGTCAGCTTCGCGAACGAGCCGCGCTTGTCGGTGCCGCAGCTGTCCCGGCGCACCCAGCCGTTGGCCTCGAGGCGGGCGACCGCGTGGGAGAGCCGGCTGCGTGACGAATGGCACTTCTCGGCCAGTTCGCTCATCCGCAGCGTGCGGCCGGGGGCCTCGGACAGCACGACGAGGACCTCGTAGTAGGTGTGCGGCATGCGGGCGTCGCGCTGGAGCTGGGAATCCACGTGGCCGCGCAGCATGGTGACGGCGACCGAGAACGAGCGCCACACACGCTGTTCGTCTTCGCTGAGCCATCGCGGTTCGGACATGTCTCACATAGTAGCCCTAGTTGAGCCCTCAACCATTCCTTCGCTAAGGTGTGGTTGAGGGCTCAACCAAGCTTCGTTGTGAGGAGACAAGCACATGACCGCTTCGACGACCGAGATCCCCGGCTACATCGCGGGCACCTGGACCATCGACTCGGTGCACTCCGACGTCGACTTCGTCGTCCGCCACCTGGGCGTGTCCAAGGTCCGCGGCCGCTTTGCCGAGGTCGAGGGCGAGATCGTGACCGGCGCCGACCTCGCGGACTCGAAGGTGACCGCCACCATCAAGGCCGACAGCATCGACACGAAGAACGCCGACCGCGACGCGCACGTCAAGGGCGCCGACTTCCTGGACGTCGAGCAGTTCCCGACGCTGAAGTTCGTGTCGACGGGCGTGCGCGCCGAGGACGGCGAGTACTTCATCGACGGCGAGCTGACCCTGCACGGCGTCACCAAGCCGGTCACCCTGACCGCCGAGGTCGGTGGCTTCGCCGACGGCATGGCCGAGGGCACCAAGGTTTTCGGTATCTCCGCCACCACCGAGATCAAGCGCAGCGACTTCGGCATCGGCGCCACCATCCCGGCCGCCGTGGTGAGCGACAAGGTGAAGATCGAGCTGAACATCGAGGCCGGCCTGCAGGCCTGAGAACCTCGCGGGAAAAGGGTCCGGACGGGCACTCCGTCCGGACCCTTTCGCGCTACTGGACCCGTTTCCAGGCGTCCGAGAGCAGCTCGCGCGTCTCGCCGAGCAGCTGGGGCAGCACCTTCGTCTGGCCGATCACCGGCATGAAGTTCGCGTCCCCGCCCCAGCGGGGCACCAGGTGCTGGTGCAGGTGCGCCGCGATGCCGGCGCCCGCGATCACGCCCTGGTTCATCCCGATGTTGAACCCGTGCGCCCCGGACACCGACCGCACCACCTTCATCGCGTGCTGGGTGAACTCCGCCAGCTCCCGCGTCTCCTCCGCCGTCAGGTCCGGGTAGTCCGCCACGTGCCGGTACGGCAGCACCATCAGGTGCCCGGGGTTGTACGGGTACAGGTTCAGCACCGCCCACACGTGCTCACCCCGCGCGATGATCAGCGCGTCGGCGTCGTCCATGCCGAGCAGGCGGCAGAACGGGCACCCCTCGGGCTCGTCGCCCTCCGGCTTGTCCTGCCCCTGCACGTAAGCGAGCCGGTGCGGGGTCCACAGGCGCTGCAGCGCGTCCGGCACCCCGACGCCGTCCTGGCCCACCAGCTCCGGCTCGGTCAAGGCAGGACCGCCTTCAGCGCCTCGGCCGTCGGCGAGCTGTTCTCCCTCCGCTCGACCCAGCTCGTGATGGCCTCCACCGCGTCGGCCACCGGCACCCCGTTGATCTGGCTGCCGTCCCGGAACCGGAACGACACCGCGCCCGCCTCGACGTCCTTGGCGCCGGCCAGCACCATGAACGGCACCTTCTGCGTGGTGTGGGTGCGGATCTTCTTCTGCATCCGGTCGTCGCTGGTGTCCACCTCGACGCGGATCCCCTTGGCGCGCAACGCCTTCTCCACACCCCGCAGGTGCTCGGCGTGCTCGTCGGCGATCGGGATGCCGACCACCTGCACCGGCGCCAGCCACGCCGGGAACGCGCCGGCGTAGTGCTCGGTGAGCACGCCGAAGAACCGCTCGATCGAGCCGAACAGCGCGCGGTGGATGACGACCGGCTGCTTGCGGCTGCCGTCGGCGGCGGTGTAGGTCAGCTCGAACCGCTTGGGGTGGTTGAAGTCCAGCTGGATGGTCGACATCTGCCAGGACCGGCCGATGGCGTCCTTGGCCTGCACCGAGATCTTCGGGCCGTAGTAGGCCGCGCCGCCCGGGTCCGGCACCAGTTCCAGGCCGGAGTCGACGGCGGCCTGCCGCAGCGTTTCGGTGGCCTCCTCCCACTCCTCGTCCGAGCCGATGAACTTGTCCGAGTCGCCGCGGGTGGACAGCTCCAGGTAGAAGTCGGACAGGCCGTAGTCGGCCAGCAGGTCGAGCACGAACCGCAGCAGCGACCGCAGCTCGCCCGGCATCTGCTCCTGGGTGCAGTAGATGTGCGAGTCGTCCATGGTCAGCCCGCGCACCCGGGTCAGGCCGTGCACCACACCGGACTTCTCGTACCGGTACACCGTGCCGAACTCGAACAGCCGCAGCGGCAGCTCGCGGTAGGACCGCCCGCGCGACTTGAAGATCAGGTGGTGCATCGGGCAGTTCATCGCCTTGAGGTAGTACTCCTCGCCCTCCAGGGGCAGCGGCGGGAACATCGTGTCGGCGTAGTAGGGCAGGTGGCCCGAGGTGTAGAACAGCCCGCTCTTGGTGATGTGGGGGGTGTTGACGAACTCGTAGCCGGACTCCTCGTGGCGGCGGCGCGAGTAGTTCTCCAGCTCGCGGCGGATGATGCCGCCCTTCGGGTGGAACACCGGCAGGCCGGAGCCGATCTCCTCGGGGAAGGAGAACAGGTCCAGCTCCGCGCCGAGACGGCGGTGGTCGCGGCGCTCCGCCTCGGCCAGCCGCTCCAGGTGGGCGTCCTGCGCCTCGGCCGACTCCCACGCGGTGCCGTAGATGCGCTGCAGCTGCGGGTTCTTCTCGTTGCCGCGCCAGTAGGCGGCGGCCACGCGGGTCAGCTTGAACGCCGGGATGAACTTCGTGGTGGGCACGTGCGGCCCGCGGCACAGGTCGCTCCACACGCGCTCCTTGGTGCGCGGGTCGAGGTTGTCGTAGATCGTCAGCTCGCCGCCGCCGACCTCCATCACCTCGGAGGTGTCCACATCGGACTTCAGGTCGATCAATTCGAGCTTGAACGGCTCGTCGGCCAGCTCTTCGCGCGCCTGGTCGACCGAGTCGAAGCGGCGGCGGGAGAACTGCTGCGCCCCCTTGATGATCTGCTTCATGCGCTTCTCGAGCGCCTGCAGGTCCTCCGGGGTGAACGGCTTGTCCACGAGGAAGTCGTAGTAGAAGCCGTCCTTCACGGGCGGGCCGATGCCGAGCTTGGCCTCCGGGAACTGCTGCTGCACGGCCTGGGCGAGCACGTGCGCCGCGGAGTGGCGGATGACGCTGCGGCCGTCCTCGGTGTTCGCCGCGACGGGCTCCACGGAGGCGTCCGCTTCGGGCGCCCACGCCAGGTCGCGCAGGCGCCCGTCGGCGTCGCGGACGACGACGATCGCGTCCGGCCCCTTGGTCGGCAGGCCCGCCTCGCGGATCGCGGCTCCGGCCGTGGTCCCGGCCGGCACCACCACGCTGGCGGCGGGTGCGGCTGCGGCGGACGACGGCTGGTTCACGATGGGCTCCTTCGAACGAAGTGATGTCCCACCGATGCTATCCGCCGCCCGCCCGCGGCCTTCCGCGAGGGACTTCAGACGGTCTCGACGACCTCGTCGTAGTCCAGGCGGGGCAGCCGGTCGAACCACGGGTTCTCGCCCGGCTTGCCGACGTTCACCACGACCAGGGACTTCCAGTTGCGGTCGGCGAAGAACTCCTTGTCGACGCCGGCGGCGTCGAAGCCGGTCATCGGGCCGGCGGCCAGCCCGGCGGCGCGCACGCCGATGATGAAGTAGCCGACCTGCAGCAGGGAGTTCAGGCGGGCGAAGCCCTCGCGGCCGGTCTCGTCGGCGAAGAGGTCCTTCGCGTCCGGCTTGTGCGGGAAGGTCTTGGGCAGGTTCTCGTGGAAGTCGGTGTCGGCGGCCAGCACGACGGTCACCGGGGCGCTCGCGGTCTTGGCGCGGTTGCCCTCGGACATGTGCGGCAGCAGCCGCTGCTTGCCCTCCTCGGTGCGGATCACCAGCGCGCGCAGCGGCTGGGTGTTCATCGACGTCGGCGCCCACTTCACCAGGTCGTAGATCGCCTGGATCTGCTCCTCGCTGACCGGCTCGTCGGAGAACGAGTTCGCGGTGCGCGCTTCGCGGAACAGCAGGTCCTGCACGTCCTGCGGGACGTGGAGGGCGTCGGCGAGACTGGCGGTCGAAGTCATGGGTACTCCCGGGGGACGGATCTTGTGCCTTCGCTCCCTCACAACCTAGTTGAGCGCTTGACTATTTCTCGTGTGCGGATGGTCACTCGTAGATGCGCACCCAGTCGACCTCGGCCGTGCTCCGGATCGGCGGCTCGGCCTTGTGCTTGTTGTGGTTCTGCTGGATGGCCAGGTGCATCGGCACGCTCGGGATGGTGCCGGGCGCGCCGTAGGTCGCCCACGCGACGCCGTCGATGTAGCAGGTGACGTGGTCGGGCTGCCACTCCACGGCGTAGTTGTGCCACTGGGTGATGTCGAGGTCCTTGCGCGTGTGGCCGGCGTCGACGTTGCCCGGCCCGTGCAGCCAGCTCTCCACGTACTGACGCGCGGGGTCGTAGATCTCGGCGAAGTCGATCTCGCCGTCGGTGTTGGTGTCGCTCTCCGGCCACAGCAGCAGCACCGGGTTGAAGTCGTGGTCGGCAGGCGCCGGGAAGCGCGCCCGCACCTCCCACCGGCCGTAGGTCTGGTCCTCGCGCCACGCGATGCCGCAGGTGGCGGCGGTGGCGTCGCCGTCACCGACGAGGGTGAGCGTGCCGCCCTTCACCACGCACTGGCTCTCGCTCAGCGTCTCGCCGGAGACCGGGTTGAACCCGTCGTAGATGTTCCACTTGGTCCGGTCGACCCGGCGGCCGTCGAAGTCGTCCTGCGCGGTCAGCCGCCAGCCGTAGTTGGCCGCGGCCTCGCCGGACCGCTCCGGGGTGATCACGGCGGTGCTCGGCGCCGCGGTGATCCCGGTCGGCGAGGCCTGCTCGCCCGAGTCGTCGAAGCGCTCGGATGTCACCCGTACGGCGAGAATCGCGACACCCACGAGTACTACGCAGGCGACCAGGATGATTACGCGACGCACCACGGCGACAACTTATCGTCCCCCGTACGGGTGGTTGATCTAGCCCCGCTCGCCCTGCCGCCTCGCGACCAGGAACAGCGCCTGCCTCCGCAGCCGCGCGCCCGGCGCCATCGCCGCGCCGACGAGCCGGTCGACCGGGCGCACGCCCCACACCGGATCGCTGGCCAGCCCCTCGGACAGCGCGCGCTGCTCGGCGTACTCCGCGCGCTGCGCCCGCGCCGACAGGGAGTCCCGCCCGATCCGGAACGCCGCCAGGGACTCCCGCTGGCCGAAAAAGTCGCCGTGGCCCAGCAGTCCGATCCACAGCGCCAGGTCCATCGGGAACTTCCAGCGCGCGTCCCACCCGCCGACCGCGTCGAACTGGGCGCGCCGGAACAGCGCGCCGCCGGGCTCCCCGAGCGGGTTGCCGCCGTGCCGGACGATCTTGCGGATCACCGTGCTCGCCTCGTGGCGGCCGATCAGTCCGCGCAGCCCCCGGTTCGCGGCGAGCACCTCGCCGGTCTCGTTGATCATGTCGCGGCGCGAGCACACCAGCGCGATCGCCGGGTCGGTCGCCAGCACCTCGTACTGGCGGCGCAGGCAGTCGGGGTGCAGCAGGTCGTCAGCGCACACCAGCTTCACGAAACGGCCGCTAGATTCGGCCACCACGCGGTTCCAGTTCTCCGCCAGCGGCAGCACACGGTCGTTGCGGAGCACCTTGAGCCGCGGATCGGTGAAGCCCCGCAGGACGTCCGGGGTCTCGTCGGTCGAGGCATTGTCCAGTACGACGAGCTCGAAGTCGTCGAAGGTCTGGGAAAGGACGCTGGAGACGGTGTCGGCGATGTACCGGCCGGACTGGTAGGCGGGGACGCACACGGAGACCGCGGCCGCGCTCACTGCTTTTCCCCCTTCCGGGTGTAGCTCTGAACAGGCAAAACGGTGATGGGTCACGCATGCTGGCACGCGTGGGGATCTTGGCGATGGTGGCCCTGCTCGTGGCGGGGCTGTTCGGCGGCTGGCCTCCGGCTGATCGGGACGACCCCCCGGCGCCACCGGCCGTGACGCTGCTGCCCGGCGCCGGGGATGGGCTCGTACTCGGCGTGACGCACGCACAGTACAGCCTCGACTCGTGGCTCACACCCGGGCAGCGCACGAGCGGGGAACAGATCCTCGGCGCCACCCCGATGCTGCAGAACCAGCACATCATGGGCTTCGGCGTGGGCAACCCCGAGCCGGCGCCCGGCAGCTTCGACTGGTCCCGCCTGGACGAGCGGATGGACCTGATCGAGCGCACCGGCGGCACCCCGGTGATCACCCTGTGCTGCGCGCCCGACTGGATGAAGGGCGGCGCGCCCGGCACGACCGACTGGGACGACCTGGCCGCCGCTCCGCTGCCCGCGCACTTCGACGACTTCGCACGCCTGTCCGCGACGGTCGCGAAGCGCTACCCGCAGGTCAGGTACTTCCAGGTGTGGAACGAGCTCAAGGGGTTCTGGGACGCCGAGGCCGGCACCTGGGACGCGAAGGGCTACACCGACCTGTACAACCAGGTCTACGACGCGGTGAAGGCGGTGCGGCCGGACGCGCTGATCGGCGGCCCGTACGTCGTGCTGAACACCTGGTCCTCGGCCGCGGCCACGACTCACCCGTCCGAGATGCGCGGCCCCTACGGCGTGGTCGACCAGCGGTCGCTGGACGTCGTGGAGTACTGGAACCAGCACAAGCACGGCGCCGACTTCGTCGCGCTGGACGCCTCCACCGGCACCCGCGACAAGGGCCTGATCACCACGCCGGACAAGGCGAGCCAGCTCTACGCCGACGCGACCCGCTGGGCGCGCAGCCTCACCGGGCTGCCGGTGTGGTGGTCGGAGTTCTACCCGGAGACCGCTCCCCCGCCCGCCACGACCCGGACCACCGCCGGAAGTGCTGAGAACCCCGTGCCGCTGGACCAGGCGCGGGCGGTGGCCACGCTGGACGCGGTGGCGCGGGCCGCCGAGGCGGGTGCGGCCGCGATGCTGCTGTGGCAACCGGAAGCCAGCGACGACCTGCCCTACGCCGCGCTGTGGTCGGCGGCGCGGCCCGGCGCAGAGGTGCTGCGGCCGACGAGCCTGACCGCCGCGTGGACCTGGCTGGCGCCGCGGTTGCGCGAGGGGCTGGTCGACGTGCAGCGCCCCGCGGACGTGCTCCAGTTCAGCGCGCCGGGCGGCGAGGTCGTGGTCAACCCGCGGGCCGAGACCGGGCTGGTCCGGTCGGGCGGGCTCAACGTGCGGGTGCCCCCGCTGACGATCCGGTTGCCGGGCTGAGCCGGTCACAACGTCAGGCCCACCACGATCCGCCAGATCGCGCCGATCGCGGTGAGCACGGTGAGCCCCACCGCCACCAGGTCGAGGGTGCGGATCCGTTCGGTGCGCGCGGAGGCGGTGTCGGTCGACCGGCGGCCGACGGCCATCTCCTTGAGCACCGTTCGCACCACGAGCACGACGAGCAACGCCACCCCGAACAGCGCCGTGACCAGGGTGAGGAAGTCGGCCTGGCTCACGCCGGCTCCGCCACGACGGACGTCTGCCGCACCAGGCGGGCAGGCACCCCGGCGTAGACGCCGGGCACCGGGCAGTCCCGCGCCACCACCGCGCCGGCGGCGATCACCGCGTCGTCGGCGATGCGCACGCCGGGCAGGATCTGCGCCCGCGCGCCGACCCACACCCGGTCGCCGATCACGACCGGCCTGGCCTCGGCGACGCGGGACACCGTGCCGTCGGGCAGCGTCGGGTGGTGCGAGGTGATGATCATGACCTGGGGGCCGAACTGGCAGGCCGCGCCGATCGTGATCGGCCCGACCGACTCCAGGTAGCACTCGGCGTTGAGGAACGTGCGGCGGCCGATCTCGACGTTGCGCAGCGCGCCGTGGATCCGCAGCCCCGGGAAGATGTTCCCGGAGTGGATGCGCGCGCCGAACGCGCGGTAGCCCAGCAGCCGCAGCGGCCGCGGCACCAGCGCGCTGCCGAGCAGGCCGTTCACGATCGCGCCGACGGTCATCGACCACAGCTCGATGTGCACCTGGTCCTTCAGCCGCCGTCCCAGGGACCGGGTCTGGTTCACGTGTTCCCTCCGCCACTGCCCTGCACGAACTTGTCGGCGGGCGTCGTCCGGCCGAGCACCAGCGAACCCTGGTCGTCGAACACCAGGCGGTACAGCCCGGTGGCCTCGAGCTCGCGCACGAGGTCGGCGCCGTAGGTGTCGGGCACCTGCTCGAAGATCTTCAGGTAGGCCCACTGCGGCTCGGTGAGCACAAGATAATCGGGGCCCTTCAGGCGCAGGCAGGCGACCAGCGCGGGGATGTCGTCCATGACGTCTTCGCAGTAGCCGTCGACCTCGAACTGGGACACCTCGCCCACCCGCGCGAACGACAGCGGCACCGAGTTGACCAGCGAGTCCACCCGCTGCCCGGGCTGCGCCTCGTGCACCGCCCAGCTCGCCGCGGCGATGTCGCTGGCGTGGAAGCTGATGTAGGCATCGTTGCCGCCGCGCGCGGTGACCGTCGAGGCGAGCAGGCCGGTGAGCACGACCCACGGCACCCCCGCGGCGAGGACCGTGTGCCCTGGCCGGTTGCGCCAGCGCAGCCTGCGGGCCGCGGTGACGGCCTTCTCCAGCGCGAGCGACGCGGGCAGGGCCATCACCGGCAGCGAGAAGAGGAAGCAGCGCATGAACACCTCGCCGCCGTAGGGCTGGGCCACGGCGAGCCCGAACGGCGCGACGCACAGGGCGGGCAGCAGCCACGACTTCAGCGAGTCGCGGCGCATCAGCCAGATGCCGTAGGCCGCCATGCCCGCGACGAACAGCGTGATCCCGATGCGCACGGTCAGCACCACGAGCCGGCCGGGGCTGCCCGCGAACCGCGCCACGATGCCCTCGTCCACCGAGGACCCGACGTCGCCGAGCGGGCTGAGGATCATCTGGACCAGCTGGCCGCTCCAGAACTCCGACGCGCCCAGCGAGAACCACACCACCGCGCCGCCCAGGACCACGAACGGCATCCACGCCGGCCACAACCGCCCGAACACCAGCAGGAGCAGAAGCAGGACCCCGAGCACGTACGGGGTCAGCTGGTGGGTGGGCGCGAGCGCGAGCCCGATGAGCACGACCGCGCCCTGCGCGACCAGCCGCGCCTTCGGGCTGGACCGCGGCGCGAGCCGGGCCCGCAGCCGCGCCTTGACCGGTTCGGTGAGGCGGGGCCGCACGAGGTGCCGGAAGGTCAGCGTCAGCGCGGCGAGCATCAGGATCATCGCCGTGCCCTGCGGCGAGAAGTAGTCCTGCTCGGTCCAGTTCGCCACGAGGTAGAGCCACGGCGCGATCCACGCCGCGCGCCGGTTGCCCAGCGCGGACACGGCCAGCGCGCGCACGCCGAGCACCGCGAGCCCGGACAGCAGCACCGGCGCCCAGTTCAGGAACGGGATCGCGTCGGGCAGCCCGGCCGCGCGGGTGATCATCGCGACCAGGGCGAAGAACCCGGCCCAGGAGAACCGCGCGTCGTAGTCGTGCAGGATGTCGCCGTGCGTGGCGATGTAGTCGGCGAATCCGGCGTGCAGCCAGGCCACCGGTAGCCGCGCGACCTCCTCGACCGCGGGCTGCAGCCCGTACACGCCGAGCACGCCGACGAGCGTGTAGAGGGAGAGCAGCCAGGTGCGCGGCCGGTACCGCAGCAGCTCCAGCACCACCGCGGCGACCAGCAGCGGGTAGGACAGCAGCGTGGGCACCGACAGTTCGGCGACGAGCCCGAGCCCGCCGATCGACTCGGGCGGGATCGGGTGCAGCCCGATGATCCACAGCACCACCGCGACCCCGGCGAGGCCGGGACCGAAGAACGGGTCGGCGAGGAAGGCGGGCCGTCCGGCGCCGGTGCCCAGGCGGGGCCGGGACTCGACCGCGCGCGACGGCGGTTCCGGTTTCGGCTGCGGCGCCAGCCTGCCGGAGGCCGGGATGTAGCGGGTGGGCGTGCCCAGGGGCGGCGGCTGGGTGAACCGCATCGGCTCCCGCGGCCGGGGCGAGGGGCGGCTGGTGCGGTTCGGGCGCACCGGGCGCAGGAACCGGGTGGGCGGTTCGGTCACGGACGCGCCCCGAACACCCGGCGCCGCAGGTCGGCCAGCACCGCGGCGGCGATCACCGCCTGCGCCACGAGCATGCCCACCCCGAAGCCGAACTCGGTCGGCACCAGCAGGGCGAGCACGACGGCGGAGGCGGCAGTCACGGCCTGCAGCACCGCGACGCCGGCGCCCCGGCCCGCGGCCAGGTGCACGGCCACGCCGAGCACCACGACCAGCCGCGGCACCTGGGCCGCGAGCAGCACCCGCAGCAGGTCGGTGCCCGCGGTGTACTCCGCACCGAAGATCGCCAGCATGACCCAGGCCAGCGCGGCGCCGACGGCGAGCAGCGGCACGAACACCAGCACCAGCCGCTTGCCCGCGTCGGTGACCAGCGACCGGGCGTGCCCCGGCTCGGCGGACAGGCGCACCACGAGCGGGTTCACGAACGCGGTCGCGGCGACGTCGAGCGCGTTGATCGCGGTCCAGACCACGAAGAAGACGGCGTTGGCCTCGGCGCCGAAGCGGTGCAGCACGATCAGCGGCACCAGGTTGTACAGCACGACCACGCAGACCATCGCCGGGTACGACGGCGCGAGCAGCCGCACGATCTCCCGGCGGCCGGGCAGGACTCCCGGCGCGAGCCCGGGCGAGGTGCGGCGCACCGAGCGCCAGATCAGGATGGTCACGACCACCACCCCGATCAACGTCGGCACCGCCCAGGACAGCACCAGCCCGAGCGCGCCCGCCACCGGCCCCAGCCCGGCGAGCAGTCCCAGCCGGGCCACGGAGAACGCGGTGTTCTCTACCGGCACCCAGCGGGCCAGGCCGAGCCCGGTGAGCACCTCGTCCTGGAACTGGAACAGGGTCCAGCCGATCCCGGCGACGAGGAACCAGGCGACCCCGGCGGGCACCCGGTGCACCACCTCGGCCCCGGCGGGCACGAGCACGAACACGACCGAGCCGACCACGCCGCCGGCCAGGACCGCGAGGTAGGTGCGCAGCAGCAGCCGCGGCTGCCGCGCGCCGGCGCGCGGCAGCCAGCGCAGGACCGCCGGCCCCAGGCCGAGTTCGGCGATCCCGGCGACGAGCAGGAACCCGGACACGAACGCGGAGGTGTCGCCGACCGCGGCGGGCGGCAGCAGCCGCGCGGCCAGCACCCAGCCGATCATCCCGGCGAGCGCGGTGATCGCGGCCGAGGCCGACAGCGCGAGCCCGTCGGCCACCATGCCCTTGCCCGGGGCGGTTTTCCGGTCCACCGTCATCGGGCCTCACCCGGGCGGCTGCGCAGCACGTGGTGCGCCAGCGGGACGGCGGTGACGAACGCGAGCGCCACGACCGCCGCCTCCGGGTGCCAGAAACGGGTCAGCACCAGCACCTGCGCCACGATCAGGGTGATCGCCAGCGAGATGCCGACCGCACTCACCCAGGTCACCGACAGGTGCCGCACGTTGACGTAGGAGATCAGGGCCCAGCCGGGCGCGGTGAGCACGAACACCAAAACCGCCAGCGGCCGCAGGAAGAAGTCCAAACCGGACCAGACGAGCACGATCGTGACGAGGCAGACAGCAAGCAGCCCGTAGGCGGTGTACCGCCGGATCCTCAGCTGCTGCTCGACCACACGCGCCCTTCCTGCCCGTCGCCCTCCATCTTCACCGGCGGCCGGATCCGGCCTCACCCCGGGCCCGCATCAGCGCCGCCGCGCCACCCAGCAGCCCGAGGCGCTCGTCGCGGCGCAGCTGCCGCAACCGCGACCGGGCGGCGCGGTCGGACAGCGGGAGCTCCGGGGTGCGGGACGCGAGCCGGGCCGCCCCGCGGGGCACCCGGCGCAGGATCGAGAACGCCGAAACCGGGCGGCGCCGCACGGACAGCACGAGCATCGCGGCCAGGCCGACGCCGTAGCCGCGCATCCGCTCCCGCAGTTCGAGCCAGTCGGCGCGGTGGATGTGCCGGGCCACGGCGTGCGGGGTGTGGACCACCGTGCCGCCGGCGTAGGCCAGCCGCACGAACAGGTCCAGGTCCTCCCCCGCCATCGTCGGGGTGCCCGCGCCGAGCAGCGGGTCGAAACCGCCGAGCTCCTCGAAGACCTCCCGCCGCCAGGTCGCGCAGCTGCCCGGGCCGTAGCGCGCCATGGACAGCGGGTAGAGCGGGTCCTCGCGCGCGGTGTCCCGGTCGATCCGCTGCCACCGCACCGAATTGCTGTAGCCCTTGAGCCGTTCGAACAGGACCTCGGCGTCGGTCTCCAGGCTGGCGGGCAGTACGAGCGAGGTCACGCACCCGACCGCGGGGTCGGCGGCGAACTCCTCGGTGACGGCGTCGAACCAGCCGGGTTCGACGGTGATGTTCTCGTCGACGAACGCGATCAGGCCGTGGCTCGCGACGCGGGCGCCGGTGTTGCGGGCGATGCTGACGCCCTTGCGCGGCTCCACGACGTACCGCGCGCCCAGCGCCTCCACCTCGGCGCGCAGCCAGTCGTCGCCCTCGGGCAGCCGCGGCAGGTTGTCGACCACGATCACCTCGAGGTCCGGGTACCCGGCCGCCAGCGCGGCGCGGGCGCTGGCCACGGCCTGCCGCTTGCGGTACGCGGTCGGGATCACGACGCTGACCGGTGGCCGGGTGAACTCCGGCCGTCGCCGCGGGGCGGGCGCGGTCGCCAGCTTCGGCAGCCGCACGACGCCGCGTTCCACCGGGAGCAGCAGGACGTCGAGGGTGCGGTCGCCGTCGCGGACGAGCACCTGCGCCGCGCGGTAGTGGCCGACCGGCCGGTGCGGCACGGGCAGTTCCTCGGGCGCGGTGCGGGCGTCCACGGTGGCGATGTGGATCGGGCCGTGCACCAGCGACGACGACGGGCGCGGCCGCGCCGGGCGGATCTGCGCCTTGCCGCGCAGGTACCCGGCCGCGGTCGAGGACACCACGGTCACCAGCCCGAGCACGCCGGCCGCGCCGGACGTGCGGAACAACGCGAGCCGCCCGAATTCGCGCACCACCGCGGCCGGGATGGTCCGGCTCAGGTAGTCGCGCTCGGTGGACAGCGCCGCCTCGCTGCCGACCAGGCGCGAGACGTAGGCCTTGGACAGCCCTTCACCCCAGCCGCGGCGGCGCAGGTACGCCCAGGTGGTGCGTTCCGGGGTGACGCGGTGGCGCACCACCGCCTGCGGCCGGAACACGATCCGCGCGCCGGGCGAGGCCTGGCGCAGCCGGATGCACAGCTCGGTCTCCTCGCAGCCGAGCGGCGTGCGCCCGATGCGGCCGAGGTCCTCGGAGAACAGCCCGGCGAGCGTGAACGCCTCGCGGCGGAAGGACATGTTGCAGCCCATCAGGTTGCGCACCGGCGCCTCCGCGGTGGGCTGCCCGGTGTAGGTGCAGCCGACGACCCAGTCCAGTTCGCCGTGCACCGATCCGCGGCCGGCCGGGAGCTTGGCCGGCCGCTGCCCGCCGGGCCAGCGCGGGCGGGCCGAGCCGCCGACGGCCAGCACGTCCCGGTCGCGGTAGCCGGCCAGCAGCTGCTCCAGCCAGTCCGGCGCGGCTTCGGCGTCGTCGTCGAGGAACGCGATCACGTCGCCCTTGGCGAGCCCGACCGCGGTGTTGCGGGCGCCGGACAGGCCGCGCCGCCCGGCGTTGGGCACCACCGTCACGCCGACGAACTCCGCGGCGGCCCGCCGCTCCAGCTCCGGGTTGTGGTCGATGACCACGATGATCTCGCGCGGCGGCGCGGACTGGTCGCGGGCGGAGGCGACCGCCGCGGTCAGGTCGTCCCAGCGTTCTTCGGTGTAGGCGCAGATCACCACGGTGGTGTCGAACGAGGTCATGCTTCGGGGGCTCCCGTGTCCAGCGCGAGCGGCGCCGGGGTGTCCACGACCGGCTCCGGGGTGAACAGGCCGAACCGGCGGCTGCGGCGCTGGCGGCCGACCCGCTGCCATTCGGCGACCAGCGTGCGCAGCACCCGGCCGCCGTCGGAGAAGGTGCGCAGGTTGGTCTCGCCGTGCAGGCGCGCCCGCTCGACGCTGGGGACCTCGGTGATCCACAGTCCCAGCGCGGCCATCCGGCAGTTGATCACGGTCTCGATCTCGAAACCGTCGCCCCACAGCATCTCCTCGCCCGCGGGCGCGAACACCGGCGGCAGGTTCAGCAAGGCAACCAAATCGCGCCAGAACGCGTTGTAGCCGTAACAGAGATCGGTGAACCCGGCGCTGAAGAGCGTGTTGGACAGGCGGTTGAGCCCGGAGTTGCCCGCGGCGCGGAGGTGTGTGATGTCGTGGCTGCCGCCACCCGGGGCGAACCGGGTGCCCTTGGCGAAGTCCGCGCCGTCGGTGAGCGCTTCCACGAACCGCGGGATCTCCGCGGGGTCGGCCGAGCCGTCGGCGTCGAACATCACGATCACGTCGCCGGACGCGGCGAGGAATCCGCAGGCGAGCGCGTTGCCCTTGCCGCGCCGGGTCTGCTTGATGACCCGCACGCCCGGCCGCGCCGCACGCGCGACCTCCGGTGTGCCGTCCCCGGTGTCGGCGTCGACGACCAGCACCTCGTGCACGGGCGGCAGCTCGGGCAGGATCTCACGCAGGTTCGCCGCCTCGTTCTTCGCCGGCACCACGACGGTGACGCGCGGGTCGGGCCCGCGGCGGGGCGGGTGCGCGGCGGCGAAGGCGAACGCGTCGCCCAGGTTCTCGTAGTCGGTGACGGGACTGGGGGAATCCATGATCGTCAACGCCGTGCTGTCCTTGCTGGCGGGCACACCGGGTCGGCTGGTGCGCGGGTCGGGGAAGTGCGGGGCTGGTGCTCGATCGTGTGACGCGCGGCCCTGCGGTCAGGTTCGGTGTCTTCGCAGATCTTCCGCGAGACGGCCGCCTGCCTGCTCGGACTTCAGCCACGCGAGACGGGTGTAGCGCTGCGTGAACGCGTCCATGGTCAGGCCGTGGCGGGTGTAGTGCCCGGCCAGCTCGCGGGCGCCGTCCTCGACGGACCAGACGGCCGCGTACCCGGGAAGCGCTTCCCGGATGCGGGAGAAGTCCACCCGGTAGGAGCGGGGGTCGGGGCCCGCCTCGCCGGTGATGAGCAGTTCCGAGCCCGGCACGGCGGTGACCACGGACTCGGCGATCTGGCGCACCGTGAGGTTGTTGGCCTCGGTGCCCACGTTGAACGCCCGGTCGTGCACGGCTTCGGCGGGCGCGGTCAGCGCCGCCGCGAAGGCCGTGGCGATGTCGTGCGCGTGTACCAGCGGCCGCCACGGCGTGCCGTCGGAGAGCACCCGCACCTGGCCGGTGAGCACGGCGTGGCCCACCAGGTTGTTCAGCACGATGTCCGCGCGCAGCCGCGGGGAGAACCCGAAGGCGGTCGCGTTGCGCAGGTACACCGGGCTGAACCCGGAGTCGGCGAGGTCGTGCAGGTCGTCCTCGACGCGCACCTTGGACTCCGCGTACGGGGTGACCGGGCGCAGCGGCGCGTCCTCGGTGACCAGGTCGTCCCCCGCCGCGCCGTACACCGAGCAGGTGGAGGCGTAGAGGAAGCGGCGCACGCCGGCGTCCTTGGCGAGCTTGGCCAGCTGCACCGACGCGGTGTGGTTGATCTCGTAGGTCAGCTCCGGCGCGAGCGCGCCGAGCGGGTCGTTGGACAGCGCGGCCAGGTGGATCACGGCGTCCACACCGGACAGCCGGCCGGCGGTGACGTCGCGCAGGTCCACCGGATCGCCCGGCGGGTCTTCCGGGGCGGGCCCGAGCACGCACGCGGCGAACAGGCCGGAGTCCAGGCCCAGCACCTCGTGCCCCGCCTCGCGCAGCACCGGCGCCATCACCGATCCCAGGTAGCCCTGGTGCCCGGTCAGCAGGACCCGCATCAGCGCACCTCCGCCGGGATCGGGGCCGGGCGCTCCCACAGCATCCACGGCCGCGCGCCGCTTTCGTAGGCCGCGTCGAGCGCGGCGCGTTCCTTGAACGTGTCGGCGGGCTGCCAGAAGCCGCGGTAGGGGTAGGCGATCAGCCGGTCCTTCTCGGCCAGCGCCGCGCAGCCGTCCTCGACCAGGTCGCCGTTCTCCGGGAGGTGGTCGAAGATCTCCTGCCGCAGCACGAAGTAGCCGGCGTTCTCCCACAGCGGGAGGCGGCTCGCCGAGCTGATCCCGGACACCCGGTTGGTGCCGTCCCGGAACTCCACGCAGTGGAACGAGGACTGCGGCGGCACCACCATCATCGACGCGCCGGCGTCGGAGGCGGCGAGGTTGTCGACCATGACGTCGAGCGGGGCGTCGGTGAGCACGTCGGCGTAGTTGGCGAGGAACATCTCCTCGCCCTCGACGTGCTTGCGGACCCGGCGCAGCCGCTCGCCGATCGGCGACTCGACGCCGGTGTGCACGAACGTGATCGACCAGTCGCTGATGTCGGTGGACAGCAGCTCGACCTCACCGCCGCGCAGCACGAAGTCGTTGGACGCGGTCTCGGTGTAGGTCAGGAAGAAGTCCGTGATGTGCCGCGCGCCGTAGCCGAGGCACAGGATGAAGTCGGTGTGCCCGAAGTGCGCGTAGTACCGCATCACGTGCCACAGCAGCGGCCGGGGGCCGACCATCTGCATCGGCTTGGGCACGTCGTCCGCGGGGCCGTTGCGCATGCGCATGCCGTAGCCGCCGCAGAAGAGCACCACCTTCATTCAGTTCACCTCGACAGCGTGCAGCGCGGGATTCTTCGGGGAGACGATCTCCAGTTCCGGGATCGCGAACACCAGGCGGCCGCCCCAGTCCGCGACATACGCCAGCTGCTCGGTCAGCTCGGCGCGCAGGTTCCAGGGCAGCACGAGCACGTAGTCCGGCCGGTCCGCCGCGATCCGCTCGGGCTCGTGGATCGGGATCCGCGTGCCGGGGGTGAACCGGCCGTGCTTGTACGGGTTGCGGTCCACTGTGTACTCGAGCAGGTCGGGCCGGATCCCGCAGTGGTTGAGCAGGGTGTTGCCCTTGCCCGGCGCGCCGTAGCCGACGACCCGCTCGCCGCGGCGCTTCGCGCCGATCAGGAACTCCAGCAGCGACAGCCGGATCTCCTCGACGCGGCGCGCGAAGCCGGCGTAGCCGGACAGGTCGTGCAGCCCGGCGGCGCGCTCGGTGTCCATCACCTCGGCGACCCGCGGGGACGGCTCGCCCGCGGCTTCGGCGGGCCGCGCCCACACGCGGATCGAGCCGCCGTGCGTGTCCAGCAGTTCGACGTCGGTCACGGCCAGGCCGCCGGTCGCGAGCGCCCGCTGCGCCGAGGCGAGCGTGTAGTACTGGAAGTGCTCGTGGTAGATCGTGTCGTACTGGGTCAGCTCGACGAGGCTGAGCAGGTGCTGCACCTCGATCGAGACCCAGCCGTCGTCGGCGACGAGCGCCCGCAGGCCCTTCGTGAAGCCGAGGACGTCCGGGATGTGCGCGTAGACGTTGTTGGCCACCACCAGGTCCGCGGGCCCGTGCTCGGCGCGGACCGCGGCGCCGGTCTCCGGCGTCAGGAACGCGGTCAGGGTCGGCACCCCCGCCGCGCGCGCGGCCGCGCCGACGTTGACCGACGGCTCGATGCCCAGGCAGCGCAGGCCGCGGCCGACGACGTTGCGCAGCAGGTAGCCGTCGTTGCTGGCGACCTCGACGACGAAGGAGTCCGGGCCGAGCCCGAGGCGGCTCACCGCGGAGTCGACGAACTTCTCGGCGTGCGCCAGCCAGGAGTGGGAAAACGACGAGAAGTAAGCGTATTCGGTGAACGTCTCGGCGGGATCGATCAGGGGCGGCAGCTGGGCCAGCAGGCACTCCGGGCAGATCCGCAGGTGCAGCGGGTACGCCGGCTCCGGCGCGTCGAGGTCCGCCGCGGCGAGGAACGACTCGCAGGGCGGGCTCGCGCCGAGGTCGACCACGCTGCGCAGACCCGGCGAACCGCACAGGCGGCAGGACAGCGTCTGGGCTGACATGGTGCGGCGTGCTCCCCGGTGATCGATCCTCCCGCCCCGGAAAAGGGGCCTATGTCAACGTGACTATAGGGATGGCAGTGGTCAGCGTTACGAGCAACCGGGTGATCAGTTCACCCCGATCGGGTGATCACTGCCACTCGCCGTAGTGCCCGACCCCACGAGAAGTCACTGGGAAGAGATCATCTTCGCGTTTTGACCGGATTGACCGGCCACGATTCACGCCACGATCCACTCGCAGTGGTCGCCGTCGAGCTGCGGGAAGGCGGCGCGCACCTCGGGCTCGAGATCGGGGACGAACAGCAGGACGGCGCGCGGGATCGGGTGGGTGAGGACTTCCGTTGATACCACTGGAATCCGGGTACCGGGCATCCGCCGACCGTGCTTCGCGGGCGAGACGTCCGCGATCTCCGGCAACAGATCGATATCGATTCCGGCGCGGCGCAGCAACACCACCGCCCGGGACGCGGCGCCGTAGCCGACGACGCGCTTCCCCGCGTGCTCCCGCAAGCGCGCCCGGACGCGGTCGCAGCCCGCTTCGACGGCCCGACCGAGCCCGGCGACGACGGGAATCCGGTCGGCCCCGGCGGCGCGTTCCCCGGCCACCAGGCCGGCGGTCTCCGCCGCCGGGCTCGCGTCACGGGCGAGTTCGAGGAGCACGGTGCCGCCGTAGAGGTCGAAGGTCCAGCTGCGGCCGGGCCGCAGGCCCGCGGAGGCGGCCAGGGTGATCGCGGCCGGGGTGGAGTAGTAGGCGAAGTGCCCGTGCCGCAAGGCGTTCCACTGCCCCTGCCGGACGATCGAGGCCAGCGAGTGGAACTGCATCAGCAGGGCGCCGCCGGGCGCGAGCCGCGCGGCGCGGCGGGCCATGGCCGCCCGCTGGTCCGGTTCGTGCATCAGCCCGAAGCAGTCGACCACGACGTCCGCGGGCTCGCCCTCGGCCGCCTCCCGCATGCCCGCGGCGCGCAGCAGCGGCAGCCACGAGCCGCCGTGCGGGCTGCCGAACTCCGCCACGGTCGCGCCCGGCCGCACCAGCCCGGCGCCCGTCAGCCGGGCGACCGCGGCGGCGGCCTGGTCGGTCAGCGCCTTCGGCTCCACCCCGGCGGGTTCCTCGGCCGTGCCCGGATCCTCGGCCAGCTGGGCCAGCGCGCACCGCGCGCACATCCACATCCGGAGCGGCCACACCGGATCCGGGCCGGGGTCGGCCGCGGGCGGGAACAGGTCGCACGGCGGCTGCTCCCCCAGATCCAGCACGACCTCGCCGTCGGTGGCGCCGCACGCCCGGCAGGTGATCACCGCGCCCCCTCGCCGAGTGCCAGCGCGAGCTTGTCCACGTAGAAGGCCTCGGCGTAGCGGGTGTGCTGCTGCACCCCGCGCAGCCGGGCCAGGCCGAGGAACGCGTCGCGGGTGTACCAGTCCCGGCCGTGCTGCGAGGGGTAGTGCTTGGCCAGCAGGTCGGCCTTCGCCTCGGCGACCTCCTCGGTGAGCGGCTGGTAGACCGTCGGCTGGCCGAGGTCGCCGTCCCACTTGAGGATCTCGTAGCCGAGCACGGGCTGGTCGCGGAACACGGTGGGCACGATTTCGGCGAGCAACCGGTGGTCCTGGTGGCGGTCGGCCGGCTGCGGCGCGAACACCAGGTCCGGCGTGACCCGGCCGCGCAGTGCGGCGACCGCGTCCTTGACCGCGTTCCAGTGCGCCGGCATCCGCCCGTCGGGCAGGTCCAGCACGGTCAGCTCGACGCGCGCCGGCGCGCAGAACTCGGTGAGCGCGGCCTGTTCCTCGGCGGCGCGCTCGGTGCCGCCGCCGGACAGGACGAGCGCGTGCACCTCGAGGTCCGGGCGGTGCGCGCACAGCGTGAGCAGCGCGCCGCCGGCGCCGATGGCGAGGTCGTCGCAGTGGGCGCCGAGCAGCGCGACCGAGCGGAGACGGGGGAAGGTGAGAGCCTGCACGTCCGGCAAGGGTGCCAGAGTCGGCGTCAGTACGCGCCCCGGCCTCCGGTGACCGCGCGGAACGTCTTCCACAGGATCGCCATGTCCAGCGCCAGCGACCAGTCCTCGACGTAGCGCAGGTCGAGGCGGACGCTCTCCTCCCAGGACAGGTCGCTGCGGCCGCTGACCTGCCACAGCCCGGTCATGCCCGGCTTGACGAGCAGCTTGCGGCGCGCGGCGCGTTCGTAGTTCTCGGTCTCGCCGGGCAGCGGCGGGCGCGGGCCGACGAGCGACATGGTGCCGCCGAGGACGTTGAACAGCTGCGGCAGCTCGTCGAGGGAGTACCGGCGCAGCACCGCGCCGACCCGGGTGATGCGCGGGTCGCGGCGGAGCTTGAACAGCGGGCCGGAACCCTCGTTGTCGCCGAGCAGGCCGTGCCGCAGGCGGTCGGCGTCGATGACCATGGTGCGGAACTTGACCATGGTGAACGTGCGGCCGTCGCGGCCGACGCGCAGCTGGCGGTAGAACACCGGGCCGCGGTCGTTGAGCTTGATCAGCGACGCGATGCCGAGCAGGAGCGGCGCGGCCAGCACGATCAGCGCGGCGGCGCCCATACGATCGACGATGTCCTTGACGACGCGGCGGCCGCCGGTGAACGTGGGCGCCGAAACCCGCAGCAGCGGCATGCCGAGCACCCCGGACACGTTGAGCCGCGGCCCGGCGATCTCCATCAGGACCGGGGCGACGACCAGTTCCGCGCCCGTGCCCTCGAGGTCCCACGCCAGCTGCTGCAGCCGCTCCGGGGTCCAATGCGGATCGGAGGTGACCGCCACGACCCGGTAACCGCCGCGGCGGACCTGGTCGGCGAGCTCGTCGAGGCGGCCGGCCACCGCGATGCCGCCGATCTCGCCGGTGGCGCGCTCGCCCTGCCCGGTCGCGGTGCACACCGCCGACACCTGCCACCCCACGTGCGATTCGGTGCGGGTGCGCTCGATCAGGTCGCGCAGCGTGTCCGGCGACCCGGCCGCGATCACCGAGTGCATGCACTCGCCGGCGCGCCGCTTGCGGTGCAGCACCTGTCGCAGCCCGTACCGCAGCGGGAACGCGATCACCGCGACGGCCGGCACCGCGTAGAAGACCCACGGCTGCACGTCGAGCGCGCCGAAGAGCAGCCCGGCGAGCGCGACGACCACGGCGGCGATCACGAGGCTGCGCCCGAGGCGGCGGAACTCCTCGGTGCCTTCGCCGAGCACGTGCTGGCTCCAGGCGTGGTTGAGCGGCAGCGAGCAGAGGATCGCGAGCGCGGTCCCCGACGCGTGCAGGAAGTAGGGCCGCCCGGTGATGTCGAGGATCAGCAGCGCGCCGGTCACGATGACCACGAGCGTGGCGACCACGTCCGCGGTGATCACGTAGGCGCGGTACCGGTTCTCCCACGGCTGGGCGGCCGCGCGTGGAGTGGCCTTCTCGCCCGGGCCGACGGCGTGCAGCCGGGCGTGGCCCGCGGGGCCTCGCGTCTCGGAACCCAGGACCGCCTCCCCCAGCGGCATGGGCTTCCGCACCGGCTCTTCCATCCGACCTCCCGCGACGTCCGGCTGGGTGCCGGCGCGCCCCGATCACGCCGACGATTACGCAAAGTAATCGTGCTCTTTGCTCCGCCGACCCCGGCTGGGGTGGCATCTGCCCTGGAATCGGTGACGTTCAGAGTGGTGTTACAAGCCACTCCAAGGAATTTGCCCAGTGATCCGGCAGCTCTCCGGCCACGGTTCGATCACAGCCAGGTGACGGACCGCGGTCGTTGCTCACCCGCAAACCACTACTCCTGGTAGCCGGTTAATTGACCACTTCCGCATGTGTTTCATCTAGTAAAACGTAGAAGCTGAAATTGCCCCGTTCGGGGCATTGCCGGAGGGCCGCCCGGCGGCGAGGATTGCTCCCGCCGCACGGTTGTTCCTCACCGGCGCGGCGGCCAGCTGTAGTGCCACAGCCATTGACACCCCGGCCGCGGCTGGTTGGCGAGGGAACCTCGGCGCACTTGCGTCTTTCCGCCCTCCCCGGTGCACCGGGGTTCCCTTTCCACCAAAGAATCTCCACGGCGCGCGGCGACCTCGGGCCGGAATCACGGACCGCATCCGGTGGATGCCTACGCCACCTCGCCGGAGGGCCGGGTGGAAATCTGCTCCGCGATGCGCCGCAACGCCTTCGCCGCCCCGGCCACGTCCCGCTGCGGGAACCGCGCCGCCGGCGCGCTCAGCGAGATCGCCGCGGGCAGGTTGGTCCCCAGCAACGGCACGGCGACGCACCGCCCGTCGGCCTCGTTCTCGCCGTCGTCCACCGCGTACCCCTGAGCCCGGACCTTGTCCAGCTCGGCGAAGTAGTCCTCGATCGTGACGATGGTCCGCTCGGTGCGCGCCGGCATCCCGGACCGCTCCAGCAGCTCGCGCACCCGCGCCTCGGGCAGGTGCGCCGTGATCGCCTTGCCCAGGGCCGTGGAGTGCAGCGGGTCGCGGTCGCCGCGCGAGGCGGCCAGCCGGACGCCCCGGCGGCTCTCGATGATGTCGATGTAGATGATGTGGTCGCTGTCCAGCAGGCCGAGGTTCGCGGTCTCGCCGAATTCGTCCCGCACGCCCTCCAGCCACGGCCGCACCCGCTCGCGCAGCAGCTCGAGGTGCCGGGACTGCATGCCGAGGAAGCCGAGACCCAGCCGGCACAGGCCGGTCGCCTCGTCACGCTCGACATAGCGGTGGGTCTCCAGCGTCCAGAGGTAGCGGTAGGCCGAGGACTTCGGCATCCCCGTGGCCTCGACCACCTCGTTGAGGGTGATGCCGTCCACGGACTCCTGCAGCAGGTTGAGGATGGCGCACACCCGGTCGACGGCGCGCAGGGAGTAGTCGCGATCTTCGGCGGGGGGAGGCTCGTCGGAGTTCCGGTGCGGCGACAGCGAACTCACCTCGTTTCAGCAGCAGGAGCGAGCGTTTCATGTTACCGCGACCACACCGCTTCACGCAGCCGTCAGGCCGGACCCAGGGGCCGAACGGGGTGAGGTGACGGCGGTCTCCCGCGCCAGAGTGACGTGGAACCAGTGCCGGAATGAAACAAAACAGCCCCAGGTTGGAAGCCTTGGGACTGGACGTCAGAGTGGCTTCACCTGGGGCCGGTTTCGGTGGTGGGCGATACTGGGATCGAACCAGTGACCTCTTCGGTGTGAACGAAGCGCTCTCCCGCTGAGCTAATCGCCCCCGTCCGTACGAGAGGGAACTCTAGCGGATAGCCTGCCGGGCACTGCAAACGGGTGGTCTTTGGACCACACGCTGCGGATATGACCCGACACGCTGCGGAGAAGCCCGAGGTGATCGAGGTGGGTCCCGGCCGTGGAGCGATCCAGGTCACGTGCCGGGCGGCGAAGCCACGCTGTCGTGCCCGCGTCAAACCGAGCAGTATGTGGGTAGACGATCAGCGAGGCCGGTCCCGCAGGCCGGTACCGCGCGAGCGCGAGTGCGAGAGGTGCCGCGAACCCGTCCGGGTGAAGCCCGGGGATTTCGCGAAGCGAGACGGCGGGTACGTGCGTCTCACACTCGAAGCTCGGCCGAGCGGGCCGTGAAGGGAGACGAAAGGTAAGACGATGCGCAACGACCACGTGACGCTCCGCTCCACAGCGGTGTTCGACCTCCTCGCGCCGCGTGCCCCGGCCGTGCCGGTGAAGGTGGAGCTGCGGTACGACACCCGCGACCCGTACGCGGTCGTGGCGGCGTTCCGCACCGGCCGTGCCGGCTGGGTCGAATGGGTGTACGCCCGCGACCTGCTCGCCGACGGCCTGCTGGCCGAGGCCGGGGACGGCGACGTCCGCATCCGCCCGTCGGTCGAGGACCCCGAGTCCGTGATGATCGAGCTGAACTCGCCGTCCGGGCACGCCGTGTTCGAGGCGTCCGCCCAGGAGCTCGCCGACTTCCTGGACCGCACCTACGACGTGGTGCTGCCGGGCAACGAGCACCTGTGGATCGACATGGACGACGCCCTCACGCACCTGATCCCAAACGATCTTGGATAGCACCCGCGCGGGGGGCGCGGAACACCCACCCCCCTGTTTTCGCGGGTTGCCGGGTCGGATATTGTTCTCTCACACCACGACGACGGGGGCCTTCGGAACCCGGAGTCACGGTAGGCGGACGTAGCGCAGCTGGTAGCGCATCACCTTGCCAAGGTGAGGGTCGCGGGTTCGAATCCCGTCGTCCGCTCGGAGGAGCCCACTCGGGCCCGCACGGTGGAGTGGCCGAGAGGCGAGGCAACGGCCTGCAAAGCCGTGTACACGGGTTCGAATCCCGTCTCCACCTCGCGCGATTAGCTCAGCGGGAGAGCGCTACCTTGACACGGTAGAGGTCACTGGTTCAATCCCAGTATCGCGCACCACCTGTGCAAAAAACGCGGCGATCGGCTGATCGCCGCGTTTTTTGCGTTCCGGACTGCTCGCATGATTGTGGTCACGACGGCTGTGACGTGCGGCAAAAGTGCGCCGGAAGGGCCGCGGCGAGCTGTTAGCGTGCTCGGACCCCCACGTTTCCGGAAGGTGTTCGGAAGTGTCCGCCGACCTGTCGTCCGTCATCGCGGCCACCGCGCAGTGGCTGTTGCGCGCGTACCCGCCCGAGCGCGGCGCGCTGAGCGCCGCACTGGCGGACGCGCAGTGCCGCCAGGCCGCGACGGTCGCCGCGTGGCTGCGGTACCCCACGGCGCTGGACGCGGGGCTCCTCGGGGTCGTCGGCCCCGGCGGGTCCGGGCGGCTGGACTGGGTGGCGGGCGTCGACGTGGTGCCGGGCGAGGACACCGCGTGGCGCACGTGGGTGGACGAGGTCGTGGCCAGCTGGGCGGCGTGCCTGCTGGCGGACCGCTCACTGGCGGTGGCCGCGGCCGCCACCGTCAGCGGCTCGGTCCACGCGGCGGGCCTCGCACCGGACTTCCGGCGCCTCACCGACCCCGATGTGCGCGACCGGCAGGCCGCTGTGCTGCTCCGGCACCCCGACCTGCTGTCCCCGGTGGCCGACCTGCACCGGGACGACCTGCTGAACCGCCTCAGCGGCGGCGCGGCGCGCGCCGCCTGACGATTCGTTCAGGGGCGACCGGCGCCAGCGTGCCCGACCGGCCACCCCGACTCGCGTAGGCGGAGCCGCCCACTCACACCACGGCGAGCTGCCCACCGGCGGGCGCCCCCACTGACCGTCGAGCGACCGGCGCCGGCAGGACCGCGCCCGTCTCCCAGGTCCACTGTGGACCTTGCCGGAAAACCGCGTGCGGGCGGCGGCCCTGCCGGTATCGTCGGCTGATGACCATGACCCAGCTCGTGGCGCTTGGGGGCGTCATCGTGCTCGCCGCGATGGCTCCGGGGCCGGATTTCCTGATCGTCAGCAAGAACGCACTGGTGTCCGGGCGGCGGGCCGGCATGGCCTGCGCGGCGGGGATCACCACCGGCGTGTTCTGCTGGGCGATCGTCACCGCGCTCGGGCTGGCCGGGTTGCTCGCCGCGTCCGCGGTCGCGTTCACCGTCGTCAAGCTCGCCGGCGCCGCGTACCTGCTGGTGCTGGGCGTGCGGACCCTGCTCACGGCCCGCCGCGGCCGGTACACCGCGCCCGGATCGGCCGCGGGCACCGGCAGCGCGTTCCGCCAGGGGCTGGTGTGCAACCTGCTCAACCCCAAGGTGGCGGCGTTCTTCCTGGCGCTCCTGCCGCAGTTCGTGCCCGAGGGCGCCGGGGCCGGTGACCACCTGCTGCTGGCCGCTGTGGCGTCCGGGGTGACCCTCGTCTGGTTCCTCGTGCTCGCGAACGTGGTCGGCGCGCTGCGGCGGGTGCTGTCCGCGACGCGGGTGCGGCGCGCGATCGACGCCGTGATGGGAACGTTGCTGGTCGGGCTCGGGCTGCGCATCGCGCTGCCCTGACCACCGACGGAGGGACTCCACCGCATGCCATGGACGCGCGCGTGGTGGCGGGCGATCACCTGAGCGCCCTGCGCGACAAGGGCTGACGCTCACACCGGTGGGGCTCGCGGTTGCTTCCTCAACGACCCCCGCGCGTTCCGCAACGACCGCTCACCCGTACCGCTCCCCCACGAAATCACTCAAGCGCCCGGCGAACGCCGCCAGCGTCGCGGCCGCCTCGTGGCGTGAGTCCCACGCCGCGGTCAGCTTGATCTCCAGCCGGCGCTCCCCCGTGCGCACCCGCAACGGCACCAGCCCGAACCGCGGATCGTCCGACACCAGCGCCACGCCCCGGCCCGCCGCGGCGTGCGCCTGCGCCACCGTGCCGTTCGCGGCCTCGATCACCCGCGCGTAGGTCGTGCCCAGCTCCAGCAGCGCCGCGTCGAGAGACTGCCGCGCGGTGAACGCCGGCGGCAGGACGATCACCTGCTCTTCGAGCACCTCCGCGAGCGGCACGCTCCCCCGGCCGCTCCACGGGTGCCGCTCCGGCACGTACGCCCACACCGGCAGCACCGCCAGCCGCCGCGACCGGTAGGGCGCGCGCGGCGCGGCCGTGGCGATCGCGAGGTCGGCGCCGCGGGCCAGGGTCTCCACCGCGGACAGGCCGTCCGCGCCCAGCACGTCGATCGTCGGGTCCTCGGGGGCCAGTGTCGCGATGAACGGGGCCACCACGTCGGTCAGGGTCACCGTCGGCGCGCCGATCGTGAGGCGGTCGATGCGGCCGTGCGCGTGGAAGGTCGCCGCCGTCTTCAGCGCCGCGGCCCGCTCCAGCACGTCCCGCGCATTCGCCAGCAGGGCCCGGCCGACCCGCGACGGCGTCATCCGCCGCCCGGCGCGGTCGAACAGCTCGGCGCCCAGCTCGTCCTCCAGCTGGCGCAGCTGCCGCGACAGGCTCGGCTGGGTGATGTGCAGCAGCTCGGCCGCCCGGCTGACCGTGCCTGCCTCGCAGGTCACCACGAAGTACCGGAGGTGCCGCAACTCCATTATGCCTCCCGGGCATCAAAAATCTGCCGACCAAGTATTGGACAGCATGACGGATCGCTCCCGAAACTGGGGCATGACCACGAGCACGGGCACAGAAATCCGCCAGCGGCGACGGCTGGAGACGGCGATCCCGGGACCGCGATCCCGCGAACTCATGACGCGCAAGGGCGCCGCGGTCGCCGCGGGGGTCGGCACCACGATGCCGGTCTTCGCGGCGGCGGCAGGCGGCGGCATCGTGGTCGACGTCGACGGCAACCACCTGATCGACCTCGGCTCGGGAATCGCGGTCACCACGGTCGGCGCGAGCAACCCGCGGGTCGCGCGCGCGGTGCGGGAACAGGTGGAGGCGTTCACCCACACGTGCTTCATGGTCACGCCGTACGAGGGGTACGTGGCCGTCGCCGAGGCACTCGGCCGGCTGACGCCCGGCGATCACGAGAAGCGCACCGCGCTGTTCAACTCGGGCGCGGAGGCCGTCGAGAACGCGGTCAAGATCGCGCGGGCGCACACCGGCCGCGGCGCGGTGGCCGTGTTCGACCACGCCTACCACGGCCGCACCAACCTGACGATGGCGATGACGGCGAAGTCCATGCCCTACAAGCACGGGTTCGGCCCGTTCGCGCCCGAGGTCTACCGGGCGCCACTGTCCTACCCGTTCCGCGACGGCGGACTGTCCGGGGCCGAGGCCGCGAGCCGGGCGCTGGACGTGATCGAGAAGCAGGTCGGCGCGCCGAACCTGGCGGCGGTGGTGATCGAGCCGATCCAGGGCGAGGGCGGGTTCGTCGAGCCCGCGCCCGGTTTCCTGCCCGCGCTGGCGTCGTGGTGCCGGGCGAACGGCGTGGTGTTCGTCGCCGACGAGGTCCAGACCGGGTTCGCCCGCACCGGCGACTGGTTCGCGTGCGACCACGAGGGCGTGGTGCCGGACCTGATCGTGACGGCGAAGGGCATCGCGGGCGGGCTGCCGCTGTCGGCGGTGACCGGGCGGGCGGAGATCATGGACGCCGTGCACGCCGGCGGGCTGGGCGGCACCTACGGCGGCAACCCGCTGGCGTGCGCGGCCGCGCTGGCCGCCATCGAGACCATCGAGCAGGACGGGCTCGTGGCCCGCGCGCGGGAGATCGGCTCGCTGCTGAAGTCCCGGCTGCGCGGGCTGGACGACGCGCGGATCGGCGACGTGCGCGGCCGCGGCGGGATGATCGCGGTCGAGCTGGTGCGGCCGGGCACGACCGAGCCCGACGCGGCGCTGGCGAAGGCGGTCGCGGCGGCGGCCCACGAGCGGGGCGTGATCGTGCTGACCTGCGGCACGCACGGCAACGTCCTGCGGTTCCTGCCACCGCTGACGATCAGCGACGACCTCCTGCACGACGCGATGGACGTGCTCGGGGAGGCGCTGCGCGCGTAACGCTCCCAGCACGAGGCACTCGCGCTTCCGGGGGCGCTCCGACGGCTGGCGGCGAACAGCGCCACCGCGGCCGGAGCCCGCCACGCTGAGCGCGTAGCGCCTCCTCCGGGGACGCGCCGGGCGCCGTGCACTTCCGGGAAACGGCGCGCACTCAGCGCTCCTGGGGGTGGCGCGGGCGCTTCCGGAGGCGCTCCGAACGGCTGGCGGCGAGCAGCGCTGCCGCAGCCGGAGCTGCCGGGGCGAGGGAAGCGGCCCCGGCCGGCAGCGACACGTTGCGCGCGTAGCGCTCGGGAGCCGCTACGCACCCTGCACGACGCGCCGGGCGCTCAGCGCTCCTGCGGGTGCGTGGCCAGCGGCTCCACCGTCACGTCCATCCACGGCCACATCGGCAGGGACGTCAGCGCGTCGTGCAGGGCGGCAGGGTCCTCGGCTTCGTAGAGGCCGATCGTGGCGTTGCGGCCGGGGACCCGCCACAGCCGCTTCAGCACGCCCTCCGCCCGCAGCTCCATCGCCCGCTCCCGCTCCGCCTTGCGCAGCTGGTCGCGGGTCTGGCCGGGCGTGTCGGCGGGCAGCCGGTTCTCGGTGCGGACCAGGAACTCCACGAAGACTCCTCCTCAGACCAGGGACAACAGCAGGCCGGCCAGTTCCTTGGGCGCGGTGACCATCGCCTCGTGGCCGGTGGCGATCGTGTGCACCGGCCAGCCCCGCGCGGCGGCCCGCTCCGCGTGCGGCTGGAAGACCCGCATCCAGTCGGTGCACTCGGCGAACGCCGCGGGCACCCGCTCCACCGCGCCGCTCAGGCGCAGCGGTTCGGTGTAGCTCAGCCACGGGTGCGGGGTCAGCCGGGCGCTCAGCCAGTCCACATCGGACTGCTCGGCCACGCCGAGCACCTGCAGCGACCGCACCGGGATCAGCCACCCGAACCCCGCCGTGGCGACGGACTCGCGGTAGTGCCCGGCGATCGTCTCCGGCTGCAGGTCGACCGCGGCATCCCCGTCGTCGCCGACGAACGCGTCCAGGTACACCCGCCGCGCCACGCGGTCCGGCACCCGGTCGGCCACGCCGGTGATCACCTGCCCGGCGTAGCTGTGCCCGACCAGCACCACGTCGTCCAGGTCCCACGCCCGGATCAGCGCCACGACGTCCTCGACGTGCGTGCGCAGCCCGACGGACGGGCTCAGCAGGTGCGCCCGGTCGCTCACCCCAGTCAGCGTCGGCGTGTGCACCTCGTGCCCGGCGGCGCGCAGCAGCGGCGCCACCCGCTGCCACACCCAGCCGCCGTGCCACGCGCCGTGCACCAGCACGAAGGTGCTCATGCGCCCAGCTCCTCGAACAGCGCCAGCCCGGCGGCGGTGTTAGACGCCGGCACGTGGTAGGTCTCGTGCACCCGCCGGATGTTCTCGCTCAGCGCGCCGCGCATCACCAGCCACATGATCAGCTCGATCCCCTCCGTCCCGGCCAGCCGGATGTACTCCTCGCGGCCCAGCGCGGCCAGCTTCGCCGGCTCCGTCTCGATCGCCGTCAGGTACATCCGGTCGAACTCGCTGTTGATCAGACCGGCACGCGCGCCGGCCAGCTGGTGCGACATCCCGCCGGTGCCGAACACCGCGACCTTCTCCGCGCCGGGGAACGACCGGATCGCCCGCCCCAGCGCCTGGCCGAGCGCGAAGCAGCGGGCCGCGGTCGGCTGCGGGTACTGGATCACGTTGACCAGCAACGGGATCACCCGGCACGGCCACGCCTCCCCCGGTTCCGGGCAGTACACCGACAGCGGCACGGTGAGCCCGTGGTCGACGTCGAGGCGGTGGAAGGTGGCCAGGTCGAACCCCTCGTCCACCAGCTCGCGCACCAGGTGCTCGCTCAGCTCCGGCGCGCCCCGCACCACCGGCACCGGGCGGCGGCCCCAGCCCTCGTCGGCCACCTGGTAGGACTCGGCGGTGCCGATGCCGAAGGTGGGCACCAGGTCCAGATCGACCGCGTTGGCGTGGTCGTTGTAGACCACGATCGCCACGTCCGGCGTGTGCTCGGCCATCCACTCCCGGGCCGGGGCGTAGCCGTCGAACAACGGCTTCCAGTACTCGTCGCCGGTCTTGCGGTTGTCCATCGCCGCGCCGATCGAGGGCACGTGCGAGGTCGCCAGACCCCAGATCACCTCAGCCAAACTTCCGCCCTCCCGAGCGCAGCGCCGCCGCGAACTCCTCCGCGGTCATGCCGGTGAACACGCCACCGAGGTACTGCATCGACTTCCGGTCCATCATGGCCAGCTTGTAGGTGTAGAAAATGGACGCTCCCAGGTCGAGCATCGCGGTCCAGTCCCGTTCCAGGACCGCCTTCTTCTGCTCCGGCGACAGCCCGTAGGCATCGCAGTAGGCGGCCTCGTCGGCGTTGAACCGCTCGCGGTTGGCCGCGTCCTTCAGCGACAGGCACATCCGGTTCAGGGCGTAGCCCCGCCTGCTGGCCGTCAGATCCAGGACGTAGTCGTCGCGCGCCTGGCCCATGTCCCCTCCTTCAGAAGACGACGGTGGTGTTCCCGTCGCGGATGACGCGGTCGTCGCAGTGCCAGGACACCGCGCGGGACAGCACGAGCCGTTCCACGTCGGCGCCGCGGCGCTGCAGGTCGCGGGCGGAGTCGCGGTGCGACACGCGGATGACGTCCTGCTCGATGATCGGCCCCTCGTCGAGGTCCTCGGTGACGTAGTGGGCGGTCGCGCCGACCAGCTTCACGCCGCGTTCCTTCGCCCGCTGGTACGGGCCCGCGCCCATGAACGCGGGCAGGAACGAGTGGTGGATGTTGATCACCGGCACGCCGAGGTCGTCCAGGAACCCGCCGGACAGGATCTGCATGTACCGGGCCAGCACCACGAGGTCGACGTTGCCCTTGAGGAGGTTCAGCTGTTCCTTCTCCGCCTCGGCCTTGCGCTCCTTCTCCACCGGCACGTGGAAGAACGGGATGCCGAACTGCCGCACGTCGTCGCCGAGGTCGGGGTGGTTGGAGATCACCATCGGCACCGTCATGCGCAGCTCGCCGCGCCGCTGCCGCCACAGCAGGTCCAGCAGGCAGTGGTCCATCTTGGACACCAGGATCGCCACGCGCTTGTGCCGCCGCGCCTCGACCAGCCGGTAGGTCAGGCCGAGCTCGTCCACCAGCCTCGCGTCCAGCGCCTCGCCCAGCGCGGGCAGCTTCGACGGCAGGTCCGGCAGGTGGAAGACGGTGCGCTGGAAGAACCGGCCGCCGGCGGGGTCGCTGGTGGACTGGTCGAGCGCGACGACGTTCGCGCCGTGCCCGGCCAGGATCGCCGACACGGTCGACACGATCCCGGGCCGGTCGGCGCCCTGCACGATGAGCCTGCCGTAGTCCTCGGCGACGATCATGACCGGCCGTCCGGGGTGCCGAGCGAGGCCAGCAGGCCCTGCCGCCACCGTTCGGTGCCTTCGAGCTCGTTGAAGGTGAAGATGTGCAGGCCGCGGATGTTCCCGGCGGGCCGGGACGCGAGCCGCCGCGCCAGTTTGCCGGGCTGGTAGGCGCCGGGCAGCAGGAACCGCCACAACAGGTTTTGCTGCTTGCGCAGGAACCGCGCGGACTGGCCGAGACCGAGACCGGCCGAGATGCGGATCAGCTTTTGCCGGTTGACCGGTCCGGGGATTCCGACGTGGACGGGCAGGTCGATGCCGGACGCGGCGATCCGCTCCGCCCAGGCGTGGGTGGTCGCGGCGGTGAAGCAGATCTGCGTGAGGATCCGCGTGGCCAGCGGCGCCTTCTGTTTCAGCGCAAGGTCGACGGCCTCCTGCGGGATGACGCCGTGGCCCTCGGGGTAGCCGCCGATGCCGATCGCGCGGAACGAGTGCCCGGTGCGTTCCAGCGCCTGCAGCAGCGCGTAGGCGTCGGGGTAGGGCCCGGCCGGGGCGGGCGCGTCGCCGCCGACGACGAACACCGAGTCGGCGCCGGCCTCCCGCAGGCGGGACGCCACGTCGGCGACGTGCCGGTCGTCGCGGAACAACCGCGCGGCGAGGTGCGGGGTGGCGCGGTAACCGTGGCCGAGCAGCCGTTCGGTGAGGTCGAGGGTGGTGTCGAGGCCCTTCGCCTCGGTGACCGTGACCGTCAGCGGCACGGTCACCGGCACGTGCTCGAGGACCTTCCGTTCGGTGCTCGCGAACGGCATGACCTCGTAGCTCGTGGCGCGCACGAGATCCGCCAGGCGACCGGAGTGGCTCATGCAGCCCAGTAGACCCGAGCCGGCGCGGGGTTTCGCCCGGCATCGAGACAGCCCCGGGCGCGACAAATGACGCACACCGGAGCCGCCTGGAGGACCTCACGGCCGCCCCGCGCGGCTCCTAGTGTCCATCGTGGGTGCCGACGACGACACGAGGAGAAGGCGATGACGTTACTGGTGGTCAGCGCGCACGCGGGGGATTTCGTCTGGCGCGCGGCGGGTGCGATCGCCCTGGCCACCAGCCGGGGCCGGCGGGCCAAGGTGCTGTGCCTGAGCTTCGGCGAGCGCGGCGAGTCCGCGAAGGCCTGGCGCGAGGGCAAAGCGCTGGACGAGATCAAGGAGATCCGCCGCGGCGAAGCGGAAAACGCCGCCGCAGTGCTGGGAGCCGAGATCGAGTTCCTCGACGCCGGCGACTACCCGCTGCAAGAGACCCCGGAGCTGGTCGACCGCATGGTTCGGGTCTACCGGGAGGTCAACCCGTCGGTGGTGCTGACCCATCCGCCGGCCGACCCCTACAACGGCGACCACCCCGCCGCCGCCCGAATGGCCTTGCAGGCGCGGGTGCTGGCGCAGGCCATCGGCTACGACGCGCCGGGCGAGCCGCTGGGCGCGCCGCCGGTGTTCTTCTTCGAGCCGCACCAGCCGGAGCAGTGCGATTTCAAACCGAACGTGCTGCTGGACATCACCGAGGTGTTCGACACCAAACGCAAGGCCATGGAGTGCCTGCCCGCGCAGCAGCACATGTGGGACTACTACACCGATC
The DNA here is from genome assembly GCF_000473265.1 of Amycolatopsis thermoflava N1165. Lineage (NCBI taxonomy): Bacteria > Bacillati > Actinomycetota > Actinomycetes > Pseudonocardiales > Pseudonocardiaceae > Amycolatopsis > Amycolatopsis thermoflava. Next base: position 2,393,803 of record NZ_KI421511.1, read on the forward strand.
TCGCCAAACGCCGCGGCGTGCAGGTCAAGCGCAACGCCGGCCCGAACCTCGGGCTGCCGCACCACACCATGGGCGAGGCCTACATGCGCCTCTACCCGCAGGTGACCGGGGAACTCGCATGAGGACGGTCATCGTCACCGACCCGCCCCGCGCCCCCATCCAGAAGGTCGACGCACTCGCCGAGTTCGGTGTGGCGACCGTGCACGAGGCCTTGGGGCGCACCGGTTTGCTCGGCCCGGAGCTGCGCCCGATCCAGGACGGCGCCCGGGTCGGCGGCACCGCTGTCACGGTCTTGTGCTGGCCGGGCGACAACCTGATGATCCACGCCGCTGTCGAACAGTGCCGGCCCGGCGACCTCCTCGTCGTCACCACCACGTCTCCCTGCCTCGACGGCCTGTTCGGCGAACTGTTCGCCACCGCCTTGCAGTTCCGGGGCGTGCGCGGGCTGGTCACGACCACCGGCGTCCGCGATGTCGCTGACCTTCGCGCGATGAACTTTCCGGTGTGGTCGGCCTCCGTGTCGGCGCAGGGCACCGTCAAAGCCACCGCGGGCGCGGTCAACGTGCCCATCGTCGTGGGCGGGCAGCTGATCCGCCCCGGCGACGCGGTCCTCGCCGACGACGACGGCGTCATGGTCGTGCCCCGCGCCGACCTCGACCGCGCCCTCGACCAGTCCCGCGCCCGCGCGGAGAAGGAAGAAGCCACGCGGAAGGCCTTCCGCGACGGCGAACTCGGCCTCGACCGCTACGGCCTGCGCAGCAAGCTCACCGACCTGGGCGTCACCTACGTCCCCTACCAGAACGGATGACCCGCATGACCGCCAAGAACCTGCAGGAAGTGCTCGACCAGGCCGGAAACACGGTCCAGCTGCTGCGCGACTCCCAGATCGGCGCCTACATCTACCCCGTCGTGCCGAGCGAGTTCACCAACTTCCGCCGCGAGGTCACCGCCTGGCGGGAGACCGCGGTGCTGTTCGACCAGAGCCACCACATGGTCAACCTGTTCATCTCCGGCCCGGACGCGCTCAAGCTCATCTCCGACACCGGCATCAACAGCGTCGCCAAGTTCGGAGTCAACACCGCCAAGCAGTTCGTGCCGGTCTCCCCCGAGGGCGGTGTGATCGGCGACGGCATCCTGTTCCACCTCGCCGCGGAGGAGTTCGTCTTCGTCGGCCGCGCCCCCGTCGCGAACTGGCTCACCTACCAGGCCACCCGCGGCTACGACGTGGACGTGCGCCTGGACCAGCGCTCCCCCTCCCGCCCCTACGGCAAGCCCGTCAGCCGCGACCTGTGGCGCTTCCAGATCCAGGGCCCGCGCGCCTGGGACGTCATCGAGAAGGTCAACGGCGGCCCGGTGGAGCAGGTCAAGTTCTTCCGCATGGGCTACCTGACCATCGCCGGCGAACGTGTCCGCACCCTGCGCCACGGCATGGCAGGCGCGCCCGGACTGGAGATCTGGGGCCCCTACGAGACCTACGACAAGATCCGCGACGCCATCCTGGAAGCCGGCCGCGAGTTCGGCCTCGAACCCTGCGGCGCCCGCGCCTACTCGTGCAACACCCTGGAATCCGGCTGGATCCCGTCGCCCCTGCCCGCCGTGTACACGAGCGAGGAGCTGCGGGCGTACCGGGAATGGCTGCCCGCCGAGAGCTACGAGGCCACCAACGCGCTCGCCGGCAGCTTCGTCTCCGACGACATCCGCGACTACTACCTCAACCCCTGGGAGCTCGGCTACGGCTCGTTCGTGAAGTTCGACCACGACTTCATCGGCCGCGACGCGCTGGCCGCCATCGACCCGGAAACCCAGCGCCGCAAGGTGACCCTCGCCTGGAACGCCGAGGACGTCGGCAAGCTGCTGGCCAACCCGGTCGCCAAGGACGGGCCGGTCTACCAGTTCTTCGACCTGCCCAACGCCAACTACGGATCGTCCAACTTCGACTCCGTCACCGACGCGGACGGCAACCTCGTGGGCCTGTCCCTGTTCACCGGCTACAGCGCCAACGAACGCACCGCCCTCTCCCTGGCGACGGTCAACCCGGACGTCCCGCTGGGCGCCGAGGTCACCGTCGTCTGGGGCGAGCCCGGCGGCGGCAGCCGCAAGACCACGGTCCAGCCGCACGAGCAGTTCGCCGTCCGCGCGATCGTCAGCCCCGCCCCGTACTCGGCGATGGCGCGGGAGTCCTACCAGCCGGGCTGGCGCACCGCCGTGACCGTCTGACCCCGAGCAGGCCGGTCGCCACCCGACGGGGGTGGCGACCGGTCATCCATCACGCGAAGCCGACCGCGGCGACCATCACCGGGATCAGCAGCATGATCAGGATCGCGCCGACGACGTCGAAGGCCGCGCCGGATCGGATCATCTTGGTGATCGGCACCGCGCCGGAGCCGTAGACGATCGCGTTCTGCGGCGTGGACACCGGCAGCATGAACCCGAACGACGCGGCGAAGGTCGCGGCGAGCGCCGGCGTGAACGGGTCGACCCCGGCGGCGATCGCGATCGGGATGACGATCGGCACCACCACCGCCGCCGACGCGGTGTTGGAGGTCGTCTCGGACACCAGGATCGCCAGCAGCACCGCGAAGACCGTCAGCGCGATCCCGCTGCCGATGCCGAGCGCCCCGGCCAGCCCGGTGCCCACGCGCTCCGCGAGCCCGGTGTCCGCCAGCAGCGAGCCGAAGATGATGCCGCTGCCGAACAGCAGGATGGTGCCCCAGTCGATGCGGGCGGCCTCGGACCAGGTGAGGGTGAACCGGCGCTCCCGCCAGTTCGTCGGCAGCACGAACAGCAGCGCCGCGCCGAGGACGGCGACGATGCCCTCGTCGAGCCGGTCGCTGACCAGTTCGTAGGCGCGGGAGTCGTTGCCCGCCACCAGTGCCACGATGCCCGGCGTCACCCACAGCACCACGGTGATGCTGAAGGCGATCAGGGTGTTGCGCTCGGCGACCGAGAACCGGCCCAGCTTCGCCCGCTCACCGGCGACGTACTCCTCGACGCCGGTGAGCTTCTTGATCTCCGGGCGGTTGAGCAGGATCAGCAGCACGATCAGGACGACGAACATCGCCACGCAGGCGGGCAGGGCCATCGTGGTCCACTGCAGGAACGAGATCCGCTCGCCGGTGGCCTCCTCGATCAGGCCGCGCCCGATCAGGTTGGGCGGCGAGCCGATCGGCGTGAGCAGACCGCCGACGCTGGCGCCGTAGGCGAGGACGAGCATCAGCGCGATGCCCACCCGCAGCCGCAGCGGGTCGAACCGCTCCCCCTCCGGCATGCGGCCGCGGATCAGCTCGGCGATGACGGTCAGCAGGCCGACCGCCGTGGGCAGCAGCATCGCGACGGTCGCGGTGTTGGAGATGAACGCCGAGATCACGCAGGTGACGAACCCGAGCGCGGCGATGACGCGCCAGGTGCTGCGGCCGACGCCGGGGACGGAGAGGATGAAGAAGGCGAACCGGCGGGCCAGACCGTGCCGCAGCATCGCCTGCGCCAGGATGAACGCCCCGATGAAGACGAGCACCGTGGACGAGCCGAACGGCTCCAGCACGTCGTCGGCGGGCAGCACGCCGAGCACCACGATGGCGGCGACCCCGATCAGGCCGCCGATCGGGATCGGCACCGGTTCGCACACCCACAGCACCACCACGCCGAGCAGGACCGCCGCCAGGGTCTGCTGGCTGGAGTCCAGCGCGGTGGGCACGAACAGGAAGACGATGGTCACGAGCGGGGCGAGCACGAAGCCGACGGTCCGCCGGGCCCGCTCGAACCGCTCCTCCGCCGGGGACAGCTTCTGCTCGGCGAGGCCGCGGTAGGTGCCGCCGGTCAGCAGGGCCGAGGTCACGCTCTCCGTACGTTCCCTGGTGCGTTCCTCACTTGTGGACATGAAAGGGACGATAGCGACGAACGTGACCCACGTCACTCTTTCGTGTCCGGTTTCCGCCGGGCGCAGGCCGCGGGCGCCGGGGCAGGTCAGCGTGCCCGGGGTCCCATGAGCAGCATGACGACCTCGGTCGCCACGTCCACCGTGCCCGCCAGGTTCCCGCCCTCTTCCAGGGTGATCGCGATCAGCTCGCGCAGCCCGCCGAACAGGGTGATCGCCAGCTCCCGCGACGGCGGCACCACACCGGCCGCCCGCAGTTCCGGCGTGTCCGCCAGCGTGCGCATCAACGTCACGAACGAGTCCATCGTCTCGCGGGACAGCGCGCGGCCGGCCTCGCCCAGCGAGGGCGCCGCCCGCATCCAGCTCAGGCACAGCGCGGGATCGCTCTCCATCGACGCGATCAGCGCCTCCACCGCCTGGCGCGCCTGCGCCTGCCAAGGCGCGTCCCGCTCGACCGCGGCCGCGATGTCCCGGATCATCCGCGCGTTGGTCTGCCGCAGCAGCTCGACGAAGCACTCCTGCTTGCTCGCGAACTGCTCGTAGAAGGTGCGCTTCGACGTGCGGGCGTGGTTGACCACGTCGGCGATCGTGACGTCGTGGTAGTCCCGTTCACGCAGGGCGGCGGCCATGCCCTGCAGCAGCCGGTCGCGGAACCCGGTGCCCGCCACGTCGACGTCCGTCACTCCGCCAACCTAACCCAGCCGCTTGACCGGGCGGCACGTCCGGCTCTACCGTGCCTGGTACCCGGCAGTACCACGGTGGAGGTGGATGTCGTGATGACCCGGCTGCAGGACGGCGTGAAACCGGTGGTGCGCTGGGGCATCGGCCACGCACTGCCCCGCACGGTCCTGCGTGCCGCGGCCCGGCGCGGCGACCTGCAGGCGCGGCTCGTGGCCGAGGCCGCGGTCTCCCCCACCGCCGCGTTGTCCGGCCTGTTCGACGAGATCCGCGGCCACGGCCCGCTCTACAAAGGCTCGTTCGCGTACGTCACGACCAGCCACGCGACGGTGCGGGAAGTGCTGACCAGCAACGACTTCCGCGCCGGCGTGGGCGCCGGGTCGGACGGGGTGCTGGCGCGGCTGAGCGAGTGGTCGGCGTCGGACAGGCTGCACCCGATCGCGCCGCCGTCGCTGCTGGCGACCGAGCCGCCGGACCACACCCGCTACCGCAAGCTCGTGACCCGCGTGTTCACCGTCCGCGCCGTGGAGAAGCTGCGCTCCCGCACCGAAGAGATCGCCCGCGAGCTGCTGGACGCGCTCGACCCGGACCGGCCCGTCGACCTCGTCGAGGCCTACTGCGCGCTGCTGCCGGTGACCGTGATCGCCGAGATCCTCGGGGTGCCGCCGGAGCAGCGGCAGCGGGTGCTGGAGCTGGGCACCGCCGCGGCGCCGAGCCTGGACCTCGGGCTGCCGTGGCGGGAGTTCCGCGCGGTCGAGTCGGCGCTGGCCGACTTCGACGCCTGGCTCGGCGACCACCTGGAGCGCCTGCGTGCCGACCCCGGCGACGACCTGCTCAGCCAGCTGGTCGCGGCGCGCGAGGACGGGGTCGGGCTGACCGATCTGGAGCTGCGGGCGACCGCCGGGCTGGTGCTCGCCGCGGGCTTCGAGACGACGGTGAACCTGCTCGGCAACGGGATCACCCTGCTGCACGACCACCCCGACCAGCTCGCCGCGGTGCGTGCGGAGCCGTCGCTGTGGCCGAACGCGGTCGACGAGATCCTGCGCGTCGACCCGCCGGTGCTGCTCACCGGGCGCACCTGCCTGCGCGACACCGAGGTCGGCGGCGTGCGGGTGCGCGGGGGTTCGGTGGTGACGACGATCCTGGCCGGCGCCAACCGCGACCCGGAGGTCTTCGAGGACCCCGCGAGGTTCGACGTCCGCCGCGAAAACGCCCGCGAGCACATCTCGTTCTCGGCGGGCAGGCACTACTGCCTGGGCGCCGCGCTGGCCCGCATGGAGGGCGAGGTCGGTCTGCGGACGCTGTTCGACCGCTTCCCGGAGCTGCGCCTCACGCCCGGCGCGACCCGCCGGAGCACCCGCATCCTGCGGGGCTTCGAACACTTGCCGGCGCGGCTGCGCTGAGCCGGGTCACGGGGACACCGCCACGCCGAGGTAATCCGCGCCGAGGGACTTCGGCGCGCCCTTCTCGTAGAACCGGTCGAGCTCGCGGATGACGAACCCGGCCTCGGTGACCACGTCGGCGATCCGGCGTGTCAGGCGGCAGCCGCCGAACACGCGCCCCTGCAGGGGGTCCAGGCGGTGCTGCCAGCGCTGAACCTTGCCGTCCTCGGCCAGACCGTGGTCGAGGAAGTGCAACGTGCCACCGGGTTTCAGCACCCGCCGGACCTCCTTGAGCGCCGCCACCACGTCCGGGATCGTGCACAGCGTGTAGGTCGACAGGGCGGTGTCGCAGGTGTTGTCCGGCAGCGGTACGGACTGCCCGTCCAGGCCGGACCGCTCGACCGGGACGGACGAGGCGGCGACGCGCTCGGCGGCCAGCTTCCAGGCCACGTCGGAGGGCTCGATCGCGTGCACGGCGGTGACCGCGGCCGGGTAGAACGGGACGTTGTGGCCGGAGCCGAAGCCGATTTCCAGGACCCGCCCGTGCAGGCCGGCGCACGCGCGCGCCCGGTAGGGGCCTGCCACTTCCATGCCGCACAGCACGTTGATCAGCCGCGGCAGCACCTGCTGCTGGTAGATGCCCACGCCTGCACGGTGCCCCCACCGGGCGGCCGGCGGTAGTGCCGAAAGACCCGCACCGGCCAGTTCACCTCGCCAGACCAGTGTGCGGCCCGTGCGCACCCGGATAGGTCCGAAGTGGACGAGCACGACCGGCGCGGGCCCATGCCGGGTGCCGTGGCGGCGCCCCTTCGGTCGCACTGTCAGCGAAGCACGACCGAGCCGTTGTAGAGGGCGGCCCCTCGCGCGTCCTGCACCCGCACCCACGCCTCACCCGTGTCGGGATACACCGGCTTCGCGCCGTCGGGCAGCCAGACCGCGAACGTCCCGTTCACGACCGGCACCGTGACGGCCTCCCCGGTGCCGAAGTCGGCGACCATGCTCGTGGCCGACCGGGGCGCGAGGCCGACGAACGGCACCTTCCCGGCCTGCGCGGGCACCGACAGCCTGCGGACCGGGATCGACGTGCCGAGGAACGTGTCGAGGTGCAGTGACGATCCGGTGGGCCCGGTCACGCACGCGATCATGTGCGCGGCGCTGCGCCCGAGCACCACGCGGTACGGCCCGTGCTCCAGCAGGCCGCCGGGCTGGTAGCCGTCGGCGTCGGCGGGCGGTGCGGGCAGCGCGGCCAGGCATTCGCCGAGCGCCCGGCCGGCGGGCGAGGTCCGGTCACCGGGCCGGTCGACGACGTTGACCAGCGGCGCCGGGGCCGGCGGCAGCTCGACCCGCGGCCCGGGGCGGGTCTTCTGGCCCTGGACGGACATCCCGGCCCACAGGGTCGTGGTCGCCGGGTCGGTCGCGGTGAAGGCGGTGAACGCGCCGGTCCCCGGCATGACCGGCTCGACGGTGATGCCGAGGCCATCGGGCAGGGACAGCTCGATGGCCGGCCACGAAGGATCGGCCACCCCGGCAGCCAGTCCCGTCCCGGTGTAGAGCAACAGCCCGGCGCGGCTGCCCGCGGCGTAGGCCGGCTCGGCGGCCGGATCGGACACGGTGACCGTGGTCGCCGTGGTCTCGCAGAACACCGGCCTGCCGCCGGCGAGGTAGGAGGTGACGACGGCGTCGCCGAGCACGTGGCTGCCGGTGGCGCGCCACTCCTGCCGCGGCGGGACCTGCCCGGTCTTGCCCGCGGACTCGATCGCGGCCCAGCACCGGTCGTCCACACCGCCGGAACCGGCGGGAACCGGCGCGGACGAGCGGAAGAACTGGGCGCCGACCAGCACCCCGGCGACGAGCACGATCACGGCGGCGCCGGCCACGAGCGCGCGGCCGCGGTGGGGGGCGATCCCGGCTCGCACGGTCGCGCGCATCCGTTCGCGGACCTCGGGCGGCAGTTCGCGGCGCGGCGGCAGGGTGTGGCTCATTTCTCCTCCAGCAGGGCACGGAGCCGGGCGCGGGCGCGCGACAGGTGTGCGCGCACGGTCACCTCGGCGACCTCGAGCAGGGCGGCGGCGTCGGCGATCGGCAACTCGCCGAGCAGGCACAGCTCGACGACCTGCCGTTGCGCCGCGGGCAGGGCGCGGACGGCGTCGACGATCCGCTGCAGACGCACCTCGGCGTCGATGCGGTCGGCGACGCCGTCGGCGTGGTCGGACACCGCAGCGGGAGCGGGCATCCGGCGCAGCAGCCGCAGCCGCCGCGCCCGGCCCCGGTGCTCGTCGCGCGCGAGGTTGCCCGCGACGGTGAACAGCCAGGGCAGCGCGCTGTCGCGCACCAATGTGACGTCGCCGCGTCTGCGCCACGCGGCCAGGAAAGTCCCGGAGGTGAGGTCCTCGGCGCTGGCCCAGGAGCCGGTCAGCCGGTAGGCGTGGTTCCACACCGCCTGCGCGTGGCGTTCGAAGAGCGCCGTGAAGGCCTCGCGGTCACCCCGCGCGGCCCGCGCCCACAGATCGGCGTCGCCCGGCTCCACCGGTGCCCCCAGTCCGGTCAGTTGCATGGTCACACCGGACAGTGGCCGGCACCGCGCCTGGTGTTGTCACCCCGCCTGATGTTGTCACAGCGTCCAGAGCGACGCGCCGAGGTCGAGCACGACCCTGGCCGGGATCTCGCCGGCCCGCAGTTCGGCGAGGCAGGTGTTGACCTCCTCCGGCTCGCGGGTCTCGGCCACCACGCACGTCCGCCCGGCGGCGTGCAGCGTGAACACGTCGGCCGTGTCGCGGCGGGTCCCGGCGATCGAGCCGGTCACCGCGTCGAACAGCGGCACCGTCAGTGCGCCGCGGGCGGGCCGCGCGACGCGCCCACCCGGCGGGCCAGGTCCGAGCCCGCCGACGCCGAACACCGCGACCAGCTCCCCCGAGGCAAGCCGGGACACCTTGACCGCCCGGAACGCGGTCGTCCCGGCGCACGTCAGCGCGGCGGCGTCCACAGCGGACAGTTCATCCGGGACGCTCGCAGTGCCCGCACGCCGAGCCGAGCCAGCTGATCGCCACGCGCTCCCCAGGCCGGTGCAGCGAGGCGACGGGCCCCAGCGCCTCCACCACCCCGACGCCCTCGTGCCCGGGTATCGACGACGGGCTCGGCCGCAGCGGCCAGTCGCCCTGGAGGAGGTGGACGTCGGTGTGGCACAAGGCGCTGGCGAGCATCCGGACCAGCACCTGGCCCGGTCCGGGCTCCGGCACCGGGCGGTCCCGGATCTCCAGCTTCGCGCCGGTCTCGGACACGACAGCCGCTTTCATCACGGTCCTCCCCTGGCCGGCAGCGCTGTCAGTACCGCAGGTGCGCGGGCTGGTGGGTCACTTCCTCGATGTCGCCCGCGGCCGCGTCGAGCAGCCGGTGCGCCAGATCGCTGAGCGCCCGCGCGGTGGCCAGCTCGTCGCCGATCTCGGGCACGTTGGTGTCGGCCGGGTTGAGGCGGGCTGTCCCGATCCCGACCAGGTTGGTCCGCTCGCCGGTGCGCAGCCGCGCCGTGGCGCGGGTGCGCGTCTCGTGCTCGTCGATCACGATGTCGACGCGCCAGTTCTTGTCCCGCATGGCAGCCTCCCGGTGGTCTCCGGCTTCCACGCTGCTCCGGCCGGCGGGGCGCAGGAAGGGCCGGAAGTCACCGCGTGCGTCAGCGGATCCGGCGCACGTCCAGGGGTGTCTCCACCGCGTCGCCGTCCGGGCCGCGTTCCACCCGGTACGCCCCGGCGCGGTCCCGCTCGGCGAGCGCCTCGGCCAGTTCGCCGCCGCGGTAGAGCAGTCCGGCCCCGTCGTCGGTCGCGTAGCCGGGCGGCAGCGTGCCGTCCGCGACCAGCGACTGGAACAGCGGCCGCCGGGCGGGTTCGCTGTCGTGGTGGACGCCGTTGGACCACGGGAGCAGGCCGAGCCCGTTGGTCACCGGCCGCAGCTCGGGGCCGAACGAGTCGGTCGTGCCCCCGGTGTGCCAGCAGATGGAGCCCGCCGACACGCCGGTGAGAACGACCCCGGCCTGCCAGGCGTCGCGCATCACCGCGTCCAGGCCGTGCAACCGCCACAGCGCCAGCAGCCCGGCGACGCTGCCGCCCCACACCCAGATCACGTCCTGGGACAGCAGGTGCCCGGCGAGGTCGGCGATGTTCGGCATCGGCAGCAGCGCCACGTGACTGCCCGCCCACCCCTCGCGCCACGCGTTCTCGTAGAAAGTGGCGGTCAGGCGGCGGTCGTCGCCGCAGGCGGTGCCCAGGAAGCACACCCGAGGCGCGCGGCCGGTGACGCCGGCGAGCTCGACCGCGTAGCGCGTCAGGGGGCCGACCTCCCAGTCCAGTCGCGCCGAGGCCCGGACGCCGCCGGAGGTGGCCAGGATCGTCGGTTCGTCGGCTGCCATGGCGTGATCCTACGGACTGGCGTCGCTTGCATGCATTGTATACAGTGCATGCCGTGGAGACGACGTACGACCGCGTGCGGGAGCTGATCGTCGGCGGAGCCTTCCCGCCCGGACAGCGCCTCACCGAACTCGACCTGTCGCAGCGGCTCGACGTGAGCCGCACGCCGGTGCGGGAGGCGTTGCGGCGCCTGGAAAGCGACGGCCTGGTCGAAAGCGGGCAGCGTGGCGTCACCGTGATCCGGCTGAGCGATGCGGAACTACGCGAGGCCTACCTCGTCCGCGCCTCCCTGGAAGCGCTTACCGCGGAGCTGGCCGCTCAGCGGCAGCAGGCGGGGGAGATCGCGCCCGCCGCGCTGGCCCGGCTGACCGGTCACGCCGACGACGCCGACCGCGCCACCCGGGCCGGCGACCTGATCGCCGGTGTGCGGCACAACCGCGAGTTCCACCGGCACGTCGCCGTCCTCGCCGGGAACTCCCTCGCACTCGGCTTCCTCGACCGCGTGTGGGACCGGATCCTCGTGTCCACACGGGACTCCCTGTCCGCCCCCAGCCGCACCGGCCAGGTCGACGACGAGCATCGCCGGCTCGTCGGGGCCATCACCGCCGGGGATGGGCCGTCAGCCGCAGCCCTGGCCCGCGACCACGTCCTGAGCACCCTGTCCGCACTACCCGGAGGAACATCCCGATGAGCAAGGAACACGGCTACGAGGTCACGGTCAGCTGGAACGGCTCCACCGACGGGGGTTACCGCGCCTACGACCGCGGGCACGACGTCACCGCCGAGGGCAAGGCGCCCATCGCGGCGACCGCCGACCCGGCCTTCCTCGGCGACCCGGCCCGCTGGAACCCCGAGGAGCTGCTGGTGGCGTCGCTGTCGCAGTGCCATCTGCTGACCTACCTGGCGTTGTGCGCCCGGCACGGCATCACGGTCACCGGCTACCTGGACACCGCGACCGGCCGCATGGCCGAAACCGCCGGCGGCGGCGGGCACTTCACCGAGGTGACACTGCACCCGGAGGTCACGATCACCGACGCGAGCGCGGCGGACAAGGCCGCCGAGCTGCACCACCGGGCGCACGAACTGTGCTTCATCGCGAACTCGGTGAACTTCCCGGTCCACCACGCCCCGGTGATCCACGTCGCCTGACCGCGGAGATCACGGAAATCCGGAGTGGACTAACCGAGCGTGGCCACGATCGCCGCGCCGAGGTCGGCCGGCCTGCTGAACTGGGGCCAGTGCCCGGTCGGCAGGTCGACCAGATCCACGTCGCTCATCGCCGCGAGCTCGGCCACGTACGGGTGCTGCGCGGCGATCAGCTCACGCACCTGGGCGGCGGGCATCGACGTGCAGATCACCGTCGCCGGGATGGCGCGGCGGCGCTCGTCGGACAGCTCGACCGGTTCGCGGGTCACGGCAGCCGGCTCGGGAATCGCCTCGGCGCGCATCCGCTCGCGCAGCTCGCCGGTGAGGCCGGCCAGCTCGGCTTCCTCGAACGCCGCCCAGTCCGGCAGCGGCACGTCGGCGCCTTCCGCGGGCAGGGCGTCGTTGATGGATGCGCCGCTGGACAGCGGCCCGGCGTCGACGAAGACGATGCGCGCCACGCGGTCCGGGCGGGCGTCGGCGGCGGCGTAGGCGAGGGGCCCGCCGCCGGAGTGACCGACCAGGACCACCGGCTCGTCCTCCGCGTCGATCGCGGCCACGATGGCGGCGACGTGGTCGCGCACGCCGATCCCGGAGCGGTCGGCGTCCGCTTCGAGGCCGGGCAGGGTCAGCGCGCGCACGGTGTGGCCGGCGGCGCTCAGCGGGGGTTCGACGTCGCGCCAGGACGACGCGCCGAGCCAGAAGCCGGGGACGAGGATGACGATCATCGGCAGAGCCTAGAACGTCAGGGTTGTCCCCGATACCGGTTTTACCGGGATCGCCTTACGGTCGCCGTACCGCCACGACACGGAGGCTTCCGATGAAGGCGATCGTCCAGGACCGGTACGGCTCACCCGACACGCTCTCCCTGCGGGAAACCGCCCAGCCGCGGCCCTCGTCCGGCGAGGTCCTCGTCCGCGTGCGCGCGGCCGCGGTCAACGCCTACGACTGGCACATCATGCGCGGCGATCCCTACGTCCTCCGCCTCGCCGCGCGTTCCCTGCGCGGCCCGCGGTTCCGCATCCGGGGCCGGGACGTGGCCGGCGTCGTCGACGCGGTGGGGGACGGCGTCACGGGCCTGTCCCCCGGCGACGAGGTGTACGGCGACACCGGCGAGTCCGACGGCGCCTTCGCCGAGTACGTGTGCGTGCCCGCGGAACGGCTGGCGCCCAAGCCGGCAAAGCTCACCTTCGAGCAGGCCGCCGCGGTGCCGCTCGCCGGCAGCACCGCGCTCGTCGGGCTGCGCGACGCCGGGCGGTTGCGGGCGGGACAGCACGTCCTGGTCAACGGCGCGTCCGGCGGGGTGGGCACGTTCGCGGTGCAGATCGCGAAGGCGCTGGGCGCGACGGTGACCGCGGTGTGCAGCACGCGCAACGTCGAACTGGTGACCTCGCTCGGCGCGGACCACGTCGTCGACTACACGCGCGAGGACTTCGCCCGGGGCATGAACCGCTACCAGCTGGTGCTGGACCTCGTCGGGAACCGCTCGCTCGCAGACCTGCGCCGGGTCCTGACACCGGAGGGCACGCTCCTGCTCTCCGGCGGAGGCGTGTCCCGCGGCGGCAGCGTGTTCGGCCCGATGGGCCTGATGATCCGCGGACGGCTCGCGTCCCGGTTCACCCGGCAGCGGATCGCGGACTTCTCCGGCTCGTCGAACCGGGCGCTGCTCACGTCCCTGACCGAGCTGATCGAGGCGGGCCGCGTGGAGCCGGTGATCGACCGGGGCTTCCCGCTGGAGAAGACGGCGGAGGCGATCCGCTACCTGGAGACCGAACACGCGCGGGCCAAGGTGGTGATCACGCTCTGAGTGCCGCCCGCCGCGCCGCACACACGTCCCGCCACCACCTTCCCCCCGGCGGGGGTACCGCTTCCCGCGCCGCCACGTCTCGCGGCGCCGAACAGCAACGGGGACGGTCAGCCCTCGATCCAGCTCAGCGGGTCCGCCACCACCCGAGCGATCACACTGCCCGCCGCGCCGCGGAGGGCCGCGTCGGCGCCCAGTTTCGCCGGGCGCAGGGTCAGCCCGGGCGCGAGCCGCTCCACCACGCGCTGCCGGAAGGGCTCCCCGAAGGCCGCGAGTCGGCCACCCAGCACGATCGTCTCCGGGGCGAGCAGCGCGCGCACCCCGACGAGCGCGTCGGCCATCGCCTCGCTCGCCCGGTCCACCGCCCGCAGCGCCGCCGGGTCCGCCGCGCGCACCCGCCCCACCAGCGGCTCCTCCACCCCCAGCAGCCGGGCCACCCCCGCATCCGCCACGCCCGCCGACGCCGCCATCCCGGCGCGGCCCGCGTACAGCTCCAGGCACCCCCGCCCGCCACAGGCGCACACCTCACCGCGGCGCCGCACCGGGACGTGCCCCAGGTCGCCGGCCAGCTCGGCCGCCGGGTTCAGCGGCGCGAGCCCGATCACCTCCTCGCCGCCGAGGTACCACCAGTCCCGCGCCGCCCCGGCCTGGTACTCGGCCAGCGCCGCGCACGCCACCTCGCCGGCCACCAGCACGTCCAGCCCGTGCAGGTCCAGCGCCCGCAACTCCCCTGCCACCAGCGCCCGCACGTCGACCCCGCGCCACCCCAGGGGCAACGCCGTCACCAGTCCCCGCGACACCAGCCCGCCGACCGCGACCCCCACCCCGGCCACCAGCCGCCCGGCCGTGGTCGCCTCGTCGAACAGCCGCCGCAGCACCGGCCGCGCCGCGCGCGCACCCTCCGCCGCACCGGCCCCGGCCACGTCGAACCGCCGCAGCTCCCGCGCGAGCGGCCGCCCCGACAGATCCAGGATCACCCCGGCGATGTGCCCGGCCCCGAACTGCAGCCCCAGCGCCACCGGCCCGTACGGATCGAGCACGAGCCGCCCCGCCGGACGGCCCGGCGCCCGGCCCGGCTCCGGCCCGAGGTCCCGCACCAGCTCGGCCCCGGTCAGCTCCGCCACCAGGCTGGACACCGTCGCCTTCGTCAGCCCCGTCCGCTGCGCCAGCTCGACCCGCGACACCGGCGCGTCCCTGGCGATCAGCTCCATGACCAGCGCGACGTTGTGCCGCCGCATCGCCTGCGCGCCCATCGCCTCCACGTTTGTCAGTTTAGTGAATTGACGAACTCTGGCCAGCACCGCGGCCGCCCGGATAGACAGTCCGGGTACGACGACGTGACGTGAAGGGCGGTCCCCATGGCTGAGGTCAGCTACCGGCAGGCGTCGCGGCTCTACCCCGGCAACCCGCCGGTCCGGGCCGTGGACAGCCTCGATCTCGACATCGCCGACGGCGAGTTCCTGGTTCTGGTCGGCCCGTCGGGCTCGGGCAAGTCGACCGCCCTGCGGATGCTGGCCGGCCTGGAGGACGTCGACGAGGGCGCCATCCACATCGACGGCAAGGACGTCACTGCCGTCCCGCCGAAGGACCGCGACATCGCGATGGTGTTCCAGTCCTACGCGCTCTACCCGCACATGACGGTCGCCGAGAACATGGGCTTCGCGCTCAAGCTCAAGCGGGTTTCCAAGGCCAAGATCGCCGAGCGGGTGCGCGAGGCCGCCGCCCTGCTCGACCTGACCCCGTACCTGGACCGGAAGCCGAAAGCGCTTTCCGGTGGTCAGCGCCAGCGCGTCGCCATGGGCCGCGCGATCGTCCGCGAGCCCGCCGTGTTCCTGATGGACGAGCCGCTGTCCAACCTGGACGCGAAGCTGCGTGTGGAGACCCGCGCGAACATCGCCGCGCTGCAGAAGCGCCTGGGCACCACCACCATCTACGTGACGCACGACCAGGTCGAGGCCATGACGATGGGCCACCGCGTCGCGGTGCTCAAGGACGGCAAGCTCCAGCAGTGCGACACCCCGCGCAACCTGTACGAACGCCCGCGCAACGCCTTCGTGGCCGGCTTCATCGGCTCGCCCGCGATGAACCTCAAGACGGTCGCCCTCACCCCGGACGGCGCCCAGCTCGACGGGCTGACCGTGCCGCTCCCCCGCGCGACGCTCGCCGCGGCGCGCTCGGCCGGGGTGGAGTCGGTGACGCTGGGCCTGCGGCCGGAGTCGCTGCGCCTGGCCGGCGCGGGTGAGCAGGCGGCGAAGCTGACCGTCGAACTGGTCGAGGAGCTGGGCGCGGACGCCTACATCCACGGCGGCGTGAAGATCGGCGACCGCGTGGAGCGGTTCGTGGTCCGCGCCGACGGCCGCCGCCCGCCGCAGCTGGGCGAGACCGTCCAGATCGCGGTCGGCGACGCCGAGGAGGTGCACGCCTTCCACCCCGAGACGGGCGAGCGGCTGCCCTCCGCCGACTGACCCGACGACACCACGAGGGGCCGGTGGCGGATCCGCCACCGGCCCCTTGACTGTCCGCACCCCTCGCGAATAAGTTACTCCGGAAAACAAAACCCGGAGGAGCTGCGATGGTGCGCCAACCGACCCCTGAGGACAAGTTCTCGTTCGGCCTGTGGACCGTGGGCTGGACTGGCACGGACCCCTTCGGCGGCCCGAGCCGCCCGGCGCTGGACCCGTGGGAGTACTCCGACAAGCTCGCCGAGCTGGGCGCGTGGGGCATCACGTTCCACGACAACGACGTCTTCCCCTTCGACGCCGACCTGGCCACGAAGCAGCGGCTCACCGGACGGCTCAAGGACGCCGCCGACAAGGCGGGCCTGGTGATCGAGATGGTCACCACCAACACCTTCAGCCACCCGGTGTTCAAGGACGGCGGCCTGACCTCCAACGACCGCGGCGTGCGCCGCTTCGGCCTGCGCAAGGTGCTGCAGGCGGTCGACATCGCCGCCGAGATGGGCGCGAGCACCTTCGTCATGTGGGGTGGCCGCGAAGGCTCCGAGTACGACGGTTCCAAGGACATCCACGCCGCGTTCGAGCGCTACAAGGAGGGCTTGGACACCGTCGCCGGCTACATCAAGTCGCAGGGCTACGGCCTGCGGATCGGCCTGGAACCCAAGCCGAACGAGCCGCGCGGCGACATCTTCCTGCCCACCGTCGGCCACGCGCTGGCGCTGATCGCGCAGCTGGAGCACGGCGACATCGTCGGCCTCAACCCGGAGACCGGGCACGAGCAGATGGCCAACCTCAACTACACGCACGCGCTGGGCCAGGCCCTGTGGAGCGGCAAGCTGTTCCACATCGACCTCAACGGCCAGCGCGGCCTCAAGTACGACCAGGACCTGGCGTTCGGCCACGGCGACCTGATCTCCGCGTTCTTCACGGTGGACCTGCTGGAGAACGGCTTCCCGGGCTCCCCGGACGCGCCCCGCTACACCGGCCCGCGGCACTTCGACTACAAGCCCTCGCGCACCGAATACATGGACGGCATCTGGGACTCGGCGCGGGCGTGCATGTCGACATATCTGATGCTGGCGGACAAGGCGAAGGCCTTCCGCGAGGACCCGCGCGTCCGCGAGGCGTGGGACCGGGCGGGGGTCCTCGAACTGGCCGAGCCGACGCTGGGCGCGGGCGAGTCGGTGGCGGACTTCCTGGCCGCCGACGACGGCTTCGACCCGGAGAAGGCGGCCCAGCGCGACTACGGGTTCGTCCAGCTGCAGCAGCTCGCGCTCGAGCACCTGATCGGCTGATTTCGTCCATCGACTGGACGAAATCAGTGCGCCGGTTAGGATCGCCGCCGTGACCGCCCTCGATCAGCAGACGAGCGCCCGCCAGTCCAGCCTGCGGGCGAGCAACCTGGCGCTGGTGGCGCGCACCGTGTGTGCGTCCGCCCGGCCGTTGTCGCGGGCGGACGTGGCGGCGGCGACCTCGATGACCCGCACCACCGCCACGCGGCTGGCCGACGAGCTGGTCGCGGGCGGGGTGCTCGGCGAGATCGAGCCGGACGGCGGCGGCAGGCGCGGCCGTCCGGCCACTCCCCTGGTGCCCGGCTCCCGGCTGGCCGCGGTCGGGCTGCAGGTCAACGCCGGGTTCCTCGCCGTGCGGGTGGTCGACCTGCGGGGCCGCGTGGTCGCCGAGTCGCTGGAGTACGCCGACCTGGTGGAAAGCGATCCGGAAGCGACCCTGGACCGGCTGGGCGCGCTGTCCGCACGGGTGCTGGCGGGGCTGCCAGAAGGCCTGCGGCTGGTCGGGGCGGGCCTGGCGCTGCCCGGCATCGTCGCGGCCGCCACCGGCACCCTGCTGCGCGCGCCGAACCTCGGCTGGTCCGGCGTGCGGCCCGCGGAGCTGCTCGACCCGGCCGCGGTGGCCGGACTGCCGCTGCGGGTGGGCAACGAGGCCAGCCTCGCGGCCCGCACGGTCGCCGAGGTCGCGCCGGGGCGGCCGGGCCCGTTCCCGGACTTCGTGTACCTGTCAGGCGAGATCGGCATCGGCGGCGCGGCCGTCGTCGGTGGCGAGGTGATGGCCGGGCGGCACGGGTGGGCGGGCGAGATCGGCCACGTGTGCGTCGACCCGGCCGGCCCGGCCTGCCGCTGCGGGTCGACGGGTTGCCTGGAGACCTACGCCGGCCGGGACGCGCTGCTCGCCGCCGCCGGCCTGACACCCGCGTCGACCCCGGCGCACCTGGCGGAACTCGCCGCTGCGGGCGACGCGCGGGGGCGGGAGGCGGTGACCGCTGCGGCACAGGCGCTCGGCGTGGCGCTGGCCGGGGTGATCAACGTGCTGGACATCCCGACGGTGGTGCTCGGCGGGCACCTGGCGCAGGTGGCGGACCTGCTGCGGCCGGAGCTGGAGAGCCGCCTGCGGGAACGCGTGCTGTCCGCGCGGTGGACCCCGCCCGCGATCCACGCGGCGAAGAACATCCCCGCCCCCGGCGCGACCGGCGCCGCGTACCGGGAACTGGCCGGGGTCCTCACCGACCCGGCCCGCTGGCTGCCGTGACCGGCGCGGGTTCGGGACCGGCCGGCCCCGGTTGATCACCGGCCCGGTTTGCTCCCGTCCGGCGCGCTGAGGGAAGCTGATGCCGAGGCATCTCACCCCGACCACGTTCGAAGGGAGCGGGCACGCCGGCGCCCACGTCTTGACTGAATCCGACCGTCTCGTCTCCGCCTCCCCCGCCGGGATCGACGCGGGCTGGGACGGTGCGCCGCACCCCGCCCTGCTCGCCGCCCCGGACGGCACCGTCCACGCGGCCAACGAAGCCGCCCGTCTGCTGTTCCCCGCGCTGCGTCCCGGGCGTTTGCTCGCCGACTGCGTCTCGGCCTGGTTGTGTGCCGCCCACGCGGCCGGACCTGCCGTCGCGGCGGGCCGGGTCGACGACCGGACCTTCGACGCGCACCCGGTCCGGCAGCCGGAGGGGCCGGTGATGTGGTGGCTCGTGGAGACCACCGAGCTCCACGCGGCGCGCGAGGCGCTGCGCCGGGAACGGGAACGCACCGCCTTCCTCAGCGCGGCCTCGGACGCGCTGCTCGGGTCACTCAACGTGCCCCGCACCATGGAGGTGGCCGCCGAACTGTCCGCGGGCCACCTCGCCGACGCGGCCTGGATCGTCGCGCCGGGCACGCGCGGCCGCTACTCCGCCGTCGTCTGCGTGCGCGGTGCGCGGCCGTGCCCGCTGACCCTCGAGATCGACCCGGACGAGCTGCCCGGGCTGGCCGAGGCGCTGCAGGGGTTCCCGCCGGTGCCGTCCCGCTGGATCGACCCGGCCCAGGCCCCGACGTGGATCGTGCCGGAGGGGTTCGGCCGGGTCGGCTCGGTCGTGGTGACCCCGCTGCCCGGCCACGGGGTGCCGGCGGGCGCGCTGATCCTGCTGCGCCGCACCGAACACCACGCCTTCACCGAGGACGAAGAGGTGTTCGCGCGCCTGTTCGCCGCCCGCTCCGGCGCGGCGATGTCCGCGGCGCGCCTGTTCGAACAGCAGAGCTCGATCACCGAGGTCCTCACCGAAGAGCTCCTGCCGCCGGTGTTGGAGCAGATCGGCGGGGTCGAGTTCGCCGGCGGGTACCGTCCGGCCCAGGACACCGACCGGCTCGGCGGCGACTTCTACGACGTCCACCACCTCGGGGAAGGCGAGTCGCTGGCCCTGCTCGGCGACGTGTGCGGCAAGGGGCTCGAGGCCGCCGTGCTCACCGGCAAGATCCGCAACACGCTGCACGCGCTGCTGCCGATGGCGGACGACCACGGCCGCATGCTCCGCCTGCTGAACTCGTCGTTGCTCAGTTCGCACCACACGCGGTTCGCCACGCTGGCGCTGGTCTCGGCGTGCCGGCACGGCCAGGAGGTCCGGTTGCGGGTCACCAGCGCCGGGCACCTGCCGCCGCTGGTCGTCCGCGCCGACGGGACGGTCGAAGAGGTCGTCTGCCGCGGCAGCCTGATCGGGGTGCTGCCGGAGATCGAGGTGTCCGGTCAGGACATCGTGCTGGCCCCCGGTGAGACCTGCCTGCTCTACACCGACGGCATCACCGAGGCGCGGGGCGGCCCGCTCGGCGGCGAGATGTTCGGGGAGGCCCGGCTGCGCCGCGTGCTCGGCGAGTGCGCCGGGATGCCCGCCGAGGCGGTCGTCGAGCGCGTGCAGATGCTCGCGAGCGAATGGGTGGGCGGCGGACTGCACGACGACATGGCCCTGCTCGCCATCACCGCCCCGCGCGAGCGGCACCTGACCGCCGTGCGCGGTCCCGGATCACCGTAGGTAGCAGCATGAACAAGACCGTGACACAGCCCGCGAACACCACGGACCACGCCGAGCGGCTGTGGGACGCCGTCCTCGACGGCGACGAGTACGCGGCCACCGAGGCGGTGCTGGCCGCGCTGCACGGCGGCGTCGGGACGGAGGCCGTGCTGCTGGACGTCATCGGCGCGGTGCAGCGCCGGGTCGGGCACGAGTGGGCGGCCAACCGGATCAGCGTCGCGCAGGAGCACGCGGCGACGGCCATCAACGAGCGGGCGATCGTCCACCTCGTCCGCGAGACGCCGCGGCCCCGGGTGACCCGCGGGCGCATCACGGTGTCCTGTGTGGACGGTGAATGGCACGCGCTGCCCGCGCGGCTGCTGGCCGAAGTGCTGACGCTGCGCGGGTTCCGGGTCGATTACCTGGGCGCGCAGGTGCCCACCCCGCACCTGATCACGCACCTGCACCGCACCGGGCCGGAGGCGGTCGCGCTGTCCGGTTCGCTGCCCACCCGGCTGCCGGCCGCGCACGCCACGATCAGCGCGTGCCAGGCCGCCGGGGTGCCGGTGATCGCCGGCGGCGCCGCGTTCGGCCCGGACGGCCGGTGGGCGCGGCTGCTGGGCGCGGAGGCGTGGGCGCCCGACGCGCGCGCCGCCGCGGACCGGCTCGCGGACGACCCGCTGACCCGGCCGCACGCCCCGCACCAGCCGATCGACGACCTGCCGCACCTGGCCGACCAGGAGTACACGCTGGTCCGCCGCAGCTCGCCGCAGCTGGTGCGCGCGGTGTACGCCGGGCTCGAACAGCGCCTGCCCGCGATGCGCGAGTACACCGAGCTGCAGCGCCAGTACACCATCGAGGACCTGGCGCACATCGTCGATTTCCTGTCGACCGCGCTCTACACCGGCGACGCCTCGCTGTTCACCGCGTTCCTGACCTGGACCGCCGACATCCTGGCGGCGCGCGGGGTGCCGCCGGGCTCGCTGATCCCGGCGCTGGACCTGCTGGCCGGTGAGCTGCGGGACTTCCCCAGGGCGACCGCGCTGCTGGCGGAGGCGCGGGAGGAGTTGTCCGGTCGCCTCGGGACCGGCCAGGGCGGGCCGGGATGACCGAACCGCGGCCGCTGACGACGAGCTGGACCACCCACGACGCCCGGACGCTGCACGGCGTCCTCGCCGGGGACCTGGACTACCGCAGCGGCGACGACCTGCTGCGCGAGGTGACCGCCCGGCTGGCCCCGGGCCTGCGCGACGTCCGGCTCCACTTCGGGTCGCTGGACTTCTGCGACTCCTACGGGCTGTCCACGCTGCTGATGATCGCGCGGCGGGTGCAGGGCGCCGGGGCGAACCTGCACCTGGACGACCGGCCGCCGGTGCTGGAGCGGCTGCTCGACATGACGCGCACGCTGGACTACCTGACCGCCCCGGCGCGGAAGGACGGCCAGGGGGATCCCGACTAGCCTCGGGGTTCGGTTCCTGCGCCTCGAGCCGGGGCAGATCGGGCGCGCGGACCTTGGCTGGTGTGGCGGCAGTGCCGCGGCACCGCTTGAACCCGGAGTGGCTCCGCGAGCGAGCCCGCTACCTCCGCCCGGGCCACCCGAACAGGCTCTCGCTGCGCGAGCCACGCACCGGCAACCGCGGGCCGCCGCCAACCGCGAGTTACTCGAACAAGTCCCGCTGCGCAAGCGACGCACCCGCAACCACAGGCACCACCACCGCGAGTTACTCGGACAAGTCCCGCTGCGCAAGCGACGCACCCGCAACCACAGGCACCACCACCGCGAGTTACTCGGACAAGTCCCGCTGCGCGAGCAGCGCACCGGCAACCACAGGCACCACCACCGCGAGCTTCTCGAACAGGTCCTGCTGCGCGAGCAACGCACCCGCAACCACAGGCACCACCACCGCGAGCTTCTCGAACAGGTCCTGCTGCGCGAGCAACGCACCCGCAACCACAGGCACCACCACCGCGAGCTTCTCGAACAGGTCCTGCTGCGCGAGCAACGCACCCGCAACCACAGGCACCACCACCTGCGAGTTACTCGGACAAGTCCCGCTGCGCGAGCAGCCGAGTGGGTGGCTGGTGGGCCCTCACTTCCGCGGGGACTTGCCGGGATTCGCCTCCGGCTCGGGGCGTTCCAGCTTCGGGGGTTTCGGCTTGGCCGCCTTCGGCTCGGGGCGTTCCAGCTTCGCGGGTTGCGGCTTGGCCGCCTTCGGTGCGGCGGCCTTGGCCTGGCCGGTCGCGCTCATCACCGCGCCCTTGCCCTTGACCTCGCCATTGCCCTTGGCCCCGGCGCTGCTCCTGGCTCCCGCGGCACCCCTGGCCTCGGCGTTTCCGTTGGCCCCGGCGTTGCCGTTCGCAATGCCGTTACCGTTCGCAATGCCGTTACCGTTCGCGGCGCCGTTACCGTTCGCAGTGCCCTTGGCGGTCGCAGCACCGTTACCGTTCGCAGAACCCTTGCCGGTCGCAATGCCGTTACCGGTCGCAATGCCCTTGCCGGTCGCGGTGCCCTTGCCGGTCGCGACGCCATTACCGGTCGCAGAACCCTTGCCGTTCGCGGGACCGTTGCCGTTCGGGCGGCCGTCCTTCGCCCCGCTCTCCGCGAGCGCGGCGCCGACCGTGCCGGGGACGCGGACCTGCGGAGCCACAGCGGCGACGTCCGGCGCGACAGGCCGCACCGGCGCCGCGGCCAGGGTCTCCGGCGCAACCGCCCGGTCGGGCACCACCGCAGGTCCGGCAACGGCCGCGACGGCCGCGAGCGTGACCGCGGCGGCCATCTTCGAGATCGCCGTCACCCCGCCACCGGCGGCCATCGACGCCGCGGGCGCCCCGCCGCCGCCCAGCAGCCGTCCGAGCAGCGGCAGCAACGCCAGCGCGGGCAGCCCGCCGTTGACGGTCTCCAGCACCGCGGCGACCCGGTGGCACTTGGGGCAGCCGGCGAGGTGCGCCGACACGGCCCGGCCCTGCCGCGCGGTCACCTTCCCGCGCGTCCACGCCCCCAGCCGCCGTCGCACGCTGCGGCAGTCCTCGGCGCGCGCCGCGGGCACGTGGGCCTGCAGGAACGCCTGCCGCAGCCCCTCACGGGCACGCACCGCCAGCGCGGCGACCCCGTTGGCGGTCATGCCCAGCTCCGCGGCCAGCGCCGCGGGCCGGGTGCCCAGCATCTCGGTGTGCCACAGCACGTACCGCCAGCGTGGCGGCAGGGTCTCGAACGCCGAGAGCGCCACCTGGCCGGTGAGCCGGTCGATCACGATCTCCTCGACGCCGGGCGCGCCCTCGTCGCGGGTTACGGCCCACGGGTCGCACCGCTCGCGGCGGCGCCCCCAGTCCATCGCCAGGTTCCGCAGCGTCACCAGCAGGTAGGGGCGGAACCGCTCGGCCGGACCCGCGCCGTCGCGGATCGCCGCGAGCACCCGCAGGAACGATTCGGCGACCAGGTCGTCCACCTCGGACCGGTCCCGCCACATCATCGACGCCACCCGGCGCGCCGCGGGCAGGTGCCGCCGGAAGAGACGGTCGTAGGCGAGCAGGTCGCCCGCGCGGACCGCCTCGATCAGGTCGGCATCGACGTCCGTGTCCCCCGCCATGGTCCTCCTCGTCGCCCGGGCGCCTTTGCCCGAGGAGACTCCGCACTCGCGAGTTTCGTTACGGGGCAGCCTGCCATGCCGCGTGGATCACCGCACGGGATTGGTCAGAAATCCGCGGCCTTGCCGATGTAGATCTCGCTGAACGAGGCCGCCGCGGCGGGCGACCCGAGCAGACGGCGCAGCCGGGCCTGCGCCAGCCGGGCGCGGAACGGGTCGGCCGGCGGGTCGACGGTGGAGCTGTGGAAGATGTCCGACAGCCACTGCGAGAACTCCTGGTACTGCCACACGCGGGCCAGGCAGGTGTCCGAGTAGCGGGCCAGCGGGCCGTCGTCGCCGCCGTAGTGGGCCTCGATCGCCTCGGCCAGGTGGAACGCGTCGTGCAGGGCGAGGTTGAGGCCCTTCGCCGCGATCGGGGCGACCAGGTGCGCCGACTCGCCTGCCAGGAACAGCCTGCCGCGGGACATCGGCTCGTGGACGTAGTTGTGCATGTCGAGGACGCGTTTCTCGATCAGCTCGCCCTCGACGAGCGGACCGTCCGGCACCCCCAGCCGCTGGTGCAGCTCGGACCAGACGCGCTCGTGCGGCCAGTTGTCCTCGGAGTCGCCCGGCGGGCACTGCAGGTAGAAGCGGGTGACGGTGGGGGTGCGCGCCATGTGCGCGGCGAACCCGCGGGGGTGGATGCCGAACAGCACGCCGTCGGCGCTGGGCGGGGCCTCGGCGAGCAGCGCCAGCCAGCCGATGCCGTAGTCGTGGGTCAGCAGATTGCCTGCGAGGTGACGCCGCGTGACGCCCTGCGCGCCGTCGCAGCCGGCGATGAAGTCGCAGCCGAGGCGGCGGGCGGTGCCGTCGGCTGCGGTGAAGGTGACCGCGGGCGTGGCCGATTCGATGTCGTGCAGTGCCACTTCCCGGACCCCGAACTCGATGTCGCCACCCTTGTCGGCGTAGTGCGCGACCAGGTCGGTGACGAGGAGCTGCTGCGGGTAGACGAAGTGCCGCTGGCCGGCCCACTGCTCGTAGGAGAAGGGGTGGCGGCCGTTTTCGAACCGGAACTCGAAGCGGCCCTGGCTCGGCGCGGTGGACAACAGCTTGTCGGCCAGGCCGCGCTCGTCGAGCGCGCGCACCGCCCACTCCTCGATGAAGCCGGCGCGCGGGCGGGCCTCGATGAAGGCGCGGGTCTGCTCCTCGAGCACCACGCAGCCGATTCCCCTGTCCCGCAACACGTTGGCGAGGCCGAGCCCGGCGGGCCCGGCCCCCACGACGACGACCCCGGTGCGCGCGACCACGATCCCTCCCCAGGTGGTGCGATTGCGGCAGTGTGCCGGAAAGCGCCCGGCGCTGCAACGGTTTCCGGGGAGGTCGTGGATGGTGGTCTCGGCGCGCTCAGGCGCCGGCCGCGGTGGGCGGCCGCCTGGATCAGCGGGCCGGGCCGCGGCGCGACCGCTCGACGGGCCGTCCGGGCCGCTGCGCAGGCCGATCCTGGTACGGGATCGCGTAGGTGGCCAGGTGCTGGCGGACCGCGGCGCCGTCGGTGGTGCCCACGGGCGCCGCGTCGGGGGCGCGGCCCTCGAAGACCTCGGCCACGAACCGGGCGACCTCGGGAGGCGGCGGCAGCAGGTCGGTCCCGTAGTAGCGGACCACGCTCAGCTCGTGCCCGGCCGTGGTCTCGATCGCCACCGCCCAGCCGTCGTGCTCGTTCCACACCAGGGCCGTGTCCTGGGCGGGGTGGTCGCGCAACCGGTCGTCGAGCGCGAGGTAGGCGTACGCCGGCGGCGGGTCCAGGTGGGCGTAGTAGGCCTCGCCGCTGCAGCCCAGCTCCTCGGCGACGGTGTTGACGTAACGACGCAGCCCGGAGGCCGCCGCGTGCTCGTATTCCAGATGCATCTCACGCCCCGTTGAGTGAGTAGTCGGCCGTGCGGGCGGACTACCACCTGACCGGGTGACCAAAACCCCTCAACCGACCACGCCGAGTCCCGTCGCCGCGTGGACCTCCAGCCGGACGAACTGCGCCTGCGGAACCGCCTCGACGGCGAAGTGGTCCCCGCGATGGGGATCGTCGACCGTGGCGGGCTCGAGCCAGGTGAAGCTCCGCAGCGCCCGGGCAGCGGCCTCCACGGCCTCGAACGCCTCCCGCTCGGTGCCACCCACGAGCGCGGCGACCTCGATCGTGCCGCTCGGCCGCCGCCGCGGCTCGCTGACCTCGATGTCCTCCTCCGACGGGAGCGTGTGCCGCCGGAGCTCGCCGGCCAGGCCGCGCACCATGTCACGCGCATCGATCCCGTCCGCGCCGGATATTTCCGCGACGATCACGACCCGCGTGCTGGTGACAGCGTGCGCCAG
Organism: Amycolatopsis thermoflava N1165; assembly: GCF_000473265.1. Lineage (NCBI taxonomy): Bacteria > Bacillati > Actinomycetota > Actinomycetes > Pseudonocardiales > Pseudonocardiaceae > Amycolatopsis > Amycolatopsis thermoflava. The sequence goes on from NZ_KI421511.1 coordinate 2,419,731, forward strand.
CTCCATAATTTCACGGATCTCGTCCTCGTCGAACCCGCCCTCCGGGCCGAGCGGTTCGAGCTCTTCGACCTCGATCTCCTCCGGCTCGGTGCCGAACGGGTCCTGCCCACGCTTGACGAACATCGTCGCGAACGTGCCGTCCGGCAACTCGGCGCGGTAGACGCGGCCGAAGGGCTGCCCGCCGATCTCGGTGACCTCCAGCAGCGCCGGGTCCAGCCCGATCACCTCCAGGTGCCCGAGCGCCACCCGCCGGATCGCCTGGATCCCGCTTTCGCCGTCCCGGGATCGGGACCGGATCAGCAGCCGGGCGTCGTACGGTCCCGGCGGATCGCTGTTGGCCGGCCCGATCGAAAACCGCCACGCTCCCAGCGCCGCGATCAAGTGCTGGCAGGCCGTCACGGCATCCCCAAGGCTGGGCGCCGGGAACCACAGCTGCAGGTCCGTGACCACATCCGTGTCACGGAGCTCCTCGGAGATCGTCACTCCGCGGGATCGTAGTCCAGGTTGGGGCGCAACCACTTCTCGATTTCCGGCTGCGGCAGTCCGCGTCGCCGGGCGTAGTCGGTCACCTGGTCGCGTCCGAGGCGGCCCACGGTGAAGTACCGGGACTCGGGGTGGGCGAAGATCAGCCCGCTCACGCTGGCCGCCGGGGTCATCGCGAACGACTCCGTCAGCCCGAGGCCCAGGTCCGACGCCTGGAGCAGGTCGAACAGCTCCCGCTTCTGGCTGTGGTCCGGGCTCGCCGGGTAGCCGAGCGCGGGCCGGATCCCGCGGAACCGCTCGGCGTGCAGGTCCGCCAGCGACGGCTGCGCGTCCGGCTCGAACCACTCCCGCCGCGCCTCCAGGTGGATGTACTCGGCGAACGCCTCGGCCAGGCGGTCGGCCAGCGCCTTCACCATGATCGCCCGGTAGTCGTCGTTCTGGGACTCGTAGTGGCGCGCCAGCTCCTCGGCCCCGTGCACGGTCACCGCGAACCCGCCGAGGTGGTCCCCCGCAGGCGCCACGTAGTCGGCGAGGCAGCGGTTCGCGCGACCGTCCGGTTTGGACGTCTGCTGGCGCAGCATCGGGAAGCGCACCCCGTTTTCCAGCACGATGTCGTCGCCCTCGCTGTGCGCGGGCCAGAAGCCGTAGGCGCCGCGGGCCTCCAGGAGCTCGTTCGCGACGATCTCGTCGAGCAGCGCGTTCGCGTCGTCGAACAGCTCCCGCGCCACCGGCTGCTCCAGGATCGCCGGGTACTTGCCCTTCAGCTCCCACGCGAGGAACAGGAACTGCCAGTCGATCATCTCGCGCAGCGCGGGCAGCCCCGGCGACACCGCGCGCACCCCGGTGAACGACGGCACGGGCAGGTCGTCGAAGGACACCCGCTCCGGGTTGGCCCGCGCCTGCTCCAGCGTGAGCATCGGGCGGCGCTGCTTGCCCGCGTGCTGCTCACGCAACCGCTCCTGCTCCGCGCGGTTCGCCGTGTCCAGCGCCGCCGCGCGGTCGGGGTCGAGCAGGTCCGACACCACCCCGACGACCCGCGACGCGTCCAGCACGTGCACCGTCGTGTGGTCGTACGCCGGCGCGATCCGCACCGCGGTGTGCTGCCGGGACGTGGTCGCGCCCCCGATCAGCAGCGGGATCTTCAGCCCGCGCCGCTGCATCTCCGTCGCGACCGACACCATCTCGTCCAGCGACGGCGTGATCAGCCCGGACAGGCCGATCGCGTCGGCGTTCTCGGCGACCGCGGTGTCCAGGATCTTCGCCGCGGGCACCATCACGCCGAGGTCGATCACCTCGTAGTTGTTGCAGCCCAGCACGACGCCGACGATGTTCTTGCCGATGTCGTGCACGTCGCCCTTCACGGTGGCCAGCACGATCTTGCCCTGGCCGCGCTCGGTGCTCACCTGCCCGGACCGGCGCAGCTCCTCCTTCTCCGCCTCCATGAACGGCTCGAGGTAGGCCACCGACCGCTTCATCACGCGCGCGCTCTTGACCACCTGCGGCAGGAACATCTTGCCCGAGCCGAACAGGTCGCCGACGGTCTTCATGCCGTCCATCAGCGGACCCTCGATGACCTCCAGTGGCCGCGCGAAGTTCTGCCGCGCCTCTTCGGTGTCGTCCTCGATGTAGTCGACGATGCCGTGCACCAGCGCGTGCCGCAGCCGCTCCGCCACCGGAGCCTCGCGCCACGACAGGTCCACCACCCGCTTGCGGCCCTGGCCGCGGACCGTCTCGGCGAACTCCACCAGCCGGTCGGTGGCGTCCTCGCGCCGGTCGAACAACACGTCCTCGACCAGTTCCAGCAGGTCGGCGGGGATGTCCTCGTAGACGGTGAGCTGGCCGGCGTTCACGATGCCCATGTCCAGGCCGGCGCGCACCGCGTGGAACAGGAACGCCGAGTGCATCGCCTCGCGCACGACGTCGTTGCCGCGGAAGGAGAACGACAGGTTCGAGATGCCGCCGCTGGTGCGCGCGCCCGGGCAGCGCTGCTTGATCAGCGGCAGCGCTTCGATGAACGCCTTGGCGTAGCCGTTGTGCTCGGCGATGCCGGTGGCGACGGCCAGCACGTTGGGGTCGAAGACGATGTCCTCGGGCGGGAACCCGGCCTCGCGCGTGAGCAGGTCGTAGGCGCGGGCGCAGATCTCCACCTTGCGCTCGGTGGTGTCGGCCTGGCCCTTCTCGTCGAAGGCCATCACGACGACACCGGCGCCGTAGTCGCGGATTCGGCGGGCCTGGCGCAGGAACTGCTCCTCGCCCTCCTTGAGGCTGATCGAGTTGACCACGCCCTTGCCCTGCACGCACTTGAGCCCGGCCTCCAGCACGCTCCACCGCGAGCTGTCGACCATGATCGGGATGCGGGCCACCTCCGGCTCGGTGGCGATCAGGTTGAGGAACGTCGTCATCGCGTGCTCGGAGTCGAGCAGGTCGGCGTCCATGTTGACGTCGAGCAGGTTGGCGCCGCCGCGGACCTGGTCCAGCGCGACGTCGACGGCGGCCTGGTAGTCGCCGGACTCAATGAGCCGCCGGAACTTGGCCGAGCCGGTGACGTTGGTGCGCTCGCCGATCATCACGAACCCGGTGTCGGCGCCGATCTCGAACGGCTCCAGCCCGCTGAACCGGGTGTGGGTGCGCGGCGGCGGCACCTCGCGCGGAGCCGCGCCGGAGACCGCCTGGGCGATCTTGGCGATGTGCTCGGGGCCGGTGCCGCAGCAGCCGCCGACGATGTTGACCATGCCGGTGCCGGCGAACTCGCCCAGCATGCGGGCTGTCTCGTCCGGCGTCTGGTCGTAGCCGCCGAACGCGTTGGGCAGGCCGGCGTTGGGGTGGCAGGCGACGTAGGTGCCCGCCAGCCGGGAGAGCTGTTCGACGTGCGGGCGCATCTCCTCGGCGCCCAGCGAGCAGTTCACACCCACGACCAGCGGGCGGGCGTGCTCGATCGCGCTCCAGAACGCCTCGACGGTCTGGCCGGACAAGGTGCGCCCGGAGAGGTCGACGATCGTCACCGAGATCCACAGCGGCAGGTGCGGGGCGACCTCGCGGGCCGCGGCGATGGCGGCCTTCGCGTTGAGGGTGTCGAAGATCGTCTCGATGAGCATCAGGTCGACGCCGCCCTCGGCGAGCGCGGCGATCTGCTCGGCGTAGGCGTCGCGGACCTCGTCGAAGGTGACCGCGCGGTAGGCGGGCTCGTCGACCTTCGGCGAGAGGGACAGGGTGACGTTGAGCGGCCCGATCGAGCCGGCGACGAACTTGCCGCCTGCTTCGTCGGCGGCTTGGCGGGCCAGCTGGGCGCCGCGCACGTTCATCTCGCGGACGAGGTGCTGCAGGCCGTAGTCGGCCTGGCCGATGCTGGTCGCGGTGAACGTGTTGGTCGTGGTGATGTCCGCGCCCGCGGCGAGGTACTGCCGGTGCACGTCGAGGATCAGGTCGGGGCGCGTGAGGTTGAGCAGGTCCGGGTCGCCGGTGACGTCCTGCGGGTGGTCGCCGATCAGGTCGCCGCGGTAGTCGGCCGGGGTGAGGCCCGCGCCCTGCAGCATCGTGCCCCAGGCGCCGTCGAGGACGGCCACCCGGTCGCTCAGGATTTCCCGCAGAGCCTTCGTCGTGTCCACCGGCGCCCTCCCAACTGTCGGGAGGCGCCCTTGTTGCGGTTCACGGGGGCCGAGCGTGGCGGACCTGGGTCCGTTGCAGCGCCTCTCGGCCTGGCGAACACAGTACTGGACGCCCCGCGGCGGCACCAAAACCGTTCCCGCGATGTGGACGCACCCGGCCGGAGGTGAGGAAGTCGCCCGATGCCTCGCGCGGCCTCCTGTTCCTGCTCCCGACACGAACGAACAGCACGACCGGGGAGGTACGGGGCCGCGAAGCCGGGCGAGACCTTCGTCGTCTCGGCGGCCTCGCGGGTCACCGGGGCGCTCGCCGGGCAGATCGCCAAGCAGCACGGCTGCCGGGTCGTCGGCATCACCGGCTCGCCGGAGAAGGGCGCCTGGCTGCGTGAGCTCGGGGTCGACGCGGCGGTCGACCGCACCACTGGCGACCTCGGCGAGGCCCTGCGCGAGGTGCGCCCGGACGGCATCGACGTCTACTTCGACAATGTCGGCGGAGCGGTGCTGGACGCCGCGCTGGGGAACATGGCGCTGTTCGGCCGGGTCGCCGTGTGCGGCTGCTGAGCGTGTACGACCGCGACGAGCCGGCGCCGGGCCCGGCGCGGTTCGACCAGATCCTGATGGCAGCCGGCCCGATCGAGAACCGACCCGGAACGTAGAACGGCGGGCCGGCTTCCCCAAGCCGGCCCGCCGTCGGAGACCGCCTGCCCAGTGGCCCCGACCGGCCGGGCATCGACCTCCCGCGGGCACCATCCCCCGACGGAACCCGCTTTCCCCGCCGTGCGGTGCCCCGAGCACCCGCACGTGCTCCTCCAGTATGCGCCCGGGAAGACCGTTCCGGGCAAGGCGGAAGTCCTCAAAGTGAGGACTTTGTGCCCATTGCCGTCCACAGTGGATCTTTCCCGCTACGCTCGGGCCATGCGCGCGTTCGTGGTCACCGCTCCCGGCGCGGGCGCCGTGGTCGAGGTCGAGCCGCCGTCCGCCGCGCCGGGCGAGGTCGTCGTCGCCGTGGCGCGGGCCGGGATCTGCGGCACGGACGCGGAGTTCTTCGACGGCAGCATGCCTTACCTGCACGACGGGCACGCCCGGTATCCCATGCGGCTGGGCCACGAGTGGTGCGGCACGGTCGTGGAATCCGGCGACGGCGTCGACCCGGCCTGGCTGGGCAGGCGGGTCACCGGGGACACGATGCTCGGCTGCCGCGCCTGCCGCCGGTGCCGCGGCGGCCGCCAGCATCTGTGCGAGACCCGCACCGAGATCGGGATTCGCGGCGGGCGGCCGGGCGCGCTGGCCGAGCGCCTCGCCGTGCCGGTGACCGCGCTGCACCCGCTGCCGGACGCGGTCGGGGCGGCGGCGGGCGCGATGGTCGAGCCGGGCGGCAACGCGCTGCGGGCGGTGCGAGGCGCGGATCCGCGGCCCGGCGACCGGGTCCTCGTCCTCGGCCCTGGCACGATCGGCCTGCTGTGCGCGATGTTCGCCCGCGCGGCCGGCGCGGAGGTGCACCTGCTGGGCGCCACCGCCGCGTCGCTGGAGTTCGCCCGCTCGCTCGGTTTCCGGAACGCCTGGTCCCCGGACCGCTTGCCGGAGCTGCCGTTCGACGCCGTGATCGACGCGTCCGGGGCGCCGGAACTGCCTGCCAGGGCGGTGGAACTGGTCGAGCCGGGCGGCCGGGTCGTTTACATCGGCCTGGCCGGGCGGCCGAGCCTGCTCGACACGCGCCTGCTGGCGTTGAAGGACGTCACCGCGGTCGGCGTGCTCTCGGCCTCCCCCGGCCTGGCCGGCACGATCGAGCAGTACGCGAGCGGCGCGGTCGACCCGGTGCCGCTGGTCGCCGCCACCGTCGGGCTCGGCGAGGTGGCCGCGGTGCTCGCCGGTGACCGGCCCGCCGGCGGGGCGCCGAAGATCCACGTCGACCCCCGCCGCTGACCTCAGGCGTGCGCGCCGACCGTCACCGGGCCGATCGTCAGCCGCGGCTCCCGGCCGAGGACCTCCCCCAGCCGGGCCACATGTTCGTCCAGCTCGAGCCGGTGCGCGGCGCTCAGCGTCGTGAACGGTTCGACGGTGAGGTGGACCGCCCGGCCGGAGCGGCGCTGGTGCCACAGCCCGCCGGCCACGCCGTCGACGAGCAGCACCGGGAAGTTGCCGGCCTGCCCGCGGGCGAGGCACCGGTGCGCGGCCACGCCGGGGAAGAGCAGTTCCCGCGGGAAGCTGCCGACGACGTGGGCGTCGAACAGCGGCAGCAGCCGCAGCGCGGGCGGTGTCCGCCTACCCGGCAGGGTGTCGTCGGCGTTCAGCCACATGCGCTCGCCGTCGAGATCGACCGGACGCAGGGCGCTGCGGGCGAACAACGCCGACGCCCACTCCACGGGAGCGGACAGCCAGCGCGCGAAGTGCTGGGGCGTGGCCGGCCCGTAGGCGTGCAGGTACCGGGCGAGCACGCCGGTCAGCGCGGTTTCGGTCTCCGCGGGCCGGAACCCGGGCAGCCACCGGCGCGGGCTGGTGTAGGTGACCTGCCGCCCGCGGTCGCGGCCGAAGCACAGCGCGCCGCGGTGCGCCGCCGTCGCCAATGCCTGGCGCCAGCGCGGCCAGAACCCCTGAAACGCCGGCATGACGAGGTCTCCCGCCCACGAACCGACACGGTCGACGAGCGCCTCGGTGAGTTCGTCGGCGGTCAGTTCGGCGCCGGCGAGCGCGTCCGCGACGGCCTCGACGATCCGGTCGGTCTGCTCGTCGGTGAGCCGCACCGCGGACGGCATGGTCGAACGCTGTGGGACCGCGGGAAGCGCACCGGTCCACAACGCCAGGTCGTCGGCCGGCAGCAGGTGCACAGTGCCGCGTGGGCCGAAGGTGCGGATCAGCGTGTGGTCGGCCACCGCATCGCGGACGTCGTCCGTGGTGCCGCCGGTGCGCAGGGCGACCGACATCTCCGCGGCGGTGCGGACCTGGGCGTGCGCGCCGCACATCGCGGCGACGACGTCCGCCGGGCTCGCCCCGGGGCGGGACAGGAAGTGCCGGTCGAGCCGGCGGGCTTGGACGGCGGTCCACGAAACACGGTCGGTCATGATCTGAACGCTAGGCCGCAAAGCGGTCAGAATCCGTCCTCGATGGCGTCGACCAGGCCCCAGTCCAGCGCAGTCACGGCGCTCAGGGGCCGCCCGGACAACGCGGGCCACAGCGTGCGCCACCGGCCGATCCGGCGCGGCACGCTCACCGTGCCGCCCGCGCCGGGGATCAGGCCCATCGCGACCTCCGGCAGCCGGAACACGGTGTTCGGATGCGCCACCACGCGGCCCGCGAACGCCGCCAGCTCGATGCCCGCGCCGACGCACGCCCCATGCACGCGCACCTCCGCGCGCCCGGCGATCGCGTGCAGCGCCCGCGCGGCACCGGCCCTGGTGCGGACGAAGTGTGCGGTGACCAGGTCCGGGGTGGTGCCGAACTCGTCGAGGTCGCCGCCCGAGCAGAACGCCGGACCGGCCCCGTCGAGCACCACCCGGCAGTCCTCCGCCGCGGCGGCCCGCAGGGCGTCGGTGAGCGCGTCCCGAAGCTCGCGGCCGTACGCGTTGCGACGGTCGGGCCGGTTGAGCGTCACGCGGAGCACGTCGCCGTCGCGAGCCAGGAACACCGGCGGTTCGGTCGCGGGCGGGGGCAGCGGCCGGTTCCCGCGATCGCCCAGCCACCGCGCGAACTCCGGCCCGCCGAGCAGCGTCGAGTAGGCGAACGACTCGACGTCCAGCGCCGCGCCGACGTCCAGGCGGCCGCTCGCCCGCAGCACCTGGCTCAGCACCAGCGCGGCCTGCGGGTTCGCCTCGGCCGCCTGCCGCAGCACCTCGGCGTCGCCCGCCGGGTCGTCGCTCGCCGCGAACTGGGGGCCGCTGCCGCAGCCGGTGGCCGCGAACGTCAGGTCGAGGGCGTCGGCCAGCGCCCAGCGCTCGTCGTCGACCGCACGGCAGGCGACCCCGACCAGGATCCGTTCGGACGTCCGGGCCGCCCGCGCGGCGGCTTCGACGACGTCGGCGGGCACGGGCTCGTCGAGGTCGACCACGACCAGCGGCCGCCGCACCTGACCGGCGTCGTCCAGGAGCGGGTCATGCGCGGCGCCGTCGGCGAGCGCGGCGATCTCCACGGTCATGCCGAGCGGGCCTTCCGGCGTGCCCGGGCCGCGGGCCGCTTGCGCACGCCGACGGTCATCAGCGCGATGTCGACGTAGCGCTCGGCCAGCTCGTCCGGCGACAGCGGGCCGCCGTCCGGGTGGTACCAGCGGCCGATGGACTGGAGCATGCCCAGCAGCGCCCGCGCGGTCTCAGCGGGCCGCTCCGCGACGAACAGCCCCTCGGCCACCCCGTCGGAGACGATCCGCGTGACGAGGACCTCGATCTCCTTGCGCCGCGCGGCGTACCGCTTGCGGTTGGCCGGGGACAGGTGCCGCAGCTCGAAGTCCAGCGCGGCGAGCCGGGTGCGGTGCGCCATGTGCAGCACGATCGCCTCGACGGCGTTGACCAGCTGCAGGTCCGGCCGCTCGCCTGCTTCCTCGACGGCCTGCCGCACCCGCCAGTCGAGGTCGCTCGTGGCCTCCTCGACGAGCGCGGTGAACACGCCCTCCTTGTTCTCGTGGTGGTAGTACAGCGCCGGCACCGTCTGGCCGACCCGCCGCGCGATGTCCCGCACGGGGGTGCCGTGGAAGCCCTGCTCGTAGAAGGCTTCCAGGGCGGCTGCCAGGATCGGGGTCAGTTCGAGCGGTCCGTACTCCCGCCACGCGCCCGCGGGTCGCGTCATGTCCAGCCCATCGAAGAAGTCACCGGAAAACGATAACGGGACGCGGCGGCGGGCCGGGGCGCCGCCGCCGCGTGCCAGGTCAGCGCGGGGCCATGCGGATGGCGCCGTCGAGCCGGATGGTCTCGCCGTTGAGCATCGGGTTCTCCACGATGTGCCGGGCCAGCGCCGCGAACTCGGTCGGATCGCCCAGCCGCGAGGGGTGCGGGACCTGCGCGCCCAGGGAGGCGATCGCCTCCTCCGGCAGGGTCGCGAACAGCGGCGTGTGGAACAACCCCGGCGCGATCGTCACCACCCGGATCTGCAGGCTCGCCAGATCCCGCGCGATCGGCAGCGTCATCCCGACAATGCCGCCCTTGGACGCCGAGTACGCGGCCTGCCCGATCTGCCCGTCGAAGGCGGCCACGGACGCGGTGTTGACGATGACGCCGCGTTCCTCACCCACCGGCTCGGCCTTGGCGATCCGTTCCGCGGCCAGCCGGATCACGTTGAACGTGCCCACCAGGTTGACGTTGATGACCTTGACGAACCCGTCCAGCGGGAAGGGCCCCTGCTTGCCCACGGTCTTGTGCGCGTTGCCGATGCCCGCGCAGTTCACCGCGATCCGCAGCGTGCCCAGCGCCTCCGCCGCGTCCAGCGCCGCGGACACCTGAGCCTCGTCGGTCACGTCGGCCGCGGCGAACACCACCCCGTCGCCCAGCTCCTTGGCCACCGCCTCACCCTGCGATGAGGGCAGGTCCACGATGACGACCTTCGCGCCCTTGCCGTGCAGCTCCCTGACCGTCGCCAGCCCGAGCCCGGACGCGCCACCGGTCACCAGCGCGACCGCGTTGCCGACCTCCATGTCGCAACACCCCTTCCGTTCGCCCGTTCCGGCCGCAGCCGGAACCTTGCTTAGCGCACGTTAAGGGAGATCTACCGCGTGGGGAAGGGCCGCGGGGCGGATGTCTCAGCCGCGGGACTCGACGGCGAGCGCGATCAGGTCCGGCATCCAGTCCGCGCTCGCGCCGAGCAGCGCCTGCGCCTCGGCGACCGCGGCGAGGCGGACCTCCACCACCTGCTCGCCGTCATCGGGATTGCCCGGCTCGCCGACGATCTCCACCTCGGCCGCGCACCACAGCCACGCCTTCTCCGGGTGCGGCTGGTGCGGGCGGTAGGGCTCGGGCCGGTCGCTGACGCAGTGGTGCGCGCCGATCCATCGCAGCTCGCCGGCCAGCCGGGCGCCGGCCTCCTCGGCCAGTTCGCGGGCGACGCACTCGCCGATGCTCTCCCCCGCCTCCCGCGTGCCGCCCGGCAGGAACCAGCCGTACCGCTCGTCCCGGCACACGACGATCCGGTCGCCGACGAAACCGGCCACGTGGACGTTGGTGACCAGCTCGTCGGCAGGCGCCGAGGTGGAGAACACGGCGTCGAGACCGCCCCACTCCCAGCGTTGCGGCGCGAACAGCAGCGGGCGGTCGATCTTCATGGACCGGATCGTACTGGCCGGCCGCGGTCGGTCAGGCCAGGTTCTGCCCGGCCAACTGGCTGCGGATGCGCCGCCAGGCCAGCGCGTAGGGCTCGGCCGGATCACCCGGCCGGACGATGCCCTTCGCGACGTCGGAGCGGGAGCGCGCGAGCTCCTGCTCGGCGAGCGAACGCGGTACGTGGAGAACTTCGACGATCTGCCAGAAGAGCTCGCCCGGCCCGGCTTCGGTCCCGTCCGCCATGCTCGCAGAATGGCGGCTCCCGCCTGCCTCCGCCACCGCAACGCCGGATTCCACGCGATCGGAGCCCGGCCGGGTCACGAGACTGTCTCCTCCACGACCCCCTCGGCCGCCGACGTCACCTCGTCGGCCTGCAGTTCGGACCAGTCGAGCCCGATCGCGGCGACCACGTCGTCGAAAATGGGTGTCCGGTCGCTCATCGCGCGCCCGGAACAGGCTTGGCACACATACGTTCCCCTCCAGCGTCGTGCACAGCCACGGCGAGGTCGGAAATTAACACGCGGCCAGCAGCGGCCGCCACGCGGAATCCCATGAACGGGGGACACCTTTCCGGGGATCGGGACGGAGTTTGCCGTTGGCCCGCAGGGGGAAACCCCGGCCGCGTGGACCATGCGCAGGCGCCGGTGATCGAAGCCATCCAGCGGTACCGCGAACGCGGTCACCTGGGGTTCATCCCGCCCGGGCACAAACAGGGGCGCGGCGTCGACCCGCGGCTGGCCGAGGTCGTGGGCCGGGACGTGTTCGCCTCGGACATCATCCTCATGAACGGCCTCGACGACCGCCGCATGTCTCAGGGCGTGCTGGCCAAGGCCGAGGAGCTGATGGCCGACGCCGTGGACGCCGAGGAGGCGTACTTCTCCACCTGCGGCAGCTCCCTGTCGGTGAAGAGCGCGATGCTCGCCGTCGCCGGACCGGGCGACGAGCTGCTGGTGTCCCGCAACGCGCACAAGTCCGTGGTGGCCGGGCTGATCATCAGCGGCGTGCGGCCGGTGTGGGTGCACCCGCGGTGGGACGGGCGGTTCCACCTCGCGCACCCACCGGGGCCGGAGGACGTCCGGGACGCGTTCGCAGCGCACCCCGGTGCCAAGGGGATGCTGCTGATCACGCCGACCGACTACGGCGGGTGCGCCGCGATCCGGGAGACCGCGCGGGTGTGCCACGACCACGACGTGCCGCTCATCGTGGACGAGGCGTGGGGCGCGCACTTCCCGTTCCACCCGGACCTGCCGTCGTGGGCCATGGACGCCGACGCCGACATGTGCGTCACCAGCGTGCACAAGATGGGCTGCGGCCTGGAGCAGGGCTCGGTGTTCCACCTGCGGGGCGACCGGATCGACCCGCAGGCGCTGGCGTCGCGGGCGGACCTGCTCGGCACGACGAGCCCGAGCGCGCTGATCTTCGCCGGGCTCGACGGCTGGCGGCGGCAGATGGTGCAGCACGGCGAGGAGCTGCTGGGACGCGCGCTCGAACTGGCCGCGTCGGTGCGCGCGGAACTGGCCGCGATCCCCGGGATCCGCGTGATGGAGCGGGACGACCTGGTCGGGCCGCGGCTGGCCGACGACCACGATCCGCTCAAGATCGTGCTGGACCTCGCGGAGCTGGACCGGTCCGGCTACGACGCGAGCGAATGGCTGCGCGAGCACCACCGGCTCGACATGGGACTGTCCGACCACCGGCGGATGGCCGCGCAGATCACGATCGCCGACGACGAGGAGACCACGGGGCGGCTGCTCACCGCGATCCGCGACCTGGCCGACCGCGCCGGCGAGATCCGTCCCGCCAAACCGGTCGACCTGCCCGAGCCGGGCGAACTGGAGCTGGAGCAGGCGATGCTGCCGCGCGACGCGTTCTTCGGTCCCATTGAGGACGTGCCGCCGGAGGAGGCGATCGGGCGCGTGTGCGCGGAGGTCATCAGCCCGTACCCGCCGGGGGTGCCCGCGGTGGCGCCGGGCGAGGTGATCACCCGGCCCGTGGTGGACTACCTGCTGAGCGGCCTCGACGCGGGCATGTACCTGCCCGACCCGGCGGACCCGCAGCTGAAGACGTTCCGCGTCGTGCAACGCTGACGGCGCTCAACAGAAACCGGCGTCGTGCGCCATGAGCGCGATCTGCGTCCGGTTGCCGGCGTCCAATTTGGACAGGATCCGGGTGATGTGCGCTTTCACCGTGGCCACGCTGAGGAACAGCTCCGCGGCGATCTCGGCGTTCGTCAGGCCACGGCCGACACCGAGGGCGACTTCGTGCTCGCGCGGGCTGAGTGCGGCGAAGGCGGCGCGGGCGCGTTCGTAGGATCCGGCTTCGACCGCGGCCCGGTCCATGAGCCGTCGCGTGATGCGCGGGGACAGGATCGGATCGCCCGCGGCGACCCGGCGCACGGCGTCGGCGATCTCCGCGGGCGGCGCGTCCTTGAGCAGGAACCCGCTCGCCCCGGCGCGGAGCGCGCGCAGCACGTTCTCGTCGGTGTCGAACGTGGTCAGCACGACCACCTCGGGCGGGTTCGGCCGCGCGCGCGTCCGGTGCGTGGCGAGGATCCCGTTCAGGCGCGGCATCCGGATGTCCATCAGCACGACGTCGGCGGGGTGCGCGTCGAGCGCGGCAGGCACCTCGTCCCCGTCGCCGGCCTGCCCTACCACGGCGATGCCCGGCGCGCCGTCGAGCATCATCGTCAGACCGGACCGCACGAGGGCGTCGTCGTCCACGATCAGCACGCGGGTCACGCCGGCCACGGCAACTCCGCCGCCAACCGGAACTCCCCCGCCACCGCGCCGTGATCCAGCCGCCCGCCGGCCAGCCGCACCCGCTCGGTGAGCCCCACCAGCCCGACCCCACCGCCCGGGCCCGGCGCGGCGCCGGACACCGGGTTGGACACCACGATGCGCAGCCGGGCGCCGGGCGCGCCGCCCAGTTCCACGCGGACCGGGCTGCCGGGGGCGTGCTTGCGGGCGTTGGTCAGCGCCTCCTGCAACACGCGGTAGGCCGTGCGGCCGGTGGCGCCGGGCACCGCGGCCGCGTCGAGCGTGTCCCGCACCTCGACCGGCGTGCCGACCGCGCGCGACTCCTCGACCAGCTCGGACAGCCCGGCCAGCGTCGGCAGCGGCCCGTCCGGATCCTCGTCGGTGTCCCGCAGCAGCGCGATCACGTCCCGCAACTCGTTCAGCGCCTGGTGCACCGTGGCCCGGATGACGCCGGCCGCCTGCGCGATCCGCTCCGGCGAGCTGTCCGGCCGGTACTCCAGCGCCCCGGCGTAGGTCGCCAGCAGCGACAGCCGGTGCGCGAGCACGTCGTGCATCTCCCGGGCGATGCGGGTGCGCTCGGCCGCGCGGGCCTCGGCGATCCGTCGGCCCTGCTCGGCCTCGGCGCGACGGGCGCGTTCGGTGAGCGACAGGATGAGCTGGCGGCGGGCTTCGGCGAGCGCGCCGCCGCCGACGAGCGCGGCGTGCCCGAGGACCACCAGCACGACCCACCACTCGTAGGGCAGGCCGGGCGTCGGCCGCCACAGTCCGCGCACGAGGTGGCCGGCGACCCCGGCCGCGGCGACCCCCACCGCCACGGCCAGCGGACCGCGCCGCGCGATCTGCACGACACCGACGCTCGCCGGCGGCGTCGCGGTCGGGACGAACGCGGTCAGCACCATGAGCACCACCGCGGACGGCACCGGCCACCGGAACAGCAACGGCACCAGCGCGCAGCCGAGGACGCCGACCACGAGATCCGCGACGAGCGGCGCGCCCCGGACACCCGAGACGATCTCCCCCGCCGCCGTCGCCGCGAACCCCGCCGAGGCGGCGATGGTCAGCGCCGTCCTCCCCCGCTCGCAGAGCAACTCCCCGTGCACGTGGAGGAGCGTACGGGTGCGAGAGCCGTGACGACCAGCGACCAAAGTCGACCTCGGTCCCCACCGTCGGTCGACGCGCGGCCGGTGGTTCTCCGCCAGACTGGCGGTCATGACGGCTTCCAGCACGATCGAGATCCCCGCCGCGGGCGCCTACCGCATCGACGCGGCCGGGTCACGCCTGTCGTTCACCACGCGGCACTTCTTCGGCCTCGGCCCGGTGCGCGGCACGTTCCGGCTGCGCGAGGGGCGGGTGACGGTCGCCGACCCGGTGACCTCCTCCGCGGTGGCCGCCACCATCGACGCGGCGAGCATCGACACCGGCAACGCCACTCGCGACCGCACGGTGCGGTCCGGGCAGTACCTGGAGACCGAGCGGCACCCCGACATCACCTTCGCCTCGACGACGATCGAGCGGGACGGCGCCGGCTGGGTCCTGCGCGGAACGCTGACCGTGCGCGGCACCAACGGCCCACTGGACGTCCACGTCGACTCGGCGGTCACCGAGGGCCCGCGGCTGCGAGTGCGCGCGCACAGCCGGGTGGACCGCTACGCCTTCGGCGTGACGGCGATGAAGGGCATGACCGGGCGTCACCTCGACCTGGAGCTGGAGCTGGTCGCCGAGCGGGCCTGAACCGCCCACACGGCGGGCATTGCCCCGCCGGCGGGGTGGCCCACCCCCGTGCGGATTGGCGAACACCGTGCAGGCGAGCGTCAACCGCCCAGCGCCGCGCTCGCCGAGCCGAGCGATTTCTCCGACAGCGGCAGCCATTCCGGCATCCGCAGCGGCGCGGGCTGCTCCGTGCACACCATCACCGGCCCGCGCCGCGACTCCACCTCCAGCGTCCCGTCCGCCCGCAGCCGCACCGTCACCGCCGCCGCCTCCGGCTCGCCGGGACCGCCCGTGTGCCGCGAGTGGTCCTTGGTCCGCAGGTAGAACGCGCCCAGCCCGAACGCGGCGAACACCAGCAGCCACAGCGGCCCGAGCATCAGGTACCCGAACGACGCCGAGTCGGTGAACGTGGCCGCGACCCCGCTCTGCATCGGCCCGTACGTGGGCAGGAACCGCAGCACCGCCTGGTCCTTGCCCGGGTTGATCACCGGGTTCTGCACCATCACGTCGACCAGGCTGACCATGATGATCACGAACATCCCGGCCAGCTCGGTCGGCACCGCCACCCCGAGCGCCACCCCGAGCCCGCCGTAGATGAGCCCCGCCGACAGCAGGCTCAGGAACAGCATCCCGCCGGAGTGCGGATCGCAGTAGAACCCCATCACGATGCTCGCGTAGCCGGACACCACCGTCGCGACCAGCACCAGCCCCGCCAGTTTCGCCAGCAGCAGCACCGGCCGCGGGAACCCGGCCATCACCAGCCGCTGGTCGAACTCCCGCGCCCGCCGCACCGACGCGAACAGCATGAACCCGATGATCAGCGTGAGCGCGTTGAGCGCGCCGGAGATCAGGGCGAGCTCGCTCGCGTCGACCGTGATCGGCGCCGGCGCGATCCGCGACTGGTACTCGATCGGCCGCGACGGGATCACCGTGCGCACGATCGCCAGCCAGCACGGGATGAAGAACACCACCAGCGACAGCGCCAGCCGGTTGCGCGCGTGCTGCGCGACCTCGAACGCGATCGCCTTCAGCAACGCGGCGTGCCAGGTCGTCGAGTCCGCGATCCCGGCCTGCCAGCGCCGGGCCCGTTCCACCAGCTCACCGACGGTCATGACGCCGCCTCGAGTTCGGCGCCCGCCATCGCGTCGGTCGGCTCGACCTGGCCGCGGGCCAGCCGCAGCAGCCGGTCGAACCGTTCGGTGTCGTGCGCCAGGTGCGAGATGACCAGCACCGACCGGCCCTGCGCGCGCAGCTGGTCGGTCAGCGTCCAGAAGGTCAGGTAGTTCTCCCAGTCGAACCCCTGGTACGGCTCGTCCATCAGCACCACGTCCGGGTCGTGCATCAGCGCCAGCGTGAGGTTGAGCTTCTGCCGCGTGCCGCCGGAGAGCACCCCGGCGCGGGTGTGCCGGAACGGGTTGAGCCCGAGCCGTTCGGCCACCGACTCGGCCACCGTCAGGTCTTCCAGGTGGTAGGCGCTCTGGAAGTACCGCAGGTGCTGGCCCACGGTCAGCTCGTCGTTGACGACGATCCGCTGCGGGCAGTAGCCGAGCCGGCCGCGGTGCACCACTTCGCCGCGGTCGGCGCGCAGCACCCCGGCGAGGATGCGCAGCAGGGTGGACTTGCCCGCGCCGTTCTCGCCGAGGACGCCGAGCAGCTCGCCGGGCCGCAGCCCGAACTCGACGCCCCGCAGCACGTGGCGCGCCCCGAAAGACTTGTGCAGGTTCACCGCCTGCAACACGTAGTCCGAATTGGACACTGTGGACACCGGATCTCCCTTCCCGGTCAGCGGGTCCGGCGGGTGGCCTGGTGCACGAGTTCCGCGCAGGCGCGACGGGCCGTCGCGGGCAGGTCCGCCGCCTCCAGCGCGGCGAGCGCCTCGCGGGCCCTGGCCTCGATCAGCTCGCCGACCGCGTCTTCGGCGCCGGTGTCGGAGATGACGGCCCGCAGCCGCGCCGCGCCGTCGGCGTCCAGGTCCGGATCGCCGTGCAGCCGCCGGATCACCTCGCGCTGCCCCGGCCGCGCCCGCCGCCAGGTCAGCGCCATCAGCACGGTCTGCTTGCCCTCGCGCAGGTCGTCGAGCACGGACTTGCCGGTGGTGCCGGGTTCGCCGAACACTCCGAGCAGGTCGTCGCGCAGCTGGAACGCCTCGCCGAGCGGGCGGCCGTAGGCGGTGCACCAGCGCAGCAGATCGGGGCCGCCCCCGGCGAGCGCGGCCCCGATCTGCAACGGCCGTTCCACGGTGTAGCCGGCGGTTTTCAGGCGCAGCGCGCGCCAGGCGCGGTCGAGCACGTCCTCGGTCCACTCGCCGCCGAGGTCGAGGTACTGGCCGACCATGACCTCGCTGCGCATCGCGTGCAGCACCGGCGCGGCCCGCCGCAGGTCGTCGTCGTCCACGCCCGCGGTCAGCAGCATTTCGTCGGCCCAGGCCAGGCACAGGTCGCCGAGCAGGATCGCGGCGTTCACCCCGAAGCGCGCGGCCGCCTCGCGGTCGTCGCCGTGGTAGCGGGCGGCGAGCCGGCGGTGCATCGACGGGCGGCCGCGCCGCAGGTCGGGGTGCGGTCACATCGGCGAGCCGAGTCGACATGAATTCTCCTCGAGTGCTGGGGAAAGACGCGGTCGGAGAAGTAGCACCGGAGCGGACGGGTGAAACGGCGAATTCGCCGCACCACACTTCCGGGAGCCGGGGCCGACCATGTGAGCGAGGATTCGCGTTTCCTCATCGCGGACGGTGAACAACTCAGCGGCGCGATGAACCCGTTGCGGCGCAACGGAAACAAAAACTCGTTCGAATGAAGCTGCGCGGCGGGCTTGAAACCGGGCCCGCGCTTCGGGCACCGTGGAGTTGTCCGGCGATCACCGGAAACCCGAAATCCCTTGTCTGGCAGCGTTTTCCGCTTCGTTCGAACCGCCGCCCGAAATGGGCGGAACAGGAGGACCCGCATGACCGTCCCCATCCGCACCGGGAAAGTGGTGCCGCTCTTCGCCGCGCCCGGCGCCGATGTGCTGGTGCCAAACGAAATCCGCTGGCACGGCGGCACCGAACCGTGCCCGGCCGCTCCCCTGCTCGCCGGGGGACTGCGCCGCCGCGGGCTGCGCGTCGCGGACGGGGTCGTCCTGGCCGGATCGGGCCCGCCACCGGGGATCCCGCCCGGCGGGCGAGCCGCCCTGGCCCCGGACTGGGCAGGCGCGCCGGCCGGTACACCGGGGCCTGCCCTCGCGGTGGGACACCTCAACACGGGGAATCTGCGCCAGGGACACGGCGAAGCAGTTCGCGCGGAGCTGGCCGCGGCAGCCAAGGCGATGCGGCCGCGCGTGGTGCGGCTGGCCGCGCCGCGGTCGTTCTGCGCGGGTGTCGAACGGGCGATCCGCACCGTGGAGCGGGCGCTGGCCGAGCACGGCCCCCCGGTCTACGTGCGCAAGCAGATCGTGCACAACACCCACGTGATCAACGAGCTGGCCGCGCGCGGCGCGGTGTTCGTCGACGAGCTGGACCACGTGCCGCGTGGGCAGCTGGTGATCTTCTCCGCGCACGGGGTGCCGCCGTCGGTGCGCACGCACGCCCGGGAGCGGGCGCTGCGGGTCGTCGACGCGACCTGCCCGCTGGTGTCGAAGGTGCACGCGGAGGCGCGGCGCTTCGCCGGGCGCGGCGACACGGTGGTGCTGATCGGGCGCCACGACCACGAGGAGGTCGTCGGCACCGCGGGCGAGGCGAAGGAGTCGACGGTGGTCGTGGAGACCGCGGGCGACGTGGCGGGGCTGCGGGTGCCGGATCCGTCGCGGGTGTCCTACCTGACGCAGACGACGCTGGCGGTGGACGAGACGGCCGGGGTGGTCGACGCGCTGCGCGCGCGGTTCCCCGCGCTGCGCGGGCCGCGGTCGGACGACATCTGCTATGCCGCGACCAACCGGCAGGCCGCGGTGCGCGCGGTGCTGGACGAGGCGGACCTGCTGCTGGTCGCGGGCTCGGCCAACTCGGCCAACTCCCGGCACCTGGTGGAGCTGGCCCACCGCCACGGCACGCCGGCGCACCTGGTCGACCGGTGCGAGGACATCCGGTTCGCCTGGCTGCGCACCGCCACCACGGTCGCGGTGACGGCGGGCGCCTCGGCGCCGCCGGAGCTGGTGGACCGGATGGTCGCGGCGCTGGGCGGGCTCGGCCCGGTCACGGTCGAGGAGCGGGTCGCCGCGGTGGAAACCGTGCGGTTCGGCGAACCGGCGGTTCCGTCGTGACCACCGTGCGGCTGCGGCCGTTCTACTGCCCGGTCGAGTCGCGGATCCACCCCGACGTCGACCTGATCGAGGAACGCGCCATCGCCTGGCTGGACCGGGTCCGCTTCTATCGCGACGAGACGGAGCGGACGCGGATCGTGGGCACGAACAGCGCCGAGTTCTACGCCCGCTTCGCCCCGGACGGGATCACGGAGAACGTGGAGGCCGCGGCGCACTGGGTGTACTGGGGTTTCGCGTTCGACGACGCCCGGTGCGACTCCGGTGAGTTCGCGCGCTCGCCGCACGAGTTCCTGGTGATGGCCGGGCACGCGCAGCGCGCGCTGGAGAACCCGTGGCACCCGCCGCCGGACGGCGATCCGATGGTCCTGGCGCTGCAGGACATCGGCCGCACCTTCGCGGCGTGCGCGACGCCCGTGCAGGTGCGCCGGTTCGCCGAAGCCCACCGCGCGTGGCTGTTCGGGGTGGCGTGGCAGATCGCGTGCCGGGGCCGCGGCCGCATGCCAGACCTGGCCGAGTACACCGCGATCCGGCTGAACAGCGCGGGCGGGCCGCCGACGCTGGCGATGCTCGAAATCGCCGCGGGGCAGGAGGTTCCGGCCGCGGAAATGGATTCACCGGCGGTGCGGGCGCTCACCGAGATGACGATCCTCGTCGCCTCGTGGGACAACGACCTGCACTCCTACCGGAAGGAGGAAGACGAAGGCGAAACCGGCATCAACCTGATCAACGTGCTGCGCGCGCGGCACGGGCTCGGCGCGGAGGAGGCCGTGGTGCGGGCCTACGCGCTGCGGGACCGCGTGATGAACCGGTTCCTGCGCCTGCGCTCGGAGGTCGCGGCCAAGCCGGTCAGTGCCGCGCTGCGGACCTACCTGGACGGGCTGGGCCACGCGATCCGCGGCAACACCGACTGGGCCCTGCGGGTGCCGCGCTACCACGGATACACCGGCCCGGGCGAGGACCCGCGCTGGGCCGACGAGCCGTCGGACCCATGCCCCGACCCGGTGCCCATCCCCGCCATCACCTGGTGGTGGGACTCGTTGTGAACACTTGTGGAGGAGTCATGAAGCGAAACGTCATCCGGAGCCTGATCGCCGTCGCCACCCTCGGCTCGGCGCTGGCGCTCACGCAGGTGCCGGCGTCCGCACAGGAGGCAGGCTGGGCGCCGGTGCAGGACCTGGGCAGCGCCTACTTCTGCCAGGCCGCGGGCATCGCCGGGCAGACCTTCGGCCGCTGGCAACCCGGCGACTGGCGGTGCGTCGGCCCGGTCCTGTGGGTCCGCAACGACCCCCTCCTCGCCGGCGGCGCCCCAGCGTGATCCCCCGCCGGGGCGAGGGCACAAGCACCAGCTCGGCCCGGCAGCGGCCGGTGTGAGACGTCGATCCGGGCGAGGCGCCGGTAGGCCCGGGGTTGATCGGCGCCACGCCAGACCGGCCTGGCCCGGCCGGGGCAGGCCGGCCACGCCAACACGGGCCATGCCAGGCCATGCCGCAATAGACCCCAACCAGGTCAAGCCGGGCCAGACCCGCCGGCCACCCAGCCAGCCATGCCGGCCGGCCACCGGCCACCAGCCACCAGCCACCAGCCACCAGCCACCAGCCACCAGCCACCAGCCACCAGCCAAGGAAGGAGCGTCCCACCTCGATCAATCCGGACAAACCCGCGGCCCGCCGCCCTCGGCGGGTCCGCCCCACGACGGTCCGGTTCCGGGCCGCGACAAGCCGGTGGGCGCCGTGTCCCCATCTGCGCCGCCCACCGGCCGCGGGTGTCATGCCCCCACTGCGGCGTCCACCGGCCGCGGGCGTCATGTCCCCATCTGCGGCGTCCACCGGCCGCGGGTGTCAGCGCGGCTCGACCGCGAAGATCTCCAGGTCCCGGGGTGTGCCCTTCGCCCGGAACCAGCGTTTGCGGCGCACCTCGAAGCGCTCCGGGTCGAGCGCCTCCCGCACCGGGGCCGAGATCAGGACCTGCCCGCCGCCCGCGGCGTCCGCCACCCGCGCGGCCACGTTCACGTCCACGCCCAGGTAGTCGTGCCCCAGCTTGCGCGGCGTCCCGGCGTGCAGGCCCGCCCGCAGGCTCGGCCGGTGCCCGGAGATCTCCAGCTCGGCGACCCGCGCGCACGCCTCGATCGCCGCCTCCACCCCGGCTTCCGGCTCGGCGAAGACCGCCATCAGGCCGTCGCCGAGGCGTTTCACCACGCGGCCGCCGCGGCGGGTGATCTCGGGCTCGCTCACGCGCCCGACCTCGCGCAGCAGGCGGAGCGCCGCGTCGTCCCCGGCTTCCAGCGCCCACGTCGAGAAGCCCACGAGGTCGGTGAACAGGATCGTGATGCCCGCGGTCTCGGTGGCGCGCCGGGAATCGGTGAACGCCTGCCACACCTGGACCGCGGTCAGGCCCAGCTCGCGGAGCACACTCGGCTCCGGGTTGCCGGCCAGGGCGCGCGCCAGCCTGTGCGACGGCAGACGACCCGCCGTGGACAGCGGGTCGCCCATCTCGCTGTCGCCGGGAGCGAGCCGCCGGACGAACCGCGCGGTGCGGAGCAGGCTCTCCCGCCGGTCGACCTCGCGCAACGCCTGGCCAAGCCTGCTGCGGCGGCCGCCGGGGGCCTCGTCGGTCACCGCGCCAGGATAATGGCCCGCGATCACCACCCGCGACGCGTCAGCGATCACCCCCACCGCGAGCCACCGCGGCCACCGACGGCCTCGCCGGTCACCACCCCACCGCCAGCCACCGCGGCCACCTCGGTCACCACGCGACCAGGACAGCGGCCCGCAATCACCCCCGCGACGCCTCAACGACCGCCCCCGCCGCCAGCTGCGGCGGCCGCCGACGGCCTCACCGGTCACCACCCCACCGCCAGCCACCGCCGGCCCCACCAGTCACCAAGGGACCAGGACAGCGCCCGCAATCACCCGCGACGCGTCAGCGATCACCCTCACCGCGCGCGGCGAGGGCCTCCCCGAGCTCGTCGGCGTGCCGCAACGTCCGGACCAGGAATGGGACGGTGATCGCGACCACCGACCGGTCCGCGCCGCGCGCCTTGGCCGCCTCCCGGACCTCGCCCGCGATCCCGGTCAGCGTCGCCACGGCCTGCAGCGTCAACCCGACCAGCAACCCGAGCCGTTCCGGCCGCACCCCGAACCGCCGCAACGGGCCCAGCCCGCGCTCGATCGCGGCCACCAGGTCGTCGACGCGGGTCGTGACCGTCACCAGGTTCGCGGCGGCGAGCGCGGCGACGATCCGCAGGCACACCACGACCGCAGGCTCCAGCCCGAGCAGCCACCACTGCAACGCGAACACCACCGCGACGAGCAGCCCCAGCGACCGCAGCAGCCCCCAGCACCGCCGCCAGGACACCCGCGCGACCGCGTAACCGGCCACCGCGGCGGCGCACAACACCCCGAGCCACACCGGCGACCGCAACACGAAGATCACCACGGCGAGCGCCAGCAGCACCAGGAACTTCACCCCCGCCGGGGTGCGGTGCAGGACGCTCGTCCCCGGCTCGTACCAGGCGTTCACGCGATCAGCTTCCGGTACCACGCCAGCGCCGGCCCCGGCGCGTCGTCCGCCACGACCCGGCCCGCGTCCAGCACCACGACCCGGTCGAAGCCGCCGAGCAGCTCCAGGTCGTGCGTCACCAGGACCACCTGCTGGGGCAGTCCGGCCAGCGTCTCGGCGAACCGCCGCTTGTTGCGCAGGTCCAGCAGCGTCGTCGGCTCGTCGCAGACCAGGATGTCCGGCTCCAGCACCAGCATCGCGCACAGCGCCAGCAACTGCTTCTGCCCGCCGGACAACTGGTGCGCCGGGTGGTCCACGTAGTCGCCGAGGCCGTAGCGCGCCAGGACCTCCGCGGCCCGCCCGGCGCGCTCCGGTTTGGACAGCCCACTCCGGCGCAGCGAAAACGCGACGTCCTCACCGGCGGTGGGCATCACGATCTGGCTGTCCGGGTTGGTGAACAGGAACCCGACCCGTTTGCGCACCGCCCGGCCCTCGCGCACCGGGTCCAGACCGTCGACCAGGACACGGCCTTCCGTGGGGGCCACCAGGCCGTTGATCATGCGCGCCAGCGTGGACTTGCCGGAACCGTTGGCGCCCACGAAAGCCACCCGCCGCTCCGGGATGCGCAAGTCCACATCGGACAGCACGACCCGCGAGCCGTACGCGTGCCCGACGCCCTCGAACTCGATCATCCCGTCTCCCACCTCGTCGCCACACCCACCCCGCCGCCTGCGGACAGCGCGGCCAGCCCGCACGTCCCGGCCCGCCGCCGCACCAGTGTGCCGAACAGCCGCACGACCAGCACGGCGCCCGACGCTCCCCACGGGTGACCCAGCGCGATCGCCCCGCCGTCCGGGCTCACGACCTCCTCGTCGATCCCGGCCGCGTCCAGGCACGCCAGCGCCTGCCCGGCGAACGCCTCGTTGAACTCGACCACGTCCGGCCGCCGGTCCAGCACGCGCCGCATGGCGGGCACCGCGCCGAGCCCGAGCCGGTTCGGGTCCACCGCCGAGGTCGCCGACGCGGCCAGCCGCAGCCCCGGCACCCCGAGCCGCCGCTGCACGCGCTCGCTCACGATCAGCACCGCCGCCGCGCCGTCGTTGATTCCGCACGAGTTCGCTGCCGTCGCGGTGCCGTCCGGGGTGAACGCGGGCCGGAACCGCGCCAGCCGCGCCTCGGTGAAGCCGTCGCGCGGCCGCTCGTCCCGCACCACGCCGCCGACCGGCACGATCTCGGCGTCGAACCGGCCCGCCCGCTGCGCCGCGACCGCGCGGGCGTGGCTGCGTGCGGCGAAGGCGTCCTGCCGTTGCCGCGAGATCCCGGCCTCCGCGGCGACCAGGTCGGCCGCCGGACCCATGTCGGGATCGCCGATCTCCGCCGGCGCGAACGGGGCCCGCGTGTAGAACTCGCCCGGTTCGCTGCTCCCGTCCACCCGCCAGGCGCGGAACGGCGCCGTCGAGGCGCTCTCCACCCCGCCCGCGAGGAACACCTCGCCCTCACCGGCGCGGATCATCGCGGCCGCCAGGGTGATCGCGGCCAGCCCGCTCGCGCACTGCCGGTCGACGGTCACCCCGGGCACCGCGAGGCCAGCCCGCAACGCGGCGACCCGCGCGGGGTTCCCGCCCGGCCCGAACACGTTCCCCAGCACCACGTCATCCACTGTGGACAGACCGGCGTCGTCGAGGGCAGCCCGCAGCACGGGCGCGGCCAGCTCGTCGACCGGCACCCCGCGCAGGGCTCCGAAGGCGTTGCCGATGGCGGTCCGCCGAGCGGCGATCACAACGGGCGTGGTCACGACAGCAGCCCCACATCCAGCGCCCCCAGCCGCGCGGCGACCAACACCCGCCCCAGCCCGACACACGCGACGACCACCACAGGCACAGTCACGACAGCAACTCCACATCCAGCGCCCCCAGCCGCGCGGCGACCAACACCCGCCCCAGCCCGACACACGCGGCCACCACCACAGGCACAGTCACGACAGCAGCTCCACCGACATAGCCCCGAGCTGCGCGGCGACGAACACCCGGGCCGGCCCGTCACACAAGGCGATCACGGCAGCCATGGTCACCTCAACGGCTCCACGGGCAGCGTCCCGTCCGCGAGCCCCGCGGCGACGAGCGCCCGCGCCGGCTTCCCCGACGCCGTGCGCGGCAGCGATTCGACCGCCAGCCACCGCCGTGGGCGGTTCGCGGGCGACAGCCGGTCCCGGGCCACCGCCCGCAGCTCACCCAGCCGGGGCGAACCTTCCACCACCGCGGTCACCAGCTCGCCCAGGCGGGGATGCGGAGTGCCGGTAACGAGCACGTCCACCACCCCGGGCGCGGTCCGCAGCACGGCCTCGACCTCCTCGGCGGGCACCAGCCGCCCGCCGCTGGAGATCGTGGCACCCGCCCGGCCGCGCACGATCAGCGCGCCGGACGCGTCGAACTCGACCAGGTCGCCCACGGTCGTCCAGTCCCCGGCCGCGCGCAGGTCGCCATCGCGGAGCTGCCCGGCGCAGGCCAGCGGCGACCGCACCCACAGCACCCCGTCGCGCACGTCCAGCTCCACGCCGGGCACCGGCCGCAGTCCCCCGGCGCCGCGCCGGATCGCGATCAGCGAGTGCTCCGCCGAGCCGTAGTACTCGACCAGCTCGGCCTCCGGCAGCACCCGCGCGAAGCGCTCGCGGAGCTCGTCGCCGACGTGCGCGCCGCCGCACACCACCGTCCGCAAGGCGCACCGCCCGCCACGCCGTTCCAGCACCGCGAGCAGCGCGGACAGCATCGCCGGCACCAGGTGCACGGTGGCGGCCTCCGTCCGGGCCGCGGCCTCGGCGTCCCAGCGTGGCAGGGTGACCACCGGCCGGCCGCACCACCGCGCGTGCAGCGCACCGAACAGGAACAACGACGAACTCAGCGGCCCCGGGATGAGCACCGGCCCAGGCAGCGGTCCGAGCGCGGCGAAGCTGCGCAGCCACGAGTCGCGGGTGCGCACCAGGACCTTGGGACTGCCGCTGCTGCCCGAGGTCGTCGGCAGGTAGAAGAACGTCTCCCCGTCACCGGCCTGCTCGACCGGCCCGGCAGGCGGCGGGGCCGCAGCGGTGACCACGAGGTCCGGGCGGGCGTCGGCGAGCACGGCGGCCCGCTCGGCCGGTGTCCAGGCCGGCTCGACCACCAGGGACGCGGCACCCAGCAGATCCGCGCCCAGGAACCACGGGAGCACGTCGGGCACGTCGAGCGCGACCCGCGAGCCTTCGCCGATCCCGCGGGCGGCGAGCCACCGGGCCGCGCCGTACGCCCGGCCGTCCGGGTCCATCACTCGCTCCGCGACGCCGATCCCACGAGCTTGCCGGGCAGCGCGCGGTGCACGACGGCGCCGATCAGGGCGACCGCGACGACCTTGGCCGCGTCGCCGGGCAGGAACACCAGCGACTGCACGGCGGCGGCGCCCAGGTCACCGGTGTAGATGCCGAGGTAGGTGATGCCGAAGACGTAGTCGGCGACCACGCCGGCCGCGGCGGCGAGCAGCAGCACCGGCACGTTGGGGCGCTTCAGCCGCGCCACGATCAGCCCCACCACCAGCGCCGAGAAGATCCAGCCGATCAGGAACCCGCCGCTGGGCCCGATGAACGGCGCGATCCCGCCGCGTCCGCCGGACAGCAGCGGCAGGCCGATCGCGGTGAGCGCCAGGAACAACACGACCGACGCGGTGCCGCGGCGCGCCCCCAGCACGCAGCCGGCCAGGAGCGGGCCGGCGTTCTGCAGCACGATCGGCACGCCGGAGCCGCCGACGTAGAGGCCCGGGAAGAGCCCGAGCACGGCGATGAACGCGGCGAAGACGACGGTGCGGGCGAGGTCACCTGCGGGCAGGGCGGGGCGGGACACGCGGGAACGGTAACCCGTGCTCCGCCGCGGCGGGAAAGACGCAGGTCACATTCAGCTGTGATCCATGCGGTGGAAGACGATCTCCCGTACGAACAACAGCACCGCGGCGGCCACCGGGATGGCGACCAGCGCGCCGACGATGCCCAGCAGCACCCCGCCCAGCACCACCGCGACGACCGTGACGAGCGCGGGCACGTCGACGAACCGGCCGATGATCTTCGGGGTCAGCAGGTAGTCCTCGACGAACCGGTAGACGACGAAGAACCCGACGGTGGCCAGGCACACCGGCCAGGACACGGTCAGCGCGGCCAGGCTCACCACGACCCCGGCGATGATCGCGCCGATCACCGGGATCAGGTCGAGCACCGCGAGCAGCAGCGCCAGCAGCACCGGGTACGGGATGCCGAAGATCGTGAACCAGATGAACCCCAGCACCCCGGCGATGATCGAGATGACCACGTTGCCCAGCACGTAGGAGCCGACCTTGGCGAAGATCTCGTCGCCGATGAGGATCGCCCGCGGACGCCGGGTGTGCGGGACGAAGCGGTAGATCGTGGCGCGCAGCCGCGGGAAGTCGGCGAGGAAGTAGATCGTCAGGACCAGCACGATCAGGGTGTCGGTGAGGGTGCCGAGCACCGCGCGGCCGCTGCCGAGGAGCCCGTTGACCAGGGCCGGGTCGGGGTCGCTGAACGTGCTCTGCAGGCGTCGCTGCAGGTCGAACCGCGCGCTGACCTGGCCGAGCCACGAGCTGCGGTCGCCCAGCCGCGCCACGTACTCCGGCGCCTGGTCGATGAACCGGACGGCCTGGTCGACCAGCGGCGGGATGAGCGCGGCGAAGAACCCGGCGGCCAGGCCCAGCCCGCCGATCACGATCACCGTGACCGCCAGCGGCCGCGGCAGGCCACGCCGGACCAGCCAGGACGCGACCGGTTCCAGACCGATCGCGGCGAACAGGGCGACGCCGATGAGCACGAGCGTGCCGCTGGCGATGAACAGGAACCAGACGCCGCCCGCGGTGACGGCCGCCCCGGCGGCCGCGGCCATGCCCATGAAGAACGGCGAGCGCTTGTTCATCGGCTTGCCGGGCGGGCCCAGCGGGCGGTCCTCGCTGCTGATGCGCTCGGCGACGGCTTCGGCGTCGGCGACCGGGCCGCTGATGGCGTCACGGGGCTGGCCGACCAGTTCGTCTGGCCCCTCCGCATCCGCTGGTGACGCCGCCACGCTGGGCGAGTAACCCGGGAAAGGGCTGGTGAAACAGGGCTGGTCTCGGCCGCGATTGACATCTAACATGTCAGTTGTGGAACGAGTGCGGCGGACGTTGCTGCGGGAAACCGCGCACCAGGTCATCCGGGACGCGATCGTGCGGGGTGATCTCGCGCCGGGCATCGTGGTGCGCGACGCCGACCTGGCCGAGGAGCTGGGCCTGTCACGCGCCCCGGTGCGGGACGCGCTGGCCCGGCTGGCCGACGAGGGCCTGATCGAGACCAAGCCGCAGAGCCACACGCGGGTCACGCCGCTGCTGTCGCGGGACGTGCGCGACGCGGCGGCGGTGGTGCGGGCGATGCACGAGCTGGCCGCGCGCACCGCGGTCCCGCGGCTGAGCGACGCGGACTGCGACGCGATGGCGGCGGCCAACGACCGCTTCGCCGCCGCGGCCCGCGCCGGGGACGTCGACGGGGCCCTGCGCGCGGACGACGAACTGCACGACGTGCTGGTGCGCGCCTGCGGAAACCGCGCGGTCGCCGCGACGATCGACCGCTACACGCCGCTGATCCGCCGCCTGGAGCGGATCCGGTTCGGCGAGGGAGCCGGGCACCAGTCCGTGGAGCTGCACGAGCGGCTCATCGAGGCCTGCCGCGCCCGCGACGCGGCCACGGCCACCACGGTGACCACCGAGATCTGGCGAGAGCTGGAGGACCTCGCCGACTGACCCGCCGGACCGCCCCGGGGCGCGCCACTGACGCCCAGGACCACGAGACACCCGCCCCGGGTCGAAGCACCTGACGCGGGCGGGGCCAGGCCCATCCCCGGCGCAGAGCTACCCGAGGGCCGATCGCACGGCCACCCGCCGAGCCATGCCACCCACCGATCCAGCACAACCGGCACCCAACGCCACCGGCAAACGCAGCACCACCCACCGACCCGGCGCCACCCGCCGCCGCACTACCCGCCAACCCAGCACCACGCTGGCCGCGCCGCCAACACAACGCCACCCGCCAACCCGACACCACCCGGCAACCCGCCGCCGCACTACCCACCAACCCGGCAACATCGCCAACCCAGCGCCACCCGCCAACCCAGCCGCGCCGCCAACACAACGCCACCTGCCAACCCGACACCACCTGCCAACCCGCCGCGGCACCACCCGCCAACCCGCCAGCACCACCAACCCGACACCACCCGCGAACCCAGCGCCACCTGCCAATCCAGCCGCACCGCCAACGCCACGCCACGCGCTAACCCGACACCACCCGCCGACCCACCAACACGGCCCCCGGCGGCGATACCCGCCAACCCGGGATCAGCCACCGGCGGCCGCGATCCCCTGACCGAGCCCGCACCCGCACCACGGCCCCGACCGGCACCCCGCGCGAAGCGCCCACCCGTAGCCCCTGCCGACCCCAACCCCTGATTGGAGCCCCCATGTCCCTGGACGACTTCGAGCGGTACCCGCTGCTCTTCGGCCCCTCGCCGGTGCACCGCCTGGACCGGCTGACCGCCCACCTCGGCGGCGCCGCCGTGTGGGCCAAGCGCGAGGACTGCAACTCCGGCATCGCCTTCGGCGGCAACAAGACCCGCAAGCTGGAGTACCTCGTCGCGGACGCGATCGCCCAGGGGTGCGACACCCTGGTGTCCATCGGCGGCGTCCAGTCGAACCACACCCGTCAGGTCGCGGCCGTCGCGGCGCGGGCCGGGCTCAAGTGCGTGCTGGTGCAGGAGAGCTGGGTCGACTGGCCGGACGCCGTCTACGACAAGGTCGGCAACATCCTGATCAGCCGCCTGGCAGGCGCCGAGGTGCGGCTGGTCAAGGCCGGGTTCGGCATCGGGTTCAAGGAGAGCTGGGAGCAGGCCCTCGACGAGATCCGCGAGCGCGGCGGCAAGCCGTACGCGATCCCGGCCGGCGCCTCCGACCACCGCCTCGGCGGGCTCGGCTTCGCCCGGTGGGCCGCCGAGGTCGCCGAGCAGGAGCGCGAGCTGGGCGTCCACTTCGACACCATCATCGTCTGCTCGGTCACCGGGTCGACGCAGGCAGGCATGATCGCCGGGTTCGCCGCGCTCGAGGAGGACCGGCCGCGCCGCATCCTCGGCATCGACGGCTCCGCCAAGCCGACGGAGACCCGCGACCAGATCGCCCGCATCGCGCGGAACACGGCGTCGCTGCTCGGCGTCGACCGGGAACTGGACGTCGAGCTGGACGAGCGCTACCACGCCGGCATCTACGGCATCCCCGACGAGCAGACCCTGGACGCGATGAAGCTCGCCGCCCGCACCGAGGGCATGGTCACCGACCCCGTGTACGAAGGCAAGTCCATGGCCGGGCTCATCGACCTGGTGTCCCGCAAGGAAATCCCGGCCAGCTCGACCGTGCTGTACGCGCACCTCGGCGGCCAGCCCGCGCTCAACGGCTACAGCGCGCTGTTCAGCTGACGGCGAGGGCGCCCGGCCACGCGGCCGGGCGCCCTCCCCTCACTTCTCGGTGCTGAAGGCGGCGTCGAAGGCCGCCGACGGCTTGTCCCACAACAGGTTGCGGATGAAGCCGACCGCTTCCTCCGCCCCGCGCAGGCGGTCCATTCCGGCGTCCTCCCACTCCACCGAGATCGGACCGCGGTAGCCGATCGAGTTGAGCGCGCGGAAGCACTCCTCCCACGGCACGTCACCGTGGCCGGTGGACACGAAGTCCCACCCGCGGCGCGCGTCCGCCCACGCCAGGTGCGATCCGAGCCGCCCGTTGCGGCCGTCGAACCGCTTCTTCGTGTCCTTGCAGTCGACGTGGTAGATCCGGTCGGCGAAGTCCAGGATGAACCCGACCGGGTCCAGGTCCTGCCACACGAAGTGCGACGGGTCCCAGTTCAGCCCGAACGCCGGGCGGTTGCCGACCGCGTCCAGCGCCCGGCGGGTCGTCCAGTAGTCGTAGGCGATCTCCGACGGGTGCACCTCGTGCGCGAACCGCACCCCGACCTCGTCGAACACGTCGAGGATCGGGTTCCAGCGCGCGGCGAAGTCGGCGTACCCGTCGTCGATTACCTCCTGCGACACCGGCGGGAACATCGCCACGTACTTCCAGATCTTCGACCCGGTGAAGCCGATGACGGTGTCCACGCCGAGCTTCGCCGCGGCACGGGCGGTGTCGGCCATCTCCGCGGCGGCCCGCTGCCGCACGCCTTCGGGCTCGCCGTCGCCCCAGACGCGGGCGGGCAGGATGTTGCGGTGCCGCTCGTCGATCGGGTCGTCGCACACCGCCTGCCCGACCAGGTGGTTCGAGATCGCCCACACCTTGAGGCCGTAGGACTCCAGGATCTTGTGCCGCCCCGCCACGTAGTCGTCTTCGGCGAGCGCGCGGTCGACCTCGAAGTGGTCGCCGCTGCACGCGATCTCCAGCCCGTCGTAGCCCCACTGCGACGCGAGCCGGCACACCTCCTCGAACGGCAGATCGGCCCACTGGCCGGTGAACAACGTGACCGGACGGCTCATCGCCTGCTCCCTTCGCTCGCCTTCAGTCCTTGCACACTCAGCAGCAGGTCCCGGACGTCGGTGGCGGCCAGCCGCTCCCGCTCCGGCACGCCCGCGTCCCCGCACAGCAGCACCGGCCCGTCGTCCGGCGAGTCCGGCAGCCGCCCGTGCGAGCCGCGCACCGGGGACGGGTCCAGCGGCGTGGTCTTCATCGCGTACCGCAGCCCGGCCTTCTTGCGCACCAGGTTCAGCCCCGCCTTGGCCTTCACCAGCGGATCGGCCGGGTCGAAGAACAGCTCGGCCGGGTCGTACCCGGGCTTGCGGTGGATCTCCACGCCGCGCGCGAAGTCCGGCGCGCGGTCGTCGTCGAGCCAGTAGTAGTAGGTGAACCACGCGTCCGGCTCCGCGGTCACCACGAACTCGCCCGCCCGCGGGTGGTCGATGCCGTAGCGCGCCTGGGCCTGCCGGTCCAGCACTTCGTCCACACCGGACAGTTCGGTCAGCAGGTCGCGCACCCGCGTCAGGTCCGCCTCGTCGGCCACGTAGACGTGGGCGACCTGGTGGTCGGCGACGGCGAAGGCCCGCGAGGTCCACGGGTCGAGGTACTCCATGCCGTCCTGCGTGTAGACCTCCAGCAGGCCCTCGCGGCGCAGCAGCCGGTTGACGTCGACCGGCCGGTGCGCGTTGGTGATGCCGTACTCGCTCAGCGCCACGACCCCCACGCCGTCCGCCCTGGCCTGGTCGAGCAGCGGTGCGACGGACGCGTCCACCGCGCGGGCGGCCGCGATGGCCTGCGGCGAGTCCGGGCCGAACCGCTGCAGGTCGTAGTCCAGGTGCGGCAGGTAGGCCAGCGTCAGGTCGGGCCGGTCCTCGCGCAGGATCGCCGAGGTCGCCCCGACGATCCAGTCCGTGGAGGCGATCGAGGCGGTCGGGCCCCAGTACTGGAACAGCGGGAACTCGCCCAGCCGCGAGGTGAGCCGGTCGTGCAGCTGCGGCGGGCGGGTGTAGCAGTCCGGGGCCTTCTTGCCGTCGGCGTAGTAGATCGGCCGGGGCGTGACGGTGAAGTCGGTGGTCGCGCCCATCGCGTACCACCAGCACACGTTGGCCGCGCGGTACCCGGGGTGCTCGGCCCGCGCGGTCTCCCACAGCTTCTCGCCCTCGACCAGCTTGTTGTGCTGGCGCCACAGGAAGACCTCGCCGAGCTCCCGGAAGTACCAGCCGTTGCCGACGATGCCGTGCTCGCTGGGCATGCGCCCGGTCAGGAACGTGGACTGGACGCTGCAGGTCACCGCGGGCAGCACGGTGTCCAGCTGCGCCTGCCAGCCCTGCTGCCCCAGCTTCGCCACGTTCGGCATGTGCTTGAGCAGCCGCGGGGTCATCCCCACGACGTCGAGCACCAGGAGCGGTTTCACTTCGATGCCACCAATCCCGCGGCGAAGGACAGTTCCGCCGCGATCCCGCCGATGAGGTCCTGCCGGTGCGCCTCCGGCAGCACCGTCCAGGTGTAGGTTTCCACTTCCAGGTGCGCCTGCTCCGGCGGCAGCGCGGCGAGGGCCTGCGACAGCACCTCGGTGGTCGAGGACAGCGGCGCCGCCGGGGTCGCGTGCAGCGGCACGTGGAAGTGCACGCGCCACGGCCCCTCCCCCGGCAGGTCCGCGAACGCCTCGCCCAGGTCGTCGGCCTTGCGGACGTCGCCGCCGGCCGATTCCCGGGTCTGGTGCAGGTACCGCGGCTCGTCGAACGCGGCCAGGGCCTCCCGGGCCGCCGGGTCGCGCGGGTCCGGGACGTGCAGGGCGGCCGACATCTGGACCTTGACCACGTCCAGCCCGGCCGCGGTGATCTCGGCGACCGCGCCGGCCGGGTCGGCGAAGGACACCGCCAGATGGCAGGTGTCCAGGCACAGCCCGACGTGCGCCGGATCGACCCGCCCGGCCAGCCAGGTCACCGCGTCGTGCACGGTGTCCAGGATGCAGCCGGGTTCCGGCTCGACGGCGAGCCGGATCGTGCGGTCCTGGGCGCGCAGCCCGGCGGTCACCTCGTCGAGCAGCCGCTGGGCCGCCGTGTCGTCCTCCGGCGTCCACGGCTCACGCCAGCCCAGCGGCAGCGTGGAGATGCTGCCGAACGCGGCGTCGTCGGGCAGCAGCCCGGACAGCACGGTCGCGCAGTTCAGCGTGTACTCCGCGCGTGCCCGGTCGGTCCACCGTGGACGGTAGACCTTCTGCTTGACCACCGGGTCGTGGAACCCGCCGTACGGGAAGGCGTTGAGCGTCACCACTTCCAGCCCGCGGGCGTCCAGCTCGGCGCGCAACCGCTTGCGCTCGGCCGGATCGGCGGCCAGCGCCGACGCCACGTCGGCGGCCAGCCACAGCCCGAGCCCGAGCCGGTCTGCGCCCAGTCGCTCCCGCACCGGCAGCGCGTAGGAGTCGAGCTGGCCGAGGACCCCGTGCAGGTCCTCGGCCGGATGGACGTTGGTGCAGTAGGACAGGGGTGTCACGCGACCGCCTCGTCCCGCCCGCCGCGCAGCACGGAGTTGCCCTCGAAGGTCTCCTTGGCCGCGCTGAAGCCGGGCAGCTCGTCGAGCACCAGCCGCCCGCTCTGGCCGTAGAAGGTGACCGGGTTGTCCCACAGCACGGTGTCCACATCGGACTCCGTGAACCCGCCGTCGAGCATCGCCAGCCCGGTCTTGTGCACCTTCAGCGGGTCCGAGCGGCCCCAGTCGGCGGCGGAGTTGACCAGCATCTTCTCCGTGCCGTGCTCGCGCAGGATCGCGACCATGCGCTGCTCGTCCATCTTGGTGTCCGGGTAGATGGAGAAGCCCATCCAGCAGCCGGACTCCTTGACCAGGCCGACGGTGACCTCGTTGAGGTGGTCGACCACGACCCGCTCCGGCGCGATGCCGGACTCGGCCACGACGGCGAGCGTGCGCTTGGTGCCTTCCAGCTTGTCCCGGTGCGGGGTGTGCACGAGCACCGGCAGGTCGTGCTCCTTCGCCATCTCCAGCTGGCGGGCGAAGGCGTCGTCCTCGGCCGGGGTCATCGAGTCATAGCCGACCTCGCCGACCGCGACCACGCCGTCCTTGGCGAGGTAGCGCGGCAGCACGTCGAGCACCGGCGTGCAGCGCGGGTCGTTGGCCTCCTTGGGGTTCAGCGCGATGGTGCAGTGGTGGCGGATGCCGAACTGCGCGGCGCGGAAGCGTTCCCAGCCGATCAGCCCGTCGAAGTAGTCGGTGAACGACGACACGCCGGTGCGCGGCTGGCCCAGCCAGAACGCGGGCTCGACCAGTGCCCGCACGCCGGCGGCGTACATGGCCTCGTAGTCGTCGGTGGTGCGGGAGGTCATGTGGATGTGCGGATCGAACAGGCGCATCAGGGTGTCTCTTCCAGGAAGCGGAGTGCGTCGGCGGGGACGGCGCGGCCGGCGGCCCTGCGCTCCCCCGCGTAGTCGGTGATCATGCGGCGCAGCTCGTCGTCGGCCCGCCGGTCCAGTTCGGCGACCGCGGCCAGCGGGATGCCGGTGAACAGGCACTTCAGCACGCCGTGGCGCCAGCCGTGCTGGTCGAGGTGGCGGGCGGCGAACGGGCCGAGCGCGGCGGCGATCAGGCCGGTGTCGTTGCTGCGCAGGGCGTCGCGGACCAGTTCGAGGCCGGTGGCGACGGCCTTGTCGCCGACCGCGGACAGCGCCCGCAGCACGCCCCGCCGCTCGGCGCCGTCGCCGTAGCGGTAGAGGTCGGCCAGCTCCGCCGCGAACTCCCCGGCGGGCAGCGCCGCGGCGAGCGTGGTCAGCAGCCGGGTCCGGGCCAGGTCGTCGGCGGTGCCGTGGACCAGGCCGTCCGGATCGGAGCCCGGGTGCAGCGGGCCCCGGCCGACGTGCCGTCCGGCCGCCGGGAACAGGGTCCGCACGGCCGTGGGCTCACCGGTGATGCGCCGTTGCGCCTCGCCCAGCCAGGACTGGTCGAGCCGCGCGGCCCGCAACGCGGTCAGCGCGGCGCGGGCGACCTGCGGCGCGGCGTGGCTGTGCCGGGGCAGCTCGACCGCGGCCACCCCGGTGTAGCCGATCTCGTCCAGCGCGGCGAGTGTGGCGGGCAGGTCCAGCTGCCCGTCGCCGAACTCGAGGTGCTCGTGCACACCCGGCCGCATGTCGTCCAGCTGCACGTTGACCAGCAGCCCCTTGGCCTGCCGGATGCACGCGGCCGCGTCCTGCGGCTCCACGGCGACGCAGTGCCCGACGTCGAGGGTGATCCCGAGCAAGTCCGGATCACCCAGTTCGGCGCGCAACCGCAGCGCGTCGGACAGCGTTTCCACGAGCATCCCGGGTTCCGGTTCGAGGCCGAGGCGGACACCGCGCCGGTCCGCCTCGGCCAGCACCGCGGGCATCCGCGACCGCAGCCGCTCCCACGCGGTCGCCTCGTCCACAGTGGACACCCCGGACCAGAACGACACGCAGTCGGCGCCCAGTCCCTCCGCGACCCGGATCGCCCGCGCCAGGAAGTCCAGCCGCTTGTCCGCGTTCTCGCTGACCAGGGTCGGTTCGTGCTTGTGCCACGGGTCGAGCAGGAACCGCGCGCCGGTCTCCACGACGCAGCGCAGGCCCAGCTCGTCGAGCCGGGCGGCGACCCGGTCCACCCGCGCGGACAGGTCGTCGGCATACGGGTCGAGGTGCTGGTGGTCCAGCGTGAGCGCGACCGAGGTGTATCCGAGTTCGGCGATGATCGCCAGGGCGTCGTCCAGCCGGTGGTTGGCGAACCCGTTGGTGCCGTAGCCGAGGTGGTAGCCGCTCATGTCGGGCTCACCTTCCGGCCGAGCCGCTTGGCCAGCGGCAGCGCCAGTGCGACCAGGCCCGCGCCGAGCACCCCGCCGCGCCGGGCCGCGAGCGCGGCCTGCAACGGGACCATGCCGTGGATGCCGGCGGCCGTCGCCGTCCGGACCACGGCCGCGGTCGGCTTGCGCACCGCCGCGTACTGCTTCGACCCGACGCTCACGCCGTACCCGGCGGCCGCGGCCAGCGCCGCCACCCGGTGCCCGGCCGCGCCGCCGCGCCCCGACACCGCCGCGGCGGCCGACGCCGAGGTCAGCGCGAGCGCGCCCGCCGCGCGCGCGGGCGACGCGCCGTGCACCTCGCCCGCCGACAACGCGGTGACCCCGAGCGTGTGCCCGCCGAGCACCGCGGCCGGGACCAGCGCCTTCGCCGCACCCGAGCGGCCCGCGCCGAGCAGCACGTCCAGCGAGCGGCACAGCGCCATCGCGGCCGGTGCGAGCGGGGTCTTCTTCAGCACGGTGTCGTAGGCCCACACCGCCGCGGCCAGCGGCGCGGCGACCTTGAGCGCGTCGCGGCCACCGGCGACCGCGGCCAGCCCGAGGCCCGCGCCGGTCAGCCCCGCCGCGACGCCGAGCGCGCGCCGCGGGCTGACCCGGCCGGACGGGATCGGCCGCTCCGGGCGCTCGACCGCGTCCAGCTCGCGGTCGGCCCAGTCGTTGAGCGCCATGCCGGACCAGTAGATCGCCACCGAGGCCAGCGGCAGCGCGAGCCGCCGTCCCCGCAACGGACGGCCGGCCGCGGCGGCGCCCGCGACGGTGTCGCCGAGGACGCTCAGCGCGGCCGGTGCCCGCACGAGCTGCACGTACGGGTTCACTTCTGCCGTCCCAGCGACGAGGCCCACTCGGCCAAGGCCCGCGCCTGCTCGGCGAAGCGGTGCTCGCCGGTGCCGACCGGGTCCTTGAAGAAGAACGCGAGCTGCCCCAGCGGCCCGGTCTCGCCCGCCCGGTACGCGGCCGCGGTCAGCCGCGCCAGGTCCAGCACCAGCGGCGCGGCCAGTGCCGAGTCGTAGCCGGTCCAGGTGAACTGCAGGGTCATCCGCGCACCAAGGAAGCCCTCGAAGGACACGTGGTCCCAGGCCGTCTTCTGCTCGCCGAGGTCCGGCACGTGGTCGATGTGCAGCGGGGCCACCACGTCGTCGCCGAGCAGGGCCGCCAGCCCGCGGGCCTTGGACTCCAGCTTGCCCGCCGCCTTCACCGGGTCGGCCAGGGTGGCGCCGTCGCCGCCGCCGAGGAGGTTGGTGCCCGACCACGAGCGCACCTTCAGCGCCCGCGCCGCGAACATCGGCGCCAGCACCGACCGGAGCAGCGTCTCCCCGGTCTTGCCGTCCGATCCGGCGTAGGGCAGCCCCTGCCGCCGGGCGAATTCGGTGAGCGCGGGCAACCGGATGCCCGTCGACGGCGTGAAGTCCACGAAGGGGCACCCCGCCGACACCGCCGCGAGCGCCGCCAGCGAGCTGCCGGGCAGCACCTCGCGGCCGGGCTCGTCCATCGCCGCCACGAGCGCGTCGAGGTCGTGGTGCTCCGGCGCGTCCGCGGTTGGGGGTTCCGTGGACGAGACGTTGATCACCACGACGGCCGACAGGCCGTGCCGGGTGCGGAACTCGCGCAGGTCGTCGGCCAGCCGCGCGGCGGTCTCGGCCTGCGTGCGCCCGCTGGGCACCGGACGCAGGTCGGCCTCGACGGCACGCAGGCCGTCGCGGATCGCCGGCAGCAGGCCGGCGGGGAGCAGCCCGCCCGCGGTGAGCTGCTCCGCCTTCTTCTCCAGCGGCGTGTCCACCAGGTCGTGCCCGCCGACGACGAGCTCGTCCCAGCCCGGCAGCACGCCGGGCGCCACGTCCAGCCGCTCGGTCACACAGCCGTCCGGCCCGGTCAGGCCGGACCGCATCGCGAGCAGCCCGCTGATCGCCGTCGTGGCCACCGAGCCACGCGCGCCGACCAGCCACAATCCAGTTCTCTCAGGCATCGATCACCCTTTCGGTCGACATTGATACGCCGACCCAGGACGTTCCGTTGCCCGCGCTCTCCTCCACCGCGTGCAGCACCCGCTGGACCTGCAGGCCGTCGGCGAACCCCGGTTCGGGGTCGCGCTGCTCGCCGATGGCGGTGAGGAAGTCGGCGATCTCGTGGGTGAAGGTGTGCTCGTAACCCAGCAGGTGCCCCGGCGGCCACCACGCCCCGACGTAGGGGTGGTCCGGCTCGGTCACCAGGATCCGCCGGAAGCCCGCCTCGGCCGGGTCGTCGTCGCCGTCGTAGAAGGACAGCTCGTTCATCGACTCGAAGTCGAAGGCCAGGCTGCCCCGCGACCCGTTGATCTCCAGCCGCAGCGCGTTTTTGCGGCCCAGCGCGAACCGGGTGGCCTCGAACGTGGCGACCGCGCCGCCGGCGAACCGCGCCAGGAACACCGCGCAGTCGTCCACGTCGACCTCGCCCAGCGCGCTGCCCGGCTCCCCGGACAGCGGCCGCTCCCGCACGAACGTCTCGGTCATCGCCGAGACGCCACTGATGCGGTCGCCGAGGACGAACTGGGCGGTGTCCACCGCGTGCGCGGCGATGTCGCCCAGCGCGCCGGACCCGGCCTTGTCCCGCCGCAGCCGCCAGGTCATCGGCGTGGCCGGGTCGGCCAGCCAGTCCTGCAGGTAGGCGGCCCGCACCTGGCGGATGGTGCCCAGCCTGCCCTCGGCGACCATCTTGCGGGCCAGCGCGATCGCGGGCACCCGCCGGTAGTTGAACCCGACCATCGCCCGCTGCCCGTTGGCCGCGGCGCCTTCGGCGGCCGCGGCCATCTCCTCGGCCTCGGCGACCGAGTTGGCCAGCGGTTTCTCGCACAGCACGTGTTTGCCCGCGGCGAGCGCGGCCAGCGCGATCTCGGCGTGCGAGTCGCCCGGCGTGCAGATGTCGACGATGCCGACGTCGTCGCGCGCGACCAGGGTGGCCCAGTCGGTCTCGACGTCCGGCCAGCCCTGCTTGGCGGCGGCGGCCTTCGTGCGCTCCGGGTCGCGGCCGCCGAGGACGGCCAGCCGCGGCGCCAGCGGCACGTCGAAGAACCGGTGGACCGAGCGCCAAGCGTGGGCGTGGACGGCGCCCATGAAGGCGTGCCCGACCATGCCCACCCCGATCGAGGCGCCCGCGGGGTCAGGAGTCGAAGGCGACATCGGCATAGGAATCGACGTTCTCCTTGGTCACCACGGCCGAGTAGGTCGTGACGTTCGCGGGGATCTCGTGCTCGGCGAGGTCGCCGATGCCCTTGTCCTGGCCGAGCAGCCGGGCCAGGGCGATCGCCGAGGACGCCATCGACGGGCTGTAGAGCACGGTCGCCTTGATGACGCTGCTGTCGGCCTTGATCAGGTCCATCATGTTGCGCGAGCCCGCGCCGCCGACCATGAGGAACTCGCTGCGGCGCGCGTTGTCGATCGCCGCGAGCACGCCGATGCCCTGGTCGTCGTCGTGGTTCCACAGCGCGTCCAGCTTCGGCGCCGACTGCAGCAGGTTCGACGTCATCTGCTCGCCGCTCTCCGGCGTGAACTGCGCCGACACGCGCGGGCCGACGGCGAACCCGTGCTTGGCCAGCGCGTCGCGGAAG
This sequence comes from Amycolatopsis thermoflava N1165, assembly GCF_000473265.1. NCBI lineage: Bacteria > Bacillati > Actinomycetota > Actinomycetes > Pseudonocardiales > Pseudonocardiaceae > Amycolatopsis > Amycolatopsis thermoflava. The sequence goes on from NZ_KI421511.1 coordinate 2,459,177, forward strand.
CCCTGGCTGCGCTCCTGGGTCAGCGGCAGCGAGTCGATGCCGGCGACCTCGCCGATCACCGGGCTGGTGACGCCCTTCTTCTTCAGCTCGCCCGCGATGTAGTTGCCCGCGTTGACGCCCATCCGGTAGTTGTCGCCGCCGATCCAGGTGCGGTAGGCCAGCGGCGTGTCGAACACCCGGTCCACGTTGACCACCGGGATGCCCGCGTCCATCGCCTGCTGGCCGACCTGGGTCAGCGCCTTGCCGTCGAAGGGCAGGATCACCAGGACGCCGACCTTCTGGTTGATCAGCGTCTCGACCTGGGCGATCTGCTGGTTGACGTCGTTGGTGCCCTCGGTGGCGGTGAAGGTGACGTCGGAGAACTGGCCGGCCTGCGCGCGGGCGTTCTTGGTCATCGCCGCCATCCAGCCGTGGTCGGCGGCAGGCGCGGAGAAGCCGATGGTGACGTGCTTGCCGGGCTGGGAGTTCTGGCCCGCGTTGCCCGCGACGGCCTGCGGGGCCGACTGCGGCGACTCGTTGGAGGTGCAGGCGGCCAGCAGGGCGCCTGCGCCGACGGCCGCGCCGCCGGTGAGGAAGCGGCGGCGGGCGAGGGAGGATGGTCCGGACATGGCGAGCTCCAGTGGTCGTCGTCGGGGAGGGGTTTCGGGGTTCGTCTTTCCTAAGTGGACTTGCGGGCGCGGTTGGTGCGGAACTGCAGCAGGACGGCCAGGACGATGATCGCGCCCTTGGCGATGTTCTGGATGTCGGTGTCGAGGTTGTTGAGCGTGAAGATGTTGCCCAGCACCGTGAAGATCAGGACGCCGATGAGCGTGCCGATCAGGGTGCCGCGGCCGCCGGTGAGCAGGGTGCCGCCGATGACGACCGCGGCGATCGCGTCCAGCTCGTAGTAGAGGCCGTTGGTGGAGGCGCCCGAGGTGGTGCGCGCCACCACCATGATCGCCGCGATGCCGCAGCACAACCCGGCCACGCCGTAGACGAGCGCGGTGTGCCGCTTGACGTTGATGCCGGCCAGGCGCGCGGCCTCCGTGTTGCCGCCGACGGCGAACGTGCGGCGGCCGAACGTGGTGCGGTTGAGCAGGACCCAGCCGACCACGAACACCAGCGCGAACATCCAGATCAGCACCGGGATGCCGAGGAAGTCACCGCGGAAGAAGCTCAGGAAACCGGTCTCCCGCACGACCTGCGTCTGCCGGCCGCTGATCCGCTCGGCGAGCCCGCGTGCCGAGGCGTACATCGCCAGCGTCGCGATGAACGGCACCACTCTGCCGTAGGACACCAGCACGCCGTTGATCAGCCCGCAGCCGAGACCGACCGCGAGCGCGCAGATCACCATCACCACCGGGCCGTAGGCCTGTGTCGCCAGCGTCGTCGCCCACACGCTGGACAGCGCCACGATCGAGCCGACGGACAGGTCGATGCCGCCGCTGATGATCACGAACGTCATGCCGACGCTGACCACGCCGATCGCGGCCGCGAGCCGCAGGATGGTGGACAGGTTGCCCTCGGTGAAGAACGCGTCCGGCCGGGTCAGCCAGCCCACCAGGCACAGCAGGACGAACACCCCGAACAGCCCGGCCAGCCGGGCGTCCACCGGGAATCGGCCGCGCGCGGCCTTCGGGGCCGGCGGCGCGGCCCGGGGTGGCGGGGCCTGCGTGGCCTCGGGCAACACCGACGAGGGGTCCTTCGTCATGCCGCACTTCCCTCCATCACCAGATTCAGCACGTCTGCTTCGGTCAGCTCGCTCGCGGGCGCCTCGCGGACCACGTGGCCCTCCCGCATCACGAGCACGCGGTCGGCGAGCCCGAGCACCTCGGGCATCTCGCTGGAGACCAGCACGAGCCCGACGCCATCGGCGGCCAGCTCGCGGATCAGCCGGTAGAGCTCGGCCCGCGCGCCCACGTCGACGCCGCGGGTGGGCTCGTCGAGCAGCAGGATGGAGCAGCCGCGCACGAGCCAGCGCGCCACGACCGCCTTCTGCTGGTTGCCGCCGGAGAGCGTGCCCACCGGGCGGCGCGGATCGGCCGGGCGCAAATCCAGTTGCCGCAGGCGTTCGGCCGAGTCCCCGATCTCGCGGGCGCGGTCGGTGAAGCCGAAGCGGCTGTAGGCGGGCAGGCTGGCCAGGGTCACGTTGTGCGCCACCGACATCTCCAGCAGCAGCGCCTGGCTCTTGCGTTCCTCCGGCGCCAGGCCGATCCCGGCCTTGACCGCGCTGGGCACGTCGCCCGGCTTGAGGCGCTTGCCCTCGACGAAGACCTTGCCAGCGTCCGGTTTGCGGCCGCCGAAGATGGTCTCCAGCAGTTCGCTGCGGCCGGCGCCGACGAGTCCCGCCACGCCGAGGATCTCCCCGCGCCGCAAGGTGAAGCTGACGTCCTCGAACTCGCCGCGACGGGTCAGGTTCTCCACGCGCAGCAGCTCGGTCGAGCTGTCCACTGTGGATTCCAGGCGTTCCGGGTAGACGGTTTCGACGCGGCGGCCGGACATCAGCGACACCAGGTGGTCGGTGGTCACGTCGGCGACTTCCAGCCCGGCGGCGACGGTGGCGCCGTCCTTGAGCACGGTGACGCGGTTGCCGATGCGGCGGATCTCCTCCAGCCGGTGCGAGATGTAGACGACGGCGACGCCCTCGGCGGTCAGCTCGGCGACGATGCGGAACAGGTTGTCCACCTCGTCGGCGGCGAGCGCGGCGGTCGGCTCGTCCATCACGATCAGGCGCGCGTCGTGGGCCAGCGCGCGGGCCATCGACACGAGCTGCTGGCCGGCCGCGGACAGGTCGCCGACCTCGCGGTCGGGGTGGATCTCCGGGTGGCCGAGCCGCGCGAGCAGCTCGGCGGCCTTGACGCGGGCCTGCCGGTCGCGGGTGAAGCCGGCCTGCGCCGGCTCGTGGCCGAGGAAGATGTTGTCCGACACCGACAACGCGGGGATGAGGTCGAGCTCCTGGTACATGGTCGCGATGCCGCGGCGCAGCGCCACGACCGGCGAGGACAGCGTGACCGGATCGCCGAGCCAGCGGATTTCGCCCGCGTCCGGCTGGTGGGCGCCGGCGAGGACCTTGATCAGGGTCGACTTGCCCGCGCCGTTCTGGCCGAGCAGGCAGTGCACCTCCCCCGCCCGCACCGACAGCTCGACACCGTCCAGCGCCCGGACACCCGGGAACGTCTTGACGATGCCGCGCATGGACAGCAGGTCTTCGGTCATCACGCCTCCACGCTCACCGGGGCGCCGGCCGGGGCCAGCGTCGGATTGTCCAGCAGGGGCCGGATCGCGGCCTGCGCCGCGCCGGTGCCGACCGCGGCGAACCCGAGCCGGGACGCCACGATGCGGGGGCCGCCGGTCTCGGCGGTCACCGAGCGGGCGGCGAGTTCGGCGCGGACCGGCTCGGCCAGCCACTCGCACAGCGGCGCGAAGTAACCGCCGAGGACCACGATCCGCGGGTCGAGCACGTCGGCCAGGACCGCGACGCCGTGGCCGAGGGCGGCGCCGAGCTGCACGAGCGCGCCGAGGACGCGGCGGTCGCCGTCCTGCGCGCGCCGTCGCACGATCGCGGTGCGCTGGGCCAGGTCGAGGGACGGGTCGTGGACCAGGTCGCCGGGGCCGGCCAGCGAGTGCAGGAACGGGTCGATGCCGACGGCGGTCTGCCAGCAGCCGCGGCGGCCGCAGACGCAGGGACGGCCGGTGGGTTCCAGCGACAGGTGCCCGACCTCGCCCGCCGCGCCGCCGATCAGGCCGCCGCCGGTGATCAGCCCGGCGCCGACGCCCATGCCGCCGTGCAGGAACACGACGTCGGAGCAGCCGCGGGCGGCGCCGTCGTCGGCTTCGGCGAGCGCGGCGAAGTTGGCGTCGTTGCCGACGACGATGCGGTCGAGGGGGAACCCGGTGCGGGCGGCGAGCCCGTCGGCGAGGGCGACGCCGCGCCACCGGAGGCCGGGCGCGAGGCGGACGGCGCCGGCCGCGGTGTCGACCAGGCCGGGCACCGCCACCGCGATGCCCGCGACGTCGTCCACTTCGGACCGCGCGGCGAGCACGAGGGCGGCCAGTTCGTCGAGGGCGCGCGCCGCCCCGAGGGCCCGCACGTCGCACGCGGCGCGGCGGCGGGTGGTGGCGGTGCCGGCGAGGTCGAGGACCGTCACGCCGACGTGGTCCTCGTCCACCTCGAGCCCGATGCCCCAGTGGCCGCGCGGCCGGAGTTCGACGAGCTGGCCGGGCCTGCCCTGGCCGCCCTCGTGGCGGCCGCCCGCCTGGACGAGCTCGCGGATCTCCAGCTCGGCGACGAGGCCGGAGACGGTGGCCTTGCTGAGGCCGCTCAGGGTCGCCAGTTGCGCGCGGGAAAGCCCCCCGTGGCGGCGCAGAAGCCGGACGAGCAGGGCGAGGTTCGCCCTGCGGACACCGGCGCGATCCGTCGGCCGGTCGGAAGGTTGGGGCACCGCGGACGCTCCACTTCGTTGGGAAACTGGCCGGTCTCAGTGCTGCCGTCTCAGTGCTCTGGCGTACGCCGCCTACTCTGACTGGCGGGGTACTTCTGCCACAATCCGGCAAAAGGAGTAACAGTCAGATCGTTACTTTTGAACCGGACTGCCGAAAGTGTGCACGATTGATGACATGCTTCCGTTCAGTGGAAGTCGCGAGACCGTGGCTGCGAAGCGTGCCGACACCGTGACGTACACGCACGAAACCGCGCCAGGCCGAGCCACCCGCGGCCGCCTCACGCCACTCGCACCACCCGCACCGAGGTCAGGCCGGCACGCTGAAGGCGTGGTCGGAGGCCAGCCAGGCGGCCCCGATCACACCGGCTTGGTCGCCGAGCTCCGAGAGCACGATCGGCAGGTTCCCGGTCGCCAGGGGCAGCGACCGCCGGTAGACCGACGACCGCACCTCGGCCAGCAGTGTGTGCCCCAGCCGGGACACGCCGCCGCCGATCACGACCATCCCCGGGTTCAGGAAGCTCACCAGCGACGCGATCACCTGCCCCAGCCGCCGCCCGCCCTCGCGGACCAGCGTCACCGCCGCGAAGTCGCCGGCCTGGGCCGCCTCCGCCACGTCCCGCGCGGTCAGCACGGGCCGGTCCGCCAGCAGCTCGGCGAGGTACGGCGACCGTCCGCTGCGCGCCAGCGTCTGCGCGTCCCGCGCCAGCGCCGCCCCGCCGAAGTACGCCTCCAGGCACCCGGCCTCCCCACAGGCGCACGCCGGGCCGTAGTCGTCGAGCTTGATGTGCCCGATGTCGCCCGCCGTGCCGGCCACCCCGCGGTACACCCGGCCGCCGACGACGATTCCGCCGCCGATGCCGGTCCCCACCTTCACGAAGATCAGGTCGTCGAGCGACCTGGCCACCCCCGCGTGCCGCTCCCCCAGCGCCATCACGTTCACGTCGTTGTCGACCGTCACCGCGCAGCCCCAGTGCCCGGCGAGCCGGTCACGCACGGGAAAGCGGTCCCAGCCGGGCATGATCGGCGGCGCGACCGGCATCCCGTCGCGGAAGCTCACCGGCCCGGGCAGCCCGATCCCGGCGCCCGCGAGCCGCCCGGGGGCGTCCTGCAGCACCTTCGCCGCCAGCTGCTCGACCCGGTCCAGCACCGGCACCGGCCCACGGCGCACGTCGCAGTCCTCCACCGCGTGCGCCAGCACCTCGCATCGCCCGTCGGTCACCGCGACGCCGACCGAGGTCGCCCCGATGTCGACGCCGAGGAACCGCAAGTCGTCGGCCAGGCGCACGAGCGTCGACCGGCGCCCGCCGCGGCTCGCCGCCGGACCGCCGGATTCCACGAGCCCGCCTTCGGCCAGCCGGGTGATCTCGGCGGCCAGCCGGGCCCGGGGCACGCCGAGCCGTTCACCCAGTTCGACCCGCGCCATCGGGCCCTCGTCCCGCAGCAGGGCGAGCAGCCCGGCCTGCTCACGGGTCTCGGCCGACGGGGGAAAACCGCTGGTGGTCATGGGGGCACCAGCCTCCTCGCTGCTCGCGCGTGCACCGACTGTAGACCCGCCGCCGCCCCTTTTGAGCAGACGCGGCCGAACTTTGTTCCGGGAAATCCGAAACTCTGGACACTTTCGGCGGAAGTTGCCTACGTTGACCGGCGCACGTGGCAAGGGGGTCGGTTCACACTCGGCTGAAGGAGAAATCCGTGTCCCACTCGTCGTTCAACCGCCGCGGTTTCCTGCGCTCCGCGGCGGGGGCGACCGTCGCGGTCAGCGCCGCGGCGCTCGCCGGATCGCTGCCCGCCGTCGCCAGCCAGGGCGGCGGCCGCCTCGTCCCGCAGAACCAGATCGGCATCCAGCTCTACAGCGTCCGCGACAAGGTCTCCCAGCTCGGGTTCCGGGCCGTGTTCGAGGAGCTGTCCCGCATCGGCTACCGCGAAATCGAGTTCGCGGGCTACACCCAGAGCACCTCGATCCTCGGACGGCAGATCACCGTGCCGGAGATCGCCCAGCTGCTGAAGGACTTCGGGCTCAAGGCGGTCGGCAGCCACGTCGGCCTCAACAACTTCCGCACCAACCTGCAGGGCGAACTCGACAACGCGGAAATCCTCGGGCTCAAGCACATCGGCACCGCCAACGCCCCGAGCAACGTGAACACAGTGGACGGTTACCGGGCGGCGGCCGAGGAGTTCAACACCTTCGGCGCCGCGGCACGCGCCCGCGGCCTGAAGTTCTACCAGCACAACCACGCGGGCGAGTTCGCCTTCGCCACCGACCAGCCGGAGGTCCGTCTCTACGACGTCTTCCTGGAGCACACCGACCCGAGCCTGGTCTACCTCGAAATGGACGTGTACTGGGCCTACGTCGGCCAGTACCGCTTCCCCGGCTTCGACCCCGCGGACTACATCACCCGTGCCCCGCACCGCTACCCGTTGCTGCACCTCAAGGACGGCGACGAGAACCCGGAAAACCCCAACGGCTACGACATCGTCGAGTTCGGCGCGGGCGACCTGCCCTACCGCCGGTTCCTCAAGCGGGTCAACGGACGCGGCCGCTACCACGGCATCTGGGAGCAGGACACCGCGCCCAGCACGCTGCCCAACCCGCCCGGCTCGTTCGCCGCGGCGCTGCGCAGCTACCAGGCGCTGGAGAACCTGCGCGGCTGACCCCTCCCCCTCCCCGTCGAAATCCCACCGGAGTGATCTCGCGATGCATCCTGCCCTCAGACGGTTGATCACCGCCGCCGCGGTGACGGCCCTGCCGGTGCTCGGCCTCGCCGTGCCCGCCGCGGCCCACGACGAAGACGCCGCCCTGCACTGGGAGAACTACGAGAAGATCACGCTCACCAAGAACGTGGGCGAGCCCATCGACCTGGCCGTGCTGCCGGACAACCGCGTCCTGCACACCGCGCGCAGCGGCGAGGTGCGGCTGACCGACCCGAAGACCGGCGTGACGAAGGTCGTCAACACCATCCCCGTCTACCAGAACTCGGAGATGGGCCTGCAGACGGTGACGCTGGACCCCGGGTTCGCCGAGAACCACTGGGTCTACCTCTACTACTCGCCCAAACTGAACACCCCGGCCGGCTCCGCGCCGAACACGCTGCCCGCGGGCACGGACGACTCGTACTGGAAGCAGTGGGAGGGCTACGACGTCCTGTCGCGGTTCAAGTGGACCGGCGAGGCGCTGGACCTGAGCACCGAGCAGGAGATCATCCGCGTCACGACCAACCGCGGCCAGTGCTGCCACGTCGCCGGTGACGTCGACTTCGACGCCCAGGGCAACCTGTACCTGTCGACCGGCGGCAACACGCCCGCCTCGGGCCCGAACGTCAACGGCTACACGCCGATCAACGACGCGCCCGGCTACAACCCCGGCCTCGACGAGCGGCGCGGCTCGGGCAACACCAACGACCTGCGCGGCAAGATCCTGCGCATCCACGTCAACGAGGACGGCTCCTACACGATCCCCGAGGGCAACCTGTTCGCCCCCGGCACGCCGCTGACGCGGCCGGAGATCTTCGTGATGGGCCTGCGCAACCCGTTCCGGATGACGGTCGACAAGGCGACCGGCGCGGTGATGTGGGGCGACTACGGCCCCGACGCCGGCACCGCCGACCCGAACCGCGGCCCGATGGGCTACGTCGAGTGGCAGACCACGACGAAGGCGATGAACTCGGGCTGGCCGTTCTGCACGGCCGACAACACCCAGCCCTACCGGGACTTCGACTTCGCCACGCTCACCCCGGGCCCGGCCTTCGACTGCGCCGCGCCGGTCAACGACTCGCGCTGGAACACCGGGCTGCGCGAGCTGCCGCCGGCCACCCCGGCCACGCTCTGGTACGGCGACAAGGACAGCGACCAGCCGTGGCCCGAGCTGACCGCGTTCCGCTCCAGCACCGGCCAGGCGCCGATGGGCGGCCCGGTCTACCACTACGACGCGAACAACCCGTCGCCGACGAAGTTCCCGGAGTACTGGGACGGCAAGGCGTTCTTCGGCGAGTTCTCGCAGGACTACGTCGCCGCGTTCACGCTGTCCGGCCCGGACGGGCCGGTGACGAAGCTGGAGAACTTCCTGCCCAACGCCGAGTTGTCCACGCTGGGCCAGCCGATCTGGGACAACCCGATGGACCTCGAGTTCGGTCCGGACGGCTCGCTCTACGTCCTGGACTACGGCGACGGCTTCTTCCGGCAGAACCCGGACGCCGGCCTGTACCGGATCGACTTCGCGCCGGGCGACAAGGCCCCGACCGCGCGGATGACGGCGACCCCGTCGTCCGGGCAGGCGCCGCTGACCGTGGCCTTCGACGGCAGCGCGTCCAGCGACCCCGAGGGCGGCGCGCTGACCTACGAGTGGGACTTCGACGGTGACGGCACGTTCGACGCCACCGGACCGCAGGCCACCCACACCTACACCGAGAACGGCCAGGTCGAGGCACGGCTGCGCGTCACCGACCCGGCGGGCAAGCACGGCCTGACGTCGGAGCAGGTCACCACCGGCAACACCGCGCCCACGGTGGGCCTGACCGCCCCGGTGCACGGCGGGTTCTTCGACTGGGGCGACGCGATCCCCTACGCGGTGACGGTCAACGATCCGGAGGACGGCACGACCCCGGTGTGCAGCCGGGTCGCGTGGGCCTTCGGTCTGGGCCACAACCAGCACGGGCACCCGGTCAACAGCGGCACCGGCTGCACCGGCGCCGTGGCCACGCCGACCGACGCCGGGCACGGTGAGACCGAGAACGTCTTCGGCGTGCTCAACGTGACCTACACCGACAACGGCGCAGGCGGCGTGCCGCCCGCGACCGGCGAGGCGCAGGCCGTGCTGAACCCGAAGCTCATGCAGGGCGAGCACGCGGACGAGACCAGCGGCGTGACGATCACCGACGACACGAGCGCGTCCGGGCTGCGCTCGGTCACCGGTTTCGACGCCGGGGACTGGCTGGCCTACGACCCGGTCAACTTCAGCGGCATCACCGGGGTGCAGACCAAGGCGCACGGCGCCGGCCAGTTGCAGCTGCGGTGGAACGCCGCCGACGCGGCGCCGTTCGCCACGGTCGACGTCCCGGCGGGCGACGGTTGGCAGACGGTGACCACGCAGCTGACCGGGCTGCCCTCGGGCGCGGGCAAGCTGTTCGTCACCTCCAGCGGCGGGGTCGACGTCGACGCCTTCACCTTCCAGGGCGCCGGGGTCGCGGACAAGACGCCGCCCGCGGTGTCGGCCGCGCTGACGCCGTCGGCCCCGACCGGGGCGAACGGCTGGTACACGGGCAACGTGACGCTGGCCGTGACCGCGACCGACAACGGCACGGTGTCCAGCAGGCAGTACTCCGTGGACAACGGCGTCACCTGGGCGAACGCGGCCAACCCGGTCACGTTGTCGGCCGAGGGCACCACGACCGTGCTGTACCGGGCGACGGACAACGGCGGCAACGTCTCCGCGCCGGGCACGCTCACGGTGAAGATCGACAAGACCGCGCCGGCGGTGACGGTCGCCGGGGTGACCGAGGGACAGGCCTTCGGGGACTCCGCGGCGCTGACACCGGTGGTCACCGCCACCGACGCCACCTCCGGGGTCGCCGGGGTCCAGGCCACAGTGGACGGTCAGCCGGTCACGCCGGGCAAGCCGCTGGAGCTGTGGCGGCTGCCGCTCGGGGCGCACCAGCTGTCGGTGACCGTGACCGACCAGGCCGGGCTCACCACGACCAAGGCCGTGAACTTCACGACCGGGACGTCGTTCGGTGACATGCGCGCCCTGATCGACCGGTTCCGCGACGCCGGCTGGGTGACCAAGGCGGGTGCGGTGCAGCTGCGCGGCACCTTGGACCTCGCCGAGTCGCACGCGAAGGCCGGCCGGGTCCGGCCGGCGCAGGAGGCGCTGCGGCTGTTCGGCGTCCTCGCCGGCCAGCGGTGGAACGTGCCGGACCGGGTCGCGTCGGAGACTCTCCGTCGCGACGCCACCGCCCTGTCGGAGTCGCTGAAGGCCTGACCGGGTGATCTTGGGGCCACTCTCGGTGCCGAGCCGCACCGGGAGTGGCCCTCTGGCAGGATCGGGAACCATGCGCATCCGTCTGGTTCTCGCGGGCTTGACGGCGGGCGCGCTGCTCGCCGCCTGCTTCGCGCCGGACGAAGACGCCCCGCCGCAGCCGGACGCACCGCCCGCGGCCGCCGCGGCCGCCGGCCCGGGCTTCACCGTGGCGGCGACCGGGGACGTGCTGATCCACCCCGCGCTGACCGACCAGGCGGTCGCGGACGGCGGCGGGACCCGCGACTACCGGCCACTGCTGGCCGGGATCCGGGACGACATCAGCTCCGCGGACCTCGCGGTGTGCCACCTGGAGACGCCGCTCGCGCCCGCGGAGGGCCCGTTCCAGGGCTACCCGGAGTTCAGCGCGCCGCCGGAGATCGCCGACGCGCTGGCCGACACCGGGTACGACGACTGCTCGACCGCGTCCAACCACACGATCGACACCGGCACCGACGGCGTGGACCGGACGCTCGACGAACTGGACGAGGCCGGCATCCGGCACACCGGCTCCGCCCGCACCGAGCAGGAGGCCCGCACGCCGCTGGTGCTGGACGTGCACGGCGTGAAGGTCGGGCACGTGTCCTACACGTTCGGGTTCAACGGCAAGAAGCTGCCCGGCGGCAAGCAGTGGGTGTCGAACACCCTCGACGCGGACGCGGTGCTGGCGGAAGCGCGGGCCACGCGGGCGGCCGGGGCGCAGGTGGTGATCGCGAGCCTGCACTGGGGCGCGGAGTACCAGCACGAGCCGACCGCCTCGCAGCGGCAGATCGCGCAGCGGGTGCTGGCCGACCCCGCGGTGGACCTGATCATCGGGCACCACGCGCACGTCGTGCAGCCGATGGAGAAGATCGGCGGCAAGTGGGTCGCCTACGGGCTGGGCAATTCGATCGCCAGGCACTCGGAACCGCGCGGCACCACCGAGGAGGGCCTCATCGGCCGGTTCCACTTCACCCGCGCCGGCGACGGCTGGACGGTGGACCGGGCCGAGTACGTGCCCACGGTGATCGACCTCGGCCCGCCGATCCGGTTGCGCACCGCCGACGACCCCGCCCTGGACCGGGCGCGCGCCGCGGAAGCCCTCGCGCGGACCGACGAAGTGGTCCTCAGCCGCGGCGCCGCCGCGCAAGGCCTGACCCGCGGCTGACGAGCCCGGCGCGGCCGGCCGGTCGCTGCGGGACCGGGTGACGCTGGAACCGGACGCGCGAGTCCTGCGCTCAGGCGGGTTCCGGCTCCGGGCTGGCCGCCGGGAAGCGCTCTCCCTCGTCGCTGCGGACCGGGAGAACCGCGCCGCCCTCGGAGAGGTACGCGTCGAGGTTCGGGGCGTACCCGGAGACCATCGCTTGCCGCTCCACGGCGCTCGACGCCGCGTACTCGTGGGACGACGTGCCCAGCGGCCGCACGTGCCGGGGCATCAGCTTGTAGAACCCCGTGCGCGACTCGTGCGCCCGGCCGAGCGGGTCCAGTTCCGCGGCCGCGAACGCGCCCGGTTCGAAGGCCAGCCCGTGTGCCCGCGCCCGCTCGACCATCCACAGCAGACTGATGTCGGCCAGTGCCCGGTCCGGGTAGCCGCCGCCGACGTCGGAATGCACCCCGGCGAACCAGACCTGCTCGACGCGCTGCCCGATCGTGCCCGCGCGCGGCCGCCACAGCGCGGGCCGGAACGGCGGGCGGTGCTCGTCGATCGCCAGCGCGTGGTACGCCGCGTCGACGCTGGAGCTCAGCTCCGTGTCGTGGAACTGCCAGCGCCGGTTGACGAGGTTGACCAGCCGCAGCCCGGACAGCGGGATGCCGAGCGACCCGACGGTGTCCCACACGCCGAGGAACCGGATCCGCGTTTCGCGCGAGTACGACCGGCGGAACAGCTCCGCCGCGGCCGAGCGCGGATGCGTCTTCGACCCGCGGGCGCGGTAGAGCGCGTACGCCTCGCCGATCCGGTCCTCGTGCTCGGGCCGCAGGATCCCGCAGTTGCGCACCAGGCCGGCGAGGCTGCGCGCGGTGTAGGCGCCGCGGCTGAACCCGAACAGGAACAGCTCGTCACCCGGCTCGAAGGTCCGGACCAGGAACCGGTAGGCCTCGCGCACGTTGCGGGACAGCCCGAACCCGAACGCCCCGCCCCACAGGCGCTCGCCGCGTCGCGTCCCGACCCCGGGGTGGTAGAACATCCGCTGCTCGCGCCCGGCCCCGTCGGCGGGCGCGACCGCCAGCGCGACCCGCGACACGTTGGTCGGCGCCGGCTGGTCCGGCGTGTTCCAGGTCCCGTCGCAGCAGATCACCAGCCGCTTGGTCATGCACAGCTCCCCTCGACGCCCGGTTTGTCGCCGATCGAGTGCCGAGGGTTACTGTCCGCTCTGGCTACCAGGCGGTAGCATCGTCCGGCCGGGTCGCTGACCAGCAAGAACGCGAGTCGGCTTCAGGTTTTGTTGCGGCGCGTCAAGGGGGCGGAAGTGCCGGACTACCGCAGTGCGCAGGCCCTGGCGGCCGCACCGAGACGGCTCGCGGTGGCGCTGGAGCCGCACACCCGGCCGCTCGCCGAGGCGATCGTCCGCGAGGTGCGGCGGGAGGTGCCGGAGTACTCCGGGCCACCGGAGGGCCGGTTCGGCCGCGCGCTGGCCGAGGGCATCGAGGTGGCGGTGCGGCACTGCTTCCGGTGCATCGGCAACCCGCACCCGGACCACAGCGAGTGGGTCCGCCAGTTCCGGCGCCGCGGGCGGCGCGAGTTCGACGAGGGCCGCACGCTCGACGCCCTGCAAGCCGCTGTGCGCATCGGCGGCCGGGTGGCCTGGCAGTACCTCACCCCGGTGCTGCGTGATCTCGGGGCCGGCCCGCAGACCCTCACCACCGCGGCCGAAGCGATCTTCGCGTTCGTCGACGAGCTGTCCGCGACGGCACTGGAAGGGTTCCAGGAGGCGCGGCAGCCGTCCGGACCCGAGGAGCGCCGGCGCCGCCTGGCCACGCTGATCCTCGCCGAGCCGCAGCCGAGTCTCGCGGGCCCGGCCGAGGCCGCGGAATGGCCATTGCCCGAACGGGTCGCCGTGATCGCCCTCGAACACGCCGAGAACCTGCCTGCCGGCCTGCTGGACGACGAGGTCCTCGCCGATCTGGACGGCGACCGCCCCTGCCTGATCACGCCCAGTCCGCAACGGACGGTCGGGATCCTGTCTGGCAACTGGGAAAAACCCGCGCGCGCCGCGGTGTCGCCGCCGGTTCCGCTCGTACTGGCCCCGGCCGCGCACCGGCTGGCCCGGCGCGGGCTCGCCCTGCCCGGGGACGTCGTGTGGTGCGCCGAGCACCTCGACGCGATCTGGTTGCGCTCGCAGGACTTCCTCGCCGACCGGCTGCAGGCGAAGTACCTGGCCCCGCTGGACTCGGTGAGCGGCAGGCAACGCGCCCGGCTGGGCGAAACCCTGCTCGCGTGGCTGGAAACCCGGGGCGGCGCGCCGGAGATCGCGCGCCGCCTGCAGGTGCACCCGCAGACCGTGCGGGCGCGGCTGCACCAGTTGCGCGAGCTGTTCGGCGACCGGCTGGACGACGCGGACACGCGGTTCGGGCTGCACCTGGTGCTGCGCAGGCAACTCGGCGCCGAGGAGGGGACTTTGTGAGGCACGCGCGAATGAGCCCTCGTCCGGGTGTCACCCGTCTCGACACCCGTCACCCGAACGGGTGGCGCAGGAATTCGGAGTGTGTCAACGGTTCTTGCCAACGCGACCCGGGTGATGCCATGTTGGCTCCGCGAGCGGGCCACGCGCACGGGGCCGGCCGCGAAGATCTCCACCCACCGCAGCGCTGCGGTTTCCCGAGCAGGGGTTGACATGACGATCGATGCCGAGGTCCGGCCCGGACGCACCGCGCCGCCGCGGCCGCCACACCCGCGCCGCCCGCCCGGTGAGGCTCCGGCGCAGGGGCGCGCGAGCACGCTGTGGGCGTCGCTGCCGCGCGAGCTGGCCGCGGTGTTCCGCCCGCACGCGGACGCGCTGACGCGGGTCATCCTGGCCGAGATCCAGCGGACGGTGCCGGAGTACGCCCGCCCGCTGGAGGGGCCGTTCGGCGAGGTCATCGTGCGCGGGGTGCGCGAGGCGGTCGGGCAGTGCCTGGACAACATCGGCAACCCCGCGGTGTCCCAGGACAACTGGATCGGCGTGTTCCGGCACCTCGGCCGCATCGAGTACAGCGAGGGGCGTCCGCTGGACCAGATCCAGACCGCCTACCGCGTCGGCGGGCTGGCCGCGTGGCGCTACATCGCCAAGGTCGGCCAGGCGAAGGGGCTGCCGTCCGATCTCCTCTACACCGGCGCCGAAGCGGTGCTGGCCTATGTGGACGAGATTTCCGCGTTGTCGGTGCAGGGCTATCGCGCCGCGCAGGCCCGCGCGGCCGGCACCCGGGCCAGGCAACGCAGGCAGCTGCTCGGCCTGGTCCTGTCCGAGCCCGCGCCGGCGCCGCAGGCGGTCGAGGGGCTGGCCGCGGCCGCCGGGTGGCACGTGCCGGACAAGGTGGTCGCGATGGCGCTGGAGCCGCGGCGCGACCAGCACCGGCTGCCGCCGCCCGCGCTGCCGGCCGGGGTGCTGGCGGATCTGGAGAGCCCGCAGCCGTGCCTGCTCGCGGCCGCGCCGCCGGAGGGCCTGGAGGCCGCGCTGCGCGGCTGGCGCGTCGCGATCGGGCCGCGGGTGCCGCTGGCGGAGGCGGCGGTGTCGCTGCGCTGGGCGCGCCGGACGATGGACCTGAGCGTGCGCCGCATCCTCCCGCGGGAGCCGGTGCTGCACGCCGACGACCACCTGGCCACGCTGTGGCTGCTGGCGGACGAGTTCCTGATCGGACAGCTGCGGGACGCGTGCCTCGCGCCGCTGCACGGACTGACGGACAAGCAGCGCGCGCGGCTCGGGCAGACGTTGCTGGCGTGGCTGCAGTCCAGCGGGAGCGCGCCGGAGATGGCCGAGCGGCTGGGCGTGCACCCGCAGACGGTGCGCTACCGGATGCGGCGGATCGAAGAACTGTTCGGCGAGCGGCTGAACGACCCGGAACACCGGCTGCGGCTGGAAATCGCGCTGCGCGCGACGGAACTGCTGACGCCCGCCGCTGGATGAGCCAGGACCGGTCCGCCTTGTAGCGCGGGCGAGGCGGCAGGCATCGGGCCCGCACGTGGGGCAGGTGCCGAAACAGACATCTGCCCGCCCGTCCCGGTGCGGTTCTGGCGTCGGCCGTTCTTCGTCCTGGAGGCCGCGCCCTAGGAAACGGCCGGCGCGCTAGCCAGATACGCCTCCCGGCAGGCGGCACGCGCGGGTTT